>NZ_JAVDWB010000002.1:0-722205 GCF_031457155.1 Croceicoccus sp. BE223
GACCCGACGTGGCCCAGGAGGTACATGTTGCCCTCGTCCGGCGCGTTGGTGTTGCACGCCAGCGGGCCCAGCGGCGACAGCCCCGACTTGATCAGAACATAAGCCGTCTCGAGCTGCGACAGGTGCGAACCGTCCTCCAGGATGTGCGGCGTCAGCACGCCCGCGGCCCGCGCCTTCTCCCGCATCTCGAACATCAGCTCGTCCATCGGCGCACCGTGGTGATCGCGCCGGCCGTCCCGCTCGTAGGCAAACACAATCTCCCGAACGAACGCCTCGACACGCGCGCCTATCGCAAGGGCCCGTTGCGGGATGGCGGGAAAGTTCATGTAATCTGCCCTCCTGAGCGTGCCGACCGCTCGATGCACCCATGCCGAACCGGCAGCCGGGCGCACGCGGTCATATTGCACGTGGTCATGACGAGGTCCAAGCCTTCCGCCCCGCCGCTCCACATCCTTTGCCGCCGGAACCGTGTCTGCGGACCCTAGCAAAAGTGCTGGATTTGCGTCTCGCGGCGGGGAGGAGACAGGTCGGACTTTTCCCGGCACCGGCGGGACGGTAAGGGACGATCATGGCCAGTACCCAGGATCTCGTCGCACGCGCCCGCGAAGCCGCGCAAAGGGCACATGCCCCCTACTCGCGGTTCCACGTCGGTTGCGCGGTGGAGGCGGCGGACGGCACCGTCGTTTCAGGCGCGAACGTCGAGAACGCCTGCTACCGGCTCGGCCTCTGCGCCGAACAGGCGGCGCTGAGCGCGGCGCAGCATGCCTTCGGGCTGCGGGAAGTCGCGCGGATCGCAGTGGCGGGCGGGCCGATGCGCGACGATATCATCGGCGGGGCAGAGCCGATCACCCCTTGCGGCGGCTGTCGCCAGGCAATCCTGGAAGCGGCGGCGCTGTCGGGCCGCGACATCGAGGTGATCTGCGCGGGCGCCGATGGCGACGACTGGGTCGTGACGACGATCTCGGCCCTGCTGCCCGCCGCCTTCGGCCCGGCAGCGCTCGGCTGACTTACCAGACCGGGCCGTCCTGAGCCGCGGCGGCGGCAGCCTCGAGCCGGTCCAGCGCATCCTCGATCGTATCGGCGCTCAGCAACTGGTCGCGGCGCGCCGCGCTCATGAAGCCCTCGTCGCGGACATGGTCGCAAAAGGCCATGAACTTGTCCCAGTAACCGGCGGTGTTGAGCAGGCAGAACGGCTTGGCGTGATAGCCCAGCGCGTTCCACGTCCACGCCTCGAACAGTTCGTCGAACGTGCCGATGCCGCCGGCGAGGCAGAGGAACCCGTCGGCCAGCTGGGTCATCTTGGCCTTGCGCTGATGCATGTCGGCCACCTCGTGCAGTTCGGTCAGGCCGAGATGCGCGACCTCGTGGCTGACGAGGGCCGAGGGGATCACGCCGTAGACCCTTCCGCCCGCGGCCAGCACCGCATCCGCGATCGCCCCCATCAGGCCCAGCTTGCCGCCGCCGTAGACGAGATCGATGCCCCGCGCTGCCATGATCGCGCCCAGTTCATGCGCCGCGTCGAGGTGCGCCGGATCGCGTCCCGCCGCAGCACCGCAGTACACCGCCAGCTTCGTGATGCCGCTCAATCGTTGTCTCCGTCCGCCGCCCCACCCGGCGCGACCGGTCGCGCCCCGATGCGGGTGATGATGTCTGCCGCCGCCGCCGCGCCGGACCGCAGGCTCGCCTCCACGTCGAGGCCCCGCACTTGCGCGGCGATGAAACCGGCGGCGAACTGGTCGCCCGCACCGGTCGTGTCGACGACCTTCTCGACCTGCAAGGCCGGGATCTCGATCCGCTCGCCCGCGTGGATCGCCATCGCCCCTTGCGCGCCGCGCGTCAGCACGAGGGTCGGCACCTGCGGCGACAGCCGGGCAATGGCCTCTTCGACCGTGGCCGTCGCGGCCATCAGGCACGCCTCGTATTCATTGGCGAACAGCACGTCGACGCCGCCGTCCGCGACCAGCGCGGCCAGGCTGTCGCGCCGGCCGGGCAGCGCGATCGAATCCGACAGCGTGAACGCGATGGCGCGGCCTTCGGCATGGGCCAGCTCGATGGCCCGGCGCATCGCGGCGCGCGGCTTATCCGGTCCCCAGAGATAACCTTCAAGAAAAAGCATCCGCGCAGCCCGCACCGCATCCTCGTCGAGCGTCTCCGCGGTCAGGCGGTGGCTGGCCGCGGGGTTGGTCTGCATCGTGCGTTCGCCGTCGGGGCTGACGAGGATGAGACAGCGTCCGGTCGGCACGTTTGCCAGCGGCGGAGTGGCGAAATCAATGTCGAGCGCGTGCATGTGCGCCGCGAACAGATCGCCCAGCCGGTCCGCGCCCGTCTGCCCGATGAAGGCACAGCGCGCGCCCAGCGCCGCGGCCCCTGCCAGCGTGTTGGCCGCAGAGCCGCCGGGCACTTCATCGACCGGCCCGCTGGCGTGCATCGCGGCAACCAGGGTGTCGGCCTCGGCATCGCCGAGCAGGCGCATCGTGCCCTTGACCACGCCGCATTCGTCGAGAAACCTGTCGCTGCGCTTGGCAAGCACATCGACGATGGCATCGCCCAGGGCAACGATGTCATAGGATTCGCGGGCCATCGGGCGGCGGCATCTTTCGGCAAGTGAAGGGGGTGAGAGGCGGTTTCGGCGGCAACTAGACGCGCACGCGAGCGCGGTCAATCGAAGCCGCGTCGCAGGCCTTGGGGACGCCGGCGGCAAAGCCCGCTTGCGGGCGGGCGCAAAGCCGCTATCGCTGCTGCGCATGACCAATTCCGCCACCGACACGACGCCCCAGTCCCTCATCGCCGTACCCCGCGGCCTCTTTGCCCCCGGCCTGTTCGCCATCGCGGTCTTCTACGGCGGAATGTGCACCTTTGCAGGTGTCCTGGGCAACAAGCAGGTCGCGCTCGGCCCGCTGGCGGTGGAGGCCGGGATGTTCGGCTTCCTGTTCCTCGTCGCGATGGGCGGTGCGGTGGCCGAGGTCTACGGCCGGGTCACTGCCAACAAGCTGGTGCTCTGGGGTTTTGTACCGATCCTCTTTTCCATCGTCTTGGCGGCCTTCGTGAAGGCAATGCCCGCCTCTCCGGAAATGGACCCCGACCGGCTCGCGGCGATTGATTCGATCCTGTCGTCGACATGGCGCATCTGGATCGCCGGGCCGATCGCCTACGGCACCTCGCAACTGCTCAACATCACGGTCATCAGCGCGATCAAGACCCGCTTCGGCGGCCCGGTCTGGTTGCGCGCGGGATTGGCCGGCGCGCTGTCGCAGGCCATCGACACCCTGCTGTTCGTGACCATCGCGTTTTACGGCGTCTTTCCTATCGGCGTGCTGCTGGCCGGCCAGATGATCGCCAAGGTTGTCTTGTCGCTCGTGCTGATCCCGGTGCTGGTGACCGGCTTTGCCGCCATCGCCCGCAAGCTCGATGCAAGGGTTTGATGTTGGCGACGATCCCCTGATCGACTGAGCCGAACGCCGTGTCCGGATTAATCGAAGAAACGGACAAAGCCCGATTGTGTTAGTAAGGTGCACACCTTTTCAACTGCGACCTGGAGATATCGGAACATGGGCGACAACGCGAAAAAGGCGCTGGTCGACGGCCTCAACGGCCTGCTGGCCGACCACCTTGCCCTCTACCTGAAAACCAAGAACTTCCACTGGCACGTGACGGGCCGCGAATTCCGCGATCTGCACCTCCTGTTCGACGAGCAGGCGGCCGAGATCTTCGCCAATGTCGACATCATCGCCGAACGCGTTCGCAAGAACGCCGCCGACACGCTCACCTCGATCGGCTCGGTCGCCGCGAAGACCAAGGTGGCGGACGAGGACAGCACCTCGCTCAAACCCCTGCAGATGGTCGAGAAACTGCGTGACGACAACGCCGCGCTGGTCAAGACGCTGAAGGAGCTGAAGGAACTGGCCGGCGAGGCCGGCGACAACGCGACCGACGGGTTGATCGACGACTGGACCGACCAGGCCGAGGAGCGGGTCTGGTTCCTCACTTCGATCCTGGGCTGACCGATCCGACCACGAGAGGCGCGGGCACGCCAAAATTGCCCGCCCCCTCTCGCCAAACCGGACCACCGCGAGTAAGGCCGCTTGCCATGCTCGACGCTGCCCATACCGATACGGCCACCGACGCAGGCGCCGGCACCTCGCCGGTGGCGGGCATGCGTATCGCGCTATTCAGCGGCAACTACAATTACGTCCGTGACGGTGCGAACCAGGCGTTGAACCGGCTGGTCGGTTATCTGCTGCGGCAGGGGGCCAGGGTCCGCATCTATTCCCCGGTCGTTGAAAACCCCGCATTCGAGGCGACGGGCACGCTGGTGCCGGTTCCGTCCGTGCCAATTCCCGGCCGCGCCGAATACCGCTTCCCGCTGGCGCTGGCGGGCGAGGCCAAGGCGGATCTGGAGGCTTTCGACCCCGATATCGTGCACGTCGCCAGCCCCGACGTGGTCGGCCACCGCGCCGTCACCTGGGCGCGCAAGCGCGGCAAGCCTGTCCTCGCCTCGGTCCATACCCGGTTCGAAACCTATCCCCGCTACTACGGCATGGCCTTCATGGAGCCGGTGGTCGAGGCTGGCCTTCGCCGCTTCTACCAGCGCTGCAATGCGCTGGTCGCGCCGTCCGAATCGATGGTTCGCGTTTTGCGGGACCAGGGGATGAACGACGATGTCTCGCTGTGGACGCGAGGCGTCGATCGCACGATCTTCCACCCCGATAAGCGCGACATGGCATGGCGCCGCTCGCTCGGCATCGCCGACAATGCGATGGTCGTCGGCTTCCTCGGCCGGCTGGTCATGGAAAAGGGTCTCGACATCTTCGCCGCCACGATGAAGGCTCTGCGCGACCGCGGCGTAGCGCATCAAGTGCTGGTCATCGGCGAAGGCCCGGCGCGCGGCTGGTTCGAGGACAGCCTGCCGCGCGGCGAGGCCGATGGCGCAGCCGTCTTCGTCGGGCATCAGAGCGGGGCGGACCTCGGCCGCGCGGTCGCCAGCATGGACATGCTGTTCAACCCTTCCGTGACCGAGACGTTCGGCAACGTCACGCTGGAGGTAATGGCCTGCGGGCTCCCGGTGGTCGCCGCGGCGGCGACGGGCAGCGAGAGCCTGGTGGCGGACGGCAAGTCCGGCCGCCTCGTCCCGCCCGCCGACGTCGAGGCCTTCGCCGATGCGCTGGCCGCCTATCTTACCGATCCGGCGCTGGCCCGCGCGCACGGCGCGGCAGGAGAGGCGCGTGCCGCCGAATTCGGCTGGGACCGTATCAACAGCGCGGTCGCGCGTGCCTATGCGCGGCTGGTGAAACGCGGCTGAGCCCGCGCGGTCAGGCGATCACCCGCCGTGCAATCATCTTTCGCGTGTAGAGAACGAGCGCGATCAGCACCGCGAAAAGGATCATGGTAAAGACGATCGGCATCGTCATGTCCGTCTGGCCGGGCAGCGGATCCACGAAGCCCAGGATGCTGGTCACGATCAGCCCGACCAGCGACACCAGGAAAGCGTGCAGCGCGAACCGGCTGCGCGCCAGGAGCAGCAGCGAACCGGCGACGGATCCCCAGACGCCCAGCGCCCAGAATGCATGGCCCCACCACGGCATGGCGCGCACGTGCGCGATCAGTTCGTCGACCGTAACGTTCGACGCCTGCGCCATCGAGGCGAGATAGTCGCGGTTTCCGGTTTGCGTCTGCAGATAGTCGAAGGCTCCGAACCCGTTCCAGATCAGGCTCAACACCGCGACGATCCAGAACATCGTCGGCGTCGGCACGCGTGCGCCGTTCGGCATCGGCTGGTCCCCTTCCCTCTTGTCCGGCGCGGAGCGTAGCGCGGCGGATGCCTGCTGGCAATTCGCCCGGCGCGCCCTAGATTGCGGGTGAACATCATGGCCGACCTCTTCGCAAACGACCCGCCCGCCGCCGCCATTCCGCCGATGGCCGGCGAGGATGCGCCACTGGCCGACCGGCTCCGCCCGGCGACGCTGGCCGACGTCGTGGGACAGGGCCACCTGACCGGGCCGGATGGCGCGATCGGGCGCATGGTGGCGGCTGGGCGGTTGACCAGCATGATCCTGTGGGGGCCGCCCGGCACCGGCAAGACCAGCATTTCGCGGCTTCTGGCCGACAGCGTCGGCATGCGTTTTGCCGCGGTGAGCGCGGTGTTTTCCGGCGTCGCGGACCTGAAAAAGGCCTTTGCCGAAGCCGAAGTCGCACAGAAGGCAGGGCAGCGCACGCTCCTTTTCGTAGACGAGATCCACCGCTTCAACCGCGCGCAGCAGGACGGTTTCCTGCCCTTCGTCGAACGCGGCACGGTCACGCTGGTCGGCGCCACGACCGAGAACCCCAGTTTCGCGCTCAACGCCGCGCTGCTCAGCCGGGCGCAGGTGCTGGTGCTCGAACGGCTGGACGAAGCGGCGCTCTCGGCCCTTCTCGACAAGGCGGAGGCGCTTGTCGGGCCCCTGCCCCTCGATCCCGACGCCCGCGCTGCGCTGGTGGCGAGCGCGGATGGCGACGGGCGGTTCCTGCTCAACCAGGCCGAGACGCTCTACGCCGCGAAGATCGACGTCCCGCTCGACACCGACGCGTTGCGCAAGTTCCTCCAGCGGCGACTGGCCGTCTATGACAAGGATCGCGACGGGCACTACAACCTGATCAGCGCGCTCCACAAATCGCTGCGCGGGTCGGATCCGCAGGCCGCGCTCTATTACCTTGCGCGGATGCTGACGGCGGGGGAGGAACCGCTTTACGTGCTGCGCCGCCTGGTCCGGTTTGCCAGCGAGGATATCGGGCTGGCCGACCCGCAGGCGCTGGTCCAGTGCCTTGCCGCCAAGGACGCCTACGACTTCCTCGGCAGCCCCGAGGGCGAACTGGCCATCGTCCAGGCCTGCCTCTACTGCGCTACCGCGCCCAAGTCGAACGCGGCCTACAAGGCGCAGAAAGCGGCATGGAAAAGCGCAAAGGAGACCGGCAGCCTTGCCCCGCCGCAGAACATCCTCAACGCGCCCACCAAGCTGATGAAGGAACTGGGCTACGGCAAGGGCTATGCCTACGACCACGACGCCGAGGACGGCTTTTCGGGCGACGACTACTGGCCCGAGGGGATGAGCCCGCAGACTTATTACAACCCCGTCCCGCGCGGGTTCGAGCGGCAGGTGATCGAGCGGCTGGAGTGGTGGGACAAGAAGCGCCGCGAGCGCCGATGACCCGGCGCGATCGCTGATGCGACGCTTCGGCACGTTCGTCGCCATCGACTGGTCGGGCGCGGCGGGAGAGCGACTGGGCGGCATCGCCCTTGCCATCGCGAGTGCCGAGGGCCCGCCCCGGCTGCTGGCGCGGCAGGGCGGATGGTCGCGCGCGGACGTGCTGGCGTTTCTTGCCAACGACCTGCCCGGCGATGCGCTGGTCGGCCTCGACCTCGGCATCTCGCTGCCGTTTGCCGATTGCGGAGCGTTCTTTCCCGGCCTTGCCGCAAGCCCTGCCGATGCCCGCGCGCTCTGGGCGCTGGTCGACGATGTCTGCGCGCCCGATTTGCACCTGGCCGCATCGAGCTTCGTCGCGCACCCCAGCTTCAGCCCCTATTTCCGGCGTCATGGCGGGCTGGAAGGGGCGCGCTTTCACGCACCCGGCGCAGCGCACCGCCGTGGGCGTTTCCGGGTGACGGAACGGGCGCAGGAAACCCTCGGTTGCAAGCCCTACTCCAATTTCAACCTGATCGGCGCGGCACAAGTCGGCAAGTCGAGCCTGACCGGGATGCGCGTGCTGCACCGACTTAACGGGCGTGTGCCGGTCTGGCCTGTCGATCCCCTGCCTTCGGACGGTCCGGTGATCGTCGAAATCTACACCGCGCTATCCGCCATCGCCGCCGCCCGCGCGGCGGGGCGCAGCAAGATCCGCGATCATGCCTCGCTCGACACCGCGCTGGCGGCACTGGGCTCGCCTGCGCTGGGCGGCAGCGGCCCGATCGACGATCATGCCTCCGACGCATTGCTCACCGCGGCCTGGCTGCGCACGAGAGCAGGCGACGCCGCGCTCTGGTCGCCGGCAGGCCTTTCGGCGCAGATTGCCGCAACCGAGGGCTGGACCTTCGGCGCGCCGTGAGGCAGAGGCAAAGCCACGCCAATCGGCGCGCCGGCTTAGCTCAGTTGGTAGAGCACCTGATTTGTAATCAGGGGGCCACGGGTTCGAATCCTGTAGCCGGCACCATGTCGCAACATTGCTTCATCACGCTCTGGCGCGCGCTATTGGAACCGAGCAACGGCAACCTGCCTCGCGCCACCGCCGGGGTCTCACCCTTTTTCCTGATGCTCCGGAATGTCGCCGAACCGGTTGTCCATACGCTCGCGCCGCCTTGTCGAAGCCGGTTCGTGCTATCGACCGACCGGCTGGACGGCCGCTGAAGCGCGGCTTTCTGCCGTCGATGAGCTGCCCGCAATCTTCGAGAGCGCGCCACGCCCGACACCCTTGCATAAAATATCGATCTCGATATAAAACTTGCAGGGAGGAGACTGGAAAACCGGATGTCTGATCGCGCGACCTTGATCGAAAACGGGCTGGTGTTCGACGCGACGGGCTCGGCGGCGGTCGTTCAGCCGATAGCCTTCGACGGCGAAATCGCCGCGACGGGACAGGCCGCGCTCGACTGGGCCGACGGTCGCAACGATGTCGTCCGCATCGATGCCCGCAGCTGCACCGTGATGCCGGGCCTGATCGATGCCCACTGCCACATCAGCTTCGACGAACCCCATTCCAACGACGAGCTTTTCTTCCACCGGCGCGAAGGGCTATCGGCGCTGGTCGCCGCCCACAACGTCCGCAAGGTGCTGCGCGCGGGGGTGACCAGCTTCTTCGACGCGGACACGATCTTCAGCGTCTCGCTCGATCTGCGGGACGCCATCGAAGGCGGCGTCTGCGAAGGCCCGCGGATGACCTGCGGCGGCAACGCGCTGTTCACCTCCGTCGGCGGAACGGCGGGCATCCTGGTGCCGGACGAAGGCGCGATCGGCTATCTCAAGGTCACCCGCACGAAGGACGAGATCGTCACCGAGATCCGGCGACAGGCCAAGCGCGGCGTCGACTGGATCAAGATTCACGTCACCGGCCTCATCCCGCGCCAGCGCGCCGAAGGGGAGATCCAGGTCTGGAACCTGGACGAACTCAAGCTCGCAGCGGACACCGCGCACGAACTGGGCCTTCCCATCACCGGCCATTGCCGCAACGCGTCCTCCACTCGCGACGCGGCGCGAGCGGGCTTCGACATGATCCTTCATGCCACCTACATGGATGAAGAGGCGCTCGACGCGGTGATCGAACGCAAGGTGCCGATCGTGCCGACGCTGACGTTGCAGGCGGTGCTCGCCGATCACGGCGACAAGATCGGTTCGAGCGCGTTTCTGAAAGACCTGTTCGCCAAAGAGATCGCCGAAAGCTCGATCCAGCTCAAACGGGCCTACGATGCGGGCGTACCCTTCCTGTGCGGCACCGAAAGCGGGTTCTCGCTCACCCCTTATGGCGAGTGGCATTGGCGCGAACTGCAGATTTTCGTCGAGAACATGGGCCTGACGCCCGAGCAGGCGCTGATCTGCGCGACGCGAGAGGGCGCGCGCGCGATCAAGCAGGAAGGACGGCTCGGCACGCTCAAAAAGGGGCGCATTGCCGATGTCATCGTGGTCGATGGCGACGTGACCCGGGATGTCACCCTGCTCGGGCGGCCTGGCGCGATCCGGCACGTCTTCAAGGGCGGGCGGCCCGTCGATATCGATACGCCCCTGCCCGAGCGTACGGCACTGCCCTCGTGGCGTGTGTCGAACTATTCGGCGATCCCCGCCACCCGCGCGGCGACCCTGGGCTGGCGGTGATGGGCGAGCATTCGGTCCAAACCTACGAAGGCTGCGTCCACGCGCTGAAACAGCCGGACCTGCGCCAATCGCTTTACGATGCGGCGGCGATGATGATGAGCGACGTTCTCGTCAACCTGCACGGCGCCGAACATCGCGCGCGCCGACTGGTCGAAGGGACGATCTTCCGCAAGGACGTGTTCCTCCACTACGAGAAGAACTTCCTTCCGCGCACGCTGGACGAGACGATCCGCCCCTTCCTCAAGGCCGGCCACGGCGATCTCGTCGATATCGGCTACCGCGTCATGATGAACCTGACGGTCGATTTCGCCGGGATCGATCGTCCGCAACGAAGCCCCGAGGAGACCGGAGAGCTGCTCCGCCTGCTCAAGGAATTCAGCCTGGCCCCGGCGCTCGGCCAGTCGCTGGAGGACGATGTCGAGCCGAAGAAGGCCCGCATCCGCGAGGCCATGGCGCAATTCGACGCGCAGTTCCTCGGACCCTCGCGCCGCCGCCGCGAGGGCCTTCTGGCCGAGGTCGAGGCGGGACGCATGGACAAGCGGGACCTGCCCGACGACGTGCTCATGGCGCTCGTGCTGGGGCAGGACAAGTTGCGCCTGACCGACGCGCAGTTCCTGCAGGAAGGCATCTTCTACATGCTCGCGGGCGCGCACACGACCATCCATTCGCTATCCCACGCGGTGCACGAACTGTTCGAGTGGCTGGACGCACACCCCGAAGACATCGCCCTGCTGAAGGACGATCCCTTCTTCATCCAGCGCTGCGTCTTCGAAAGCCTGCGGCTGCATCCGTCCAGCCCGGTCGCCAAGCGCCGCGCGATCTGCCCGCTGACCCTTGCCGAAGGAACCGAGGTCGCGGCAGGCGAAGAGGTCGCCGTCGACTTGCGCCAAGCCAATCGCGACCGCGCCTATTTCGGCGAAGATCCCGACCGCTACAATCCCCACCGAAGCGTTGGCGGCGGCAAGACGCCCTATGGGCTTTCGATGGGCTATGGTATGCACGCCTGCATCGGGCGAAACCTGGCCATCGGCGTGGAGCCGCGCCCGAACAGCAAGGCCGCCGATCACCAGTACGGCACGGTGCCGCTCATCGTCGAGGCGCTGCTCAAGTTCGGCGTGCAGCGCGACCCCGACAAGCCGCCCAGGAAGGACGAGACGATCACCCGGATCACCTGGTCGGAATACCCGGTGATCTTCAGGCCGGAAGAGGCGCTGATCTGATGCCGGCGAACCGTATCGAACGCTATCGCGAGTGCGAGGCGGCGCTGCGCAATCCCGATCTGCGCCAGGCGATGTACGACGCGGGCGATGTCATCACCCGAGGCACCCTGCTGACACTGCACGGCAAGCCGCATCTGAAACGCCGCGAAATCGAATCCCGCGTCTTCCGCAGGAACTTCTTCCGGTATTACGAGACCGAGGTCTTCCCCACCACGCTGGAGCAGACCATCGCGCCGTTCATCGCGGCCGGCGGGGGCGACCTGATCGATCTCGGCTATCGGCTGACGGTCAATCTCACGGCGGACTTTGCCGGCGTCGACCGCCCCTCGAAAACGGGCGAGGAGACCGAGCAGCTCATCCGGCTCACCAAGAAGTTCTCGGAAGCGGCGACGATGGTCCACTCCACGCGCGACAGGCTCGAGCTGGAGGCCGAGGTCCGCGACGCGATGGCCGAGTTCGACGAGGCGTTCCTCTCTCCCTCGATCGCGCGGCGGGCAGACCTGCTTGCCCGGTTCGAGGCGGGCGAGATCGGCGAGGACCAGCTTCCCCGCGACATCCTGACGGTGATCCTGCGCGCGCAGGACGAATTGCAGTTCGACCATGCCCAGCGCGTGCGCGAAGTCGGCTTCTACATGCAGGCCGGGTCGCACTCGACGGCCAACTCGGTCGTCCATGCGCTGGACGAGATCCTGAACTGGGCGGGTGAGGACGATCTTCGCTGGCAGCGGCTACGCGATCCGGTCTTCGTCCAGCATTGCGTGCACGAGAGCCTGCGCCTGCACCCGGCGAGCCCCGAGGCCTGGCGCGAGGCGACGTGCCCGATGCACGTCGACGGAGCGGGGAGCCTTGCCGAGCACGACATGGTCTACCTCGACTTCTTCAAGGCCAATCGCGACCCGGAGGTCTTCGGCCCCGATCCCGAAAGGTTCGATCCCGATCGCATCGCGCCCAAGGGCAAGATGAAGACGGGCCTCAGCTTCGGCTTCGGAACCCATCATTGCCTCGGGCGGGAACTGGACGGCGGTGTCCTTGCCGAACCCGGCACGCCGCCGGAAAAGGTGCAGTTCGGCATTGTCCCGTCCGTCGTCACCCGCCTGCTGGCGGCCGGCGCCCGCAGGATCGCCGAGGATCCGCCCACGCCCGATCCGAAAACCGTCCGCCCCAACTGGGGCCGCTACCCCGTCGCCTTCGTCAAGGAGCGTTCATGAGCCGCAGCGCCATCATCACCGGCAGCGCCAATGGCATCGGCGCCGCGATCGCCGCGCTTATGGCCGCGAACGGCTACAAGGTAGGCATCCTCGATCGCGACGAAGCCGCGGTCGAAGCACGCTGCGCGGCCATCGACGGTGCCGTGCCGCTGAGTTGCGACGTGTGCGACCCGAAGGCCGTCGAAAACGCCTTCGACCGGTTCGGCGGAGCGGTCGACCTCCTCGTCAACAACGCCGGGATCGTGCGCTTCGGGCAACTTGCCGACCAGAGCGACGAGGACATTCGCGCCGCGCTTGAGGTCAATTTGTTCGGCGTGTTCTGGGCAACCCGGTCGGCGGTTCGCCGGATGGCGCCGCGCGGCAACGGTCACGTGATTTCGCTCACCTCGATCAACGCCTACGGCCCCGGGCCGGGGTCCGGCGCCTATCCGGCCAGCAAGGCCGGGGTGAAGCAGCTGATGCGCCAGTTCGCGCTTGAATACGGCGAGGCGGGCCTGCGGTTCAATTCGATCGCCCCCGGCTTCATCGATGGCGGCATGTCGACCCCGATCTACGCCGACCCCAAGATACGCGCCTTGCGCACTGCGGGCGTCCCGCTGGGCAGGCTCGGCACGCCGGAAGACATCGCGCAGGCGGTGCTGTTTCTCGACTCGCCGCAGGGCGCCTACATCAACGGGCATGACCTCGTCGTCGACGGCGGTGTCACCCACGCCGTGCTCAAGAACCTGCCGCGCGAATAGTGGATCCGTCCGCTGTCATCCTGAGCGGCGGTTACTCGCATCCGTTTGCCGAAAGCTCGGCCGCACTGGCGCGGATCATCGGCGAGGCCGGCTATGCCGTCCGCGTCGAGGAGGATATCGACGCGGCCATCGCCTCCCTGCGGGAAAAGCCGGCGCTGCTGGCTGTCAACGCCCTGCGCTGGTCGATGACGCAGCACGAGAAGTACGCAGCGGACAGGGCGCAATATGCCTATGAACTGCCCGACGCGCACATGGATGCCCTCGCCGATTATGTCCGGGGCGGCGGGCGGTTTTTCGTCCTGCACGTTTCGACGATCTGTTTCGACCGCCAGCCGCGCTGGCGCGAGGTAATGGGCGGCGGCTGGGAATGGAACCGCTCGCATCACCCGCCGATGGGTCCGATCGAGATCGCGCTCACGGTCGCGGGCGCGGCCATCTCGCACGGGCCAGACCGTTTCGAACTGTGGGACGAGGCTTATCACAACCTCGATCCGTCCGGCGATTGCGAGGTTCTCGCCACGTGCACGATGGCAGAAGGTCCGCAGCCGGTCGCCTGGGTGCGGAACTACGGCAACGGGAGAGTCGCGGTCGATGCGCTCGGGCACGATGCGCGCTCCATCGGTGCGACGGGCCACCGTGAACTGATCGCGGGCCAGCTCGCGTGGCTGGCGCGATGAGCACGCTCACCGGCAAGACCATCCTGGTCAACGGCTGCACGAGCGGAATCGGCGCGGCGACATTCAGGCTCGCGGCGGGCCTCGGCGCCGAAGTCATCGGCACCGGCAGGAGGCGCGAGGAAGGCGAGGCGCTGGCGCACGAGACGGGTGGGACCTTCGTCTGTCTCGACCTTACCGACGATCCTGCCCTGAAAAACATGTTCGATCGGCTTCGCGATGGCGGGGTGACGCTCCACGGCGCGGTCAACAACGCGGCCATGACCCAGGCCGCCCTGCCCATCAACGCAATAGACGGCGAGCTTTTCGACCGGCTCATGGCGATCAACCTGCGCGCCACGTTCCGCTGTCTCCAACTCGAGATGACAGCGATGCGCGGTCAGGGCGGCTCCATCGTCAATGTCGCCTCGATCGCGGGAAAACGCGGCTTCAAGGGTCTTGCCGCCTATACCGCCAGCAAGCACGCGGTCATCGGACTGACCCGATCCGCCGCGCTTGACGGCGCGGCCGACAACGTGCGCGTGAACGCGGTTCTGCCCGGAACGACGCGAACCGGGATGTTCGACGAACAGATGCGGACGCGTCCCGGCGGCGAGGCCGCGACGGTGGCGGCCATTCCGCTGGGCCGGACGGCACGGCCCGAAGAGATCGCGCAGGCCATCGTTTGGCTTCTGTCCGATGCGTCCGGCTTCGTCACCGGCGAGTGCATCACCGCCGATGGCGGCCGGACGGTTACTTAGGGAGGACGGCCATGCGGGTCATAGAGAACCAGGGCGTGCTGATCACCGGCGGCGGATCGGGCATCGGCGAGGCGACGGCGCGCTACCTGACCGAGCGCGGCGCACGCGTGACGATCACGGGGCGCAGGGCCGACCGCATCGCGGCCAAGGCGTCCGAAATCGGGTGCAACGCGATCGCCGGGGACGTCACCCGTGCAAGCGACCGCGAGGCGATGATCGCCGCGGCACTGGACCATGCGGACGGACGGCTCGACTGCCTGTTCAACAACGCCGGCAACATGCTGAGGGGCCCTGTCGAAACGCTCGACGAACAGGCGGTGCTCGACATTTTCCATGTGAACGTGGTGGCCGGCATGATGCTGACCGGCCTTGCCGTTCCGGCGCTTTCGCGGACCCGCGGCCTGGTCGTGTTCGTCGGATCGGTCCATGCGCAGCGCGCGTTTCCGGGCGCATCGCCCTACGCCGCGACCAAGGCCGCGGTTGAAACGCTGAGCAAGGTCTATGCTGCGGAACTGGGCGACCGGGGCATCCGGGTGAACTGCGTCGTGCCCGGCAGTGTCCTTACCGAGATCAACGTGCGGGCAGGCCTGCTATCGGAGGCGGAGGCCAGGGCCCGTTACGAAACGCTCAATTCGATCCAGACGATCGACCGCCTGGGACAGGGCGAGGACATCGCCCACGCGGTGGCCTATTTCATGGAAAGCGACTTCGCGACCGGGGCGGTGCTCACGGTGGATGGCGGCATGGGGCTCGGCATCACGCGCGGAACCTGATCATTTCCCCTTGCCGGCCACACCGGCGGACACGCCCAGGCCGATCCCGCCATCGACCTCCAGCGCGACGCCGGTGACCCATTCCGCCCGGACGAGATATTCGATGGCTTCGGCGATTTCGCGGGCGGTGCCGATGCGGCCGAGGACATGTTCCTGCGCGATGGCCGCGTAGCGCTCCTCGATGTCCTCGGGCCTCATCACCCCCGCACTGGTGTTGAGCTCGGTAATGACCGCCCCCGGCAGGACGCAGTTGACCCTGACCTTGCGGGGGCCAAGCTCTGCCGCCATCACCCGCGTCAGCCCCTCGACGGCGGCCTTGGTGGTCGCATAAGGGCTGGCCCCGGCAAAGGCGCGGCGCGTGTGGGTCGAGCCGATGAAGATGATCGCACCCTCGCCCCGGGCAAGGTGGTCGAGCGCGATGCTCGACAGCATCATGCCGGAAATGACGTTGGTTTCGAAGGCCTGCCGCAGGTGATCCTCGGTATAGCCCGCGACCGGCTGGCGAAACATCGCCCCGGCATTGTTGACGAGCGCATCGATCCCGCCGCCATGGTCCAGCGCCGCGTCCACCATGGCGATGCGATCGGCCTGCACCGTCACGTCGCCGGCGATGACCCTACAGTTCGGGCCGACTTCGCGGGCAAGGTCGTCGAGCCGGTCCTGCCTGCGCGCCGAAGCGGTGACCCTGGCGCCTTGCGAGGCAAGGTGGCGAACCGTTTCCGCGCCGATGCCGGAGCTTGCCCCCGTCACCAGCACCGACATTCCCTCGATCGCGCGCATCCCGCTACTCCCGCAATCCGGCCTGCCGCATCAGCGGCAGGATCTCCTCGCCGAACTGAGCCAGCCCGGCATCGTAATCGATCCAGCTGAGGGTGATCCCGTCGAGGCCCGCATCGGCGAACCGCAACATGCCCTCGACCACCTGCTCCTTCGTGCCGACCAGCGGGATCGCGCCGTAGCCAGCGATGAGGTTCGCGGCCATCGCCTCCCACCCCTCGCCAAGCGCGCTCTTCGAATTGGGAATCAGCACGTCGAGCAGGTTGCGCACGCCTTCCCAGTCGCCACGCTTCTCCACCGCCTCGCGGATGAAGTCCCGCGCCTCGCGCTCGGTTTCCCGGCAGACGACATAGGCCTGCCCGAACACCTGCATCCTGCGACCGAACTTCTCCCGCGCGAGCGTGCGACCGGCCGCGGCGATCTTGCCGGCCTGGGCGATGTCCTGCGCAACGACGAAATTGACGTCCGTATGCCGCGCGGCGAATTCCTGCCCCCGCGCGCTGTTCCCCGCGCTCATCAGGGCGGGCCACGGCCTCTGCACCGGCTTGGGCTGCGAATAGAGCTGCGGCGACTGGAGATAGGGCCCGTCGTAGTCGAACGGCTCTTCCCGCGTCCACAGCGCCTTGCACATCTCGATCCAGTCGTCGGAGTAGTCGTAGCGATCGTCGTGTTCGCGCTGCTCCAGCCCGAACATGGCGATTTCCTTGTAGTTCCAGCCGGCGACGATGTTGAGCCCGAAGCGCCCGCCGGAGATGTGATCGATCGTCGCGACTTCCTTGGCCGCCCGCACGGGATGAACGGTGGGTACGTGGAACGTGGCGAAGATCGCCGAATAGTCGGTGACGGCCGCAAGCCCCGCCGCCCAGGTGAACGTCTCGAAATTGCGGTGGTTGAAATTGACCTTGCCGCCCATCCCCTTCCACCGCGCCACCGGGATGATCGCCTCGATGCCAAGCCGGTCGACGGTCTGGGCGATGCGCTTGCTCTCTTCCCAAGTGATCTCCAGCGTGGCCGGATCGTCGATCATCGAACAGCCGTTCGACACGTTCAGGCCGAACACCCCGAGCTTCAGGCGGTTGCGGCTCGACAGGATCGGATTGCCGGTGCGGCCTTCGTCTTCGGTCATGCTCTCAGCAACCTCCTCGCGTTGTCGGCAAGCGGCAGGTCCGTCGTCGGCATGTGGAACGTCTCGGGCGCGTCCCAGCCGGCGAAGTTCGTGCCGTAGACGAGCCGCGACGTACCGACCCGCTCCACGAGAAGATCGACCGCCCGGTCGTCGTGCATGTGGATGTCGTACCATATCCGGCGCAGCTGTTCGGCAAAGGCCCCGTCCCGCCGCAGATGGTCCGGCGCCCAGGCCCGCTTCTTCGCCGCCTGCTCCAGCCGGCCCCAGACAAGCGCCACCGCCCCGCCGCCATGGCTGATGCAGATGTCGAGCGCGGGATGGCGATGCAGCACGCCGCCGAACAGCAGGGTGGCGACCGCGATCGACTCCTGCATCGTGAAGCCGAGCATGATGTCGAGCTCGTATTTCGCGAGCGCCGGGCTCGCCGCCGGCCCGTCGATACCGGCAGGTGCGGGATGAATGAAAAGCGGCACGTCCAGCGCGCAGACCGCCTCGTAGAACGGGTCCATGCACGGATCGTCGAGCCCGTGCGGCATGTCGGTGCCGATGTAGGCGGCCACCAGGCCCAGCTCGGTGACGGCCCGGCGCAGTTCGGCGATCGCCGCGGTCACGTCCTGCATCGGCAGTGCCGCCGCCCCGCCGAAACGGTCGGGCCGGGTTCGCACCAGCGCCGCCATGATGTCGTTGTGCCTGCGGCAGAATGCGATCGCCTCGGCCGCCGGGATGAAGTGGAAATAAGTGAGCGGGTTGGGCGACAGCAGCTGCCAGTCGATCCCAGCGCGATCCATCGCCGCGATGCGCACCTCGGGATCCATGAACGCGCTGCCGCGATAGCGGACGCCGCGCAGCTTGTAGCTGCCGATGCGGAAGACCGGCACGCCGTCCTCTTCGGTCAGCGCCGGTCCGTATTCCCCCGCGGTGCCGAACGTCTCCTCCAGCACCGCATGGGCGTGGATGTCGATGACCCTGGCGTCGGTGATGCTCATGCGTAGCCCTGCGATACGCCGCCGTCGACGGCTATGGCGGTTCCGGTCATGTAGGCGGCGGCCTCCGAGCCCAGAAAGACGACGAGGTTGGCCACCTCCTCGGCCACGCCGGTTCGGCGCAGCGGTATGTCCTTGACCAGCGCCGCCTCGATCTCGGCAGGGGTCCTGCCGCTTTCGCGCGACTGCTGCGCCAGCAGCTTCTCCACCCGCGCGGTGCGTGTCCATCCCGGGCAGACGGTGTTGACGGTGATGCCGTCCGGGCCGACCTGGTTGGCCAGAGTCTTTGCCCAGCCCAGCACCGCCATCCGGACGCTGTTGGACAGGGTCAGGTTGGGCACCGGCTGCTTCACGCCGAAGCTGGAGATATTGACGATCCGGCCCCACGATCGCGCCTTCATGCCCGGCAAAACCGCGCGGGCGGCGCGAATTGCGGACATCAGGGTGAGCTCGAACGCCTGCATCCATTGCGCGTCGTCAAGTTCGGAAAACGATCCGGGCGGCGGCCCGCCCGCGTTGTTGACCAGCACATCGACCGCGCCGAAACGGCGCTGCGCGGCGTCGATGAAGGCAGTGATCCCGCCTTCGTCCGTCACGTCGGCGGTCATCGCGAGGCAGCCGGGCATGCTGGCCGCCGCTTCGTCGAGCGCGTCTTGCGAGCGCGCGCAGATGGCGACATTGGCACCCGCCGCGTGAAAGCCCCGGGCCGAGGCGAGCCCGATGCCCTGGCTTGCGGCCATGACCACCGCGGTGCGCCCCTCCAGACCCAGTTTCATGCTCTTTTGCTCTCCCTCACGCCTTTATTGACATCAATCGCCAACGAGGTGAAGTATTGATTTCGATATATCTGGAGGGATGCGTGCGACCGCCACTGAGCAGCCCCGGGCGCCAGCACTTCGTGCAGGTGGCCTACCATGTCGCCAACATCGACGAGGCCATGCCGCGATTTGCCGCGCTGATGGGCATCGGCCCGTTCCTCGTGCGGCGGCACATCGGCCTGTCCCCCGTCTTCTATCGCGGGCAACCCGTGACGCTCGACATCAGCGCCGCCCATGCGCAGGCGGGGCCGGTCCAGATCGAACTGGTCATGCAGCATTGTGCCAACCCGTCGGCCTTTCGCGACATGTACGCACCCGACCAGGAGGGGGTCCACCACCTCGCCCTGTTCCCGGAAAGCTACGACGCGATGGTGCGTCATTACCGCGATCGGGGCTGCGACATCGCGACGGAACTCGTCACCGCCGAACAGCGCGGCGCGGCCTATGTCGATACCGTCGCGAGCCTCGGCCACATGGTCGAGATCTACCGCGTCAACCAGTCGCTCCATGATTTCTACGCCGCCGTGGCCGATGCCGCCCGGACCTGGGACGGCCGCACTCTCGCCATCGAGGTCTAGCCCGATGGATCGGCACCGAACCGGGCGCGCCCGCATGCGGATCGGGGTCGGGCCGTGACCGGCGCCGGCGACATGGGCGAACTGCGCGATGGCTGGCGGCTGCTTGTCGCCTGCGCGGTCGGGGTCGGCCTCAGCGCGATAGCCCTGCCGTTCTATGCGATCGGTCCCCTGACCCGGCCCATCGAGGCCGAGCTTGGCTGGGCGCGGGCCGACATCCAGCTTGCCATCCTGTTCAGTTCCGGGCTGGGCGCGCTGACCGCGCCGGTGACCGGCTGGATGATCGACCGGTTCGGCAGCCGCACGGTCGCGCTGCCAGCCATCGTCGGGGTGTCGCTGGGACTGCTGATCGCGTCCTTCGCCACCAGCCTGGCCGTTTTCTACGCCGGGTTCGCGCTCACCGCGATCCTGGGCGCGGGCACCAACCCGGTGCTCTGGTCACGCGTGGTTTCGGGCAGTTTTGAAAAGACCCGCGGTGCCGCGCTCGGCCTGGCGCTGGTGGGCACCGCGCTCGTCGCACTGCTGCTGCCGAGCTTGATCGTGTGGCTGGTCGAACAGGCCGGCTGGCGCATGGCGATACGCGGGGTCGCGCTCCTGCCGATCGTCGTGTCGTTGCCCCTTGTCTACTTGTGGCTGCGTCCCCGTCGTCGCGACCACGGCGCAAGCGAGGCGCGCGGCGACCTTGTCGGAGCCACGGTATCGGAAGCGCTTCGCGACTATCGCTTCTGGGTCCTCTCGCTCTCGATCCTCCTTGGTTACCTGGCGATATCCGGCACCATGACCAACCTCGTTCCGGCGCTGGTCGATCGCGGCATCGGCGCCCAGGCCGCCGCGGCCTTCGCGGGGGCGGTCGGCATCACGATGATCCCGGGTCGCGTGCTGGTCGGGTTCGTCGTAGACCGAGTCTGGGCACCTGCGGTGGCAACCACGGTCCTGCTGCTGCCCGCCATCGCCAGCCTATTGCTTCGCGACGCGACCGATCCCGCGTTGCTGCTGCTCTCCTGCGCCCTGCTCGGGCTGGCCGCCGGTGCCGAGCTCGACCTGCTCGCCTTCCTGACCGCGCGCTATTTCGGGCTCGCGCACTATTCGAAGATTTATGCCCTTGCCTATGCCGCGCTGGCGACGGGAAGCGCGACCGCGCCGTTCCTGTTCGCCTGGCTCCACGACCTGACCGGAAACTATGCCGCGAGCTTCATGGTGTCGGCGTTATTCTTCGCTGTTGCCGCCGGGCTGATGCCCCTATTGGGCCGCTATCCGAACTTCGCCGCAAAGGGTTGCCCCACAGGGATGGAATCAAGATGACCGAGCCCAGCACTGAGCCTATTACCGAGCCTGTCGCGCTCCCCCCCTTGTTGGAACGGCCGTCGTTTCTCGTCCATCGCATCAACGCGCTGATGATGCGGGCGTGCAATCCCTATTTCCAGCAATGGGGTGTCGACCTGGTGATGTCGCGCATGATGGTCGTGATTCTGGAGGAAGGACCGATACCCGCCGGCAGGATCGTCGAGGTCATGGCCCTGCCGCAATCGACGATTTCGCATCAGATCAAGCGCCTCGAAAAGCTGGGCTACGTGAAGCGGGAGCAGGGCAAGGAGGATTCGCGGATGGTGATCGCCTCCCTGACGGCCAAGGGGCGCAAGGTGGCGACCAAGGCCAATCACCTGAGCCGGCAGGTAAGAGACCGGCTCATGGAAGCCATCGGCGAGGACGATTACGACACCGTCCGCCTGGCGCTGATGCGCGCGGACGATGCGCTCAGGTCGTTCCAGCCCTCGTCCGGCTAATTACGCCTGGACGAGGATCACGCGAGCCAGAGGATAATCAGGACGACCGCCAGAACGGCAAGGCCGACCAGCCACGCCCGGCCCGGGCCGCTCTTGGCTTCCGCCGCGCTCGATGCCGGGACCACCTCGGGCGCATTCGCCGGGGTGGCGGCTTCGGGTGCGGGCGACGCTGCCGCGTTCGTGTCCGCCCGTTCCGCAGCGAGCGCCGCCGAAAACGCGCCGAAGAAATCCTCGGCCATCGATCGCGCCGTACCCTCGACCAGGCGGGCGCCCATCTGCGCGAGCTTGCCGCCGATCTTTGCATCGGCATCGTAGGACAGCCGCGTTCCGCCCTCTGCCTCGTCCAGCGTGACGTCGGCCGAGCCCTTGGCGAACCCGGCAACGCCCCCCTGCCCTTCGAAGACCATCGTGCAACGATGCGGCGCCTCGACGTCGGTCTGGGTCAGCGATCCGTTGAACCGGGCGCTGACCGGTCCGACCCTGGCCTGCACCGTCCCCTCGAAACGATCGTCCGCCGTCTTCTCCAGCCGTTCGCAGCCCTTCAGGCAGCTCTTGAGCAGTTCGGGGTCGTTGAGCGCTTCCCACGCGCGCTGCGGCGTGCACGGCAGAAGATAGGAGCCCTTGATTTCCATGCTTTCTCGATCGTCCCAGTCAGTGGATTTTCGCCAGCGCGCGCTGCGCCATGACGCGGGTCAGGTGCATGCGGTATTCGACGCTGGCATGAAGATCGCCGGTGAAACGGCCCTCATCAAGGGCAGCCTCCGACAGGTCGCCGTTGCCGTCCGCCGCCCGCTCGCCTTCGTGCCAGCGGAACACCCCCGTGCCGCCGCCGGTGACGGCCAGCCGCGTCTCTCCCGCCAGTCGCGCGGCGAAGACCGCGATCAGGGCGAAGCGTGAGGCGGGATTGGGAAACTTCTCGTAATGCGCCCCGCGGCAGGCGGGGAAGCTGACCGCGGTGACGATTTCCCCCGGCTCAAGCACGGTCTGGAACATGCCGGAAAAGAAGTCGGGCGCAGCGATGCGCCTGCGATCGGTCCGGATTTCGGCATCGAGCGCGAGGCACGCGCTGGGATAGCAGGCGGCGGGATCGTTGTTGGCGACCGAGCCGCCGATGGTGCCGCGATGGCGCACCTGCGGATCGCCGATGCCCCCCGCCAGCGCGGCGAGCGCGCGGCAGTGTTCGCGGACCGTGCCGCTCGCCGCGACTTCGGCATGCGTCGTCGCGGCGGGAATGAGGATGCGTCCACCCTCCGCGGCGATGCCCTTCAGTTCGTCCAGCGCGGTGAGATCGACAAGCACGGCCGGCATGGCGAGCCGCGCCCGCAGAACCGGGATCAGGGTCTGCCCGCCGGACAGCGGCTGCGCGCCTTCGTCCCCGGCCAGGATTGCCCTCGCTTCCGCCAGGTCGGCGGGTCGACGATAGGTGAAGTCGTACATCAGCCCGCCTTTCCCTGCCGGCACAGGCGCCAGATCTTTTCCGGGGTCGCCGGCATGTCCACATGCCGGACATCGAGCGCGTTGCAGACGGCGTTGATGATCGCCGGCGGAGCGCCGATCGCCCCCGCTTCGCCGCAACCCTTCATGCCCAGCGGATTGCTCGGCGAAGGAACGCCGCTGAAGACCAGCTTGTAATCGGGCACGCCCTGGGCGCGCGGCATGCCGTAATCCATGAAGCTCGCCGACATCAGCTGGCCGGTATCCGCGTCGTAGAGCGCGTTTTCCCAAAGCGCCTGGCCGATGCCCTGGGTCACGCCGCCATGAACCTGGCCCTCCACGATCATCGGATTGGCGACGTTGCCGAAATCGTCCGCGGCGCAGAAGCTGGCGACTTCGACGGTGCCGGTATCGGGGTCGATCTCCACCTCGCAGACGTAGACACCGGCGGGATAGGTGAATTCCGGCGGATCGAAGAAGCTCGTCGCCACCAGCCCCGGCTCGATCTCGTCGGTCGGGAAACTCGCGGCGGCATGGGCGGCATAAGCCATCTCGGCAAAGGCGATGGTGACGTTGCTGTCCTTGCTCGAGAACAGCCCGTCGTCGAACTCGACCGCGTCGTAGTCGACCCCCATCAGGTGCGCGGCGATCCTCTTTCCCTTGTCGATGATCCGGTCGCAGGCCCGCAGCGTCGCCGACATGCCGACCGATGCGCGCGAACCGTACGTGCCGGTCCCCGCCTGGACCCGCGCGGTGTCACCCTGGATCACCGAGACGTTCTCGATCGGTATGCCGAACCGGTCGGAAACCACTTGCGCGAAAGTCGTCGCGTGGCCCTGCCCGTGCGAATGGGCGCCGGTCAGAACCTCGACCGTGCCGATCGGATGAACCCGCACCTCGGCCGATTCCCACATGCCCGCGCCGCTGCCCAGCTTCGCCAGCTTGGCCGAAGGGCCGATGCCGCAAGCCTCGACATAAGCGGCAAGACCGATTCCGCGCAGTTTGCCATGACGTTCGCTCTCGGCCCTGCGCCCGGCGAAGCCGGCGTAATGGGCCAATTCCAGCGCGGCATCGAGGCTCTTTTCGTAATCGCCGGAATCGTACTGGTAGACGACCGGGGTCTGGTACGGAAATTCGCGGATGAAGTTGCGCCGCCGGATTTCCGCCGGATTGATCCCCAGTTCCCGCGCCGCGACATCGACGATCCGCTCGATCACGTAGGCGGCCTCGGGACGCCCGGCACCGCGATAGGCGTCGACCGGACACGTGCTCGAATAGATCGCCCTCACCCGCGCATGGATGGCAGGGATCGCATATTGGCCCGACAGCATCGTCGCGTACATGTAGGTCGGCACCAGTGAGCCGGAGCTCGACAGATAGGCTCCCACATTGGCCCGCGTGTCCACCCGCAGCGCCAGGAAGCGACCCTGCCCGTCCAGCGCGAGCTCCACGTCGGTCAGGTGATCGCGGCCATGCGCGTCGGTCAGGAACGCCTCGCTGCGGTCGGCGGTCCACTTCACCGGGCCATCGACCAGCTTGGCGGCAAAGGTCACGGCCACCTCTTCGGGATAGTTGTGCGCCTTCGATCCGAACCCGCCGCCGACATCGGGCGATACCATCCGCAGCTTGTGCTCCGCCGCCAGCCCGAAGGCGGCGGCATAGAACATCCGCATGCCGATGGGGTTCTGATGCGTCATGTAGACGGTCAGCTCCTCGCTCGAACCGTCCCAGCCGGCGTTGATGGCGCGCGGCTCGATCGCGTTGGGCACCAGCCGGTTGTTGCGCAGGGTCAACGCTATGCGGTGCGCCGCCCCGGCAAAGGCGGCCTCGGTCGCCGCGGCGTCGCCGATCTCCCAGTCGAAGGCGCAGTTGGCGTCGATCTCGTCATGGATCAGCCCCGCACCTTCCGCCATCGCGTCGAGCACGTCGACCATCGCCGGCAGGTCGTCGTAGTCGACGATCACCGCCTCGGCCGCGTCCTTCGCCTGCGCCTGGGTTCGCGCCACGACCAGCGCGACCGGCTCTCCGACATAGCGGACCTTGTCGAGCGCGAGCGCATGCCGGACGCCGACCTTCATCGGCGTGCCGTCGCGCGAGGTGATCGCCCAGCCGCAGGGGAGCGGAGGCAGCCCGGCCGCGACTAGATCCCGCGCGGTGAGGACGCGTTCGACCCCCGGCATCGAGGCAGCATGATCGGCGTCGATGCCGGTGATCCGGGCATGGGCCATCGGCGATCGCACGAAGGCGGCGTAAAGCTGGCCCGGCAGGATCATGTCGTCGACATACCTGCCCTTGCCGCGCAGGAAACGGCCATCCTCCTGCCGCTTGACCGACTGGCCGAACTTCACGCGCGATGCGGTCAGGTTCATGGCCGGGTCTCCATCCTGCCCGCCCCGTCGACGATGGCCGCGACGATGTTCTGGTAGCCGGTGCAGCGGCACAGATTGCCCTCCAGCTCCGCGCGCACGGTGGACGGATCGGGCCGCGCGTGACGGCGGGCGATGTCGAGGCCGATCATCACCATGCCGGGGGTGCAGAAACCGCATTGCAGCCCGTGATTGTCATGAAAGGCCTGCTGCATCGGATGAAGCGGCGCATCGTCGCTTGCCAGCCCCTCCACGGTGGTGACCCGGCGACCGTCGGCCTGCACGGCCAGCATCGCGCAGCTTTTCATCGCCATCCCGTCGACATGGACGGTGCAGGCGCCGCACTGGCTGGTGTCGCAACCCATGTGCGCGCCGGTCAGCCGCAGGTGATCGCGAAGGGCGTGGATCAGCAGGGTGTTGTCCGGCAGGTCGAGCGTCCTCGCCTTGCCGTTTACCTCCAGCGAGATGGTAGCCATTGCGTCGCCTTCCCGAATGCAGCCTCGTCCCTGCCGGCGACCCTATGGGATGTCGCGGACGATGCCAATACCTATCGATATCGATATAATGCCCGGCGGTCACCCCGCATTTTACGCGCCGCGGCCGGTTCGCAGGCAGCATTTCGCGAACGGCTAGGGCTTCCTGGCGAAGACCAGCAACAGGTTCCCCGCCTCGTGCTGATACAGGCCGTAGCCCGAATTGATCACCAGGAAGCCGTCACCGACCGCCGCGCCCGGCCCCGACATGCTGCCACCGTGCCCCGGCATCGCGTTCGTCGTCGCGAACTTGCGGGCGGTGTCGAACTCCCACAGTCGCGTGCCGGTGTCGCGCGCATAGGCGCGGATCCAGCCGTCCATGTGGCCGGCGATGACGGCGCCGGGCACGGCTGTCACCGCCGCCGAGACGCCGGGATCGCAGAAGGGTCGATCCTTGCCGCAGACGTTGGTCTGGACCTGGCTCCACAGCTTCTTGCCGGTGCGCGCGTCCACCGCGTGCATCCCGGGCCGCGCCAGCGTCGGATCCAGCACGCTGCCGTTGCGGGTGTTGTTCATGTCGTTGATCGGCACGTAGATGGTCGTGCCCTCGGCGGCCATGCCAAAATGCACCCCGCCCTGGATGCTGCCGCGCCCGATCTTCGTTTCCCACAGCACGCGGCCGCCGGCATCCGGGTCAAGGCCATAGACGACCCCGTTCTTGTGCCCGACGGCGAGCACCTCCTTGCCGCCGCCGACATCGACCAGCAGCGCCGAGGACGAGTGATCGAAGTCCGGCCCCCTTTCGGGCGGGCAGTTGGGATTGTCGGCCATCATGCAGGCGACGTTCCACGCATCGCCCTGGATCGTCTGGCGGTGCCACACCCGCCCCCCGGTCTTGAGTTCGATGGCGAAGATCGAATCGCTGTTGGCGTCCGCGGGGGTCGAATAGTTCTCGCCCGTTCCGGCATAGAGCACGCCCCGCCTGGCATCGATCATCGGGCTGGCCCACATCGGCGCTCCGGACGGCGCGATGCTGACGCGGCCGTCGATCTCGGTCCGGCGCGGCTCTTCCGGTATGGCCCAGAACTGCCATTGCCGTTCGCCGGTGGCGGCGTCGATCGCGTCGAGATGGCCGCGGAACGTGCAGCATTCGTAGTCCGGATCCGCGGCAGGCACGACCTCGAGCGAGGAGACCGGCACGTAGAGCATGCCCTCGTGATAGGCAGGCGTGGCGGTCAGTGTCGCGCTGGGATGGTCGTCCATGCGGCGCGACCAGACGAGTTCGCCGGTCAGCGCATCGACGGCATAAAGCTTGCTGGTCAGGTCGCCGAAGTAGGCCATGGGCCGCTGGCCGTCGACCAGCACGATCCCGGTGCGAACTTCGGCCGAAGCCTTGAAGGTCCAGCGCCCGCAGCCGGTTTCGAGATCGAAGGCATAGACCGTTCCGTCGTCGCTGCCGACGAAGGCGGCGCCGAAGCCGATCGCGGGCTGCGAACGGGCCTTCGTGGCATTGGGGAAGGCGTAGGCCCACTTGAGCTGCAGACCATCGATGTCCGCAGCGGTCAGGCCGCCAGGCGATGCCGGAACGAAGCGACGGATGTCATGCCCCCAGCCTGCCTTCACCACCGGCCTGGTGCGATCGAAGGCGGCGGCGCTGCCGCTGCACCGTGCCGCGTAGGCAACCGGCGGCAGGCCGGCGGACAGGTCGACCCTGGTGATGTATTCGGCGACGCGCAGCTTTTCGTCGGCAGACAGCATGGCGCCCTGCTCGGCCATCACCCCAGCGGTCAGCGCCGCCACGATCGAGGCGGGCGACATCATCTCCAGCCACTGGAAGTGCGGTGCCTTGGCGACTCCGCCGTCGTGGCAGGCCGCACAATTTTCGGCGTAGAGTTTTGCGCCAGGCAGGCTGTCACGATCGGCGATCAACCCGGCGGACGTGGCAAAATCGTCGGTCGAGGACAGCGATGCGCCGCCGACGCCAGGTTCGCGACCGGCGCATCCGCTGGTCAGCAAGGCCAGCGCGCCGATCACGATCTGCCCGAGGTGAAATCGCCGCATCGCCCGCCTCTCGCCTGTCCTGCCCTGTCGATCCTGGCGGCATCAAGCCACCATGACGAGCATCATTGACATATATCGAGATCGATATAGTCTTCATCCCAGAAAAGCGTCAATGGGGAGGATTGTCATGCAGTTTCGTGCCTTGGCTCGTTGTACGACCTCGGTTAGCGCAATCGCGCTGCTGGCCATGGCGGCGCCTGGCTTCGCGCAGGACGCGGCGGGGCAGGAAGCCTCGCAATCGGAAAGCGGCTTCGGGCAGATCATCGTCACCGCCAACCGCCGCGCGGAAAACGTCCAGGACGTCGCCGTGCCAGTCACCGCGCTCAACGAGGAACTGATCGAGCAGAAGTTCAGCCGCGACCTCCTCGATCTCGGCAGCATCGCCCCGAACCTGATCGTCGATCCGATCCTCGGCAACGGCACCGCCGCGATCGCGATCCGCGGCATCCAGCTCAACGACGTGGAAAAGAGCTTCGATCCGCCCGTCGGCGTTTTCCTCGACGGCGTCTATCTCGCGTCGACCACCGGCGCCCTGCTGAACATCTTCGATGCCGAGACGATCGAAGTGCTGCGCGGGCCGCAGGGCACCCTGTTCGGCCGCAACACCATCGGCGGCCTGATCCATGTCCGCCGCAACCGGCCCACCGGCGAACTTGGCGGCAAGCTGTCCGTCACCTACGGCCGGTTCGACCAGTTCGACATCAAGGGGGTCCTCAACCTGCCCGCCTTTGCCGATGGCGCGATCAAGGCCAAGGTCGCGGCGGTCCGGCTGGACGGTGGCGGCTATTTCCACAACATCACGCGCGACAAGCGCGAGGGCAACAACGACCTCATCATGGTCAGCCCGATGGTCGAGTTCGGACTCGGCAATCGCGGTGAACTGACCCTCGTCTACGACTACATCCGCGACCGGACCCCGACCCGCCCGGTCACCTCGCTGACGGAAGCCAACGAACTGTTCGGTGGCCTGGGCGGGCTTGGCGCACCGGCCAGCGACGCTTCCTATCATCGCCGCCCGACCACCGCGCTCGACCAGAAGGCGAAACTGGACACCCATTCGATCACGGCCAACGGCCGCTACGAATTCGCCGACGGGCACGAATTCCACGCGGTGTTCAACTATCGCGACACCAGGGAGAACGCGATCCAGGAATTCGACGGGGTGGAGGCACGCCTGTTCGACACGATCAGGCCGCAGGATATCGACCAGATGTCGGCCGAATTGCGCTACCAGGGCGATCTCGGTCCGGCAAAGGTCGTCGCCGGCGTCTATTATTTCGACAGCAATTACAACATCAACCAGCAGACGTTCTTCTTCGGCGGAGAGGTCGGTGGCACCGATTACCAGCAAAGCGCGAAGAGCTACGCCGCGTTTGCCCAGGTCGACTGGGAAGTGGTCAGCGATCTCGTCGTGACGCTGGGCGGACGTTACCTCGTCGACAAGAAGACGGCCTGCGGCGGCCTGGGACAGGGCCCGCGGGACAACCGCACCTATCTCGTATCCTACGGCGATTGCAGCGAAGAGCGGCGCAACGACCCCAGCTTCAGCAATGCCATCCCCGGCGGCGGAACGGCGACCGGGCGCGAAACCTGGAAGAAGTTCACGCCCAAGATCGGGGTGAGCTACGATTTCGGCGACCAGCTGGTCTACGCCTCCTACTCGGAAGGCTTCCGTTCGGGCGGTTTCAACGGGCGCGGCAACGATGTGCTGACACTCGGGCCCTACGATCCCGAAGCGGTCGAGAACTGGGAAGTCGGCTTCAAAAGCGAGTGGCTGGACAATCGCCTGATCGTCAACGGCTCGTTCTTCAACACCAAGTACAAGGACAAGCAGGAGGACGTGGTCTTCCCCGATCCGCGCGGGGCGACCGTTACCATCGTGCAGAACGCCGGGCGCGCCACCTTGCGCGGCTTCGAGCTGGAATCGCGGCTCATGCCGGTCGAGGGTCTGACCTTCGGTCTCGCGATCGGCCATCTCGACGCCAAGTACGACGAGTGGTTCGATCAGGCCCCGCTGCTGTCCGGCCCGAACGCCGGCCAGCTCGCGCCGATCGACAAGTCGGACTTCGAACTGCGCCGCACGCCCGACTGGACCGTCCAGGCCGACGTTAACTACGAATACATGCTCGACAACGGCAACTCGCTGATCTTTGCCGCCGACTATTCGTGGAAGGATGACTATTACATCGTCGCCAACACGCTCAATACCCACACCAACCTGCCCGGCGGCCGGAACCCCGGCCTCATCGACAGCTACGGTCTGCTGAACGGCTCGGTCTCGTACAAGGCGGAGAACTTCAAGGTTTCCGTCTTCGGACGCAACCTGACCGGCACCGACTACTTCCAGCACGTTCTGGACGTGGGCACGACGTTCGGGGTGGAGCCGGGCTCCACGATGCCGGTCCCGACCGGGGCGCTCTGGACGTTCGGGACGATCAACGCGCCGACCACATACGGCGCGGAAGTGACGTTCGAGTTCTGAGCGGAGCGGCCTGTCCAGAGGGGGAGGTCAGGCCGTTCGACGATCCTGCCGTCGTATGAAGACGGCAGAGCGGCGAGTTTCGGATGGAAATCGGGACAAAGCGGCCTAGATGGCATGCCTGGGTACGGGGCATGTCTCCAGACCCTGCGCCCGCATCCCGATCCTGATTCCGCAAAGTGCCCGCTCCATGACCGATAAGCCCGTCCGCATCCGCCTGATCGCCATGGGCGGCACGATCGCCATGCGGAGCGAGGAAGGACGCGGATCGACGCCGCAAGACGGCGCCGAGGAACTGGCCGGCAGCACGCCGTTGCCATCCGGCGTCGTCGTCGAGCGGCAGGACCTGACGCTCAAGCCCAGCGCGAGCGTGACGCTGGCCGATGTCGCCGACTTGTGCCGCGCGATCGCCGGGGCGGAAGCCGAGGGTGTCGCCGGCGTCGTCGTCACCCACGGCACCGACACGCTGGAGGAAACGGCCTTCGCCCTTGGCCTGATGCGCCGCGGGGGCATTCCGGTGGTTGTCACGGGCGCAATGCGCAGTGCCGACAGCATCGGCGCGGACGGTCCGGCCAACCTTGCCAACGCGATCCGCGTCGCCAGCCATTCGCAGGCCGGGCAACATGGCGTCATGGTCCTGTTCGGCGACGAGATCCACGCCGGACATTTCGTGCGCAAGGTGCACAGCGGGCGCCCGCACGCCTTTTCATCCGAACCCTACGGCCCGATCGGCCACGTCACCGAAGACGTCGTGCGCTTCGAGATGGCCTCGCTGGTCGATCTGCCGCACCTGACGTTGGGCGAGGCGTCGGCCCGCATTCCGGTCGTGCCGATCCTGCAGGCGGGGCTGGACCTCGAGCCAGAGGCCATCCGCCTGTTCGAGGCGCCCGAGATCGACGCGCTGGTCATCAGCGGCGTCGGCGGCGGCCATGTCTCGGCGCGCGCGGCGCAGGAACTGGAACGGCTGGCGCGTCTGAAGCCGGTGGTCATGACCAGCCGGGTCGGCATGGGCCCGACCCTCAGCAACAGCTATGCCTATGCGGGCGGCGACATCGACCTTGGCAAGCGCGGCATCCTCAACGGCGGGCGCTGGCGTCCGGCGCAGGCGCGGATCCTGCTGCAACTGCTGATCAGCCGCGGCATGCGGTTCGAGGATATCCCCGTCTGAACCCGTTCAGTCGGCAAAGGCCTTGTCGAGATAGGCGGCAAGGCGGATGCCGGCCTGCGCCATCCGCTCCTCGGCTGCCGGGCGCCATTGCCACTGGTAGAGATAGCCGAGATCGCGCGCGTTTTCGGCGGGGTAGATCCGATCGCGCAAGGCGATGCTCTCGCGGTTCCAGACAAGCGGATCGGCATTCCACCACGCAATCGTCCGGTCCGGGGTCATGCGCCGCTCCAGCCGCGCGACATATTCGGTGTAGCTCAGGCCGTTGCCGTCGATCAGCTTGCTGTCCCAGACGCTGTGCAGGTTGGCCCTTTCGCCGAACCAGGTGACCGCGACTTCGTTGCCGCCGCGATCGTCGCCCTTCCCGTTGTGAAGCGGCTGGTGCAGGTCGCCGACGATGTGGACGATGAAGCGCAGAGCCAGCGCCCTGTCGGCCCGGCTTGCCTTCGGATCGCGCAAGGTGGCGGTGAAGGACTGCAGCGCGGTCATCGCATCGCCCTCCTTCGGCGCGTCGGTGGGGCGCCACTCGGGGTGCCCGGTGACGGTAACGTAGTGCCAGGGGGTAGAGGTCTTCTGCCAGAACGGATCGGGGTCCGACCGCTGCTCGTCGGGCCAGGTCGCCGCTTCGGCCAGTCCCTCGCCGGGGTCGAGAATCAGCGCGATTTGCGCCTTCGTCCGCCCGTTCACGTTGTCGGCGGCGATCTGGCCGACGACGCGGTGGCCGGTCGGACCCCAGGCATGCGCCGGGATTGCGAACGAGATGGCGAGAAGAAGCGAGAGGATGACCTTGTGCATGGTGCGGTCCTGCCGTGGGAACGAGGGAAACGCAAACGGCGGCACCCGTTTCGGGATGCCGCCGCCAGCGCACTCAACGATTGTCGTCAACAAGCGCTATCGATCAGAAGTCGTAGCTGACGCCGATTTTCAGACGCCACACCGAAGCGGTTGTCTTGATCTCGTTGTCGCTGTCGAACGCGCCGGTGTTGAAGGCGGAGATGATGTAGCGGCCTTCGCTGTCGATGCCCGAAAGGCTCGCCATGTCCTGCACGCCCGCGAAGTTGCGGCGACGGCTGACGTTCCAGTCCTTGTCGAGGAAGTTCAGGAAGTTGTCGAACATCGCGTAGACCTTCAGCTTGTCGTCGCGGCCGAAGAGGCGGCCCGGCCCGGGCAGCTCCTGCGACAGCGAGAGGTCGACGTCGAAATACCAGTCGTTCTCGCAGGTGTTGCGAGCGATGGTGCTGCCCGCGTACTTCTTCGCGCAGCCAAGGCCCTGCGTGAATTCGTACAGAGCCTCTACCGCCGAAGCGTTCGACGAGGGCGAGATGTTCGCATCGTTCAAACCTGCCGGGATGTAGAGCAGCGCGTTGTCGTTGCCCGAAGCGGAGTCGTTGAAGACGCCGCCGCCGGTGAAGGTCAGGCTGTACGGACGGCCCGAGCTGGCGACGAACGAGACGTTGAGGCGGGTCGCGAGGTCAGCGAAGAACTCTTCCTTGAACGAGGTGTTGACGCTGAAATTGTGCTTGCTGCCATAAAAGCCGCGTGACACTTCGGGATTCTGGCGATTGAACGCGGCAACATAGTCGTAGTTCGACGTGGCCGTCGAATTGTACATGTTGCGACGATCGTTGCTGTCGGTGAACGCGTAGCCGAAGCTGAAATCAACCGAACCGTTCGGAGTGAACAGGCCGCCTTCGGTATGGCGCGACAGGATGAACGAAGCGATCTGGCTGCTGTAGCTGCCGGCATTGGTCAGCATGATCTCGTCATCGCGCGACGTGCCGAAGCACGAGGCCGTCACGCCTTCCCAGGTGACCGTGCCGGCATCGACCAGCGTCGCGTCGCAGCCCGATCGGGTAGGGTCGATCGCGGCGTAGATCGGGCGGCCGTCGATGGTGTAGCCATCGACGCCGCGCGCCGGGTTCACCGTCTGCGACAGGTCGACGACCGACAGCGGATTGCGATAGCGGCTGTAGATGTAGTCGACGTTGACGTGCCAAGCGCTGAACAGGCCTTCTTCGGCAAAGTCGATGTCCGAGGCGAAACCGAGGTTGGCGCGGATCACCGTGGGCATCTTCAGGTCGGGGTCGATCGACTGCGTATCGGCGAGGCCCGCCGCACCCTGTGCCGCCGCCGAATTGAGCACGCACTGCGGGATGCCGGTGAACTGGCCGCCTTGGAGCACGTTGAGATCCTGGCCGGCGCAGGCGGCATCGTTGCTCGTCGTCTGGCCATAGTTCGCGCCGTTGTTCTGGTAGGCGTTGCCGAACCAGACCAGCGGATCGCCACCCGAGAACACGCCGACACCGGCGCGCAGCTGCGCACGGCTGAACGCACCGAAGTCGTCGAGGTCATACGTCGCGGCAAGGCGGGGCATGATGACCGGATCGAGGTTCGAGAAGCTCGTGGTATTGGGGAAGCCGTAGCGCGCCACGAAGTTGGGGTTCAGGGCCGGCTGCTCGTTGGTGTCGTACCAGTCGACGCGAACGCCGGCGGTCAGCGACAGGGCATCGGTCGCCTGCCATTCGTCCTGCGCGAAGACCGACCAGATATCGCGCTTGAACGCGGCGGCCGCGGTCGTCACGTCGCCGGTCGGGGTGTAGCTGGCGAAGGCACCCGCGGTGTTGCCGGGGATGACGTTGGCCGGCGTGGTCGAGGTGTTGCCGTTGCCCGACAGGCCCGGCGAGATCACGCCGTCGCGCAGATCCTCGACGTTGCGGAAGACCAGCGTGCCGGTCGCGTTGAAGACGTAGAGGTTGTTGATCGCCGCGCGGTTCAGCTCGGCGCCGAACTTCAGCTGATGGTTGCCCGCATCGAGCCTGCCGGCGAAGCGGAACTGGTCGATCCCGGTGCTGAGCGAGTTGGCCGAGCGGTTGAGGCCGGGGCCGGCGAGGATCGTGCCATCAGGGCCGGTCGGGTTGTCGATGCCGACGATGATGCGGGGCGTCGGGTTGCTGCCCTGCGCCTCGTAACCGCCGATCGGGTCCTGCTTGTCGGTCACTTCCGAACGCGAATAGCGCGCTTCGGTCGAGAACATGTCCGACCACTGCGAGTAGAGACGGACCGAGTAATAGTCCGACTTCGTGCCGCTGTTGTAGAAGGTGTTGACGCCGGTCAGCTGCGACGAGCTGGTCGAGGTGAAGAAGTCGTCAGTCTTGACGGTCTGTTCCTCGAGGTGCTGGTAGGTCGCCTCCAGACGGTGATCGTCGTTGATCTGGAGATCGCCGCGCACGAAGTAGCGGTCATTCTCGTAAGGCAGCGAATAGGCGACCGGACCGGTCTCGACGCCGTAGACGCGCGACAGGATCTCGGAAACTTCGTCGAACTGGTCCTGCGAGATCGACCCCAGCTCCTTGGCCGCACCCGAGCCGCGCGGGCCGTATTCCTGCGGGCCGCCGGCCTCCTGGTGCTCGTAAGCGCCGAACAGGAACAGGCGATCCCTGATCACCGGGCCGGAGAGATAGAAACCGTAGCGCTTCTCGGGCTCGATCGCGCCGACGGTCTGGTCGGCGACCTTCTTGCCGCGCATGCCGTTGTCGGAATATTCGAAGAATCCGCCGAAGTGGTAGTCGTTCGAGCCCGACTTGGTGACGACGTTGATCGCGCAGCCGGTGAAATTGCCGTAGTCGACATCGAAGGGCGCGAACTGCACCTGCGTTTCGCGCACCGCGTCATAGGGCAGCGGCGCGGACGAACGCGAGGCGAAGCCGTTGTCGTTGAGGCCGTAGACGTCCGACTGGCTGATGCCGTCGATGGTGAAGGCGTTCGAGCGGTCGTTGCCGCCCAGGCAGGAGATGCGATCCTGCCCCGACAGATCGTCGCGGGCGAGGTTGACGCGCGGATCGAGGCGCAGGACGTCGCGGATGTCGCGGTTGAAGGTGGGCGCGGTTTCCAGCAGCTGCTCGCCAAAGCTGGTGCCGGGGCCGACGGCGAGCTGGGTGACTTGCACGCGCGAGCCGCTGACGACGATGACGTTCTCTTCGCCGGCGGCGGGGGAAAGGCGGAACGTGAAGGCGGTGTTGCCCTGCAGGCTGATGGTCTGGTCGGGAAGGCTCTGGCCCTCGTAACCGGGCGCGGTGACCGTGATCGTGTAGGGGCCGCCGGTGGTCAGCGAATCGGCTCGGAAGCTGCCGGCCATGCTGGTGGTGACGGTGCGCGCGGCGCCGGTGCGCTCGTCCTTCACCACGACCGTCGCGCCGGGGATCGCCGTGCCGTCCTCGGCAAGGACCGTGCCTTCGACGCCCGAGGTGATCTGCTGCGCCATGACCGGCGCGGGGAGCACGACCGCCCCGGTGAAGCCCGCCACCGACGCGGCGAGAAGATACTTGAATTTCATTGCGACACTGTCCCCAGATAGACGATCCGATGGCACCTCGCCGACAATCGCGGCGGTGCTGGCGAGGCCTTTGGGGCGGTATTTTTTCTGTTTCGCGACTGCAATGCCGCCGGTGTCGCGCAAACGCCGCAATCCCGGCCGCATGCGAGAATTAACATCTTGATCTACAAGGTATCGTCTTGATTTATTGACACAAATGCAAGCTGTTGCCGCAATGCAACATGAGCGGCGAAAATGATTTCCACCGAAACCATCTGACAGAATTGTGACCGATCCCGCCGAACCGACCGGTCGATGTCACATCAAGCCGATCTCGCGCAGGCGGATGGCGAGGAAATCGTGCGCCGTCAGCGAATCGGGATACTGGTCCGGATGCGCCGCATCAATGCACGACGGCAGCGTCTCGATCACGAAGTCGGGACGGAAGTGCAGGAAGAATGGCATCGAGTAGCGCGACCGCGTCGCCCCCTCGCCCACCGGATTGCGAACCTGGTGGATGGTGGAGCGCAGCCGATCGTTGGTCAGGCGGCTGAGCATGTCGCCGATGTTGACCGCCAGCGCGTTCTTGGGTGGCTGCACCGGGATCCACTCCCCTTTCTGCGAGAGCAGTTCCAGCCCGGCTTCCTCCGCCCCCAGCAGCAGCGTGATGGTGTTGATGTCGCCATGCGGAGCGGCACGGACCGCGCCGTCGGCATTCTCGATCGGCGGGTAATGCAACAGCCGCATCACCGAATTGCCCTTCTCGATCGTCGGGTCGAACCAGTCGGGCGCAAGGCCGAGGTGAACCGCGATGGCCGACAGGATCCGCGCCCCCGCCTTCTCGAACGCGGCGTAGAGCGTCTCGAAGGTCTCCCGAAAACCGGCGATCTCGGACGGCCAGACATTGGACAGCATGAACGCTTCCAGCGGATCGCCCGCGGGAAGGGTGCGACCGACGTGCCAGAACTCCTTCAGATCCTTCTTGTCGTACCCTTTGGCGACCTCGGTCTTGAACGGGGTATAGCCCCGCGCCCCGCCGCCGCCGGGGATGAAATAGGCACGTTTCACGTCCTCGGGCAGCGCGAAGAAGGCCCGCGACATCGCCTCCGCCCGCTCGATCAGGGCCACGTCGATGCCGTGGTCGGCGACGATGGCGAAGCCGAATTCCTCGAAGCTCGCACCCAGCCGGGCGGCAAGCTGCTCGACCGGTTCGTCGAGGGAGACAGCAGCGATCTGGTCGGTCATGGCAATCGGATTCCGTTGGACTGTCAGTTTCCGGTGAAACTTGTTTCGTGGCGCTTAGCCGCCCCGTCAGGCGATGAAAAGCCCGGCCAGCGCCGCACTCATCAGATTGGCGAGCGAGCCTGCCGCCAGGGCGCGAAGGCCCAGCTTCGCGACGACCGGCCGCTGGCTGGGGGCAAGCCCGCCGATGACCGCGATCTGGATCGCAATCGACGAGAAGTTGGAAAAGCCGCAGAGCGAAAAGGTGACGATGGCCCGCGCCCGGTCGCTCAGCACCCCGGCGCCGATCTGGCCCAGGTCGATGAAGGCGACGAATTCGTTGAGCACGATCTTGGTGCCGAACAGGCCGCCCGCCACCCGCGCCTCTTCCCAGGGAATGCCGAGCAGGAACATCACCGGCGAGAAGATCCAGCCGAGCATCCGCTGAAAGGTCAGCCCCTCCAGCCCGAAGAGCGATCCCGCGCCCGAAAGCAGCCCGTTGGCTAGCGCCACCAGCGCGACGAAAGACAGCACCATCGCGCCGACCGCAACCGCGATCTTGACGCCGGTCTGCGCGCCTTGCGCCGCAGCCATCAGGATGTTGGCGGGCTTCTCCTCGTCGTCATGCGCGTCGGGCACGTCGTGGGCGCGGCCGTCCTCCGGCATCAGGGCGGCTCCCGCTTCCCCCGCGCGGCGCGATTCCGGAAGGGCCAGTTCGCCCTGCTCCGGCTCTGCCGCGTCGTCGAGATCGGGCATGATGATCTTGGCCATCAGGATGCCGCCCGGCGCGCTCATGAACGCGGCGGCGAGCAGGTAGGGCAGGTATTCCTCGCCCAGAAGCGAGGCATAGGCGGCCAGGATCGTGCCGGCGACACCCGCCATGCCGACCGCCATCATCGTGAACAGGCGGCTGGGCGCGAGGCCGGCGAGGTAGGGCCGCACCACGAGCGGGCTTTCCGACTGGCCGACGAAGATGTTGGCCGCCGCCGCCAGAGCCTCGACCCGGCTGATCCCGGTGACCCAGCCGATCGCGCCGCCGACCCAGCGGATCACGAGCTGCATGATGCCGAGGTAGTAGAGCACCGAGACGAGGCTGGCGAAGAAGATGATCACGGTGAGCGCCGCGATGGCAAAGGAATTGCCGCCTATCTGCGGATCGGCGAGCGGTCCGAAGATGAACTTGGTGCCCTCGCCCGCATAACCCAGGAGGTGCGAGACCCCCCGGCTCATCGCCGCGATCACCGCCGCGCCCCACGGAGTGCGCAACACCAGCAGCGCCATCAGCGCCTGCAGCGCGAAGGCCGCGCCCACGACGCGAAGGCGGATGCGCCGCCGCGCGGTGGACAGCGCGAAGGCGATCGCCAGGATGACGACGATGCCCGCCAGGCTGATGATATGGGTCGACATGGACGAAGGGGTGACTCGCGCAGGAGGAGATAGTCGCGGGCGAAACCTTTAGCCGGGTGCGGACGCACCTGCCAACCCGCCATCTGCGCCGGTTGGCGAGCCTTTGAAGGCCGGGCCGGTCAGCCCCGCCCGCGATAGGGCGCGACGCCCTGATCGGGCACCCACAGGCCCGTCGGCGGCGCCGCTGTCTGCCAGAACACGTCGATGGGGATGCCGCCGCGCGGGTACCAGTAGCCGCCGATGCGCAGCCACTGCGGCTTCATCTCGTCGGCCAGCCGCTGGCCGATGCCGACCGTCACGTCCTCGTGAAAGCCGCAATGGTTGCGGAACGAGCCGAGGAACAGCTTCAGCGATTTCGATTCGACGATCTCTTCGCCCGGCGCATAATCGATGACCAGGTGCGCGAAGTCGGGCTGGCCGGTCACCGGGCAGAGCGAGGTGAACTCGGGCGCAGCGAAGCGCACGGTATAGAGCGAGCCGCGGCGCGGGTTTGGCACGTAGTCGAGCACCGCCGCGTCGGGCGAGGCGGGCAGCGCGCTCGCCTGGCCCAGGTGCAGCGGGTTCAGCGGGCTGGTCGGTTCGTCGGTCATGGTCGCTGCCTTTCGCACGGGCGAGCCGCTTGCTCAAGCGGGCAAGGGCGCGCTAACGCTGATGCAAAGGAGGCCGATCATGGCGCAACTCGTTTCCACTGCCTGGCTCGCGGACCGGCTGGGCGATCCCGCCCTCGTCGTGTTCGACGCCAGCTATCACCTGGCCGACACCGGGCGCGATGCCGCCGCCGAACATGCCGCCGGGCACATTCCCGGCGCGCGCTTCGTCGATTTCGCCACCATCGCCGACCCGTCCTCGGGCCTCGACAACACGGTGCCCACGGCAGAACAGTTCGCCCGCCGGATGGGCGAACTCGGCGTGGGCGATGACAGCACGGTCGTCCTCTATGATGACAGCGCGCTCCATTCCTCCGCCCGGCTATGGTTCCTGTTCCGCCTGTTCGGCAAGGATGTCGCGGTGCTCGACGGCGGTCTCGCCAAGTGGAAGGCCGAGGGGCGGCCCGAGAAACAGGGCACGTCACGATGGCAAGCCGCCACCTTTACCGCGCGGCAGAACGATACCCTGCTGCGCGACAAGTCCGACATGCTCGCCAATGTCGACAGCCGCGCCGAACAGGTCGTCGATGCGCGCGGCGCGGCGCGCTTTACCGGAGAGGGCGAGGAAATCCGCCCCGGCCAGCCCGCAGGCCACATCCCCGGCGCGCGCAACCTGCCGATCGGCATGCTCTACGAGGCGGACGGCACGATGAAGGACGCTGGCGGCATCGAGGCCGAGTTCATCGGCGCAGGGCTGGATCTGTCGCGCCCTGTCGTGACAAGCTGCGGATCGGGCGTGACGGCGGCAGTGCTGTCGCTGGCGCTGGCCCGCATCGGCAAGGACAGCGCGCTCTACGACGGAAGCTGGAGCGAGTGGGCCGCCGATCCCGCCACGCCCAAGGCGACCGGCCCGGCGTGACATGGCGAACGACGATCCCGGCCTAAAACCGGCGACCAAGGTTGTCACCGGCGGACGGCGCGATGAATGGACCGGCGTGCCCGGCCAGCCCGGCCGCACCGTCAACCCCGCCGTCTGGCGCGCCAGCACGCATCTTTACGCCGACTGCGCCGCGCTGGCGGAGGGCAAGGGCGCGGCGAACGAGGACGGGCGGTTCTTCTATGGCCGGCGCGGCGGGCCGACGCAATGGGCGCTGGCAGAGGCGCTGACCGCGCTCGAACCGGGCGCTTGCGGCACGATCCTTTACCCTTCCGGCGTGGCCGCCATCGCGGGTGCGCTGATGAGCGTGCTGCGCCCCGGCGACCGGCTGCTGGTCACCGACAACGCCTACGACCCCACCCGCAACATGGGGCTGGGCCTGCTGCGCCAGTTCGGGGTGCGCACGACGTTCTTCGACCCGCTCGACCTCGACGCCTTCCGGGCGCTGGTGGCAGAGGGCGCGCAGGCGGTCTTCCTCGAGGCGCCCGGCTCGCTGTCGTTCGAGGTCTGCGACTTGCCCGCCCTTGCCGCCATCGCCAGAGAGGCGGGCGCGTGGGTCATGCTCGACAACACCTGGAGCGGGCCGACCGGCCTTGCCGCGCTGGCCATGGGGATCGACGGCACGGTCAATGCGCTGACCAAGCATGTCGGCGGCCATTCCGACCTTATGATGGGCGCGGCGACCGGCAACGAGCGGCTCTATCCCCGGTTGCGCCGCACCGCACAGCAAATGGGGCAGGTCGTCTCGCCCGACGATGCGGCGCTGGCCCTTCGCGGCCTGCGCACGCTCGACGTCCGGCTGAAGCGCGAGAGCGAGAGCGCGCTGGCCATTGCCACGTGGCTAGCCGCCCGGCCCGAAATCGCCGCCGTGCTCTGCCCGATGCTACCCGGCGCGCCGGGGCACGACCTGTGGGCGCGCGATTTCAGCGGCGGCTGCGGCCTGTTTTCCTTGATCCTCAAGACCACCGACCCCGCCGCCCGCGCCCGTTTCGTCGACGCGCTGGCGCTTTTCGGCATCGGCTATTCGTGGGGCGGCTTCGAAAGCCTCGCGCTCCCCGTCGATCCGGCCAGGGACCGGTCGGTCAGCCCCTGGCCGCCCGCCGGGGTGGACCCGGCCGCCACCCTGGGGGTACGCTTGTCGATCGGGCTGGAAGATACCGGCGACCTCATCGCCGATCTCGAACAGGCCCTCGACAGGATCTGACCGCGCCCGTGACCATCGCCCCGTCCCTGCCTGCCGCCTCGCCCTCTGCCAGCGCCATCGCCGTCGCCCCAGTCACGCCCGCCGCCACTGCCGCCGCCACCCAGACGGACGATGCGGTAAAGGGCGCGGACCAGATCCGCGACGCGGTGTCCGAACAGTCGATGACGGTGGGCCAGGTCGTCGACTGGCTCGATTCGATGGGCTTCACCATCGGCGACACGCACCTCTCGCTGTGGGGCCTGCTCGTCGTGATCATGGTGATCGCCGCGGTGATCGTTTTCGCCCGCGTCGCCAGCAAGGGCGCGCACATCGCGCTGGGCCGCATGACGCGGCTGTCCCCGACGCAGAGCCTGCTGGTGGAGAAGCTGGTCACGCTCGCCGTCTGGGCCTTTGCCATCCTCGTCGGGGTCGACCTGCTCGGCATCGACCTCACCGCCTTTGCCGTCTTTTCCGGCGCCTTCGGCCTGGCCATCGGCTTCGGCCTACAGAAGACCTTCGGCAACCTGATCGCCGGCATGATCCTGCTGATGGACCGTTCGATCAAGCCGGGCGACGTCATCGCCGTCACCGACATGGCGGGGAACGAGACCTTCGGCCAGATCCGCAAGATCGGCATCCGCGCGATCTCGGTGACCACCCGGGACGAGCGCGAATACCTGATCCCGAACGAGAATCTGATGATCAACCAGGTCGAGAACTGGTCGTTCTCCAGCCGCAACGTGCGCATCCAGGTACCGGTCGGCATCAGCTACCACTGCGACATCCACGTGGCCGAGGACCTGATGCTGGAGGCGGCGAAGGCCTGCAAGCGCGTGCTGGAATTGCCCGCACCCTCGGTCTGGCTCAACGGGTTCGGCGACAGTTCGGTCGATTTCACCATTCACTGCTGGATCCGCGACCCGGAAATGGGCGTCGGCAACGTGAAGTCCGAAGTGCTCAAGAAGCTGTGGGACCTGTTCAAGGAAAAGGGCATCGAGATCCCCTTCCCGCAGCGCGACATCAACCTGCGCGGCAACGAACAGTTCGACCGGCTGGTCGATGCCATCGCGCAGCGGGTCGATGGCCTGAACGCCGCAGACCCGCGGCCAGCGGGCGATGAAGGGGGCGGCTAAAGCGCAGCTAAGCCCCCGCCAAACCATTCTGGCTGGCCTTCGCGCCGGCAAGGGGCCATCTGCCCCCCATGGCACATTCCGGCACCACCCAGCCGTCCGCAAGGATCGGCCGCGTTTTCCTCGTCGGGGCGGGGCCCGGCGACCCAGACCTGCTGACCCTGCGCGCCGCGCGCCTGCTGACCGAGGCGCGGCTCATCGTCCATGACGGCCTGGTCGAACCGGCGATCCTGGCCATGGCGCACTCGCGCGCGCGGCTGGTTTCGGTCGCCAAGCGCCGGGCCCATCACACGATGCCGCAGGAAGACATCTGCGCCCTCCTGGTGCGGGAGGCGCTGGCCGGTAACGACGTCGTCCGCCTGAAGGGCGGCGATCCGCTGGTCTTCGGACGCGGCGGCGAAGAGGCCGAGGCCTGCCGCGCCGCCGGCGTCCCGGTGGAGATCGTGCCCGGCATTTCCGCCGCCAACGCCGCCGGCGCGGCCGCACAAATCGCCCTGACCCACCGCGACCATGCCAGCGTCGTCAGCTTCGTCGCCGGCCAGTGCAAGGGCCTGTCCGACCAGAACTGGTCGGGCCTTGCCGGCGTCGGCCGCACTCTCGTCATCTACATGGGCGTGAAGACCGCGCCGCAGATCGCCGAAAAGCTGATGGCCGACGGCCTCGCCCCGGACATGGCGGTCGCGGTCATCGAAAATGCGGCCCGCCCTGAAATGCGAGTCCTTCGCGGCGTTCTGGCGGGCCTTCCCGCGCTGGTCGAGGGTCACAAGGTCAGGAGCCCCGCGCTCATCGTCATCGGGGAAGTCACCCGCGAACGGGACGCCACGCTCGCCGCCATAGCCGTGAAAGCAGAACAATGAAGATTCTCACCGGAAACGATCTCAAGACCGGCGACGTCACCTGGTGGGACGGCCAGGGCTGGTCGCGCCATGTCAACGACGCCGTCGACGTGGGCGACAAGGCGGACGAGATCATCGCCCGCGAGGAAGCGATGCGCCATGTCGTCAGCGCCTATGCCATCGACGCGACGAGCGACGCGAACGGCGTGCGCCCCGCCCACATCAAGGACCGCATCCGCGCCCTTGGCCCCACGGTCCGCCCCGACCTGACCCTGAAACCCGCCGATCCCGAAGCCGGCAACTGGGTGATCTGACATGTATCGCTACGACAACTACGACCAGCAGATGGTCGACACCCGCGTCGAGGAATTCCGCGACCAGACCCGCCGCCGACTGTCGGGCGAACTGTCCGAAGAGAAGTTCCGCCCGCTGCGCCTGATGAACGGTCTCTACCTGCAGCTCCACGCCTACATGCTGCGCGTCGCGGTGCCTTATGGCACGCTGTCGGGTGCGCAGATGAAGGTGCTGGGCGACATTGCGGACAAGTACGACCGCGGCTACGGCCACTTCACCACCCGCCAGAACATCCAGTACAACTGGATCAAGCTGGAGGATGCGCCCGACATCCTCGCCGACCTGGCGAAGGTCGAGATGCACGCGATCCAGACCAGCGGCAACTGCATCCGCAACATCAGTTCGGACCATTTCGCCGGCGCCGCCGCGGACGAGCTGATCGACCCGCGGCCCTATGCCGAACTGCTGCGCCAGTGGTCGAGCTTTCACCCCGAATTCACCGCCCTGCCGCGCAAGTTCAAGATCGCGGTCATCGCGTCGGATACCGATCGCGCGGCGATGCGCCTGCACGACATCGGCATCCAGATCGTGCGCAATGATGCAAGCGAGATCGGCTGCGCCTTCTACGTCGGCGGCGGCATGGGCCGCACGCCGATGGTCGCCCCGCTGATCCGCGACTTCGTGCCGCTCGACCAGCTGATCACCTATTCGGAGGCGTGCCTGCGCGTCTACAACCGCTACGGCCGGCGCGACAACAAGTACAAGGCGCGGATCAAGATTCTCGTCCACGAGCTGGGCAAGGACGAATACGCCCGCCAGGTCGAGGAGGAGTTCGCGCATCTCCTGTCGCAGGGCATCGAGCCGCCGCAGGCCGAGCTGGAGCGGATCAAGCCCTTTTTCGCGGACCCCGCCTTCAAATCGGGCCTGTCCGAAGAGATCGACCGCAGCGATCCGGACTTCGCGCTGTGGGTCGACAACAACACCGTCGCGCACAAGGCGCCCGGCTACGTCAGCGCGGTCATTTCGCTCAAGCCCGTCGGCGGCATCCCCGGCGATGCCAGCGCCGACCAGATCCGGCTGATGGGCGATCTCGCCACCGAATACTCGTTCGACGAGTGCCGCGTGACGCACACCCAGAACATCGTCCTTCCCCACGTCGAGAAGGCGCGGCTAAAGGACCTGTTCGACGTGCTCGACGCCAACGGCCTTTCGGCGGCCAATCTCGACACGATCGAGGACATCATCGCCTGCCCCGGCCTCGACTACTGCAGCCTTGCCAACGCGCGCTCGATTCCCGTCGCGCAGAAGATCGCGCAGCGCTTCGCGAGCACCGGCAAGACCGGCGAACTGGGCGAACTGAAGCTGAAGATCAGCGGCTGCATCAACGCCTGCGGCCATCACCACGCGGGCCACATCGGCATCCTCGGCGTCGACAAGAAGGGGGTGGAGAACTACCAGCTCCTGCTCGGCGGCAGCGAGGCGGCGGACACCTCGCTCGGCAAGATCACCGGGCCGGGCTTCGACGAGGACGGCATCGTCGATGCGGTCGAAAAGGCCACCGACGTGTACCTCGCGCAGCGGACCGAGGGCGAGCGTTTCCTCGATACCTACCGCCGCATCGGCATGGATCCGTTCAAGGAGGCCATCTATGGCTGAGCTTCTCCGCTTTCGCGACGACGAACCGTCTGAAAGCCCAGCCGTCACCGTCGACAGCTTCGCCGAGCAGACCAATGCGGGCGCGGTCCGGATCGAGCCGGGCGACGACGCGCGCGAACTCCTGCCCCACCTCGCCCACATCAGCCGCGTGGAAATCAATTTCCCCGTGTTCAGTGACGGGCGCGGCTATTCGGCGGCGCGCATCCTGCGCGAAGCCGGCTTCACGGGCGAGATCCGCGCCGTCGGCGACGTTGCGGTGGACCAGCTGGCCGCGATGCGGCGCTGCGGCTTCGATGCGTTCGAGCCGGAAAAGCCGATGAACGACGCCGACGTGAAGACCGCGCTCGAACGCTGGGACAACGTCTACCAGAAGACCACCGACGGCCGCATCCCGATCTGGGACCTGCGCCACGGGAAGGCCGATGCCTGAAGCCGCCCGCCGCCTCGACCGGATCGACACCGGTGCGCGCTTCACGCCGGAGGATGCCGCCGCGCTCAACGCGCGCTATGCGCATGCCTCGGCGCTCGACGTGCTGCGCGCCGTGCTGGTCGACGAGGTCGCGGGGCGCGTGGCGCTGGTCTCCAGCTTCGGCGCGGAAAGCTCGGTCCTGCTCCATCTGGCAGCACAGGTCGACAAGGCCGTGCCGGTCCTGTTCCTGGAAACCGGCAAGCATTTCCCCGAAACCCTGGCCTATCGCGACCGGCTGATCGAGACGCTGGGGCTGACCAACGTCATCAACCTGACGCCCGATGCCGCCGACCTCGCCGCCAAGGACGAGAGCGGGTTGCGCTGGTCGTACGATCCCGACGGCTGCTGCGAGATCCGCAAGGTCATTCCGCTGGCGAGGGCAATGGCGCACTACGATGCGTCGATCACCGGCCGCAAGGCGTTCCAGTCGGCGACCCGCGCCGACTTGCCGATCTTCGAGATCGACACCGCCGACACCGCCGGTCGGCTGAAGGTCAACCCGCTGATCGGATGGAGCCGCGAGGACCTCCTCGCCTACATGGACGAGCAGGACCTGCCCCGCCATCCGCTGGTGGCGCAAGGCTATCCCTCGATCGGCTGCATGCCCTGCACCAGCACCGTCGCGCCGGGCGAAGACCCCCGCTCGGGCCGCTGGCGCGGGTGGGACAAGACCGAATGCGGCATCCACCAAGTGCCCGGCCTCACCCCTGACGGCGACCTGCGGCCGGACTTCGATCCGGTGTTCTGAGGCTGGCTGGAGTGGCGAGCGGGCCGTTATCGGCCATGGGGTTGTCCGCTGTCAGCGTGCATTCGCACAAAAGCCATCGCTGACTGCCGCAGCTGAACCTATCGGGTTTGTCTGCCCGTCTGGCGAGCGTGCTCCGCCAACGCGTCTTCCAGCTTGGAATAGGAGTAATATCCGACGCGATATCGGACGGAGGTGACGGCAACGACTCCGTCGGGCAACGGCGAGGGATCTGGCGCGTTCAACGCACCACCCTCGTTCTCCCATCTGCCCGTTTGCGGCTGGTCGGGAGCTGCTGCGGTTGGCAGGGCGCTCATGTCAATCGTCCTCCTTATCTGAGTTTCGCTCGTCTTGAGGCCAACCGAGACCCGAGAGGCCATTCGCCGTCCGCCAGGTGGCCATTCGCTCTGCACGCCGTCCTATCAGGTCCGCGGCCTCCTTGCGCTCTTCGGCCGTTCCCGAACGGTCGACCTTCATGGCCGCAAGCTGGTGATCGAAGAGAAATCGGTTCATTGGCATGGCAACAATCCTTGGAAGGTGGATCGAGCGTGAGCCGGGGAGTGGTCAGCGCCCCGGCCCCGCGGTCGTGATCAGCCGTGCTGGGTGCGCGCCTGATCTTCGCGCGTTTCGCCAGCGCTCTGCTGATGCTGCAGGTTCACGGCACGCTTCCTGCCACCGTCGACCTCGCTGGTCGCGTAGCTGAACCGCTGATCGACCTTGGGAACCTGACCCTGCTGCTGCAGGTCGGCCTTCTTGAAGCGGAGTGCCTCGCCGCCTTCTTCCGGAGAGATCGAGCCCGTGCCGGAGCTGCTGTCGTAGCTCTTGATCTTGCCAAAATGAGTCATGTTTCATTCCTTCGGTTTGCGTGCAGGGCGCCAGAATTGACCCCGCTGCGACTATGAGGCGAAACTGAAGGAAAGGGCTTCCCGGTGCGGGGAGCGGTGACCGTCGATTGCGACTGGTAGCTACACCTTAAATGGTGTCTGCGGGCAACCATTACAACCGTGGCACGGTGCTATGTTCTCGCGCGTTGCCACGCCCGTTGACGGCTCGGCGTGCAAAAGAGCAGCGGGGACGCGATGGACCGCAAACCGTCATCCGGCCTCGCCCTAAAGCCATCCCTCGCACCGATACCACGCGCCCGTCGCCCTCAACCCCTCGCGCGTATCGATCCGTGCCTGCCAGAACTCCGGCGCGGGCTGCATGCCGGGCGTCGCGACCCAATCGGGATGCACCATGTAGCTGGCCCGATCCGGCGTCAGCTTGGCCTTCGGCCCGCGCAGCAGCCGGTCGATCTTTGCCGCACCCTTGACCAGCGCGGCGGGCATCGACAGCGGCAAGACCTTGCGCCCGACCGCATCGCCGATGGCACGGGCCATGTCCTCGTGCCGCCAGCCGCCTTCGCGCCCGTCGTCCACTTCGTAGACCTGCCCCGCATGCGCGCCGCCGTCAGTGGCGAGCGCCAGCAGCAGTTCGGCCAGGTCCGCGACGTGGATCAGAGAGGCGCGGCCTTCGGGCGGCAGCGGGACCACGCCCCACTTCGCCGCCTTGAACAGCTCGAACATCTCGGTATCGCGCGGGCCGTAGATCGCGGGCGGACGCACGATGGTGGTGGGGATCGGCGACTGCTCCGCCGCGACCTCGCCGCCGAATTTCGACTGGCCGTAATCGGACAGCATCGGCTCGCGCGCGGAGAGCGAGGAGACGTGGACCAATCGCGTCACCTCCGCGCCGGCCGCCGCCGCCAGCACGTTCCTGGTGCCCGTCACGTTGCCCGCCACGAACCCGGCCTTGTCGGGCGCGTTGACCACGCCCGCGACGTGGACCAGCGCTTCTGCCCCCGTCGCCAGCTCGCCCAGCGCCGCGGTATCGGCTAGGTCGCCGCGCACCCAGGTCACGCCGTCCCGCTCCGGTTGTGCGCGGCGCGTCAGGGCGCGGACCGCGTGGCCCCGTTCCAGCGCAAGGTCGAGCAGGGTCGAGCCGACGAAGCCCGTCGCGCCGGTGAGCGCAATGTTCACAAGAGGACCATCTGGTCGCGGTGGATCACCGCGTTGCGCGGGGCATAGCCCAGCACGTCGGCCTGTTCGTCGGTGTGCCGCCCCATGATCGCCGCGCATTCGGCGCCGTCGTATTCGGCCAGCCCCTTCGCCAGCGCCATTCCACCGGCATCGCGCACCTCGACCACGTCGCCGCGCGCGAAATCGCCGGAAACGCCGGTCACGCCCTTGGCCAGGAGGCTTCGTCCCGATCGCAGCGCGCCCGCCGCCCCGTCGTCGACGGTCAGCACGCCCTTGATTTTCATCCGTCCGCCCAGCCACGCCTTGCGCGCAGGATCGCGGCGGCGGGGCAGGAACAGGGTGCCGATGCCCTCCCCTCCACTAAGCCCCAACGCCCTCCCGATGGGCGCATCGTGGGTGCCGTTGATGATGGCGAGCGCGATGCCGGCCCGTTCGGCGATCTCGGCGGCCTGCAGCTTGCTGGTCATCCCGCCGGAGCCGAGACCGGATGCCGAACCGCCGTCGGCCATCGCGTGGATATCGGCGCTGACACCGCGCACCAGCGGGATCATCGTCGCGCCGGGGTCCCTGGGATTGCGATCGTAGAGCCCGTCGATGTCGGACAGCAGCAGCACCGCGTCCGCCCTCCCCGCCTGCGCCACGCGGGCAGCCAGCCGGTCGTTGTCGCCGAAGCGGATTTCCTGCGTCGCGACCGAATCGTTCTCGTTCACCACCGGCACCGCACCAGCCTCCAGCAGGCGATTGAGCGTCGCCGAGGCGTTGAGATAGCGCCGCCGGTCCTCGAGGTCATCGAGCGTCAGCAGCAGTTGCGCCGCGGTCAGCCCGTGTTCGCCGAGCAGTTCGGCCCAAAGCCCGCCCAGCCCGATCTGACCCACGGCGGCGGCGGCCTGCGCGTCGGCCAGCGACCCGCGCCCGCCTTTCGCCAGCCCCAGCCGCGCCGCGCCCAGCGCAATCGCGCCCGAGGACACGACGATGACCTGCTGCCCACGAGCCTGCGCCGCGGCGATCTCGCCCGCCAGCCCCGCCAGCCATTGCCGGCGCGGCTCTCCGCCCTGTACCAGCAGCGCCGAGCCGACCTTGACGACCAGCCGCGCACAGGTCTGCGCGCGCGCGAGGTCGGTGAGCGTGGCGATCGTTCCGGTCATGGGCAGAGCGCCTAGACCAATCGCGCGCCGCAGAAAAGCGGGCTTAGAGCGGCGACCAGGCGTCCGCTTCGGGTGGGCTGTCCTCGTCCCCGTCCGCATCGGGCCCTTCGCGTTCGGCGCCCTTGGTCTCGGTCCGCGTCCGTTCGGGCAGGTATTGCAGCACCTCGTCCATCAGCGCGTCGATGCCGGCGCCGGTCGCGCCCGATATCGCGAAGACCTTTTCCGCCCCGGCCTCGCGCAGTTCGGCGGCGAATTCGGCGGCAAGGTCCGCGTCCGCCAAGTCCACCTTGTTGAGCGCGATCAGGCGCGGCTTGTCCTCCAGCCCCTCGCCGTACGCGGCGAGCTCCTCCTCGACGATCTGCAGCGCCTCGGCGGGGTCCTGCTCGCCGGTGCCCGAAATGTCGATCAGGTGGATGAGCACGCGGCACCGCTCGATATGGCCGAGGAACCGGTCGCCGATCCCCGCGCCGTCGGCGGCGCCCGCGATCAGGCCCGGAATGTCGGCCAGCACGAATTCGCGGTTCTTGTGGCGCACGACGCCCAGCTTGGGCACCAGCGTGGTGAAGGCGTAGTCGCCCACCTTGGCCCGCGCGTTGCTGACCGCGTTGATGAAGGTCGACTTGCCCGCGTTGGGCAGCCCGACAAGGCCGACGTCGGCCAGAAGCTTCAGGCGCAGCCAGACCCACATCTCCTCGCCCGGGATGCCCGGCTGGTGCTGACGCGGGGCGCGGTTGGTGCTGGTCTTGTAGCTGGCGTTGCCGCGCCCGCCCATGCCGCCTTCGAGCAGGACGACGCGCTGGCCGACCTCGGTAAAGTCCGCCAGCACCGTCTCGCGGTCCTCGTCGGACACGATCTGTGTGCCGACCGGGACCTCGATGACGAGCGGCTTGGCCGATGCGCCGGTGCGGTCCTTGCCCATGCCATGGCCGCCGCGGCTCGCCTTGAAGTGCTGGGTGTAGCGGAAGTCGATCAGGGTGTTGAGGCCCTCGACCGCCACGAAGACGATGTCGCCGCCGCGCCCGCCGTCGCCGCCGTCGGGCCCACCGTATTCGACGTACTTCTCCCGCCGGAACGAGACGGCGCCGGGGCCGCCGCCGCCCGACTTCACATAGATCTTGGCCTGGTCGAGGAAATGCATGGGCGCCATGTAGGCGCGCCGGGCCGGAATGGCCAGCCCCGCGGCTACGGCGCGGTTAGCCGGGGCGCCATGGCCAGCGCGCAATAGTCGTCGAGCGCACGCTCGGCCGAGGGCGGCAGGTGCAGGCCGAGCTTGGAGCGCCGCCAGAGGATGTCCTCGCCGCAGGTCGCCCATTCGTGCGCGATCAGGTAGTCGACCTCGGCCTGGTGCAGCCCCCCGCCGAAATCCGCGCCGAGATCGTCCGGCGCGTGCGCATCGCCCAGAATGGTCTCCGCGCGCGTGCCGTAGGCCCGTGCCATCCGCCGCAGCATGGCGTGGGGAAAGCCGGGATAGCGCCGCGCGAGGCCGATCAGGAAATCCTCGAACGAGGCGAAGGCCCCGCCGGGCAGGACCGCCCCGGCCGTCCACGCGCCGCCCCCGGCGCCGATGGCATCGACCAGCCGGTCCATCGCCTGCTCGGCCAGGCGGCGATACGTGGTGATCTTGCCGCCGAAGACGTTGAGCAGCGGCGCCTCGTCCCTATCCCCCAGGTCGAGATCGAGCACGTAGTCGCGCGTCACGGCAGAAGCATTGGCCTTCTCGTCATCGAACAGCGGCCTGATCCCCGAATAGGTCCAGACGATATCGCCGCGCGTCACCTGCCTGGCGAAGACGGCGTTCGCGGCGGCGAGCAGGTAGTCGATCTCCGCATCTGAAATCGCGACCTTGCCGGTCGGCAGTTCGCCAACAGGCACGTCGGTGGTGCCGATCAGGGTATGGGCCCCTTCGTAGGGGATGGCGAAGATCACCCGCTTGTCGGGATTCTGCAGGAGAAAGGCATGGTCGCCCGGATAGAGCCGCGGCACGACGATGTGGCTGCCCTTGACCAGCCGCACCGCGCCCTTGGTCCGCGCCCCCGCGATCGCGCCCGCCACTTCGCCGACCCACGGCCCTGCGGTATTGACGATGGCCTTCGCGGTCAGCGTCTGCGACCCGCCGCCGTCGCCGCCGATCGTGGCCAGCCAGGCCCCGCCCTCGCGCCGGGCCCTTGCGAACCGGGCGTGGGTGCGGATCGCCGCGCCGCGCGCCGCCGCGTCCATGGCGTTCAGCACCACCAGCCGGGCATCGTCGACCCAGCAATCGGAATAGACGAAGGCCTTGCCGCCGCGCCGTGCCAGCCCCTCGCCCTTGGGCGCGTCGGCCAGCCGCACGGTCTGCGTTGCCGGCAGCCGCTCGCGCCCGCCGATGTGGTCGTAGAGAAACAGCCCGGCCCGCACCATCCAGCCGGGCCGCGTCGGCATGGGCGGCACGACGAAGCGCATCGGGCGGATGATGTGCGGCGCCATGCCCCACAGCCGCTCCCGCTCCTGCAGCGATTCGCGCACCAGCCGAAACTCGCCGTATTGGAGGTAACGCAGCCCGCCGTGGATCAGCTTGGTCGAGGCCGAGGAGGTATGGGCGGCAAGGTCGTCCTTCTCCACCAGCGCGACCGAAAGACCCCGCCCGGCCGCATCGCGCGCCACGCCGACCCCGTTGATGCCGCCCCCTACGACCAGCAGGTCGACCGTGTCGGGAAGCGGATCGTGAAGCGGCATCGCATCAGCCTACGCGCAGCCGCGCACCGATGCCAAGGCGGCACTTGACCGCTCGACCGGCGCGGGCAAGTTTCGCGGCCATGACCAGCGGCCCGCGCATCCTCGCCATCGACCAGGGAACCACCTCGACCCGCTCGATCCTCTTCGATGCCCGCCTGGAAAAGCTCGCCACCGCGCAGCAGGACATCGTCCAGCACTATCCGCAACCCGGCTGGGTCGAACACGATGCGGAGGAGATCTGGGCCCGCACCCTCGCCACCGCCCGCGCCGTGCTGGCCGAAACCGGAACGCCCGCCGCCCGCATCGCCGCCATCGGCATTACCAACCAACGCGAAACGACGGTGATCTGGGACCGGGCTAGCGGCAGGCCGATCCATCACGCCGTGGTCTGGCAGGACCGGCGCACCGCCGATGCGTGCGAGGCGCTGCGGGCGGCGGGACACGAGGCCGGGGTGCGCGCCGCGACCGGATTGTTGCTCGATCCCTATTTCTCCGCCACCAAGATCGCCTGGCTGCTCGACCATGTGCCGGGCGCGCGCGAACGGGCCGAACGGGGGGAACTCGCCTTCGGCACGATCGACTGCTTCCTCCTCTGGCGCCTGACCGGCGGGCGGGTCCACGCGACCGACGCGACCAACGCCAGCCGGACGCTGCTCTACGACCTGGCCGCCGGGACCTGGAGCGAGACGCTGTGCGACCTCTTCCGCGTGCCGATGGCGCTGCTGCCGCGCATCGCCGACAACGCCGCGATCTTCGGCGAGAGCGAGCGGGACCTGCTCGGCGCCGCGATCCCGATCGCGGGCATGGCCGGGGACCAGCAGGCGGCGCTCTTCGGACAGGCGTGCTTCGCGCCCGGCATGGTCAAGTCGACCTACGGCACCGGCTGCTTCGCGGTGATGAACACCGGCCCGCAGCCGCTCGCCTCGCGCAACCGGCTGCTGACCACGGTGGGCTATCGGCTGGGCGGAGAGACGACCTATGCGCTCGAGGGGTCGATCTTCGTCGCCGGTGCGGCCGTCAAGTGGCTGCGCGACAGCCTCGGCCTCGTCGCCAGCGCGGAAGAAACGGCACGGCTCGCCGCCTCCATTCCCGACAACGGCGGGGTGGTGATGGTCCCCGCCTTTACCGGCATGGGCGCACCGCACTGGGACCCGCACGCCCGCGCCGCGATCCTGGGCATGACGCTGGGCACCGGCCGCGCGCAACTGGCCCGCGCGACACTGGAATCGGTGGCGTACCAGACGATGGACCTGCTGGCCGCGATGGCGGCGGACGGATCGCCGGCGCCCGATGCCCTGCGCGTCGATGGCGGCATGGCGGCGAACGACTGGTTCTGCGGCTTTCTCGCCGACATGCTGGGCGCGCGGGTGGAGCGGCCGGCGGATCTCGAGACGACCGCGCGCGGGGCGGCGGCGCTGGCCGGGCTTGGCGCGGGGCTGTTCGCCGATCCGGGCGCGATTGAGGAACTGGTGGCGATGGACCGGCGCTTCGATCCGCGCATGGCCGAACCGGCCCGCGCCGATCTCGCCCGCGCATGGCAGGCCGCGCTCGACAGGATCGTCGCGGCCCCGACGTGACCGACTTGGCCGACTTGGCCAGGCGTGGTGCGAAGGCCTTGTCGCTCTTGGCTTTTTGACGAGTGGGACCGGCGCGATCGGGGCTTTAGGGCGATCGACCAAAGTGCAATGGCCCGTCGCGCCGATTCGTTGCAGACCATGCCGCAAAGCCGTCGATCGAGAGGAACGTCATGAAATTCGCGTCCATCACCCTGACCTCCGCCCTTGCCCTCGCTCTCGCGGCCTGTTCCGGCAGCGAGGACCCGGCAGCGGCCCCTTCGGAAACCGAGGCCGCGGCGACCGATGCCGCAACCGGACCAGCTACCGACGCGGCGAGCGAGGCCGCCACGGACGCCGCCACCGATGCGCCCACCGAAGCCGCGAGCGCGACGCCGACGCCGACCGCCGCTGCCTCGGCACCCGCCAAGACGGCGGACGCGAAGCCCGCCGCCGTGGCCGTCGCCGCGGCAGAGCCGCCGTCGTCCTACGCCCGCTGCCAGGCCTGCCACACCTACGAAAAGGGCGGTGAGAACGGGCTCGGCCCCAACCTGTTCAATGTCTTCGGCAAGCCCGCGGGCATCAAGGCCGGTTTCAACTATTCGGATGCGCTGAAGCAGTCGGGCCTGACCTGGAACGAGGCGAACCTCGACAAGTGGCTGGAAAACCCGCGCGCGCTGGTGCCGGGCAACCGCATGAGCTTTCCGGGGCTGAAGGACGCGGCCAAGCGCAAGGAACTCATCGACTGGATGAAGACCAACAGCTGATCGGGAAACGGCAGAACTGCCAGGAACAGGAGCCGGTCGCGGCGAGCGGCCGGATTCCTTGCGCCGGGGCTGCTAATCAGGCCGTGCGATAGACCAGCGGCTGGATGTCGGTGAACCGCGCGACATCGGCCAGCACGCCCGGCGTTGCCGCGCAGCCCAGCGAGGCATCGATGGCAGCCTGATCCGGAAAGTCTATCGCGATCATGCAGGCAAAGGGCTGCGCGTCGTCGATCGGCCACATCACCTCGGCACCGGTCATCCCCATCCCGCCCCACGCGGCATCGACCACGCCCATATGCGTGTCGAGGTAATACTCCCGGTCAAAATGGCAGCCTTCGTGGCGGGGATAGGTGACGATCAGTCGGGGCATGGCGGCATCCTCTTGCTGGTTGTGTATCGCGTGCGGAAACTAACGGGCCGGAACGCGGACGGGAACGGCGGTCACGAGCGGCCGGTCGCGGCGCCAGCCGTCGATCCCTTCCGCCAGCCACCAGACGTTGCCGAACCCTTGTCGCGCCAGCCGCCGGGCGGCGTTCCAGCCCATCCAGCAATCGGTGCGGCAGAACAGGACGACCGGCAGGCCCGGGCGCTGGCGGCGGGCGCGGCGCACCTCTTCCTCCAGCGCGTGCCAAAGGGCCGGATCGGGCGGCGCGCGCCCCGCCTCCGGATGCCAGACCGCGCCAGGGATCGTCTGGTGCTCCTCGCCCAGCCGCCAGCGCCCGGTCTTCGCATCCCGCACGCCGCCCATCGCGGGCAGCACGTCGATGAACAGGGCGTCGCGCCCCGGCGTCAGTCGTTCGGCGGCAGCGAGGGCAAGGCGGTCCGCAGGGACCGGGTCGCGGTCCACCGGCGCGCGGTAGCGAGCGGCGCGATAGCCCTCGGCATCGAAGTCGTCCGTCGTCGATGTAACATCCGAGCCTGCGGCAAGCGGCACCGGCGCGGCGGCGAGCGGCAGGACGGAAAACGCCAGCAGGGATGCGCGCAGCATTCTCGTCCTCATTCCCGCCCTTTCTCACGCGCCTCGTACCAAGGTGCAATGTGGCGCGCCGCGCGGATCGGATACATGGTCCTTTGGTACCATGCGACATTTGGCCGTCCTTTTCCCGCTCCTCGCCCTTGCCGCCGTGCCGGCGGAGGCGAGACTGCCTGCCGATCCGCTCGGCTCCCCGATGTGGGATTACCACGGCGCGAGGCTGTTCGGCGATGCGCCGGTGGTGTTCGATAACCGGGTCAGGGTGATCCTGCCGGTCATCGCCGAGGACCAGCATGTCGTGCCCGTGACCGTCGATGCCCGCGGGCTGGAGGGCGTCGAGCGGATCGTCCTTTTCGCCGACCTCAATCCCATCCCCGTTGCCATCGACTATCGCCCGATTCACGCGGAGCCGTTTGTCGCGACCCGCATCAAGCTCGACCAGCGCACCCCGGTGCGCGCCGCCGTGCTCACCTACGACGGCACCTGGCACGTCGCGGGCGGCTGGATCGACGCGGCGGGTGGCGGCTGTTCGGCCCCGCCGGTCAGCCGGGTGAGGGGCGACTGGGCCGACCACTTGGGCGAAATGCGCGGCGCCAGCTTCGCCAACGGCGGATCGACCCGGCTGCGCTTCGGTTTCCGGCACCCGATGGACACCGGGCTGGTCGAGAACATCCCCGCCTACAACATCGAGGAGCTCGCCGTCACCGACGCGGGCGGCGCGAAAGTCGCAGCGATGAAGGTCTACGGCTCGGTCGCGGAAGACCCGTCTTTCACGCTCGAGCTTCCCGGCGCGCAGGGGCCAATGAACGTGGCCGCCCGCGACAGCGGCGGGCTGGAATTCGTCGGCACGCTCGCTCCGCTCAGGCCATGAGACCGCACCGCCGCGCCCTGTCTGCCGCCCTCGCCTGCGTGCTCGTCCTCCCGGCCGTCGTCGTCGCCAGTCCGGCTCTTGCCGAGACGTTCGCGGGCACCTACGCGCCCGTCGCCGAGCAGGTCGCCGACGGCATCTGGGTCGTGCGCGGCGCCGACGCTGAGATCCGCTTCGACAACGGCGGGGCCATCGCCAACTCGGTCTTCATCGCCACCGATTCCGGCACGGTCCTGGTCGATCCCGGCCCCTCGCTGGCCTACGGCAAGGCGCTGGCCACGCTGGCGCGGCAGGTGACCGGAAAGCCGGTGGTGCGGGTCTACCTCACGCACCTGCATCCCGATCACGGCCTCGGCGCGGCGGCTTTTGCGCCCGCCATCGTCCACGCGCTGCCCGCCACCCGCCACGACATCGAACGCGACGGGGCGGGGTTTTCCGACGCCTTCTACCGCATGCTGGCCGACTGGATGGTCGGGACCGGCGTGGTCGTGCCGCAGGGCGACGTCATCGAGGGCGCCGCCGAAATCGGCGGACGCAGGCTGCAGCTCTTCGCCATGGCCGGGCACAGCCACGGCGATCTCGTCATCCTAGACGAACGCACCGGCACGCTGATCGCGGGCGATCTGGTCTTCCACGACCGCGCGCCGTCGACGCCGCACGCCGATATCGCGGGCTGGCTCGCGGCGCTGGACCGGCTGGATGCCCTGCCGAAACGGATCGTCGTTCCCGGCCACGGCCCGGTCGATACCGGCGGCACCTCCATCGCGCAAACCCGCGGCTGGCTGGCCTGGCTGCGCGCATCGCTAAGGCAGGCGGTGGTCGAGGGAAAGGACATGAACGAAGCAGGCGCAATGCCGATACCCGCGCAGTTCGCCGCCATGAAGGTCGCGCGCTACGAACTGCAGCGCAGCGTGTCGCATTTCTACCCGGCACTCGAGGCGGAGGTCTTTCCCGAAATCGGTCGCTGACCGATCAGGCCATGCGCCGCAGCACCGTGTCGCGCAGCACGAAATGATGGCGCAGCGCCGCGCCGACGTGCAGCGCGATGAGCACCGCCGCGATGACCCCCATCGCCTCGTGCCCGTCGTGCATCACGGTGTAGATCGCGTCCGCCTTGGTCACGGCGAACCTGGGCACGGGGACCAGGCCGAACCAGTCGAGCGGGTACTTGCCCGCCGAAGAGAATATCCAGCCCGACAGCGGCAGGGCGATCATGAGCGCGTAGAATGCCGCATGCGTCATTTGCGCACCGGCCCGTTCCCACGCCGGCATCGCAGCGGGCAGCGGCGGCCTCGCACCGACGAATCGCCAGGCGAGGCGAAAGAGCGAAAGGGCCAGCACGGTCAGCCCGATCGACTTGTGGACCGGAATGACGCGCACGATCCCCTCCAGCGCGTCGTTGAGAAAGCCGCTCAGCAGGTTGGCAATGATCAGCACGGCCATCGCCCAGTGCAGCGCCCGCGCGACGGCGTCGTAACGCGCCAGCCTGTCGGACGATGCACGCACGCTCACAGGTCGAACCCGATGCCGATCCAGCCGGTGCGCGGCGCGCCGAGATCGATCGAGCCCGACTGGTTGCGGGTCTGCACGTCCTCGTCGGTCAGGTTTTCGCCGCGCAGCACCAGCGACAGGCCGCGCATCAGCGGCACGCGGGCATAGGCATCGAACGTCGTTGCCGCCGGCAGCACGTTGCTTTCCAGATCGTCCTCGAACTGCGCGCCGACGTGGCGCACGGTGCCGGAAACGAGCCAGCCCTTCGCCGGTTCGACCGCCAGCGTCGCGCCTGCGACCCACTTGGGGGTCTGCGCCGGGCGATTGCCGTCCAGTTCGTTGCCCGCGTATTTCGCCACCGCATCGGTATAGGCGACCGAGCCGCGCAGGCTGACGATGCCGCGCTCGATCCCCGCCGACAGTTCGACGCCGCGCGCGCGGATCGCGTCGATGTTCTGCCGCTCGCGCAGGTTGGTGGCGATGGTGACGTTGGCGATGGCGTTCTTCACCCGGTTGTCGAAGGCGGTGAGGCCCACCGTCACCCCCTCTCCCGGGGTCAGGTCGATGCCGGCCTCGTAGCCTTCCAGCTTCTCGTTTTCGAGATCGGCGTTGGCGTTGGTCACCACCGGGAAGACGGTGAAGCCGCGATAGAGTTCGTTGAGCGTCGGCAGCCGCAGGCCGGTGTAGGCCGCGGCGCGCAGTTGCACGATCTCGCCCAGGTCGTAGACGACGCCGCCGCGGAACGAACCCTGCCAGCCGGACCTGTCGGCAAAGCGGGTGTCGCCGGTCACCGTGCCCGCCGCGTTGCGGGTGACGTAGAACCCGTCGGTGATCGTATAGCGATCGGCCCGCGCGCCCGCCGTCAGGGTCAGCGCGCCAATCTTGATGTCGTCCTCCACGAAGAAGCCGAGATCGGTCGTGCGCCCGCCCGCGTTGCGCCGTTCGGTTACCGCGCCGCTGAAGGCGCTGATCGCGTCCTCGCGCAGTTCGCCGTCGGCCATGCGGAAATCCGCACCCAGCCGCAGGTTCTGGTTCGCGCCGACCGGGGGGCGGATCTCGAACTTGCCGCCAAGACCCGTCGAAGGCGTGTTGCGCTGGTCGAGCACCGGAGTGAAGCGGGTGCTCGAAATGACGATGTTAGTGAAATTGCGTGCCTGCACGTAGGCCAGCGCGTCGAAGGCCCAGTCGCCCCGGCCCACCAGCCGGATGCTCGCGTCCTGTCCCTCGCTCGACGAATTCGCGCCCTTGAACCGCAGCGTGCGATCGTCGCGGAAGACGAGGCCGTTGGCCTGCAGCTCGACGGTATCGGAGATCGGCGCCACAGCGCGGACCTGGCCCGACCACTGGTCGAAACGCGCCCGCGCGGTGGCAGGATCGCGCTGGTCGACCGGCGTGGTGTGGAAGCCTTGGCCGCGGTCCCACCGGCCCGAGGCGAGCACGAAGCCACCCCCCAGGCGCTGGCCCAGCGTGGCGCTCAGTTCGGTTTCCTCGCGATCGTTGACGAGGGCATGGCCGCTGAGCCCGCCGAGGAGGTCGTAACCGCCGCTGGTCAGCTCGATCGTGCCTGCCAGCGCGCCGGCACCGAACGGACCGCTGCCGCCGCCGCGCGTCACCCGCGCGCTGGCCAGCCGTTCGGGTGCCATCGCGGAAAAGGGAATGTAGCCGAAGAAGGGATCGGCCATCGGCACCCCGTCGAGCAGGACTTGCGCCCGGCTCGACGCGTTGCCGCCCAGCGCCCGAAGCGTCACGCCTTGGGCCGAGGGATTGGAGGAGCGGCTGTCGGACCGGCGGAACTGCTGGAAACCGGCGATGCTGCCGAGCGCATCCTCGATCCGCCCCGATCCGGTGGTGACGAGATTGCGATGGTCGAGCACCTGCACGTCGTAGGCTTCGACCGCCGGGGTCTCCGGCAGGCCTTCGCCGCGTACGACGATAAGGGTCGCGGTCGCGGCATCGTCCGCACCGGGTTCCGCTCCATCCTGCGCCACGGCGGGAACCGCGATCGCGGCGATGGATGCGGCGAGCATGGACAACAGCGGCTTGCGACCAATCACGGACATTTCCCCAGTCTTTTCATTATCGAAGAACGCATTCGAACAACCGGCGGCCACGTGAACGGGGCCGCCGGTCGCTCGATAGAGGATCGCACCGGGTGGCGATACCTCAGAAAAAGAGTATGCCGCCGACCGCGATGGCGTCGCTTTCCGCCTCGTTGCCGTTGTGCGCCTCGGCCTTCGAACGGACGTATTCGCCGATCAACGTGACCCAGCTGGTCAGCCCGTAGCGAACCTGCCCGACCCAGCTCGAATTGGTGCTGACGAGCGTGGGGTTGGCCAGCGCATCGGCGGCATTGGCGTAGTCGAGCCGGCTTTCGCCGTAGCTGCCGCCTACCGACAGCTTGCCGAACGTGGCCAGCGCCTGGAGGTAGAAGCCGTCGCTGTCGCGCGCATCGCCCGCGCCGTCGGTATCAAACAGGCCCAGCACCGTCGTGCCGAGACCGCTGGCGGTGTAGTAGTAGCCGACCGCGGTGATCGGCCCGGCGGTGATCTTGGCGCCCATGTCGACGCCCTTGCCGGTGTACGATCCGCTGACCGTCGATTCGTGCTTTTGCGTGATACCGCCCGCCCACAGGTGGGTGGACACCGCGCCGAAGCTGCCGTCGTAGGTCAGCTTGCCCTGGAACCCGGGAGAGCCGTTGGTCTGGTCGGTCCCGTCGGTCAGCGACTTCAGCGGCTGGAACACGCCGACGCTGGCCTGGAAGCCGCCCATGCTGGGCGTGGTATAAGTGATCTGCGGCTGGAAATCGGTGTAGATGTAGCCCGAACCGATCCGGCCCAGCGTGGTGTTGGCCGGGGCGACGTTGCCGCCGGTCGGCCCGCTCGACAGCAGGGTGATGTCGTTGAGGATCGCGTCGGACCCGAACAGGCCGATGTCGCGCCCGATCTTGAAGGTGCCGAGACCCTTGCGACCGAAGGTCATGAAGGTCTGGCGAAAATCGATGCCCGCGGTGGCGAGCGCGGTCGGCTGCCCGCCGTTGTTGGCGCCGAGCGCGCCCCAGCGGGCCGAGTTGATCCCCGGATACATGCCGAACGTCGCGCCGATGTCCCAGCCTTCCTGCTGCGTGCTGACGTTCACCACCAGGAACCCGGGCAGCAGGCCGTTGCGGATCGCGCTGGAATCCGATCCGACCGAGGCGATGCCGCCGGTCACCGCCGTCGTCGCCGAGGGCGTGTCGGGATTGTCGTGAACGTAATAGCCGTTGACCGAGCCCGAGAACCGGATCGTCGCCGGCCCGACCTGAAGCCCGATGCCGGTATCGGTCATGCGGACCATCTTGTCGGGATCGAAACTGGCGGGAGCCGGTGCGGGTGCGACAGCGGCGGGCGCCGCGGCGGCAGTTTCGGCCTGTTCCTGCGCCAGCAGCGCGGCATATTCGTCGTCGGTCAGAATGCCCTTTTCGTGCAGACGCTTCAGCAGGGCTTCGCTCGATCCCGCGTAGGCCGGAGCCGACGACAGGGCAATCGCAATGGCCGCGGCAGCGCCGCGCAGCATGATCCTGGAGATCATTTTCTCCCCCTTCCTTTCTTCTGTCGGATCGCCTTGGGCGACCCCGGATGAAAGGATGCGGCGGCGGCGCGCGGCACGATATTGGACTTTGGTTCTCGTACTTTAGGCCAATCCGGTTTGGCTGACCCCGGCGACAAGCCCCGCAACAAGCCCGGTGACGGGCGCCGACGATCAGGGCGCGATGACCACGCCCCACGGCCCCTTGCCGACGGCGATCCTGCCGGTCACCTGCCCGCTCGCGATGTCGACAACCGCGACATCGTCGCCGGTACCGTTGGCGACCAGCGCGGTGTGATCGTCGGGCGTGATCGCCAAGTGCCACGGCCTGCCGCCTGTCTCGACATATCCGGTCACCTTGCGGCTGGCGACATCGACCACCGCGACCCGATCCGCCCGGCCCAGCGCGACGATCGCGGTGCGCCCGTCGGACGTGAAGCGGATCCCGCAAGGCAGCACCTTGTAGGCAGCGACGCCGGGCGGCGCGAAGGACAGCGTCTCGACGATCCTGCGGCTGGCGACATCGACGACGTGAACCGTCCCGGCAACTTCGGCGGCGATCCAGACCTGCGCCCCGTCGGGCGTGAACTCGACATGGCGGGGCCGGAAGTCGGTCTCCATCTCCTCGACCACCTTGCGCGTCGCGACGTCGATCCAGCTGACCGTGTTGTCTTCCTCGCCAGTGACCAGCAGCCACTTGCCGTCGGGGCTCTGCGCGATGCCCTCCGGCTCCTCGCCCACCGCCACCTGCCAGCCGACGTGCCGCGTCCCGAGATCGACCGCGGTCATGGCGGCATCGTCCTCGTTGGCGATGAACAGGGTCGTTCTGTCCATGCTGACGAAGAACTGTTCGGGATCGTTGCCCGACGGCAGTGTGGCGACCAGCTCGCCGGTCTTTGCATCGCGCATCTCGACCGCGTTGTCGGCGCTGGCGCAGACGAGGAGGTAGCGGCCGTCGCGGGTCAGGGTGATGCCGCGCGGCCGCTTGCCGACGGGCCATGTCGCGATCGCCTTGCCTGTCGCGACGTCGATGACGGTCACCTCGTTCGACCGTTCGTTGCTGACATAGGCGGTGGCCGCCCGCCCCTCGCCCACCGGGGCAATGGCGAGGGCAAAGGCGAAGCCGGCGGCGATGCCGGGACAGATCCGACGTGATTTCATGCACATGTCCTACAGCCTGCCGAGGCACCGGCGACATTGTACCAAGGTTCAATGGGTCGGCGCGCCGGGGGGCCCTATACCATGATGCCAAGCAGGGGGCGTGCCTGTCCCGTCCCCCGGGGTCGCAGAACGAGGATGCCAGACATGTCGAAATTCGCCAGCCGCGTGGCGCTTGGTGCCATGACCATTGCCTTTGCCGGTCTCGCCGGTTCGCAACTGCTTGCCCACGGCGACGTGACGCCGCAGGCGGTCGACACCTCGGCGCTGCCCGATATCGAGGGCGGGAACGACGTCTGGCTGGCGAAGAACCCCTATTCGGGCAATGCGAAGGCGATCGAGATCGGCACTTCGGCCTATGCCCAGAACTGCGCGCGCTGCCACGGGCTGCAGGCGATCTCGGGCGGCATCGCGCCGGATCTTCGCTACCTCGAACTGGGCGAAAGCGGCGACGAATGGTTCATCGAACGCTACCAGCACGGATCGAGCCACGACGGCAAGGTCTACATGCCGCCCTTCGGCGACGTGCTGGGACAGAAGGCCGGCTGGGCGATCCGCGCCTACGTCGAATCCCTCCACACGGACGATTGACGGTGGCGATCGGGCGCAGGTCCTTCATCGGCGCGCTCATCGGCTTTGCCGGAACGAGCCTTGCCGGAGCGGGCGTCGGGGCGCTGGCCCTGCCCCGCATCGCGTCTGCCGCCCCGCTGGCCGCCGTGCGCGAACGCGGCGTGCTGCGCGTCGGGCTTTACGACAACAACCGCCCGTGGTCCTGGGACGAGGGCGGCAGGGTCATGGGCATCGACGCCGACATCGCCCGCGCGGTGGCGCAAACCTTCGGGGTCAGCGCCGACCTGGCGCTGTTCCCGGCGGACGAGGAAGTGTCGGACGACTTGCGCAACGTGGTCTGGCGCGGCGGGCTCCTGGGCTTTCGCAAGTGCGACGTGATGATGCACGTTCCGTTCGATCGGACGTTCGCGGCGCAGCAGGACCAGGTCGCGATCCTTGCCCCCTATTACCATGAAAGCTTCGGCGCGGCCTGTGCGCCCGGCATGACCGAATGCGAAGGCATGCCGACCGAGTTTCGAGGGCGGCGGCTGGCAGCCGAACTCGATTCGATCCCCGATTTCTACCTGATCGGCAGCTTCGGCGGAATTCTGCGCAAGGATGTCGCGCATTTCACCAGCGGCTACGACGCGGTCGCCGCGGTCAAGTCGGGCGAGGCCGACCTGGCCGTTGCCACCAGAGCGCAGATCGAGGCGGCCATCGCGACCGCGCCGGGCGACAAGGCCCGGGCGCGCAAGGGGCCGCTTCCCGCCATGCTCTCGCCCGGATGGGACGTGGGCATCGCGGTCGACGAAGCGAGCCGCACGCTCGGCTTCGCGATGGAGGAGGAAATGGACGCGATGATGGCGGACGGGCGAATGAAGACGATCTTCGCCGCGCACGGCGTCGCCTGGCGGCCCGCGCAGGCGGCAGCGCCCGCGGCCTGACGCCCTCGTCCTAAGGTGCAATTGCCGGTCGGCGGGGCGGCCCTACTCTCGGGAACATCAAGGATTGCCAACGGGACGCGCAACGCGCCCGACGAACACGACTTCGATCGAACGAAGGAGGGAAGGATGAAGGGGCGTTTCAAGATTCTGGCCGCGACGCTGGCGGCATCGTGCGTGGCGGCGGGCGTACCGGCGCAGGCCGACAACCACGGCGGCCCGACGATGGCCGACCTGATGAACGATGCGGAAACCACCGGCGACGTGCTGACCTACGGCATGGGCCCGTGGCAGCAGCGCTATTCGAAGCTGAACAAGATCAACACCGGAACCGTCAAGAAGCTGGTCCCCGCCTTCGCCGCCTCGCTCGGCGGGGAAAAGCAGCGCGGGCAGGAAGCGCAGCCGCTGGTGCACGACGGCACGATATACGTTACCGGTTCCTATTCGCGGCTCTTCGCCTTCGACGCGAAGACCGGCGAGAAGAAGTGGGAATACAACGCCCGCCTGCCCGACGGCATCATGCCCTGCTGCGACGTGGTCAACCGCGGCGCGGCGATCCACGGCGACAAGGTCGTCTTCGCCACGCTCGACGCGCATCTCGTCGCGCTGAACAAGGATACCGGCAAGGTGGTCTGGAACAAGCAGATCGGCGACTACAAGGCCGGCTATTCGGCCACCGCTGCGCCGATCATCGTCAAGGACATGGTCATCACCGGCAATTCGGGCGGCGAATTCGGCGTGGTCGGCGCGGTCCAGGCGCGCGACGTCAACACCGGCGAGCTGATCTGGGACCGCCCGACGATCGAGGGGCACACCGGCACTTTGCGCGGCAAGCCCAACGGCGTGACCGGCAAGACCAACGCGACGTGGCAGGGCGACCTGTGGAAGACCGGCGGCGGCGCGACATGGCTGGGCGGCACTTACGATCCGGGCACCAACCTCGTCTATTTCGGCACCGGCAACCCGGCCCCGTGGAACAGCCATCTGCGCCCCGGCGACAACCTCTACACCAGCTCCACCGTGGCGATCGACGCCGACACCGGCGTCATCAAGTGGCACTACCAGACCACGCCGCACGACGGCTGGGACTTCGATGGCGTGAACGAGTTCATCCCCTTCGACGCGACGATCAAGGGCAAGCCGATGAAGCTGGGCGCGAAGGCCGACCGCAATGGCTATTTCTACGTCCTCGACCGCACCAACGGGAAGTTCATCTCGGCCAGCAAGTTCGTCATGCAGACGACCTGGGCCGACGGCATCGACCCCAAGACGGGTCGGCCCAATTTCGTCGCGGCGAACCGCCCCGGCGCGCCGGAGGCGGCGGAAAAGGGCAAGAGCGTCTTTGCCAGCCCGTCCTTCCTCGGCGGCAAGAACTGGATGCCGATGGCCTACAGCCAGGATACCGGCCTGTTCTACATCCCCTCGAACGACTGGGGCATGGACATCTGGAACGAACCGATCGCCTACAAGAAGGGCGCGGCCTACCTCGGCGCGGGCTTCACCATCAAGCCGATCGCCGACGATCACATCGGCGCCCTGCGCGCGATGGATCCGAAGACCGGCAAGATCGTGTGGGAATACAAGAACCCGGCCCCGCTGTGGGGCGGCGTCCTGACCACCGGCGGCAACCTCGTCTTCACCGGCACGCCCGAAGGCTATCTCAAGGCCTTCGACGCGAAGACCGGCGAGGAACTGTGGAAGTTCCAGACCGGATCGGGCGTGGTCGGTTCGCCGATCACCTGGGAGGATGGCGGAGAGCAGTATGTCGCCGTCATGTCCGGCTGGGGCGGCGCGGTTCCGCTGTGGGGCGGCGAGGTTGCCAAGACCTTCAAGGAAATCAGCCAGGGCGGCTCGCTCTGGGTGTTCAAGCTCTCCAGCTGAGAAAGGCGCGGGCGGCCTTTCACGATCCCCCCGGCGTGACGGGCCGCCCCCGACCGGCTATGAACCACCTCGCAACCGACTTCCTCCCTCAGAGGCCCATGATGAACGAGGTTCCCGCACCCGAGCGCGTGCTCATCGTCGACGACCACTCGCTGGTGCGCGACGGGTTGCGCTCGATCCTCGAGATCAGCTTCCCGGATTGCGACATCCTCGAGGCGGACAGCTTCGAGCAGGCACTGGAAGAACTGCAACAGGCGGACGAGGTCGATCTCGTCCTGCTCGATCTCAACATCCCCGACGTCAATCGCCTGTCGGGCCTGAAGCAGCTGCGTGCCGATTTCCCCAGCACCCCGGTGGTCATGGTGACCGGCGTGTCGGACCCCGTCATCATGCGCGACGCGCTGGCCGCAGGCGCAGCGGGGTTTGTGCCCAAGTCGCTGAAGCGCCAGGCCATCGTCGATGCGCTGCGCCAGGTGCTGTCGGGCGAGATCTACCTGCCCGATCTCGAGACCAGCGAAAGCGACGATGCCCGCATGCGCGAGGACGAGGAGATCCGCGCCCGCATCGACAGCCTCACCCCGCAGCAGAGAATCGTTCTCGGCCACCTCGTCGCCGGGCTGCTCAACAAGCAGATTGCGCACGAACTGGACGTGTCGATGACGACGGTAAAGGCGCACGTCTCTGCCATCCTGCAAAAGATGAACGTCTTCTCGCGCACGCAGGCGGTGATCATGGCCAACCGGGTCGGCTTTACCGACTGACGAGAGAGCTACCATCCATCGACGCTACCGCGTCGCCTTTGGCCATTCCGCTCTCGGCAGAGACCGGCCTTGCGCCCCTGACCGGCCTGTCGCGCGTCCAGCCGGCCACGACGTAGCCGTCCTGCGTCAGGCACTCTTCCATCGCCGTGCGGATCCGCTTTTCCTTGCGCCCGCGATCGCCGCGCGAAATGCCCCAGACGATGCCGAGCACCGGCAGGGCGACGACCGCCACGGTGCCGGCCACCGCCGCCCCGCCCCAGCTTGCGCTGCCCGCGGTCATCCCGCCCGCCGCCGCCGATCCGGTCCCGGTCGCGACTTTCGTCGCCGTCGCCTTGCCGCCAAGGCCCGCGGTCCTCGCGCGGCAGGATGCCAGCGACGCCTCGTAGGCGTCCCGTTCCTGCGGCGCGGCCGCCAGTGTCGGCGTGAAGGACCGCGGCCTGGTCGAGCAGCCGCCCAACACCAAGGCCAGCGCCGCCACCGATGCGATCGTCCCCCTGTTCATCACCCTTGCTCCGCCCCACGAAAAGGCGACCCGGCCGCATGACTACGCGCGGGTCGCCCATGCGGTGAGGTGCAGCAGGCGGCAGGCGTGGGGACCGCCCAGTTGCAGGCACGTGCGTCCCTGATGCACCGCGTGGCGCAACCGCGATGCGGATCAGCCGGTCAGTTCCAGCTTGCGCAGCAGTGCCCGCAACTGCGCGGGCTTCACCGGCTTGGTCAGCACCGGCAGGTCCTGCGCGGCGAGGCTCTGCTTGACCTCGTCGGTGCGGTCGGCGGTGATGATGATCGCGGGAAGTTCGCCCGAGGCGCCGCCATCGGCATGGCGCCGGCGCAGCCGGGCCACCGCCTCGTCGCCGAGCAGGTCGTCGTCGAGGTGGTAGTCGGCGATGAGCAGACCGGTGCCGCGCTCCACGCTCGCCACCACTTGCGGATCGTCGGGATGGCTGCCGGTGACGACTTCCAGCCCCCAGTTCTCCAGCAGCACGCGCATGCCCTGCTGGACCTGCGCGTCGTTGTCGACGACGGTGACGGTGCCGCCGGTGCGCGGCAGGCGGCGGGCCTCGCGGCTTGCCTCCTCGCGCAGGGCCGCCGGCTCCGCGCGCGGCACGCGGATGGTGAAGGTGCTGCCCCGGTCGGGCACCGAATCGAGCGTGATCTCGTGCCCCAGCATGGCACTCGCCCGGCGCACGATGGCCAGCCCCAGCCCCTTGCCCGGCGTCTTGCTGGTCTTCTTCAGGCGGCGAAATTCCTCGAAGATCTCCTCGCGCATGTCGTCGTCGATGCCGACGCCGGTATCGCTCACCGCGATCAGCACGTCGCCGCCCTGCACGTGCGCTCGCACTCGCACCCCGCCCTCGCCGGTATAGCGGATCGCGTTCGACACGAAGTTCTGCAGGATGCGGCGCAAGAGGCGCATGTCGCTCGCCACCCAGAGCCCCGTTTCGGGAACGTCGAAGGCCAGCCCGCTCTTGCGCGCCAGCGGGCCGAACTCGATGCGCAGCGCCGACAGGATGCGGTCCAGCGCCAGCGGCTGCACCTCGGGCTGGATCGCGCCCGCGTCGAGCCGGCTGATCTCCAGCAGCGCCTCGAGCAGTTCCTCGACCGAATCGAGCGCCACCGCGCTCTGCCGCACCAGTCCCCGATTGGTCGTCGCCAGCCGCCGCTCGGCCAGCGCCGACACGAAAAGGCGCGCGGCGTTGAGCGGCTGCAGGAGATCGTGGCTGGCCGCGGCGATGAAGCTGGTCTTGGACCGGTTGGCGTGCTCCGCCTCGTTCTTGGCGGCGACCAGCTGGCGGTTCACCTCGACCAGTTCGGCGGTGCGTTCCCTGACCCGCTTTTCCAGCGTCTCGGCCTGTTCGGTCAGGCTGCGCTGGAAACGGATGCGGTCGGTCACATCGTCGAAGGCATAGGCCATGCCGCCGCCCGCCAGCGAGACCGAGCGGATGACGAACTGCCGCTCGCCCATCGAGCAATCGGTGCTGATCCTCGGCCCCTGTTCGCTGCGCCAGGCGATGGCCTGCGGCAGGTCGAGCCCGCGCCGCAGCGTGCACCATTCGTGCAGCCGTTCGTGCGTGCCGATCGCCTCGTGCAGGTCGTCGGCAATGCCGAGCATCCGGACCAGCGGCTCGTTCCACGCGATCAGCCGGCGTTCGGTGTCGAACAGGCACGCGCCTTCCGACAGGGTGTCGAGCGAGGCCTGCAGCGCCAGGTTGCGGCTGGCCAGTTCCTTCGCGCGCTGGCGCGCGTCCTCGGCTTTGACCGTGGTGATGTCGGTGTAGATGCCGACCGTCCCGCCCTCGCTTGTGCGCAGTTCGTTGATCTGCAGCCAGCGCCCGTCGGTCAGGAGCTGGACGTGCGCGCCCGATGCCTCGCGGTGGCGGGCGACACGCTCGCGCACCCAGCGTTCGGGCGCGATCTGCGAGCCGACGGTGCTGCCGCTGCGGGCCAGCCGTTCGGCGAGGTCGGAAAAGGTCGTCGCCTCGTCCAGCCCGCCGCGAAACTCGGGGAAGATGTTGAGGAACCCCTCGTTGTGCATGATCAGCCGGTCTTCGGCGTCGAAGATCGCGAAGCCGTCGGACAGGCTTTCGACCGCATCGCGCAGGCGCGCGCGGGCGGCATCGGTGGCCTCGTGCGCGGCGGACAGCCGGACGTTGGCGTCGGCCAGCTTCTCCAGGGTGGTTTCCAGCTCGTTGGTGCGATCGCGGACCATCGTCTCGAGCGCGATGGCGGTCTCGAACATCGAGTAGGAGCCGTCCATGTCCGCCGATCGCTCGACCCGGTCGATCAGCGCCTCGTTGATCTTCTCCAGCCGCCGGACGCGTTCGCGCAGCGCCGCGATCTCCGCATCGCGCGCGGCGTTGTCTGACGGGATTTCGAGCGCGCTCATCCCCGCCCCAGCGCCAGCCCGGTGAAGGTCTGGTTGACATGGGCCGAACGGAACTGCTCGCCATAGGTGTTGAACCCGACCACCCGCGACCGGCGGTAGAGGTCGGCGATGGCGCGGCCCAGTTGCCGTCTTTCACCGTCCATGCGGTTGAGCACGCAATCGAAGGCGATGACATGGTCGAGTTCGCCGACCTTGCGCTCCGCCTCGGCCAGGGTCTGCGCCATGCCGCCGATCCAGTCCTTGGGCTCGCCGATGGTCATCACCACGCCTCGGTCGATCGCGCAGTAGAAGGTCAGGCTGCCGTCCGGATTGACCGACTGGATCGAGCGGACGTGATAGGCCCCGCCGGTGCGCACCATCAGCGGGTGGGTCGCGAAATAGCCGGGGTCGAGCACCGCGCCCGGTTCGCCCACCAGCCGCATGTATTCCTCCGCCGCGGGGGCGGCGTTGATTTCGTAAACGGTGCGGGTCTCGGCATCGGCTTCGGTAATCACCATCCGCTGCGCGCCGGGGCTGTAGTGATTTTCGGAAAAGACGTGGATCGGGCGGGAGGAGGACAGCAGCCCGATCACTGCGGCGTCGCGCTGGAAGCGTCCGTCGACGAAGACCCCCGTCTCCTTGAAGGCGAGACCGTCACCGCTCGATCCGCCGATGAGGTCGATGTCGGCCAGCGCCTCCTGCGCGGTCATCGTCAGCAGTTCCTCGCGGTGCGACAGTCCGTCGACGAGGAAGATCGCCACGTGCGACAGGTTTTCGCCCAGCCGCGCGCCCGCCGCGCCGCGCGCTTCGGCCGAAAGCTGGCGCACCGCCTGGCGCGCGCCTTCCGGATCGAACCCGTCGAGATCGCGGAAGGTCAGGAGCTTCAGGTGATAGGCGCAGGCGGGGAAGCCGACGAAGACGATAGTGTCGCTGGCGTAGCCCTCCGTCCCCACCTCGCCCGCGCTGGTGCAGCCGAACAGCGGCTGTCCCGGCATCAGGCCGCACAGCGCCTGGGCGAGATCCTCGCGGTCGTAGCGATGCGAACAGAACACCAGCCCGCCCGCCAGCGGCACGCCGGCGATGGCCGAGGCGATGCGGGCAACGGCGGCGGCAGGATCGGCGGAATCGGTCGATACGACGACGAGCCCGTCGGACAAGGCTTCGGGCGGCCCGGCTGCCCGGTCGCCTGCTGGCCCGGTATTGGGGCGGTCGCACTCCGCGTGATCACTGGCGACTTGATCCAACGCCCTCTCCTCGATTGCCGCCGGTCAGTCGCCCCGCCTTCCTAAGAACGGGCGGGGTGCTGCCGGTCGTTGTTCGTGCCGCGATCCTAGCCGGTCACCGCCAGCGGGCCAAGCACGCCATCGTCGGCGCGGCGGCTTCAGACCTCCACTTCGTCGCCGCGCGGTGGTTCGCCCGCGGCCGCCAGCGCGGCGACCTCGGCATCGGAAAAAACCCGGCTGCGGACGATGAAGCGCACGCCTTCGGGCGCCTCCAGGCTCATGCCCGAACCGCGTCCGGGCACAACGTCGATGGTGACCTGGGTATGGCGCCAGTATTCGAACTGCGCCGCGCCGATCCAGACCGGGGTGTCGCTGGCAAGGATGCCCAGCAACACGTCCTGCGCGCCCACGCGGAACTCGCCTCGCGCAAAGCACATCGGCGCCGAACCGTCGCAGCATCCGCCCGACTGGTGGAACATCAGCGGGCCGTGCGCCGCGCGCAGCCGGGCTATCCAGCCCTCCGCCTCCGGCGTGGCGAGGATGCGGGCGGGCACATCGCTCATCGTGCCGATCCCGCCCGCAGACGCGCACGCGCCAAGGCCGGAACGGGCCGAAGCCCGCCCCGACCCGGGATGGCCCCGACCCCGTTCCGGCACCCGAGAGTGTCGCGCCGGCAGGATCGGGGCGGGAGGAGGTCCGCCCCGGCGACCGACATCAGAAGAAGCCGAGCGCCTTCGGGCTGTAGCTGACCAGCATGTTCTTGGTCTGCTGGTAGTGGTCGAGCATCATCCGGTGGTTTTCGCGCCCGATGCCCGACTGCTTGTACCCGCCGAACGCGGCATGGGCCGGATAGGCGTGGTAGCAGTTGGTCCACACCCGCCCGGCCTGGATCGCGCGGCCAAAGCGGTAGCAGGTGTTCATGTCGCGGCTCCACACGCCGGCGCCCAGGCCATAGAGCGTGTCATTGGCGATCGAGAGCGCCTCCTCGTCGGACCCGAACTTGGTCACCGACAGGACCGGGCCGAAGATCTCCTCCTGGAAGATGCGCATTTTGTTGTGCCCTTCGAGCACGGTGGGCTGGACGTAGTAGCCTTCGGCCAGTTCGCCTTCGTGCACCTTGCGACCGCCGCCGGTCAGCACCTTGGCGCCTTCGTCCCTGCCGATGCCGATGTACGAGAGGATCTTTTCGAGCTGGTCGTTCGACGCCTGCGCGCCGATCATCGTGGCGGGGTCGAGCGGGCTGCCCATCCTGATCGCCTCGACCCGCGCGATCGCCTTTTCCATGAACCGGTCGTAGATCGATTCGTGGACCAGCGCGCGGCTGGGGCAGGTGCAGACCTCGCCCTGGTTCAGCGCGAACATGGCAAAACCCTCGAGCGCCTTGTCGAGGAAGTCGTCATCCTCGCGCATCACGTCGGCGAAGAAGATGTTCGGGCTCTTGCCGCCCAGTTCCAGAGTGCAGGGGATGAGGTTCTCGCTCGCGTACTGCATGATCAGGCGGCCGGTCGTCGTTTCGCCGGTGAAGGCGATCTTGGCGATGCGCTTGTTCGACGCCAGCGGCTTGCCCGCCTCCACGCCGAAGCCGTTGACGATGTTGAGCACGCCGTCGGGCAGCAGGTCGCCGATCAGTTCGGTCAGGACCATGATCGACATTGGCGTCTGTTCGGCGGGCTTCAGCACCACGCAGTTGCCGGCGGCGAGCGCGGGGGCCAGTTTCCACACCGCCATCAGCAGCGGGAAGTTCCACGGGATGATCTGGCCGACCACGCCGAGCGGTTCGTGAAAGTGATAGGCGATCGTGTCATGGTCGATTTCCGAGATCGAGCCTTCCTGCGCGCGCAGGCAACCCGCGAAATAGCGGAAGTGGTCGATGCCCAGCGGCAAGTCCGCCGCGGTCGTCTCGCGGATCGGCTTGCCGTTGTCGATCGTCTCGACCAGCGCCAGCATGTCGAGGTTGTCCTCCATGCGCTGGGCGATCCGGTTGAGGATGTTGGCGCGCTCGGTGCTCGACGTGCGGCCCCAGGCGTCCTTCGCCTTGTGCGCGGCGTCGAGCGCCAGTTCGATGTCCTCCGCCGTGCCGCGCGCGACCTGGCAGACCGGCTTGCCGGTGACCGGGGAGATATTGTCGAAATACTGGCCGCGGACCGGGGCGACCCACTGGCCGCCGATGAAATTGTCGAACCGGTCGCGGATGAGCGACTGGCCGCTGAACTTGCTGAGCGCCTGTTCGAGCATGGTGGATTCTCCTCTCGCCAAATCTGTCGAGGGGCAATCTGCGCGCAAGGCTGGCGCTCGCCAATTATACCTTGGGTCGCCCCGTTCCCGACTGGTTCCCAAAGGCTGCGCCTGCCTGAACGTACCGGTTTGTATCGGTTCATCTGCGCGACAGGTCGCGGTCCATAGCCGGCAGGGCGGGGAATAAAGGGACAGATTTTTTGACAGGTGTATCGATGGCGACCCCAGTTTCCCGCGGACTGCTTCGCGTGCTCATGATCGGCCTTGCCGCAACCGCGATGGCGCCGCCCGCGCTGGCACAGAGCCGGGGTTGGGGCCAAGGACCGGGTGCCGCGGGCGGGCCGTGGATGGAACCGATGATGGACGGTCCGCGCAGCGCCGGGCGCGATGTCGCACCGGACCCGCGCGAAGGGCGGGTGGAAGTGAGCCGCTTCGTCATGGCCGATGCGGGCGTGCTGCTCGACCCCGGTCCGATGCGCATCGTCTCGCTGCCCGGCGGCACCGACGATGCCGCGACCCGCGCAGTCTACGAAGCGGCGCTGGTCGATCAGCTCGTGCGGGCCGGATTCGATACGCTGTCGCCGGCGCCCGCCGACGGCCGCGTGCTGGAGATGCGGATCGTGCGCGACGTTTTGGTTCCTGCCGAGGGGAAGAAGAGGCCGGTCAGCGGCACGGCCACCGTGGGCGTGTCGAACCGCGGCTCAATGATGGGCATGGCCGTCAACGTCGACCTGTCCGATCCGAAGACGGCGCTGATCGGCACCCGGCTCGAACTGCACTTGCGCGCAGGAGCCGACGGCCCGGTCCTGTGGGAAGGCCATGCCACGCTCGCCAGTCGCGACCGTGACGACGAATGGGGCGAGGCGGCGATCGCCAGCCGCCTTGCCGCGGCGTTGTTCGAAGGGTTCCCGGCCCATGCCGAGCTGGTGCCCGCCCCGATGCGCTGACGCGGCCGGTCAGAGCCGCGCGATCGCGACCCCGATCGCGGCATAGACCTCGTCCAGCGTGGCCCGGTCGATGCAGTAGGGCGGCATGACGTAGATCGTGTCGCCCAGCGGTCGCAGCAGCACGTTCGCATCGCGAAACATGGCGAGCAGGCGCGGCGCGATGTCGGCCATGTAGCCCTCTCCCTCGCCCACCTCGAACGCGGCGATGGTGCCGCACTGGCGCGCGTTGCGGATCCGGTGGGCACCTGCCAGCGCGGCGAGGCTTTCGCGCTGCATCGCGGCCAGCGCGTCGATCCGCGCGGCCACCGGTTCCTCGCGCCAGATGGCAAGGTTCGCCGCCGCCGCGGCGCAGGCGATGGGATTGGCGGTGTAGCTCGACGAATGGAAGAACATCCGCGCCCGGTCGGTCGACCAGTGCGCCTCGAAGATCGGCTCGCTGGCCATCGTGACGGCCAGCGGCATGGCTCCGCCGGTCAGCCCCTTCGACAGGCACAGGATGTCGGGCACCACCCCCGCCTGTTCGCAGGCGAGCAGCGTGCCGGTGCGGCCCCAGCCGGTCATGACCTCGTCGGCGATGAAGAGCGTTCCCGATGCCGCGCAGATCGCACGCATCTCGGCCAGCACGGCGGGCGGATACATCTTCATGCCACCCGCGCCCAGCACGAGCGGTTCGACCACGAAGGCGGCGGCGTCGCGGCAGGCGGCCGCCAGCGCATCGTAGGTCGCCTGCTCCTGCCCCTGTTCGGGAAACGGCACCCGCGTGACGTCGAACAGCAACGGTTCGTAAGCGCGATTGAAGACGCCGCGCTCGCCCACCGACATCGTGCCGATGGTGTCGCCGTGATAGCTGTGTTCCATGACGACGATGCGATGCCGCGGCTCGCCCCCGGCGTCGGCGCGGGCCAGCCAGTAGCCGAGCGCCATCTTCAGCGCGACCTCGACGCTGGTCGACCCGGAATCGGAAAAGAACACCCGGGTCAGCGTATCGGGCACCATGGCGCGCAGGCCCTGCGCCAACGTTTCCGCCGGTTCGTGGGTCCAGCCCGCGAAGATGACCTGGTCGAGCCGCCCGGTCTGGTCGCGGATCGCCTGCATGATGCGGGGATGGGCATGGCCATGCGTCGTCACCCACCACGACGAGATCGCGTCGATCACTCGCCGTCCGTCGGCGGTATGCAGGAACGCGCCCTCGCCCCGTTCCACCAGGGGGATCGGCTCCTGCAAGCCGTGCTGGGTGAAGGGGTGCCATACGGGCGAGGTCATGCGGTGAAGTCCGCAAGGTCGAAGCCGGCGGCGAAGGCGGCGGCAAGGCTCGCGCGGTCCAGCGGATCGACGCGCGGCAGGCGGCCAAGACGCTTCACGCCGGCGATGGCGCAGATGGTCGCCTCGCTATCCTCCACCGCGTCGCCGACGAAGGCGATGCCGAGGATCGGCACCCCGCGCGCGCGCAGCGCCTCTATGGACAGCAGCGAATGGTTGATCGTGCCGAGCGCCGTGCGCGCCACGAGCACGACCGGCAGGCCCCAGCGGGCGAACTGGTCGGCGTAGAGCCACTGCCGGTTGATCGGCACCAGCACGCCGCCTGCGCCTTCGATGACCATCGGGCCTTCGACCTGCGGCACGGCGAGGTCTTCCGGCGCGATCCGCACGCCTTCGATCTCCGCCGCGACGTGGGGCGAAGCGGGCGTCGCGAGGTCGTAGGCAGACGGCAGCGTCGGTGCCCCGGCCAGTTCGGCCACCCGGTCGCTGTCGCCGCGTCCCAGTTCGTCGCGCCCCGCCTGCACCGGCTTCCAGTAGGTCGCGCCCAGCGCGCGGGTGAGCGCGGCGGCGAAGATCGTCTTGCCGATGTCTGTGTCGGTCCCGGTGACGACGATCCGCGGCGCGCTCATTCCGATCTTCCGTAATGGCCGGTGACGACCTCGTACGTGACCGCACAGCCGCCGGCCTCGAACGCGGCCATGATCCGCCGCATCGCTGCCGGACCCAAGGCGCGATGACCGGCGGCAGGGGTGTGCGCGCCGATCGCCCGCAGCGCGCGCAGGAAGGACAGCGCGCTGTCATGTTGCTCGATCACCGGCTCGATCGCGGCGGCGATGCGGTGTTCCGGCAAGGCGGCGGCCAGCCGATCTGCCTCGGCAAAGGGCGGCGTGCCCGGCGTTGCCCCGACCGCGTCATGCGCCGCGCGCCATTCGGCAAAGCTGCCCGCGCCCAGGGTCGAGAACAGGCAATGCCCGCCCGGCGCCAGTGCCGCGATCATGCGGGCCAGCGCCGTAGCCTGGTCGTCAAACCACTGCATGGCGAGGCTGGAACAGATCAGATCGTAGCCGCCATCGGCCGCGATGCCGTATTCCCCGTCGAGCACCGCGAAACCACGTCCCGGCGCGTCGCCGACATGTGACCGGCAGCGCTCCACCATGGCGGGGGAGATGTCGGTGACGAGCCATTCGCCGGCCAGCCCGCGTTCGACCAGCGCGCGCGTCAAAAAGCCGGTGCCGCAGCCGATCTCGAGCACGCGCGGGCGGGCGGGCAGGTCAAGCGCGGCGATGCGGTCGGCCAGGTTTTCCGCGACCTGCCGCTGCACGCGGGCGTGCCTTGCGTAGCCGTCGGCACCGGCGAAGGCGCGCTCGATACGGCGGCGATGGGCGTTCATCGCACCCGCTCCGCCATGGCGCGCACCGCGTCGGCGCAGGCGTCGGGATGGGTCAGCGGCAGCAGGTGCCCGCCGTCCGCGATCGTGCGCCGCTCTATCCGTGCCGCCTCGGCAAGGACCACGTCGCGCATCGCCGGTGGCAGGACCGGATCGAGCGCGCCTTGCAGCGACAGGACCGGCGCGGCCAGACGGCCTGCCTCCGCCCGAAGGTCGTCGTGGCGAAGGGCGCGAAGGTCCCTTTCCAGCGCCTCACCGACGATCCCGCCCGCCGGCTCCTCGGTTCCGCAACGGGCGCGGAAATCGGCGAGCGTGCGCGCCGCATCCTCGGCAAGGCGCGCCTGCATCCGCTCGATCACGCGCACCGGCACGCCCGGCGTTTCGGGCGCGGCGGCAAAGCGATCGAAGCCGTTCACGGCGACAAGTCCGATGCAGCGGGCCGGAACATCGGCCAGCAGGCGCATCGTGCCGAAGCTGTGCGCCACCGCCAGCACCGGGCCTTCGGGCATCGCATCGCCCACCGCGCCGAAATAGCCGCGCTCGGCAAAGGCCATCGGATAGCCGTCGAGCCGCGCCGCGACATCGCGCCAGACGGTGAAATCGAAACCCCAGCCGTGGAGGAAAAGCAGCGTCGGCCTCATGCCTTCGGTCCGATCGCGGCGACGAGGGCGTCGATGTCAGCCTCCTCGTGCGTACTGCGCAGCGCGATCCGCAGGCGGCTGGTTCCGGCAGGCACGGTGGGTGGGCGGATGGCCCCGGCGATCATCCCGGCTTCGGCCAGCCGGTCGGCGAGCGCCATCGTCAGCGCCGCATCGCCGACGATGGCGGGGACGATCTGCGTCGTCGATCCCGCGACGTCGTAGCCCGCACCGGTCAGCCCGCGCCGCAGCCTGTCGCCCAGCGCGGCGAGCTTCGCACGCTCCGCGTCCATGCGCGGCACCAGGTCCAGCGCCGCGTCGATCGCGCCGAGCACGGCGGGCGGCAGGGCGGTGGCGTAGATGAAGCCGCCGCAAGCGTTGATCAGCCAGTCGACCAGCAGCCGCGACCCTGCGACATAGGCACCGAAGCTGCCGAGCGCCTTGCTGAAGGTGCCCATGGCGATGTCGACCCCGCCCGGCACAATCGAGGCAAGACCCGCCCCGCCCGGCCCCAGGACGCCGGTGGCATGCGCCTCGTCGACATAGAGCACGGCATCGCGTGCGCGCGCGATTTGCGCAAGGCGAACCAGGTCGGCCCGGTCGCCGTCCATGCTGAACACGCTTTCGGTCAGGATCAGCCGCGCCGGGGCATCGGCATGACGGGCCAGCAAGGCGTCGAGCGCGTCGAGATCGTTGTGCGCAAACCGGTGCTGCCGCACCCCCGCCGCCGCGCACCCGGTATGCATCGAATTGTGGTTGAGCCGGTCGGCAAAGACTTCCGCCCCCGGCATCGCCGCGAGCAGTGCAGGGATCACCGCCGCGTTTGCCTGCCAGCCGGAGCCAAGGATCAGCGCCGCTTCCGTCCCCTTGAACGCCGCGATCCGCGCCTCGAGTTCGAGCACCGCTTCGTGCGTGCCGGTGACGAGACGCGAGGCGCCCGATCCCGCGCCCAGCCGCGCCGCCCACTCCCGCGCCCGATCGACCAGCAGGGGATGTTGCGCCAGGCCCAGGTAGTCGTTGCTGGAAAAGTCGATGCACGTGCGCCTGTCGCGCGCGATGCGCCCGCCCGGCAGAAGCGCGGCGGGGCGAAGGGTGCGACGCAAGCCGACCTCGGCACGCTTGTCCAGCGCGCGCGTCAGGAACGGTGCCAGAAGGTCCGGGCGTTGCGTCATCGGGGCGCTTCTTGCCCTTTTCGCGAAGGACCGCAAGGCAGGGGTTTCCGTCATTGGCCACCATCACCGTCCGCGATCCGGCGAAGATGCCGGGCGCCATGTCGCCGGGCCCGCGCATGTCCGGATCGGCGCCGCGCGCGGGGGACCGCAATGCGGCGCCCACGCGAAGACCGCCCCCACCATCATGCGGATCGAGGACGTCGTCAGGCCAACCGCATGGTCCCCGACTCCTCGCGGCTGGCGTCTAGACTTGCCCGATTTTGCAGCGCAGGATCCGGGAACTGCCCGTCGGTGGCAGGTTCAATCCTGATCCGAACGCGCGAGAAGGGCCTGCGCCATTTTCAGATGCGGCGCATCGATCATCTTGCCATCGAGCTGCAACGCGCCGACCCCGGGATTGTCGGCGAATGCCGCGACCACCCGGCGGGCATGCTCCAGCGCAGCGGCCGAGGGCGTGAAGGCCGCGTTGATCACGGGAACCTGCGAGGGATGGATCGCCATCATCCCGGTGAACCCGTCACGCGCGCCGCGCGACGCATAGGCTCTCAAAGCTGCGAGATCGTGGATCGAGGGAAACACCGTCTCGATCGCTGCGACCCCGGCGGCATGGGCGCCGAACAGGGTCAGGGACCGGGCCAGCTCGTAAGGAGGCGTGAAGGAACCGTCCTCCTCGCGGGACGTGACCGCGCCGACCGATGACGGGAGATCTTCGGCGCCCCAGGTCAATCCGGCGAGATGGCTGCCGCAACCCGCATAACTGCCGAGGCCGAAGACGGCCCTCGGCGTTTCGGTCGCGATCGGCAGGATCGGTATGCGAACATCCGCAGGAAGAAGCGCGAGAAGCGCCTCGACGGTATGGCTCCCCTCGCATTTCGGAAGCACCAGTCCATCCGGCCCGGCCGGTACGATCTGCGCGATGTCGTCGGCTGCAAATTCCCCGTCGAGCGGATTGATGCGCACGAACAGTTTCGGCCCGCCGGAAGAAGACTTCAGGACGCTCGCGATATTTTCTCGCGCCACTTGCTTGTTCTGGGCAGCGACCGAGTCCTCGAGATCGAGGATCAAGGCATCAGCAGCCAACCCTTGCGCCTTGGCGATGCGGTCGGCCCTGTCGCCGGGCACGAACAGAAGCGATCTCAGCCTCATGCAACCTTCCCCAGTAAGAATGATCCTCGAGCAGGAGGGCCGTCATCCCACTGCTCGACCGACCCTTGTCGAAATCCCACCACACCGCAAGCGGGATCAACTGCGAGAGTTCGGAGCCTTTACCCGGTTCATTTCGCGCAAGCCAAAATGACCGTCCTCGGCATGCCAGGTTGTGAGACCCGAAACGCTGTCCGATCCAGTGGGCAGAGCGTGTATCTGGCGGCGACGATACAGGCGAGCCGGCATAGCTGCCAAGCCGCGCCACGACACATGCCTCACCCATTACAAGATGCGCCAAACAGAGCGAGTTCTGGGGAGCTGTCTTGCGCGGTCTCACTTCGACCCAAAACGCGCGAGGGGATGGTGGAGCCGAGGGGAATCGAACCCCTGACCTCGTCATTGCGAACGACGCGCTCTCCCAACTGAGCTACGGCCCCGTTCCATCCGGTGCCCGGCAGTCCGGGCGAGGCGCGCAATTAGCAGCGGACGCGCGCGAGTCAAAGGGTAAAATCGCGATTTCCCGCGCAGAATGTTCAGGATCCCGCCGGGATGCTTCCGGCCCCCGCGACAGGCGTTGCGGAGCCGGTCACCGCCGGGTTCGGAACCGGAGAGACGACGGGCGCACCGGGGCCGTAGGGCACGTCCGCCGAGGGCGCCAGCGGGTTCGCCACGGGCCGCCGATAGGGCACACCGTAGGTCGCCAGATAGCTCGCGTCCCAAGCCGTGGCGGCAACGCGATAGGCCTCGTACTCGTTGAAGAAGGCCAGATAGACCGCCTCGAGCTGCGGCAGCAGATTGGCCGCCGCGACATCGAGCCCACCGGCCGGCACCGTGGTGAGCGCAGTGCTGACGTTGAAGGCCGCGTCGCAAAAGCGCGGCAGGACCGGCGGCATCGCGAAATAGTTGTAGACCTGCGTCATGTACCGGTCGCGCACGTCCTTAAAGCCGGGGCCGTATTTCTGGCGGAACTCGCTGTCGAGCGCGCGGTTCGTCGCGGACAGTTCGCGAGCGTGGGTCTTGAGAAAGGCGCCGTAGTTCGCCGCCATGCTGGCATGGCCCGCATCCTGGCAGTTGAGAGCGGCGACGTTGTAGGCGGAACGCAGGTTCCAGACGGTCTGCGCCGCGGTCAGGCCGGTGTTCACCGTTTGGCGCACGCCCAGAGCGTTGACCGCGGGAACCAACAGGTTCTCCTGCGCGAAACCGGGGGCGACGGGCCGGGCGGGGAACGCCTGGACCACCGGCGGCGGGGGCGGCGGCGGGGCGGGCGGCGGCGGCGGGGTACAACCCGACAGCGTCGCGATGCCCACGACGGCACAGGTCTGCACGATCTTCACGATTTTCGACGCCACGAAACCGGCCCTCTTTCCCATGATCCAAGCTTTCCGGGCACTGTGCATGATCGCTGCTTGCGGCAGGATTAAGACGCGCACCGGATGTGCAGGGCGATTCATGCCCTCCCCAGGCCAGCGGTGCACCCGGCTCTCTCGATCCGTCCACAGCCAATTCGCCCGGCCGCGCGAATTCTGCGGTAAAATCAACGCTCTGCCCCAAACGCGAAACGCCCGGCGCGGGGTGACCCGGCCGGGCGTCGTCAGTTTGCGGGCATCAGGTCCGCAGAATTAGCGTCAGTCGCGCTGACCCATGAAGTGCAGCAGGAACTGGAACATGTTGATGAAGTCCAGGTACAGCGTCAGCGCGCCCAGGATCACCGCCTTGCCCATGAACTGGGTGCCGGCAAGATGGAAGTACTGCGCTTTCAGCCGCTGCGTGTCATAGGCGGTCAGGCCCGCGAAGATCAGCACGCCCAGGAAGCTCACCGCCCAGGCGAGGGCCGAGCTCTGCAGGAAGATGTTGATGACCGACGCGATGATGAGACCGATCACGCCCATGATCAGGAAGCTGCCGAAGCCCGAGAGATCCTTCTTGGTCGTGTAGCCGAACAGCGAGAGGCCGGCAAAGGCACCCGCCGCCGCGAAGAACGTGGCCGCGATCGACGCGCCGGTATAGACGAGGAAGATAGTCGACAGGCTCATGCCCATCAGGACCGCAAAGCCCCAGAACATGATCTGCAGCGTGCCCTGCGAGAAGCGGTTGGCGCCGAAGCTCATCGCGAAGACGATCGCGAGCGGCGACAGCACGACCAGCCACATCAGCGGCGAGCCGACCAGCGACGCGGTCATCCCGCTTGCGGCCATGGCCATCGCCACGATGCCGGTGAGCAGCACGCCCGACGCCATGTAGTTGTAAATCGAAAGCATGTACTTGCGCAGGCCCGCATCGTAGCCGGCCCGCGTGCTCGGCACGCTCGGATTCAGGCCCGGAGCAGCGCCGAAGCCACCGCGCGCCTCTGCGCGAGTGGACTGGGGGTCGTTCCAGTTTGCCATGTCTTCAAAAGCTCCTTCGATGGCCCTCAGGAAGGTGGGGCCGTCTTGTGGCAATATCGCAACGGTGCGCCGCGATTACAAGGAAAACCGGACATCGGTAAAACGGGGCCAAACGCTTCGTTTCAAAGGAAAACAAGGCGTTAAGCAGTGTCGCAAATTGTATCAGGTCGCCCCGTCAGGACCGTTCGCGCGCGTCTGCCGACATCGCGGCGCTGCGGTCCACGGCATCGCTCAGGGTGTCGGTGACGAGCGCCAGCAACCGGTCTTCGGCATCGAGCGTGCGCAATCCCGCCTCGGTCACGCCGCCCGGCGAAGCGACCCGGCGGGCGAGTTCGGCGGGGTCGTGCTCGCTCGTCATGGCCAGCGCCGTCGCCCCGTCGACCGTCGCCTTAGCCAGCCGCTGCGCCTGCTCGGCGGGAAGACCCAGCCGCGTCGCCGCCATGCCCAGCGCATCGATGAAGCGATAGACGAACGCCGGCCCCGACCCGGCCAGCGCGGTGACGAGATCGAAGCGATCCTCGCCGATCCACTCCCCCTGCCCCAGCGGGGCGATCAGAGCATCGACCATCGCGGTCTGCGCGGGCGAAAGCCCATCCCCCGCCAGCGCGACCGGCGACTTGCCGAGCGCCGCCGAGAGATTGGGCATGACCCGAACGACAGCGCCGGCGCGCGGAAACCGCGCCGACAGCGTGGCGAGTTCGACCCCGGCGAGAATCGACAGGAGGACGGTGGCGGGGCCCAGCACCGCCTCGATCACCGGCGCGGCAGCGGCCAGGCCCTGGGGCTTTATCGCCAGCAGAACCGCGTCGAACGTCTCGCCCGCGTCGAGATCGCCCATGTCGCGCAGCAGCCGCACGCCTTCGGGCACCGCCTCGACATAGGGATCGACGACCGTGAAACCCGATGGCGCCATGCCGCCGCGCAGCCAGCCGGCCAGCATCGCGCCGCCCATGTTGCCGCAACCGATCAGCAGGACGCGCGCGGGCAGGCTCATCACGCCTCTCCCGCCGCGTCGATCAGGGCGCCGGCCAGCGCCTCTGCCGGGCTGCGCCCGCCCCACATCACGAACTGGAACGCGGGATAGAACCGGTCGCATTCCTCCACCGCGTGTTCGACGGCCATCTGCGCCTGGCTGATCGACAGCAGGCCGTCGTCGCCGAGCATCAGGCCGTGGCGATAGAGCAGCACCGAGCCGGAGGACCACAAATCGAAATGGCCGAGCCAGAGCTGTTCGTTGACGAGGCTCATCAGCTCGAACATCTGGGTGCGCTTGTCGTCGGACACGCGCACTTCGGGCAGGCAGAGAAGCTGGAGCACGTTGTCCTCTCGCCGCCAGATCGCGCGCAGCTGGTACTTGGCCCAGGCGCCCTGGACCTCGCCCGAAACCTCGTCCTCGCCGATCAGTTCGTAGGGCCAGCCGCGCGCCTCGAACAGCGACACCAGCATGTCGACCGGTGCGGCATCGTCGTCGCGTTCCTCGTGCCTGTCCGTCCTCATGCCCGCCTGTCCGTCGTTGTCGTCACTGATCCGCGACCTTCATGAATCGAGCGGGCCGGTTTGCACAATCCGCGCTTCGGACAGCGGTGGGCATAAGTCGACAGGCTTGTTCATGGCTTGTGGACAAGCGCTGGGCCGGCGGTGAATTCGCCGCGGAAAGGCCGCCCGCCAACCCGGCGCGGATCAGCGGCGATTGCGATCGTCACGGCTGGCGGGCGGCGCCGGAGTGGACGCGGCCTGTGCCGCAAGGGCGGACAAATCGGGGAAGATTCCAAGGTTTGCCGCCGCCGCCTGCTGCGCCCGGCTGAGCAGCGGCATCGCGTCCATGTAGGGGCCGAGCTGCGCCGCGAGGTCGGCGGGCAGGGTCTGCTGCAGCACCTTGCGCGCCTCCTGCGGCTTGCGGTCGATGGCCAGCATGAAGGCATGGGTCCGCCAAGCGCCCCGGTCCTGCACGTTGAGCAGGGGGCGAAGCATCGCCGCCCCGGTTGCCGCATCGCCGCTGATCGCGAGCGACAGGGCATAGCGGCGCAGCACTTCGTCGTCCGGCGACTGGCGATGGGCCATCGCGTAGTAGTACTGCGCCGAGGGCTGGTCGCCGATGAGATCGTACCCGAGCGCCCGATCGGCGGCAAAGGCGCTTTCGGCCACGCCCGCCTTGTCGGCCTGCTCGAACAGGGCCAGGCCTTCGCGCGCCCGGCCGCGATGGATCTCGATTCCGCCGCGCGCCGCCATGATCATCGCATCCCTGGGCGCGAGCTGCTGCGCGCGCAGCGCATAGGCGGCGGCGATGTCGATCATGCCGAGCCGCATCGCCGCCTGCACCGCATCGCGCAGCGCGGAGAGATCGCCGGCATTGCGGCCCAGCCGCGTGCGCGCGTCCTGCAAGGCACGCTCGTTGGCGTCGGGCGTGCTGCGCAAGGCCTGCGCCCCGGCCGGCAGCGGCGCGGCGAGAAGGCAGGCCAGCGAAAACGCCGCCGCGAACTGGGCGGCAAAACCCGGTCGGCGACGGCGCATCATGTCACGCAGAAGTGTCTCAGCGATTGTGTCGACCCAGGAAGCGCGGGATGTTCAGCGCCGCCCCGTCGTCATCGTCGTCCCGGCGATTGTCTTCGGGCGCGGGCTGGCGCGACAGGCTGGTCATGCGTTCGAACAGCGTGCTGCCGCCCGCGGCCGGACGGGCCTGGGGCGCGGCGGCGGGCTGCGCGACCGGCGCGGCGGCGCCCTGCGCGGGCACGTCGTTCGCACCCGGCGTCAGCGTCGGGTGCCAGCCGGTAGCGGCGCGCTGCGGCGCAGCCTCGAAATCGTCGCCGAGCAGCAGTTCGTCGCCGCGCGGCACGGTCGGCGCCGCAGCGGGGGCCGGTTCGATCTCCTCGGCAAGGTCGAGCGAGAGGTCGAGCGGTTCGTCCGCCGGATCGGCCTGGGGCGGGGTCGCGCCGTAGCCCTGCGGCACGCGGGGCGCTTCGGCGGCGGGTGCCTGCACCGGGGCGGCAGGAGCCATGCCCAGGCGCATCGGGGCGCGGCCCGAACCCATCGAGAAACCCTGCGAGACCGGCGCGGCCTGCACGCTTTCCGCCGACTGGTCGATGCCGGTGGCGACGACCGAGACGCGGATCTTGCCGGCAAGGTCGGGGTTGAAGGCCGAACCCCAGATGATGTTGGCGTCGGGGTCGACCAGTTCGCGGATGTGGTTCGCGGCCTCGTCCACTTCCATCAGGCGCATGTCCTCGCCGCCGATGATGGAGACGATGACGCCCTTGGCGCCGGCCATCGACACGCCGTCGAGCAGCGGGTTGGCGATCGCCTTTTCGGCGGCTTCGAGCGCGCGGTTCTCGCCCTCGGCCTCGCCGGTGCCCATCATGGCCTTGCCCATTTCGCCCATCACCGAGCGCACGTCGGCGAAGTCGAGATTGATGAGGCCGGGCATGACCATCAGGTCGGTGATCGAGCGGACGCCCTGTTGCAGCACCTCGTCGGCGAGCGCGAAGGCTTCCTTGAAGGTGGTGTCGGGGCTGGCGACCAGGAACAGGTTCTGGTTCGGGATGACGATCAGGGTGTCGACGTGCTTCTGCAGCTCCTCGATCCCCGCCTCGGCGCTGCGCATGCGGCGCGAGCCTTCGAACATGAAGGGCTTGGTCACGACGCCGACGGTCAGCACGCCCTTTTCGCGCGCCGCCTTGGCGATGACCGGGGCCGCGCCGGTCCCGGTGCCGCCGCCCATGCCGGCGGCGATGAAGCACATGTGGACGCCTTCGAGCATCCGGTCGATCTCGTGCAGCGTCTCTTCCGCCGCCGCCTTGCCGACTTCGGGCCGCGAGCCCGCGCCGAGGCCCTGCGTGATTTCCGGGCCGAGCTGGATGCGGTCTTCGGCGATCGAGTTGTTGAGGGCCTGCGCGTCGGTGTTCGACACGACGAAATCGACCCCTTCGATCTCTGCCCGGATCATGTTGGCGATGGCGTTGCCACCGGCCCCGCCGACACCGATCACGGTGATGCGCGGGCGCAGTTCCTCGACTGCCGGTGGACCGATATTGATGCTCATGAACGTCTCCGCAAAATCGCTGCGTCCAGCGTGCCCCTACTTTAACCACTTTGTGCCACAGAACGAATCGGCGGAGCAAAGGCTTTGCGGCGATTGTGCACACCTGTCGTCGGGTTTTGGCACCGGTGCGACGACACGCCGCCGCCTCGGCACCGGCAAAGCCTTGGCGGCATCGATACCGGGACGCGGATTTTCCCGGCATGAACGGGCGGTTGGGCACGAACGGGCGGCAGGGCCCGGAAGGTGTCATCCGCACCCGCCGGGCCGCCGTTCTTCAGGCCGGTATCGTCAGAACGAGTAGCGGGCCGTCGCCAGCCAGGTCCGCGGTTCGATGATGAAGCGCGGCTGGATGACCGAGAAGCCGAAGCCGGTTTGCCAGCCTTCCTCCTGGGTCAGGTTCTTGCCCGCCACCTGCAGGTTCCACGGACCCGTCTCGTAGCCGAGGTAGGCGTTGAGGCTTTCCTGCGGTTCGATCAGGCCGATCGCGGCGTTGTCGGGCGTCGAGTAATAGCCGTCGCGCTTGCCGTAGTCACCGCCCAGCTTCACTTCGCCCCCGCCGAGGACGAAGCGATAGTCGACGCCGACGGTGAACGAATAGTCGGGCAGCGAGGGCGGGGCGTTGTTGATCAGCGAGGCGTTCTCGACACTGGCGTCGGTGTACTTGCCGTCGTTGAGCGCGGCGTTGCCCCAGATCTGGAGGCCCTGCACCGGGCGCCAGGCCAGTTCTGCCTCGATCCCCTGGATCCTGACGTCGTAGTTCTCGACCAGGAAGCCGCCGTCGCCGAGGCTGATCGGCTGCTGGCGGTCGACGATGTCGTTCCAGAAAACGGTGAGGCCGAAGCGGACGGTGCGCCCGATGTCGCCCTTGATGCCGACTTCGTAGGCCTTGGTGATCTGCGGCTTGAACGCCACGGCAAGCTGCGCGGCGGTGGAGGCAAGACCGTTGTAGCCGCCGGCCTTGAATCCTTCGCTGTAGGATGCGTAGAGGAGGACGTCGGGGGTCAGCTTGTAGTTGACGCCGAGCTTGGGGGTGAACTTCTTCCAGCTGTCGTCGCTCACCGCAGGCACGCCGCCGATCGTCGCGTCGAGGCTCTTGTCCTCCTTCGTGTAACGACCGCCGGCGACGACCGACAGCGCGTCGGTGAGGTTGACGGTTGCCTGGCCATAGGCGGCCCAGGCGTCGGTCTTGGCACCGAACACCGTTTTCGAAGGCGCGAAGAAGATCGTCGAATCGATGTCCTGGCCCGCGCTTTCGTGGAAGTAGAACAGGCCCGCGACGTAATCGACGATAGAGGCCGAGCCTGCGGCCTGCAGTTCCTGCGTGAACTGCCACTGGTCGGACACCGCGCCCCGCTCGAACAGGGCGTAATAGGCGTCGGGATCGATGCCAGGGATGAACGCGATGTACGATCCGGGCACCCCGCCCGAGAAGTCGATAAACCAGGAATCGTCGAGATCGGAGTAGCCGGTGATCGACTTGAGCGTCCCGCCGCCGAAATCGTAGGCGAGGTTCAGCGACGAGCCCCACTGCTTCACCTTGGTCGAGGACATGTCGGGCGACAGCACCGTCCGGTAGTCGCCGGAGATCGGGACGATCTCGCCGCTCTCGACCGTCGTGTTGCTGGCGAACAGGCCGTCGCTCTCGAGGTCGAGGTAGAAGACGTTGAGCCGCGCGGTCAGCGCCTCGCCCTTGTAGCCGAGGTCGAACTGGCCGCCGGCAAAGTCCTCCTCGCCCACCTTGCGGTCGAGCGTCGCGTTGTACCACTTGCCGCCGTCACGCCCGCGGATCATGCCGTTCAGCGAAAAGGCCCAGTCGCCGCTCGCGCTCAGCGGCACGGAGACGTAGCCCTTCAGCCGCCGCTCGTTCCACGAACCGTAGCCCGCCTGCACCGTGCCGGTCAGGTGGTCGGCCGGGGCCTTGGTGATGATATTGATTGCGCCGGCGGAGGAATTGCGACCGTAAAGCACGCCCTGCGGCCCGCGCAGCACCTCGATCCGCTCGATCTCGGCAAAGTCGACGAGCGCGGCCTGAAGCCGCGAGTTGTAGACGTCGTTGGTATAGAGCGCGACTTCGGATTCCGAGAGGACGAAGGCGCTGTCGGTCACCCCGCCGCCGCGGATGAAGGCCTTCAGCCCCGCCGAGCCGCCGGTCACGCCGTCGAGCTTCACGTTGGGCGACAGCCGCTGGATGTCGAGCGGGGCGGTGATCTGGCGGGTCTCGATCTCCTCGGCGGTGATCGCGGTCACGCTGACCGGCACGTCCTGCAGCCGCTGGTCGGTGCGCTGGGCGGTGACGACGATGTCGCCGAAGCCGTATTCCTCCTCGCCGCCATCCTGGGCAAACGCGGTGGCGGGCATGACGGCAATGGTGCAGGCGAGCAGCAGCGAACGGCACTTGGTGGTGTTCATGGGACCTCCCTTTGGTCGACGATCATGGGGTTGGACGTGACGGGCCGGGCGGAACGGGATCTTTCCCTGTCCAGTCCGGATAGCGACCGAGGGCGAGGAGCGACGCGCCGCCCCCGGCCATCAGCATGGCGGCAAGGTAGAGGGCCGGGTCGTAGCTGCCGGCGGCATCGCGCACGGCGGCAAAGGCGGTGGAGCCGACCCCGGCGGCCAGCGCGAAGCCGGCCCACTGCCAGGCATAGATCCGTCCGAAGCTGCGCATCCCGAAATAGCGGCTGCACAAGTAGGCGATGAGATCGAACTCGGCACCTCCGGCAAGGCCGACGAGCGCGGCGGCCAGCCCCGGCGAGACCTCGCGCGCGATGAGGATGCAGGCGATGCTCGGCACCCCCAGCAGGACCAGCGCGACGAGCGGCGCCCAGAAGCGGTCGAGCAGCCAGCCCGCCAGCAGGCGACCGGCGATGACCGTGACGCCGAGGATGCTGGCATAGAAGGCCGCGTCCGCCACCCCCGCCTCGGCGAGCATCGGCACGAGATTGGGAATGGCCCCGCCGACACCGAACGAGATCGCGGCAAAGGCGGCGAGGATCAGCCAGAAGCGATAGCCCCTCAGCGCCTCGGCCAGGGTTAGGCCGCTCTCCGGCACACTCGCCGCGTGGGCCGAGGAGCCTTTTGACGGGCGGGCATGAAACAGCAGGAGCGTGGTGGGAAGCGCGACGAGGGCGACCGCGCCGGCCATCGCGAAATAGGCCGCGCGCCATCCCGCTTGCGCGACCACTTCGCCGATCAGCGGCGGCGCGACGATGGCGGTTAGGCCGCTGCCCGAAAGCGCGATGCCGAGCGCCGTGCCGCGCCCGGCGTTGAACCACCCGGCGATGCCCCGCGACCAGGTGAGCGGCGTGGTGCCGAGCGAGACCGCGGCCATTGCGAACCAGGCGGCCTTCCACATCGTCGGACCGTCCCCCTGCAAGCCCAGTCCGGCGAGGCCGCAGACCAACCCGACCTGTCCGGCGATGGCGACCGCGCGCGCGCCGAACCGGTCGATCAGCGATCCGGTCGGCCCGGCCATCACCACGGTCGCGATCATCGAGAAGAGCAGGCCCGAAAGAATGTCGGCGCGGCTCCACCCCAGGTCCGCCGCCATCGGCCCGGCGACGACGCCCAGCGTGTAGAACGGCAGGGCCGAAAGGCCGAGCGACACGCCGACGAGCGAGGCGACCAGCACGCGCCAGCCGCCGCGCATCTCCTCGCGCATGCCCGGCCGGATGGCGGTGGCGGTCAAGACGCCGCCTCGTCCAGAAAGGCGCTTAGCGGCGCGGCGACCGCATGCTTGTCGCCTTCGTCGCCGTCGATCTCGGCAAGCCGCCCGAACGGCAGGAGTTCGAGCGCGCGGCGGGTCGGCCCGGCCAGCATGTCGCCGCGTTGCGCCAGGCACAGGGTCGGGCATGGCACCTGCGCCAGCATCGTCTCGGTGGGATAGGCGAAAGCGGCGCGATAGGTCGCCGGAATGGCCGACAGCCCTTTCAGCACGTCCGTCACGAAAGCGAAGAGCGAGCCCGCATCGGGCAGCCCGCCACCGCGCGCGGCGGCTGCCGACTTGTCGAACCAGGGGAAAAACAGGTGCATGTCGCGGGCAAAACCGTGCGCGCGCAGCAGGTGCGTGCCGTCGTGATCGGGCACGATCGCGGGCGCGTAGTCGCGGGCGAAGCGCGCGGCGGTCTGCGCGTCGAAGATCGGCACGCCGTCGATCACCAGGCGGCGGACCTTGCCGGGATGCCGTGCCGCGATCTCCACCGCGACGCAGGCCCCGGTGTGAGTTCCGTAAAGATCGACCGGCCCGCCAAGCGCGTCGATCAGCGGCAGGAGATCGGCGGCAAGATCCGCAATCGCGGGTTCCGCCATGTCGAGCGCATCGCTGTCGCCCAGACCGGGCAGGTCGGGCGCGACGACATGGCGCGGCGCCAGCGCCTCCATCAGCGGCACCAGGTGCCGCGACGAGGCGGGGAGGAGATGCAGGAGCACGAGGGTCGGGGCCGCGCCGGGCGCTCCGCCCTCGCGGAAATGGAGCTGCCGCTCACCACGGTCGAAGAAGCGGCGACGGACCACGCCCGCGCGTTCCGCTTCGGTTTCGGCAATGGCGCGCGCAGGTTTCGGCAATGTCGGCCCCCCGGTGACAGCGAGGGGTCAGAATGCCGGTCCGCGCGCAAGACGCACCGCCTTGCCGGCAAATGTTCGCAGGGTGGAGAGAATGGCGCCCCTCCCCTTCATGCGGCATACCCGCTCAAACCGGGAGAGCGACCGGATCTTAGGCGAAGATCGCGGGCGAAAGCGTGATGCCGGCCCTCAACGGCGCGAAGGCCGCGGCCTGTTCGCACAGCAGGACCTGTCGCCCCTGTCGCAGCAGCGCGAGCGAGAGGGCAAGGCCGGCAATGCCGCCACCGACGACGATCGCACGGTCCATGCCCGCCCGGTCCATGTCCGCCCCGTCCATGGCCGCCCGGTCCGCGCCCGGTCTGTCAGGCCGCGTGGGCGGGCGGGGCGCGCAGCGCGCGAGCCAGCGCCGGCACGAAAGCCATGCTGGCGAGGAAGAACGCCATCGGCACCAGCGAATAGGTGACGAGCACCCCTCTCAGCGCCCCGGCGTCCTGTTCGATGATCCCCCCGCGCGAGGATTCGAAGCCGAAGGCCGAAAGCGTGATCCCGGCGATCAGCGGGCCGAGCGCGAAGGCGAGCTTTTCCGCTGCGGACCAGATCCCGGCGTAGCTGCCCTCCATCGCCGCGCCGGCCCCGGTCTCGCCCTGGTAGATGCTGTCGGTGAACAGCGATGTCAGCAGCATCACGAATCCCGCGTTGGTCACCCCGATCAGCGCCCCGCGTACGAGGATCAGCCCGTCCTTCAGCGTCACCTCCCCCAGCACCGGCAGGGTCATCGCCGTGTCGGCGCCGAAGTCGATCCACAGCCAGCTGAGCGTGACGAGGCACCAGGCGAGAACCTGCCAGACGAACAGCGGCAGCTTGCCGATGCGGCGCGAAAGGGTGAGCCATAGTGGCTGGACCGACAGCCCGACCAGCGACATGACGAGGACGAAGGGCAGCAGCAGTTCGACGCTGCCGGCGAGGTAGATGAAGACCAGTGCCACCGCCGTGTAGGACGACGCCTGCCCCACAGTCTGCAGGAACTGGATCGAGAGCAGCAGGCGGAAGGTGCGATTGCGGGCGAGCGTCGCGAACTGCTGGCGCAGCGGCGGCGGCGCCTGCTGCCCGGCGGCCTTGCCGGCCAGGACCGGACGCAGCCCGAGCGCGCTGCCGAGCATGGTGACGAGGCAGATCAGCCCGAAGACCAGGCCCATCGCGTGCCAGCCAGCGTGGCCGCCGCCGAACCAGAACACCGCAGGCTGCGCCAGCCCGACCCCGAGCAGGACCCCCGCGGTCAGAAAGATCATCCGGTACACGAGAATGCGCGTGCGTTCGTGCGGGTCGGTCGACAACAGCGCCGCGATGCCGAGATAGGGCACCGAAAAGGCGCTGAACGCGGTCATCGACAGCAGGAAGATGCCGCTCACCAGGGCGGCGCTGACCAGCGAGTTGGCGAATTCGGGCACGCTGAACAGCGCATAGAAGCCGACGCTGGTCAGCACCGCTCCGGTGACGAGGAACGGCGTGCGCCCGCGGCGCGGTGCGGCGCGGTCGGACCACGCGCCCATCAGCGGATCGCACAGGATGACCCACAGCTTGGGCAGCAGGATCGCGAGCCCCGCGATCCATGCCGGGATGCCGAGGATCGTGGTCATGAACACCGGCAGCAGAGCGGCGGGCGTGTCGCGGAAGATCTGCGCCCCCGTCTGCCCCAGCCCGTAGCGGAGCAGGACGTTGACGGGCAGCGGTCCACTGGTCGGAAGCGCTTGCGAGGACTGGCCGTAGGGATTTTTCAAGTACGAGCCTTGCTGCGAGGGACGATACCGCAGGCTGCGGGCGCGATGCCGGGCTGCATACGACGCGCAGGGGATATCTCCGCGTGCCGGATAGGGCAATCGGCGCGGGCCGCCATCTCCGGCTGGCGGACAGACCGCGCCGCAGGCCTTTGAAGCCGCCGTCCGTGGCTTCTGATGCGTCGACCGGCCGCCACCCATGGCCGCCGCGCCATGAAAGGGACGCGTCATGACCGCCTTTACCCCGCGCCGCCACGCCGGTCGCATCCACTACTTCAAGAGCGAGGTCATCGCGGGGCGCGAGGATTTCGCCATCGACGTGCGGGCCGACGGGCGCACGGTCCGTTCCTATTGCGAGATGGCCGAGGGCGACCTGACCCGCGATGCCTCGTGGACGCTGGACCCGTCGCATCGCCCGGTCGAGGGCCATGTCCGCGTGGTCCAGCACGGGCGGCAGGCCGGGAGCGCCTGGTACCGCTTCGGCGACGGCTTCACCGAATGCGAATCGCTGACGGCGACGATGGGCCGGACCACGCAGCGGCTTGACGGGGACGCGCGCTATCTCGGCCTGCACCCGCTGGTCGGCGACGGACTGATCGCACTGGCCCGCGGCACCGACGCCCCAGGCACCGAGCGCCGGATCGAGAGCGTGACCTGTTCCTACGACGTCAACGGCGAGACCAGCCTCGTCGCGCTGCCCATCGACATCGGCGTGACGTATGTGGGCGAAGAGGACCTGACCGTTCCGGCGGGCACCTTCCGCGCCCATCGCCACGCGATCCGCTGGCAACCGCACTGGCCTGCCGCGCACCTGTGGGTGCTGGGCGAGGACGCGGTGTTCGTGCGCCTGCAATGGGATTTTTCCGGCCTCGACGCGCAAGCGGTCCGGCTGGCGACGGGCGGCGGCGCGATGTCGCCGCAGTTCGACTGGTAGCGCTCAGTCCGCGCGGGGCGGCGCATCGGGCCGGACGAAGGCGGCGACCGCCTCGGCCCAGGCCTCGCCTTGCTGGTCGACGATATCGACCCCGCCCCCCTCCAGCGCGGCATAGGCGAAGCGGGGGAACATCGCGCTGGCCCGCAGCGCATGTTCGTGAATCAGGTCGCCGGTGTTGGTGAGGATCAGCGTCGGCAGGTCGAGCAGCGCGAGCCGTTCGGCATGATCGTACATGAAGGCGGCGTAGTGGCCATGCCAGAACGGGCCGCTGCCGACGAGCGCCTGGACGACATAGTCGCTGAGCCGGTCCGCCGCGATCGTCCCCGCCGCCAGCCGGTCGCGCAAGTCGAAGAACTCGACCATGTGCGCCGCGTGCGGGCGCGGGCCAAACGCGCGCTCCCACGGGTGGAGGTTGGCGAGGAAATCGGCGCGGTCCGCATCGCTGACCAGCAAGGGGCCGTTGACGACGAGCGCGTCGAACCGGTCCGGCGCGGCGAGAACCGCCTCGGTCGCGACCAGCGCGCCGGTGTGATGGCCGAGAATCGCACTGCGAGCGAGAACGAGCGCGTCGAGTACCGGCCCGACGATGCGCGCGAAATCGGCGATGGTCGGGACACGGCCTACCGGGTCGGACCCGCCGAAGCCGGGAAGATCTATGCCGATGGGCCAGATCCCGCGCCGGGCCAGCGGCTCGTAGACGCGGTCGAACTGGCCCGATGTCATCGGCGCCTGATGCAGCAGCACCAGCGGCACGCCCCTGCTCGCCGCGCCGGCCAGTTCCTGGAAGTGGATCTGGCCGAACGGGCCATCGGCGTAATGCCGGCGCGGGCGGCTCATGCGCCTTCGGCTCCGGTGCGTTCCTGTTCGGCGGGGTCGTTCTCGACGAGGTTGACCAGCACCCCGTCGCAGTCGCGGATGCAAACCTCCCGCTGCGCGCGGTGCGCCATCACGAACAGTTGCGGCTCCGGCATCCAAGTCGCGCCCAGCGCGCGGGCGTCGGCCAGCGCGGCGTCGAGGTCGGCGACATAGAAGATCAGCGCGACCTCGCCGATGCGGGCCGGACCGGCGGGCGGCGGCAGTTCGGCGGCGCCGCTGTCGTCGGCAAGCCGGAACAGCCCGACCATGCCGTAATTCGGTCCGGGGCGCTTCAGGATGCGGATCTCGAACGGGCGCGGATCGGCAAAGCCGAGGATCGCCGTGGCGGACGGATGGTCGAGGCGGCCTTCGAAGTAGGTCTCGGTCAGGCCGATGGCGCGATAGAACCGGCTCGCCCGTTCAAGGTCGCGCACGAACATCGTGGCCCGCACCAGCGCGGACGACTTGTGGGCGATCATCCTCGTACTCCGCATCGTTCAAACCGCGAAAAGGCGGCGGATGGCAGGCCGGCGCCAGTCGTCATCCGGGATTCTCCGTCAGGCGGACATTCGCGTCCCCGCCCCGCCGTCGCGGACAGCGCCGTGAAATCCTTCGAGCCAACTCAGGGAGCCCAGCGCACATGACCGGCATCGCGGAAGTCATCCTCAGCGTCTACGACATCGACCGCATCTCCACGCCGCTGGTCGAGGCGGGCGGTTACGCGCGGGAGGACCTTGCCGACTGCCCGGCGGAACAGTGGAGCGCGTGGCGCGTGCCGCGGGATTGCACCCGCATCGCCCAGACACTGCTGCGCGCCCCCGGCGATCCGCGCGGGCGCATCCGCGTGGTTCGCTTCGACGGCGTGGACAAGGCGCTCATCCGCCCCAGCCAGCGGACCTGGGACAGCGGCGGCATCTTCGATCTCGACATGTTCTCCACCGACGTGCGCGCGCTTTATTCCCGGCTCGTCATCGACCATGGCTGGACCGCGTTCGGCGAGCCGGTCGACTACGTCATCGGCGAATTCGACGTGGCCCAGGTGGTGGCGCGCGGGCCGGACGGGCTGAACCTCGCGGTGATCCAGCCGCACAAGCCGCCGCTCTTCGCCCTGCCCGCATTCGACCGGCTGAGCCGGGTCTTCAACTCGACGCAGCTCGTCGCCGATCTCGACCGGGCGCTCGCGTTCTATCGCGGCGTCCTTGGCTGGCAGGTGCTTCTCCACGAAGAGGTGACCGGCGTGATCGAGCCGGGGGCCGACGTCCTCGGCCTGCCCCTGCCGCTCGCCCGCGAATGCCGCCGCCGGGTGGCCATCGTCCATCCCGAAGGGCGCAACGACGGCTCGGTCGAACTGATCGAGATCGGCGGCGTCACCGGCGAGGACCGTTCGGCGCGCGCCGTCGCGCCCAATGTCGGCCTTCTCGCCCTGCGCCTGGCGGTCGCGGATGCGCGGGCGGAGGCCGAGGCGATCGTCGCACGCGGCGGGACGCTCCATACCCCGCCGATGGCGGTGGACATCGCCCCGTTCGGCCCCGCCACGGTCTTCAGCGTGCGCGCGCCCGACGGCGCGATCCTCGAATTCGTCGAGTGCGCGGGTTTTTCAGGGCAGGACTGACCCGGCCCGACGCCGAGCGATCAAAAGTATTCGCGGATCGCCCGCATCACGCGGTTGGCCAGCTTCATCTGCCCGAACCGGCTCGTCGTCTGCCAGGCGGAGCCGTGCGTGCGGATGTCGATCGGATCGGCAGCGGCATAGAGGACGAGGCCGGTCAGCGCCGCGAAGCCGGGGCGGGCATGCGCTTCGGGCAGGCCCTTCATCGCCGGCGGGCGGCCGGTGCGCACGGGCTTGGCCAGCGCCTGCTGTACATGGTCGGCCAGCCCCGCCAGTTCCGCACCGCCGCCGGTGAGCACGATCTGCCGCCCGTTGCCGCCGCGTCCGGTAACGAAGCCGAGACCCTTAAGGGCCCTGGCCACGTCCTCGGTCCAGCGGGAGAGCTGGTTGCTGATGGTGCTGATCAGTTCGGCGCGGGGCACTTCGTCGCCGCCGTCGGCGAGCGGGATCTTCTCGCGGTGGTCGGTCGGGCTGGCGATGGCCGAGCCGCAGACGCATTTCAGCCGCTCGGCCTGCGCGCGGCGGATGCCGAAGGCGCCCGCGATCGCGTCGGTCAGTTCGTTGGAGCCGTAGGGCAGGACCGAGACGCCGACCAGCATGCCGCCGACATGGACCGAGACGTGCGTGACTTCCGCGCCGAAATCGACGACCGCGACGCCCAGTTCGCGTTCCTCCTCGGTCAGGCAGGCATGGCCCGTCGCGACCGCCGCGCCGACGACGCCTTCGACCTCGAGGTGCGCGTTCTGCACCGCTTCCATCAGGTTGCGCAGCGGCCCGGCCTCGGCCTCCATCACGTGGACCGCGACGGCGAGGCGCTGGGCATGAAGCCCGCGCGGGTTCGACACGCCCTGCGCGCCGTCCAGCACGTAATGCGCGGGCTGGGCGTGGAGCACGACGCGCGGCTCGCCCAGTTGCGGCACGATCCGCTCGCGCGCTTCGGCCAGCAGGTATTCGACGTCGTCCTGGTCGATCCGGCGACCGCCGATCTCGATGTCGACTTCGCGGATCTCGCTCATCAACCCGGCGTTGGCGCAGCCGATCCAGACGCTCGACACCTGTGTGTCGGCGGCGCGTTCGGCGCGTTCGATGGCGTCGCGGATGGCGTGGGTCGCCGCGTCCATGTCGGTGACGTAGCCGCGCCGGATCCCGTCCGCGGCGCGGTGGCCCGAACCCAGCACGATCATCTCGCCGTCGCCGGTCAGTCCCGCGATCATCGCGGAAATGCGGAACGAGCCGATGTTGATCGCGCCGAAAACCTTTTCGATCCTGAGGTTCGCCATCACTGTGTCCCCGTTGCCTGCGCTGCCATCTTCTTCGCTTCTTCGCGCGCCTTGCGCTCTTCCTCGGCCCGGCCCGGCACGCGCAGGTAGATCTTGCTCGGATCGCGCATGTCGAAGGCCGCGACCTTGCCGCCGAGCAACCGGTTCATCCCGTCCATCTGGGCAAAGGCGACGAGCGCCTTGGCCGCCTCCTCCTCGCCTTCGGGCAGGGCGACGACCTGGCCGGTCGCGAACGTGAGGTTCCAGCGGCGATGCCCGATCCACTCGGCGCCGCGCACCTGTTTCTGCAAGGCAGGCGCGGCCTCGAGCAGGACCGAGAGATCGGTTGCCATGTCGGCCGCGCCGTCACCCTTCAGCACCAGCATGTTGCCGGCGCTGGCGGCGGGCACCGGCTCCAGCTTGTGGCCGCTGGGATCGATCAGCACGAACTGCTCGCCCTGCTTCAGCACCGCGTGCGGCGTCCGCTCGATCACGTCGATGACCAGCGTGTCGGGCAACTGGCGCGATACGCGCGCATCGGCGACCCACGGCAACTGCACCAGCTCGTCGCGCAGCGCGGCAACGTCCAGTCGCGTCATCGGCTGCGCCTGCGCGGCGATGGCGCGGCGGTAGATGTCCTGCTCGTCCATGCGCTCGACGCCGTGGACCTCGACCCGCCGCACCGCAAAGCCGCTGTCGGCCGCCAGCCGGCCGATCTTCTCGTCGGCGAAGGCGGGTAGCCCGGCCAGCACGGCCAGGCCCCAGGCAGCGCCCAGCGCGGCAAGGATCAGCACGACCGAGAAGGTGCGCTGCAACGCCCGTTCCGACAGGCCGAGCATCTCGAACAGCGAATTGAACAGGCCGCCGGTCTTCGCCCTGGCCCCCGCGACCGCGCGCTTCTTGCCGCGCGCCGATGCCGCGCGCCTGACGCCCTTGCCGCCGCGCTTGATCGTCGTGCTCACGTCGATGTTCCCATGGGGGCGGGCACCACGTCGTTCGCGCCGAAGCGGCCGACGCGGCGGATTTCCCATTCCAGCGTTACGCCCGAATGCGCGTGCACCCGGCGGCGCACTTCCTCGCCCAGCGCCTCGATGTCGGCGCTCGTCGCCTCGCCGCGGTTGATGAGGAAGTTGGTGTGCTTCTCGCTCACTTGCGCGTCGCCGATGGCAAGGCCGCGGCAGCCCGCCTCGTCCACCAGCTTCCACGCCGATGTGCCGGGCGGGTTCTTGAAGGTCGAGCCGCCGGTCTTGGTGCGCAGCGGCTGCGAGGCTTCGCGCGCCTCCGAGATGCGGTCCATCTCCGCTTGGATCGCGGCGGGGTCGCCCGGCTCGCCGCGCATGGTGGCGGCGACGACGATGGCGCCGTCGGGCAGGTCGGAATGGCGGTAGGTATAGCCCATGTCGGCCAGCGACAGGGTGGCGGGCGTCCCGTCGCGCAGCACCACTTCGGCGCTGGTCAGGATGTCCTTGACCTCGCGGCCATAGGCGCCGCCGTTCATCCGCACGAAGCCGCCGACGGTGCCGGGGATCGACTTCAGGAACTCCATCCCCGCGATGCCGCGGTCGCGCGCGGTCGAGCTGGCAAGGATGCCGGACGTGCCGCCGCCGAAGCGCAGCGTGTTCTCGCCCGCGTCTTCGGCCCCGGCAAAGGCCTTGCCCAGCCGCACGACGACGCCCGGCACGCCGCCGTCGCGCACGATCATGTTGGAGCCGAGGCCAAGGCCCATGACCGGCACCTGCGGCGGCAGCGCGGCGAGAAAGGCGCAGAGATCGGCGGTATCCTCGGGCTCGAAAAGCAGTTCGGCGGGGCCACCGGTCTTGAACCAGGTCAGCCTTGCCAGCGGCGCGTCGGCGGTCAGGCTGCCGCGCGGCGCGGGCATGGTGAAGCGGCCGCTCTCCAGCGCGATCGCCAGCCGGTCGCCATCGGGCACGATCGTCGCCATCAGGCGCGGTCCTGCCGTGCGTTGACCGCGTCGGCCAGCCCCGCCGCCCACTTGGTAATGTCGCCCGCGCCCAGGCAGACGACCTGGTCGCCTGGCTGCACCGTTCCCGCCAAGAGGGTCGCCAGCGCATCGGCGCTCTCGATCACCCCGGCGCTGTGGTGGCCGCGTTCCTTGAGGCCGGCGACCAGCGCCTCGGCGTCGACGCCCTCGATCAGCTGCTCGCCCGCCGGGTAGACCGGGGTGATGTAGACCACGTCGGCATCGTTGAAGGCCTGCTGGAAGTCGGCCATGTGATCGCGCAGCCGGGTGTAGCGATGCGGCTGCGCCACCGCGATGACGCGGCCCCCGCCCGCGATCTTGGGCGCCCCCTCGCGCGCGGCGGCCAGCACGGCGCGGATTTCCACCGGGTGGTGGCCGTAATCGTCGATCACCAGCGCCGGTTCGGCCCCCGTGGCGATCTCACCCACCTTGGTGAAGCGGCGCTTGACGCCCGAGAAGCGAGAGAAGCCCGCCTGGATCGTCGCGTGCGGGCACTGCATTTCCAGCGCCACGGCGATCGCGGCCAGCGCGTTCTGCACGTTGTGCCGTCCCGCCATCGGCAGGTCGACGCCCTCGATCCGCTCGACATGCCCGTCGCGGTGGCGCACCGCCACGTCGAACCGGTTGCCGCCGGGATAGGGCTGCACGTTCTCGCCGCGCACGTCGGCCTGCGCCGAAAAGCCGTAGGTGACCACCCGCCGGTCGCGGATCTTGGGCAGGATCGACTGCACTTCGGGGTGATCGATGCACAGCACCGCCGCGCCGTAGAAGGGCACGTTCTCGATGAATTCGACGAAGGCGTCCTTCACCGCGTCGAAGCTGCCGTAATGGTCGAGGTGCTCGGGATCGATGTTGGTGACGACCGCGATCTGCCCGTCGAGGCGCAGGAACGAGCCGTCGCTTTCGTCCGCCTCCACCACCATCCATTCGCTTTCGCCGACCCGGGCGTTCGAGCCGTAGGAATTGATGATGCCGCCGTTGATCACCGTCGGGTCGACCCCGCCGGCATCGAGCAGGGCCGCGACCATCGACGTCGTCGTCGTCTTGCCGTGAGTGCCGGCAACCGCAACCGTCCGCTTCAGCCGCATCAGTTCGGCCAGCATCTCCGCCCGTCGCACCACCGGGATGCGGTGTTCGAGCGCGTAGACCACTTCGGGGTTGTCGCGCTTTACCGCGGTGGAGGTGACGAGCACGTCGACGCCCTCGAGGTTTTCGCCCTTCTGGCCGATCATCACCGGGATGCCGCGCGCGCGCAGCCCTTCGACGACGTAGCTCTCGTTGATGTCCGATCCCTGCACCGAATAGCCGAGGTTGTGCATCACTTCGGCGATGCCCGACATGCCGATGCCGCCGATGCCCGCGAAATGGATGGTGCCGATGTCGGTCGAGACGCCCCTCATGCGCCCGCTTCCGCCACTTCGCCCAAGCCCTGTGCCTTGTCGCGGGCGGGCTGGCGCACGCGGATCACGTCCATCAGCGGCGCGCCGCCGAAGCTTTCGACGAGGTCAGCGAGGTCCCTGGCCGCGTTGGGGCGGCCGCAGTTCCACGCCATGTGCGCGGCATTGCCGAGCGTTTCGGGATCGGCGGCCATCGCCTCGATCTGGCGGGCGAGTTCGGACGGCGTGAACCTGTCCTGCCGGATCGCGCGCGCGCCGCCCGCCTCTGCCATGTCGCGGGCATTGGCGGCCTGGTGATCGTCCATCGAGCCGGGCAGCGGGATCAGGATCGCCGGGCGGCCCACCGCGGTCAGTTCGGCGATGGTCGATGCCCCCGCCCGCCCGATGAACAGGTGCGTGTCGGCGAGCCTTTCGGCCATATCCTCGAAATAGGTGCCCAGTTCGGCGGGTATCTCGTGCTCGTGGTAGGCGGCGCGCACGCCCTCGATATCGGCGGCGCGGCACTGCTGCGTCACCTGCAAGCGGTGGCGCAGGCTTTCCTCCAGCATGGCGAGGCCCGCAGGCACCACCTGCGACAGGATCGATGCGCCCTGGCTGCCGCCAGTGACCAGCACCCGCAGCAGCCCGTCCGCGCCGAACGGCGGGAACGGGCGGTCGCGCAGCGCCAGCACTTCGGCGCGCACCGGATTGCCCAGCACGTGAACCTTGTCCTTGCACCCGTCGGGCATCTTCTCGACCCGCGCATAGGCGGTGACGATGGCCGCGGCCTTCCTGGCGAGGAAGCGGTTGACCCGGCCCAGCACCGCGTTCTGTTCGTGGATGACGGCGGGCACTTTCGCCGCGCGCGCGGCCAGCAGCGTCGGAAGCGCCGGATAGCCGCCGAAGCCGACGACCGCGCTCGGCTCGAAATCGCGCAGCAGGGCCAGCGCCATGCCGCGCCCCTTCCAGATCGCGAGCGCCGCCTTCAGCCGCGCCACGAGACCGCCCTGCATCCGCCCGGCGGGCAGGACATAGACGCCGAGGCCATCGGGCACGCCGGGAATCGCCCGGCCGCGTTCGTCGGTCACCAGCGCGACGCGGTGGCCGCGCGCGATCAGCTCGCTCGCCAGCGCGAAGGCCGGGATCATGTGACCGCCGGTGCCCCCGGCTGCCAGTACGTAGTGGCGCGAGACGCTCATCGTCCCCAACCTGGAAGCAACACGTCTATCTCCTGTGGCCCATCGGCAGGCCGTCCCGTGTCAGATACGGGTTTCGCCGCGTCACCGCCAGCAGCAGCCCGACGGTAAGGCACAGCGCAATCATCGACGAGCCGCCGTAGCTGATCAGCGGCAGGGTCATGCCCTTGGAAGGGAACAGCTGGAGGTTCACCGCCATGTTGATGAAGGCCTGCCCGCCCAGCAGCGCGGCAAGGCCGGTGCCCGACAGCAGCGTGAACAGGTCGTCCTCTCCCGCCAGGCGCCACAGCACCCGCACGACGAGCGCGCAGAACAGGAGCGCGATGCCCGCCACCGCGATCAGTCCGAACTCCTCGCCAATGACCGAGAGGATGTAGTCGGTGTGCGCTTCGGGCAGGATGTTCTTGCGCTCGCCCATCCACAGCCCGCGCCCGAACCAGCCGCCGCTGGTCAGCGTCTTGTTGGCAAGGTCGACCTGGCTGAACGCCTCGCTGCCGCCCAGGAACGCGTCGATGCGGTGGCGCGCGTTCTCGTAGAAAAAGTAGGACCCGACGACGAGGCCGACGATGCCGCCCGCGCCCCAGCCGACGAGCTTCAGCGGCAGGCCGGCGACGACGACCAGCACAAACCAAACCCCGCACAGCAGGATCGCCGTGCCGAAGTCGGGCTGGAGCATCAGGAACAGGCACGATGCGGCGAGCAGCGCGCCCGACAGGGCCATGACCGGCAATTGCGGATCGCGCACCCGCCACGAAAGGATCCAGGCGCTGAGGATGGTGAAGGCGGGCTTGTAGAATTCGGACGGCTGGAACCCGAAACCAAGCCGGATCCAGCGCCGCGCGCCGTTCACTTCGGCCCCGACGAAGGGCACCGCAATCAGCAGCAGGAACATCCCGGCGCCGAGCACGATGGCGAAGCGTCGCGCCGATTCGCGCGGCAGCAGGCTGACCGCCAGCATGACCATGATGCCGACCGCGAGAAAGCCCAGGTGCATCCAGAAGAAGTGCAGGTCCGACAGCGTCGTCTCCGCCGTCGACAGTCGCTGCGCGCTGGCGGCGGACCCCGCGGCCACGCCGATCACGCCGGTCAGCATCAGCGCGGCGACGATGGCCAGCAGCACCTTGTCGATCTCGCGCCACCAGACGGCCAGTTCGTGCCAGCGACCCTTGCGCCGGGGAGATTGCCGCCGCGCGATGTGAACGCCGCCTGCGCCGCGCTCGAAACCGCTGTCGATGTGGCTCGTGCTCATGCCGCTTCTCCGAGCGAATGGACCATGCTGGCAAAGGCCTCGCCCCGCTTCTCGTAATCGCGGAACTGGTCGAAACTGGCGCAGGCCGGGCTGAGCAGCACGACGTCGCCGGGCCGCGCGGCGGCGGCGGCGGCGCGGACCGCCTCTGCCATCAGCTCGCTGCGGGTGACTCGCGGCACCCGGCCTTCGAGAAGCTGGGCGAACATCACGCCGGATTCGCCGATGGTGTAGGCCGCCGCGACATTGCCGAGATGGGCTTCCATCTCGCCGAGAGTGTCGCCCTTGGGCAGCCCGCCGACGATCCAGTGGATGCGCGGGCCGTGATCCTCCGGCGCGAAGGCGGCCAGCGCCGGCGCGGTGGAGGCAGGGTTGGTCGCCTTGGAATCGTTGACGAACAGCACGCCGCGCAACGTCGCCACCCGCTCCATCCGGTGCGGCAGGCCGGGAAAGCTCTTCAGGCCCGCCTCGATCTCGGCGTCGGTCAGGCCGATGCGGCGGACCGCGGCGACGGCGGCAGCGGCATTGCCGAGGTTGTGCGGCCCCTGCAGCGCCGGCCAGTCGGCCTGCGCGCCGGGCACGGCGACATCCTCGATCACCACCGGCGCGCGGCCGTCGAGCGCGCGGGCCACCGAACCGATGCCGGTGAGCGTGGCGCGGTCGACGATGGCAAGGCCGTGGCCGCGCTGCATCTGGAACAGGCGTGCCTTTGATACCGCGTATCCGGCGAAACCCTCGTCATAGCGGTCGAGATGATCGGGCGAGAGGTTGAGCAGGATGGCGATCTCGCAGGCAAGGCTGCGGGTAAGGTCGATCTGGTAGCTCGACAGTTCGAGGACGTAGATCCCGCCCGCCGCCAGAGGTTCGGTCGAAAGGACGGGAACGCCGATATTGCCGCCCAGCCGCGCATCGTGCCCGGCGCTTTCCAGCAAGTGGTGGATCAGCGCGGTCGTCGTCGACTTGCCGTTGGTGCCGGTGATGCCGATGACCCGATGCGGCGGCAGCGCGGGGCGGGCCTGCGCGAACAGTTCGATATCGCCGATCAGCGGCACGCCCGCGGCGCGGGCGATGTCGGCGATGGGGTGGCGGTTGATCGGCACGCCGGGCGAGACGACGATGCCGTCGCAGCCGCGCACGCTCTCCACCGTCAGTTCGGCGATGACGCAGCGGCCGCCCGCCTCGCCCGCGCCCATCGCCGCCAGCGCGGCGGTGCGGGCATCCTCGTTCCGGTCCCAGGCGACGACGCTGGCGCCGGCCTTGGCCAACGCGCAGATCGTCGCGATCCCGGTGCGCGCTAGGCCCAGCACGGCATAGCGCCGGCCGGCGAAGACCGTTTCCGGCAGGATCGAGGCGGCGCCTTCGCTCACCGGACCTTCAGCGTGGCGAGGCCGATGACGGCGAGCACGATCGAGACGATCCAGAAGCGGATGACGACGGTGCTTTCGGCCCAGCCCTTCTGTTCGAAATGGTGGTGGATCGGCGCCATGCGAAAGATGCGCCGACCGGTGCGCTTGAACCAGAAGACCTGGACGATGACCGACACTGCCTCCAGCACGAAGAGCCCGCCGACGATCGCAAGCACGACCTCGTGGTGCGCGGCGACGGCGATGACGCCGAGCGCCCCGCCCAGCGCGAGGCTGCCGGTGTCGCCCATGAACACCGCCGCAGGCGGCGCGTTGAACCACAGGAAAGCGAGCCCGCCGCCGATGATCGCGGCGCACAAAATCGCCAGTTCGCCCGCACCCTCGACGAAGGGGATGCCGAGATAGCTCGAATAGTCGGCCCGCCCGACGAGATAGGCGATGATCGCGAACGTGCCGCTGGCGATGATCACCGGCATGATGGCCAGCCCGTCGAGCCCGTCGGTCAGGTTCACCGCGTTGCCCGCGCCGACGATGACGAAGGCGGCAAAGACGTAGTAGAGCGGCCCCATCGGGATACCGAAGGTCATGAACGGCAGGTAGAGCGTGGTATCGTCGACCACCAGCCACGCGGCGAGGCCCGCGACCGCGAACTCGAACATCAGGCGGACCTTGCCCGACACGCCCTTGTGGCTGCGCTTGGTCACCTTGTCGTAGTCGTCGAAGAAGCCGATCGCGCCGAAGCCGACGGTGACCGCGATGCAGGCCCAGACCATCCAGCTTTCGAGATCCATCCACAAGAGCATCGAGATCAGCACGGATGTGAGGATCAGCAGCCCGCCCATCGTCGGCGTGCCGCGCTTGGCGAGGTGCGTCTGCGGCCCGTCGAGCCGGATCGGCTGGCCCTTGCCCTGCCGCACCCGGAGATAGCCGATGAAGCGCGGCCCGATGACCATGCCGATGACGAGCGCCGTCAGCAGGCACGCGCCTGCGCGGAAGCTCTGGTAACGGATCAGGTTGGCCAGCCCTTCGAATTCAAAAAACTGGGCAATGATGTACAGCATCGAGTATCCTTCGACCGTGGGCCTTCAGCGGTTCAGCGGCCAGCCCGGATGGCCGGGCAGCAGGTCCGCGAAGCGCAGGGCGATACCGGCGTTCGGTGCGATGTCCAGCCATGCGCGAAGCGGCCCGCCTTGTGAAGCGGGCCGCTCGTCATTTCCCCGGTTGGCCTTGGCGGTTTGCGCCCGGCGGCGATCGCCCCCTTGGTGACGCCGCATCGCCGACACGCCCGCGTCAGGGCCGGATCAACCGGCGACGACGCGGCGCTGCGCCTCTTCCCCCGGCGCACCCGGCTGCATCACCAGCGCGGCGCTGCCCAGCGAGGCCCCGGCGGCCCGCATCGCGCCGAACACGGCCAGCGCGGCGCAAGGGTCGCCATAGGCATCGTCGAGCGCGAAGCACAGACGCTGGCCCATCATCTCGGCCGTGACCAGCCAGCCGCCGCCGAAGCCGCCGACCGCGTCGAGGAGGCAGATGTCGGCGCTGGCCTTGCGGCCATAGCCGTAGACCTGGGCTCCCATGTCGAGCGCGGCGGCGCGCCAGCAGGCGAAATCGGCATGGTCGGCAGGCAGGACCGCCGCGCCGCCGGCCATCAGCGATCCGCTCGCGCGGATGCCCTCGGCCCGGTTCAGCAGGTGGCCGCCGACGAACAGGTGCGGGCGCAGCCGGTCGATCGTCGGCAACCCGTCGATGGCGAAGATCGCGTGCGCGCGGTCGGCGGCAAGGCCGGCGAGCGCGGCGTCCAGCCCGTCCTCGCACGACGGGGCGTAGGCAAGCCCCCGGGTCGCCCCGTCGAGCGCGGCGCCGAGCGCGGTGGGCACGCCGCCGGCGGCAAAACCGGCGTGGCCGATGATCGTCGCGCGGGCGCGGTTGCGGGCGGCGCGGGCCAGCCGGGCCAGCGCCTCGTCGACGTCGTCGACCAGGATGTGCGGCCCGCGCACCGGGCGGGTCGAGACCACGCCCACCGCGCCACGCGCCAGCGCCGCGACCGCGTCCACCTCGCCGCGGGCGAAATAGAGCGCGCCGGGAATGACCCGGGCCGGGCTCATCGCGATCGAGTGCGCGGCAAAGTCGCCATGCGCGACGCCGCCCACCGACAGCGCCACCGTGTGGGCGCGCCATAAGGTGCGGTAGGCCGTGCCCTCGCTCTCCTCGATGATGGCGCGGCGGGTTTCGGTCGGTACGGGTTGGGCACTCATGCTGCACACTCCCTGGCTACGGTGACGTCGTCGAACGGATAGACGCGGGCATCGTCGCCGCGTCCGATGATCTGGCCCTGTTCGTGGCCCTTGCCGGCGATGAGGACGATGTCGCCCTTCCCCGCCTCGGCGATGGCGGCGGCGATGGCGTCGCGCCGCCCGCCGATCTCGCGGATGTTGTCGGCCCCTTCGGCCCCGGCGAGGACGGCGGCGCGGATCGTGGCCGGATCCTCGCCGCGCGGATTGTCGTCGGTGACGATGGCAATGTCGGAATGGGCGGCGGCGATCTCGCCCATCGGGCCGCGCTTGCCGGTGTCGCGGTCCCCGCCCGCGCCGAAGACGGTGACGAGCCGGCCGGTGACGTGCGGGCGCAGCGCGAAGATCGCGGCCATCAGCGCATCGGGGGTGTGGGCATAGTCGACATAGACCGGCGCGCCCGCGCGGTTGATCGCGGCCCGCTCGAGCCGCCCGCGCACGGGCTGCAACCGGGCCATTGCGTCGAAGACCTGCGTCGGCGGAACGTCGGAGCTTGCCAGCACGAGGCCCGCCGCGACCAGCGCGTTGGCGGCCTGGTAGGCGCCGATCAGCGGCAGCTTGACCGTGTGGGTCGCACCGCCGTGTTCCAACGTCAGCACCTGGCCTAGTTCGGTGGGCGTGCGCGAAAGCAGGCGGATGCCGTCCCGGACAATATCGGTCCCCTCGGCATCCGCCTGCTCGCCCACCGCGAACAGGCGCAGACCCCTGAGGCGCACGTGTTCGCAGACCGCGCGGCTGCGCGGATCGTCCATCCAGACCACAGCCGCTCCGCCGTCCGACACGACCTCGTCGAAGAGGCGCATCTTGGCGGCGAAATAGGCCTCCATGTCGGCATGGTAGTCGAGATGGTCGCGGGAAAGATTGGTGAAGGCGCCGGCGGCGACCTTCAACCCCTCGTTGCGGAACTGCGACAGGCCGTGGCTCGACGCCTCGTAGGCGACGTGGGTCACGCCTTCGCGGGCAAGCCCGGTCATGTTCGACAGGAACGTGACGATGTCGGGCGTGGTGAGGCCGGTCGACACGCTCTCGTCGGGCGTGGTGACGCCCAGCGTGCCGATGGAGGCCGCGGAAAAGCCGCACATGCGCCAGATCTGGCGGGTCATCTCGACCGTGCTGGTCTTGCCGTTGGTGCCGGTGACCGCGACGACGGTGGCCGGAACCGGGGTGAAGAAGCCTGCGGCGAGCCGGGCAAAGACCTGGCGCGGTTTGTCGGCGGCGACGTGGATCGCGGCGTCGACTTGCGCATCGGGCCGGGCGACGACGGCGACGGCCCCGCTGGCGACGGCCGCGGGGATGAAATCCTCGCCGTTGACGGCGCTGCCGCGGAACGCGCCGAAGACGGTGCCGGGCGCGACCTTGCGGTGATCGATCGCAAAGCCGGTGACGTCGGCGTCGCCGTCGACCGCGATCCCGGCCTTTGCGGCGAGGTCGGACAGCCTCATTCGTGGCCCCCGTCGTTGCCGATCAGCGGGCGCATGTCCGACAGGTCGATGTCGCGGTTCTCGTCCGGATAGACGCCGAGCATCGGCCCGATGCGCGGCACGATACGGCCCACCGCGGCGGCCGCGTTCCACGCGGCGGTCCGCTGGTAGCTCGTCGCCGCCGTGCCCTGCGGCTCGTCGAACATCGTGACGACGACGTAGCGCGGGTTGTCCATCGGAAAGGCGGAGGCGAAGGTGGTGACAAGCGCGGTTCGCTTGTATCCGCCCGCGCCCGGCTTTTCGGCCGAGCCGGTCTTGCCGCCGATGCGGAAGCCGGGGGCTTCGGCCTTGCGGCCCGTGCCGTCGGTCACGATCAGCCGCAGCATCTGGCGCATCCTGGCGCTCGTCGCTTCCTTGAACACGCGGCGGCCCTTGGGCACCTCGTTCGGGGCCAGCTTGTGCAGGGTCGACGGGCGCCAGATGCCACCGTTGACCATCGCGGCATAGGCGCTGGCAAGGTGCAGCGGGGTCACGGCGATGCCGTGACCGAAGGACACCGTCATCGTCGTGATCCGCGGCCATTCGCCGCTGCGCCAGATCGGGAACCCGCGGGCGGGCAGTTCGATGTAGGGCCGCTCGTTGAAACCGAGCCGCTCCATCGTCCGCTTCATCCGCGCGCTGCCCAGTTCGTCAGCGATCTGCGCGGTGCCGATGTTCGACGAATGCATCAGGATCTGCGGCACGTTGAGGCTGGGGCCGAGGCTGTGGCTGTCCTTGATCGCAAAGCCGCCGATGCGCAGCGGCGCGCCGGTTGGCCAGGTGCGGCCCAGATTGGTGATCGTGCCGGCATCGATGGCGGCGGCCACCGTCAGCGGCTTGAAGGTAGAGCCGAGTTCGTAGACCTGGTTGGTCACCCGGTTGAACATCTGCTTCATGCCGGCTTCGTCGATGTGGTTCGGATCGAAGCTGGGCAGCGAGGCGAGCGCGACGACTTCGCCGGTATCGACGTCGAGCACGATGCCGCCCGCGCCCTTGGCCTGGGACAAGCCCATGCCGCGCAGCAGTTCATCTTCCAGCGCGGCCTGGACCCGCGCGTCGATGGCGAGCACCTGTTCGCTGCCGCGCGTGCCGGCATCGGTGAGCTGATCGTCGAAAACCTGCTCCATCCCGACCCGGCCCTTGCCGTCGGCGCCGACATAGCCGAGCACGTGGGCGGCAAGGTTGCCTTCGGGGTAGTAGCGGCTCGGCTCGGCGGGCGGCGACAGCGCCGGTTCGCCGATGCGGAAGACGCGGTTGGCCTCCTCGGGCAGGATGCGGCGGCGCAGGTACTGCCCCTTGCCGCTGGCGAGCCGCTTCGCGAGTTCCGCCTCGTTCATGTCGGGGAAGATCTCGACCAGCTTGCGGGCGACTTCCTCCGGGCTGCGGGTCAGCGGCGGGCCGCCTTCCATCGCCTTGGGATTGAACCACAGCGCATAGGACTTGAAATCGCGGGCGAGCGGCATGCCGTTGCGGTCGACGATGGTGCCGCGATCGGGCAGCAGCGCGTTGCCGCCGGGGGTGAACGCGCTGGCCGAACCGAAGATGCCGATCATCGCCACGCGCAGCACCAGGATCGCTGTCGCCAGCGCAAAGGCGAAGGCGATCAGCGCGACGCGGGTGCGCGCCAGCTTCAGGGTCGTCGCGCGCAGGTCCGCCCGGCGCGCGGGCGCGGGCGGCGGTGCCTGGCGGGCGATGCGGTGAGCAGGGCCGGGCCCGGACAGCCCCTGGGCCGTACCGAGCGGGATCGATGCCATCAGCGCTTGCCTTCCGCGATCACGCTGTCGAGGTCGAACCGCTCGGCAAAGCTTTTCGGCGCGGCGGGGCTCTTGGACGCAGCGGGCTTGGCCGAAACGGCGGGTTTGGCGGTCGGTTGCGCAGCGAAGCGGGCCTCGCTCTTGGCGGCGGCCTTGGGTCCGACTTGCGCAGGGCGGATGCGGGCGTCGGTGGCGACCAGCTGGCGCATCATCGCCGGAGCCTTCGTCTCGGCCTGGGCCAGGCGGATGGCGGGCTTTTCCGCTTCGCCCTTCAGCGCGGGCGCGCTGGCGGGTTCCGCGCTCGCCATGCGGACCGGCGCGGCGGCTCTCGTGGCGACTTCGCCGCGATCCTCGCCCTGCGCATCGGCCACCGCCATGCGGACCGGCTGCGCGTCGATGATCTCGACCTGCTTGCCGAGCGAGGCGAGCTCGGCCCGGCCGTCGAGGAACTGGTCGGCGCGCGGCGCGACATAGCCGAAGTCCACCTCGTTCCAGCGGACCAGCTGCTGCTGGCGCGAACGGGTCTGGAACTCGGTCTCCAGTGAGGCGATCTGCTGCTTGGTCGCGACGATCGCCTTTTCGGTTTCCGCGATCTCGCTGTTCACCGCCTTGACCTGCAGCATGAGCACGAGGCTGAGCGCAGTGGCGACGACGACCGACCCGGTCCACATTACCGATTGCATGCGGTTGCGGCTGGTCATGCGGAAATCCTTTCGGGGGCGGGACGGGCGGGGGCGGCGGTGCGGATGGCGGAGCGCAGCACGGCGGAACGGCTGCGCGGGTTGCGGGCCAGCTCGGCCTGCGACGGGCGGACGGCCTTGGCGGGCTTGGCAAAGACGGGCGCGTGCACGGGCGCGACGTCCGGCATGTGGCGCGACGGCGCGGCCCCGGCCTGCGCGGCATCGCGCAAGTAGCGCTTGACGATCCGGTCCTCGAGGCTGTGGAAGCTGACGACGGCGAGGCGGCCGCCTTCCTTCAGCAATTCCTCCGCCGCGGACAGCGCCGCCATCAGTTCGTCCAGTTCGCCGTTCACGTGGATGCGGATCGCCTGGAAGCTGCGCGTTGCCGGGTCCTTCGGCGCGCCGGGGTGGTGGCCCAGCGCCTTCCTGACGACGGCGGCAAGCTGGCCGGTCGTTTCCAGCGGGCGGGCCGCGACGATGGCGCGGGCGACGCGGCGCGACTGGCGTTCCTCGCCATAGCGGTAGAGGACGTCGGCGATCGCCTCCTCGCTGGCGGAATTGAGGAAATCGGCGGCGCTCTCGCCCTCCTGGCTCATCCGCATGTCGAGCGGGCCGTCGACGGAAAACGCGAAGCCGCGACCCGCCTGATCGAGCTGCATCGAGGAAACGCCGATATCCATGACGACTCCATCCACTGCCGCCAGACCAGCTTCCTGCATTGCTGCGAGCATTTCCGAAAAGCGACGGGCGTGGAGGACGAGGCGGGGGTTTTCCCCGGCAGTTTCTTTCCACAGTTTCGCGGCGCGAATCGCATCGGGATCGCGGTCGAATCCGTGGACGGTGGCCCCGGCGTCAAGCAGCGCGCGCGAATAGCCGCCCGCGCCGAAAGTGGCGTCGATGATGACGCTGCCCGGCTTGGGATCGAGCGCGGCGATCACCTCGTCGAGGAGGACGGGAATGTGGGGCGCGTTCACTTGCGGCCCCGCTTCGGCTTGTCGTTTTCGGCCATGAGCGCCTTGCACGCGGCCTTCGCCGCGGCCCAGTCGTCGCCCATCGCCATCAGCTTGTCGGGATTCCAGATGGTGAAGAACGCGCCGCCGCCCTGGAAGAAGACCTGTTCCTCCAGCCCGCCAAGTTCGACGAGATAGTCGGGCATGATGAAGCGGCCCGAATCGTCGAACGGCAGTTCCATGAAGCCGTAGAGCTGGGCCGAACGGGTATCGCGGTCGAAATCCTGGCCGAGGCGGATGGCCCGCTCCTCTTCGCGGTCGAGCTGTTCTTCCAGCTCGTCCATGCGCGACAAGCCGAAGCCGATCAGGCAATCCCAACGTTCATGCTTGGCAAGGCACAGGACCTTGTTGTCGTGGCTGGAATCGCGGACGACCTTGCGGAACGCGGGCGGCAGCACGAAGCGGCCTTTTTCGCCGCGAAGCGAAAAGCCCTGCCCCCGATAGCTGAATGGCCGTCCCGCCAAGTGAAACCCCGATCCCCAACATCGCCTTGAAAAGGCAAGACTTCCCCGCACCCGGCTGCACACAGGCATGGCCCGGAAACACCCCCCTTGGGTGCGGCTGACACACGTTCCTTGAACGGAGTGAGTAATACTCCGGCTTTATCGGGGATGAAAGGGGAAATTACGGGAAAATACGTTTTGAAACCGTTTTCCGCGGGTTTGCGGCCTGCGTCTTCCGTCGGAACGAGGCGAGAATCGGCCAGGCTGCCGCCGGATTCAAGGCGAATCCCGTGATTTCCCCGAAGAATCGGGACCGATGGATCGGCGTTCCCGTCATTTCCCCGGCCAGACCGGGATTCGCGGCGCTCAGTCGCCCTGCGCGGGCGCTTCGGCGGCGGTCACGAGGGCGGCGAGCAGCGCGCCCCCGCCCTCTCCCGCGTTGTCCCCATCGGCGAGGAAGGTCGCGTCGCCCAGCAGGAGGACGTTGCCCTTGCCCAACCGGCACGAGGCGGTCAGCGCCTGCGCCGCGCCGTCGCCGAGCCGGCAGCGGCTTTCGTGGCCCTGCCCGGTCAGTTCGAACAGGCCGCCTTCGGCCACCGGGACCGCATGGCCCGACCAGCGGGCGACGTGATCGTCGCGCGCGTCGTCGACCAGCCTCAGGCCCCAGCGCGCCAGGATCGGCGAGAGCATGGCGATCGCCTCGGGCCGGCGGCGATCGCCGAGGCCGTAGCTCGAATGCGCGTCGAGCATCGGGTCGACGATGAGCAGCAGGTGCCCGCCCGCGCGCACCCAGTTGTCCAGCGCCACGTTCTCTTCGGGCGCGAGCGCGCGCGGCTGGGCCATGACCAGCGTGCCCCCGGCGGGAAGCTGGGTGAGGTTGTCGACCGGCTTCAGCGTGCGGTTCGTCTCCAGCACCTTGCGGGCCCAATGGACCGGGGCGTCGGCCGAAAGCATGTCGGCCATGCCCCCTTCGGCCCACAGGATCGGCAGGCTGGTGAAGAGCAGCAGGTCCGACCGCGCGACCTTCGCATTCGGCTCGGAAGCGGCGGCAGTGGCGCTCGGGGACGGTGCGGGATCGGGGGAATTGGCGGAGCAGGCGGCGAGCAGCAGCAGCGCCGCGACGAGCATGAGGCCCGGACGCGGCGGCATCACTCGCCGGCCGGAGCCGGGGCGGCATCGCCGCGCGTTTCGGGCGGCATCTGTGCGGCGGGCAGGTCCTGCACCACCGGCTGGTCAGCCGGCAGTTCGGGAGCGACGCCGATGTCGACCAGCGGGTCGTTCGCGTTTTCGGGCGCCGGATCGGTCGCCGTCGCGGGCGTGGCGGCATCGTCCGCGTTGCGCGTCATCTGCGCAATCGAGCTGGCCAGCGTGACCACCAGCAGCACCGACAGCAATCCGCCGACGCCGACTTTCAGCCGTTGCGCCGCCTCGGCGCGGGTGCCGAGGAGGCCGGGGGCGGGCGGCACGTCGGCGGTGTCGCCCAAGGGACGGCCTGCGCGGGACAGGATGTTGCGATTGCGCGCCATGCGATCCGCCGTCACCGCGCCAGCCAGGGGAAGACCGGCAGGCCCTTCGCCTCCAGCCATTCGCGGTTGTAGAGCGAGGAGAGATAGCGGAAGCCGGTGTCGCACAGGATCGTCGCGACCCGCGCCGGGCGGCCCAGCCGCTCGGTCAGTTCACGCCCCAGCCGCACCGCGCCCGCGACGTTGATGCCGCTCGACAGGCCGAGGCACAGCCCTTCGTCGGCAAGCAGCTTGCGCACCCACTCCAGCCCTTCCTCGTCGGAAATACGGTATTGCGTGTCGACCGGCGCGCCCTCGAGGTTGGCGGTGATGCGGCCCTGCCCGATGCCTTCGGCGACCGAATTGCCCTCGCTCTTCAGCTCGCCCGTCTGGTAATAGGAATAGAGCGCCGCGCCGTGCGGGTCGGACAGGGCTATGGTGACGGTTTCGTCAAATTCCTTCAGCCCCATGCCGACGCCCGCCAGCGTGCCGCCGGTGCCGACCGCGCAAGTGAAACCGTCGATCCTGCCTTCCATCTGCGACCAGATCTCGGGCGCGGTCGAATCGATGTGGGCGCGGCGGTTGGCGATGTTGTCGAACTGGTTGGCCCAGACCGCGTTATCGGTCTCTTCCGCGATGCGGCGGCTGGTGTGGACGAAGTGACCGGGATTGGAAAACGGCGCGGCGGGCACGGTGACCAGCTCGGCCCCTAGCGCGCGCAAGGTGTCCATCTTCTCGCGGCTTTGTGTTTCGGGCATGACGATGACCGTCCGGTAGCCCAGCGCATTGGCGACCAGCGCGATGCCGATGCCGGTGTTGCCCGCCGTCCCTTCGACGATGGTGCCGCCCGGCTGCAGCACGCCGCGCTTTTCCGCGTCGCGCACGATCCACAGCGCGGCCCGGTCCTTGACCGAGGCGCCGGGGTTCATGAACTCGCACTTGCCGTAAATGTCGCAGCCCGCCGCCGCGCTCGGCCCGGCAAGGCGGACGAGCGGGGTGTTGCCGATGAGCGAAAGGGTATCTGGAACGGTCGTCATGGTGGGCTGAGAGGTAGGGTGCGCGAGGGCCGAGGGCAATGAAGAAAACCCGACCGGCCTGTTAGCGCCGCCTCATTCGCGCGCGGCCCGGATCGCGGCGCCCGCGGCAAAGGGCGCGAGCGCGACGAGCACGAGGCTGACCGCGCCGGTAAGCGCGATGCCGCCCGTCCCGCCCGGCAGGAGACTGCCCGCCCCGAACACCAGCAGCGGCACGGCGAGCGGCATGACGAGCAGGCCCGCCAGCGCCGCCCCGCCGCGCAGCCCCGCGGTGATCGCCGCGACCGCCACGCCCAGCGCGGCCAGCCCCGGCGTGCCCGCCAGCAGGCCCATTTCCAACGTCAGCAGCTGATCGCCTGACAGGCCGAGCAGGACCGCCGCGATCGGCGTTGCCAGCATCAGCGGCACGGCAAACGACAGCCAGTGGGCAAGGATGCGCAACGAACAGGTCCACTCCTCGGCCAGGCCGCGCAGCGCCCACTGGTCGAAGAAGCCCGCTTCGAGGTCCGGTTCGACCAGCCGGTCGAGCGGCAGGATCGCGGCGAGCAGCGCGGCGACCCAGACCACCCCGCCGCCGGTGCGCGCCAGCAGCTTCGCATCCGGGCCGACGGCGAAGGGGTAAAGCATCGCCACGGCCAGGAAGAACAGCACCGGCAGCAGCGCCCCGCCCCGCCTGCCGCCGCCCAGCAGCAGCGCGATGTCGCGCCGCAGGATCGCCCACATCATCGCGCGAATTCCGCAAGCTCGAGCCGCGCCAGCCCCGGCACCGCCACCGGCTGGTGCGAGGCGAGCAGGCACACGCCGCCGTCGGCGCAATGGCGCGCGACCAGCCGCTCGACCATCGCCACCGACGCGGTGTCGAGCCCGTTGAGCGGTTCGTCGAGCAGCCAGATCGGCGCGCCTTGCGCGATCGTGCGGGCCAGCGCCGCCCGCTTGCGCTGTCCGGTCGACAGGTAGCGGACCGGTACGTCGAGCAGGTCGCCCAGCCCGACGTTGTCGGACACCCTTTCCAGCCGGTCGTGCGCCGTGCCGTCGACCCGGGCCCAGAAGGCGAGCGCCCGGCCCAGCGGCTGGTGCGTGTCGAGCGCGGGGCGTTCGTCGAGCAGGGCGAGCGCGCCACCGCGCGCGACCGAACCGGCATAAGGGCGCAGCAGGCCGGCGAGGATGCGCATCAGGCTCGACTTGCCGATGCCGTTCGCGCCGGCCAGGTGCAGCGCCTGTCCCGGTCCGACATGAAGCGAGAGCCCCGCGAACAGGATCCTGTCCCCCCGGCGGCAGGCCAGGTCTTCGGCGCTCAGGAAAGGCTCGCTCGCATTCATCCGCCTCGTGCCCTAAGCACTTCGCGCATGACTGCCAAGACGAAGGATGGACCAGTGGTGGAACGGCTGACCGGCGATGCGCTGCACGGCGCGGTGGCGGATCTGGATGGATGGGAACTGCGCGGCGATGCGCTGGCCATCGTGCGCACGTTCGCGTTCGCCGATTTCAGCGAGGCGTTCGCCTTCATGACCCGCGTCGCGCTGATCGCGGAAAAGAGCGACCATCACCCCGAATGGTGCAACGTGTGGAACCGGGTGGACATCACCCTGACCACCCACGACGCGGGCGGCGTGTCCGCGCGCGACATCTCGATGGCGCGGGCCGTGTCGGCGCTGCTCTGACGCGCAACGACCGTCGCACAACGAAAGAGGGGCGAGCCGAAGCCCGCCCCCCCGATCTGCGACCCTCAGCGGGTCCGCGATGCTCTCGCTCAGAGGCCGTCGACGGCCTTGCTGACCAGGATGTTGACCGCGACGCGGCGGTTCTGCGCCATGCCTTCGTCGCTGTCGTTCGGCGCGGCCGGATCGGATTCCGACATGCCGGTCGGGGTCAGCATGCGGTACGGCTTCCAGCCGCAGGCCTGCTGCAGGTAGTTCACCACGCTGCTGGCGCGCTTTTCGCTCAGCATCTGGTTGTATTCCTCGCTGCCGCGCGAATCGGTGTAGCCGACGACCAGCAGCAGGGCGTTGTCCATGGCTTCGGCCTGGCTCGCCGCCGAGCAGAGCGCCTGCTTGGCATCGTCGGTCAGGTTGGCCTTGCCGGTGTCGAAGTTGACGTTGGTGGTGCCCTTGATGTTGTACTGGTCGATGTCGCCCATCCGGCCCTTGAGCGCCTCGGTCGCGGCCTCGTTGCTGGTGAAGCGCTGGTCGGTGCCGTTGAAGATCATCGACGCGGTCTTGAGATCGTCGCTCTTCATCTTGATCGACGTGGCAAGCAGGTAGTTGCCCGCCTGCTTGGTCTTCACCTCGATGGGCAGGCCGTTGAACAGCGAGGAGGCCAGCTGGGTCTTGGAGTTAAGGCCGAGGAAGCCGCCCTTGGCCTTGATCTCGGTCGCGTCGTTGATCGCGATGATGCGGTCGCCGGTTTCGGTGCGCACCTTCATCTTGTCGCCCATGCGCGCGACGATCACGCCGTCCACGTCGGGGCCCTCGGTCATCTGCGACGGATCGGGCGCGTATTCGCCGTAGACGGTGGTGAGGGTGCCGTCCTCGGCATTCTGGGCGTGCACGGCGGGGACCGCCAGCATCGTTGCAGCCAGGAGGATCGGCGTCGTCGTCTTGAGGAAGTTCATCGTTCGGGTGCTCCAGTTCATTCGAATTCGTCTCGCCCGCCCCCCTGTCGTAAGCGCCCGGGCTGCCCCCCGGAACTGACGTGGCCGGCAGCGGAACAGGCCTCGCCGGCCCCGCCTGGTTGGTGTGATGCGACAAGGGACGTCGCACAGCGCGCAGGAGGCTGTTGTGGTTAACATTGCCTGTTAATGAACCGGTCGCCGATTGGCCGCGATTTCACGGACAGGCAGAGCCGACCCTGCGATGAACCGAGCGGGATTAAGGCAGGTCCGCCTCAATTCTGCGACGGGTCGCGACGCGATTCGCTGCCGCATAACGGCTTCGCGCGCGCCTGAAAGCCCCGGCCGCAGGCACCGCTCGGGGCCGACCGCACTGCCCAAAGTCAGAGTCCGGAACGAGGCTCGTCTGCACTAATCCGTTCGCCGGGAAGAACCGGGGAGGATGGCGGTGGACGACACAACGCAAGGGACCTTCGACTTCGTCGTCGTCGGCACGGGGGCGGCGGGATTGCTGGGCGCGATCACCGCCAGTCTGCGGGGCCTGCGGCCGATCGTCATCGAAAAGGCCGACCGCTGGGGCGGCACGACCGCCACGTCCGGTGGCGTGCTGTGGATTCCCAACAACGACCTGATGCGCAAGCAGGGCGCGAGCGATTCGCCCGAAGCGGCCCGCGACTACTTGCGCGCCCTCATCGGCGAGGATGCCGACGACCGGGTGGCGGCCAAGGCGGAGGCCTTCCTGGAAAACGCGCCGGACATGGCCCGCATGCTGGCGAAGCTCGGCCTGCGCTGGTTCCGCACCACCGACCATCCCGATTACTACCCGGGCATGCCGGGCAGCGGCGTCGGGCGCACCATCGAATCCGCGATGGTGGACGGCGCAACGCTCGGCCCGCGTTTTTCGACGATGCGCTATGCCGAAGTCGACATGCCGGCGATCCACAGCGGCCAATTCGGCTCGCTCACCCGCGCGAAGACCAGCCTGCCGCTCATGCTGGAGGGGGCGAAGACCGTGGCCCTGCACGCGGTGCGCAAGCTGATGGGCAAGAAACCGTTGGGCAACGGGCGCGCGCTTGCCGCCGCGCTGATGAAGATCGTCGACGAACGCGGCATACCGGTGCGCCTCTCGACCCGCCTCGTCGAACTGGTCGTCGAGGACGGCCGCGTCACCGGCGTGATCGCCGAAAGCGAGGGCCGGCGCGAACGGCTCGATGCCCCGGCAGGCGTCCTCCTCGCCGCCGGGGGCTTTGCGCAGAACGCCGCGTTGCGCCGCGAACTGCAAGGGCGCGACCGCACCTGGAGCAACGCGATTGCCGAGGACACGGGCGACGCGCTGCAAGTCGCGATGGCGGCGGGGGCGAGCACCGAGCTGACCGACGATTGCTGGTGGATGCCGACGATCCAGGTGAACGAACACCGCAATGGGCTGGCGCTCGGCCTGCGGGCGCTGCCGGGTAGCATCGTCGTGAACGGCAAGGGGGAGCGCTACATGAACGAGGCGCGCTCCTACATGACCACCGGCAGGGTCATGCACGAACATGGCGCCGCCGGCGAACGCCACTGGCTGGTCATGGATGGGCACTTCCTCAAGCGCTACATTTTCGCCGAGCTTTCGGACAAGGCCGTCCGCGCCGAGATGGAGGCGAACGGATACCTCGTGCAGGCCGACACGCTGGGCGAACTCGCCGCCAGATGCGGTCTCGACCCGGCCGCGCTCGAGGCGACGGTCGCGCGGTTCAACGGCTTTGCCCGGACGGGCAGGGACGAGGACTTCGGGCGCGGCGAGACCGCTTACGACCGCTACTGGGCCGATCCCGGCCATCGCCCGAACCCGAGCCTTGGCGAGATTGCCCGCCCCCCGTTCTGGGCGGCGGTGATCCGGCCCGGCGACCTCGGCACCAACGGCGGGCTGCGCACCGACCGCCACGCCCGCGTGCTCGACGCGGCGGACAGGCCGATCGAGGGGCTCTACGCCGCGGGCAACGGCAGCGGCTCTCCGTTCGGGCGGACCTATCCCGGCGCGGGCGCGACGATCGCGGCGGCGGCGACCTTCGGCTATCTCGCCGCCCGCCACGCGGCCCAGCGCCGCAGCAACGCGCCGGACTGAACGGTCGGGACCAGGCGCGCGCGACAAACCGCTTTCCTACACCGCGCGGCCCCGTCACAACGGGATCCCGCTCCTTGCCATTGTGATATCCTCGCCAGAACCCCGCCGCTCGCGCGGCTGGTGTAACCCGTCGCCCATGCCGCGAAATTGCCGCGTTCCTGCGGGTTTCAGGCGGACCGGCAGGGTGACACCGTGTCGCCTTTGTCACCCTGTCGCGGCGCGGCGGCCCATCTGCGCGTCGACCGGCTTGTCTAGGCGGCGGCCCGCAACCGGATGCAACATTGCAGCCCTTCGGGGGCGAAGACCTGTTCGACCGTTCCGTCAGGGGCGAGCGCGCCCGAGATCAGCATCGAACCGAAGCCGCTGCCGCGCGGCTGTGCCAGCGGCGGCCCGCCGCGCTCCTGCCAGTCGATCTCGACCTGGCCGTCCCGGCACCCGAAGCGGATCGCGACGGTGCCTTGGTTCGTCGACAGCGCGCCGTACTTGATCGCGTTCGTCAGCAATTCGTGAAAGACGAGCGCAAGACCCTGGCCGGCCGATGCGCCCAGACGCGCCTCTTCCTCGACCAGGACCTCGACCTGGCGGCGGGTGCCGACGAGCGCGGCCAGTTCCATCTCGAGTATGGCGCTCGGCATCGTCGCGCCCGCCGCGTCGCCGACCAGCAGGTTCTGCGTCCGCGACAGGGCGCCGACCCTTCCTTCGAGTGCCTGCGCAAAGCCGGTGACATCCTCCGCCCCGCGCGCCGTCAGCCTGATCATCGAGGTGATCATCGCGAGCATGTTGCGGACCCGGTGGTTCAGTTCCTCGGTGATAAGCCGGAGCCGCGCCTCGTTCTGCTTCGATTCGGTGATGTCGACGACCTGGCCGATCAGGCTGGTCATCGTCCCGTCCGCGGCGAAGATCGGGCGTCCGGACGCCTTGATCCAGCGGTTCTCGCCCGCCGCGGTCCGGATCTGGCATTCGAAAGACCACGCCTGCCGACCGGCGATGGCGGCTTTCTGCAAGGCGTCGACCCTGCTCCGCTCGCCTTCGGCGACATGCTCGAGAAAGCGGTCGTAGCTCCATTCCGGGCTCTGGTTGTAAAACCCGAAAATCTTGTCGTGGGCCTCGTTCTTGACCGCAAGACCGGTTGAGACGTCCAGCTCCCAGACGCCGATATGGCCGCTTTCGAGAGCCAGCCGCAGGTGCTCGGCGCTTTGCTTTTCGAACGGTTGGAGATCAGGCATCGGCGCGCTTGTAGCCTGCCCCTGCTTGCGAGTCATCCGGTCGGCGTTGCCGCTATTCCTTTTGGCGGGATCAGGCCCGGCGCCGGCCCTAGAGCGCCGCGTTCTGGTAGTAGTGCCAGATGAACACCGCCGCCGCGCCGCGATGCGGTCGCCAGGGCTCGGCAAGCTCGCGGGTTTCCTTCTCGCCCGGCCTTTCGGCAAGACCCAGCAGGCGGCCGAGGCCGACCTGGACGGCAAGGTCGCCGGCAGGCCAGATATCCTCGCGCCCTTCGGCAAAGAGCAGATAGATCTCCGCCGACCAGCGCCCGATGCCCTTGATCCGGGTCAGCGCGGCGATCGCCTCCTCGTCGTCCTGGGGAAGCTGGGCAAAATCGACCTCGCCCGCACTCACCAGCTCGCACAGCGAGCGGGCATAGCCCTGTTTCTGGCGCGACAGTCCGCAGGCCCGCAGCGCTTCGAATTCGGCGGCGAGCAGTTCCTCGGGCGGCATCGCCTCGCCCAGCAGGGCCTCCAGCTTGTTCCACACCGATGCGGCGGCGGCGACCGAGACCTGCTGGCCGACGATGGTGCGCAGCATCGTGCGATAGCCGCGCTCGCGAATCCGTTCCGCCGGATAGCCGACTGCAGCCAAAGCGCGGGCCATGGCCGGCTCTTTCGCGGCGATGGCGTCCAGCCCTGCTTCGAGCTGCTTGCGCGTCAGACCCACGGCGACCTCTCTTTCGGAATAGTTCGGCAAGCCGTGCCAGCATGCCTCTTGCCAATCTGTGCTCCAGCCACTAGCAGCGCCGACGACCGGCGAAAACGGGATGGCCCGGATTTGCCCCCAACGACAGGGAATTGCTTTACCGATGCCCAAGCTGATCGTGGTGAACCGTGAAGGCGAAGAATCGACCGTCGATGCGGCGGATGGTCTTTCGGTGATGGAAGCGATCCGCGACAACGGCTTCGACGAATTGCTGGCCCTGTGCGGCGGCTGCTGCTCGTGCGCCACCTGCCACGTCTATGTCGACCCCGCCTTCGCCGACAAGCTGCCGGCGCTGAGCGAGGACGAGGACGACCTGCTCGACAGTTCGGACCACCGCAACGAGACTTCGCGCCTTTCCTGCCAGATCCCGCTTAACGCCGATCTGGATGGGCTGAAGGTTACCATCGCGCCCGAGGACTGAGGGTCGCGAACAGATTTCGGGAAGGCCGCGCGCCTGCCCAAGGGTTCGGAGAGGAGAAGCCCCGGTGCCGCGCAGCACCGGGGCACTTTCGTGTAAGGGGCGGGCGTTTAGAGGGCTGGCGAATGCGCCCGCTCGATCAGTAGGGCGGCTTGTCCAGCCCGGTCGGGCTCTTGGTAAAGATCTCGCAGCCGTCCTCGGTAATGCCGATGGAATGCTCGAACTGCGCCGACAGCGAACGGTCGCGCGTCACCGCCGTCCAGCCGTCCTCCAGCAGCTTTACCGCCGGCTTGCCCAGGTTGATCATCGGCTCGATGGTAAAGAACATGCCGGGGCGCAGTTCAGGCCCGGTTCCGGGGCGGCCGGCGTGGATCACTTCGGGCGCATCATGGAACAGCCGGCCAAGGCCGTGGCCGCAGAAGTCGCGCACGACGCCGTAGCGCTGGCTTTCGGCATGGCGCTGGATCGCCGCGCCGATGTCGCCCAGCCGGTTGCCCGGGCGGGCCATCTCGATGCCGATCATCAGGCATTCGTAAGTGACATCGACCAGCCGCTTCGCCTTCAGCGGCGCGTCGCCGACGATGTACATCCGGCTGGAATCGCCGTGCCAGCCGTCGAGCAGCGGGGTCACGTCGATGTTGAGGATGTCGCCTTCCTTCAGCGCCTTCGGACCCGGGATGCCGTGGCACACGACATGATTGATCGAGATGCAGCAGGAATGGGCATAGCCGCGATAACCCATCGTCGCGGGCACCGCGCCGCCCGCCAGCGTCAGGCGGCGGACCTCGTCGTCGATCTGCGCCGTCGTCACGCCGGGGCGGATCAGCGGCACCATCGCGTCGAGGATTTCCGCCGCCAGTCGCCCGGCCCTGCGCATGCCTTCGAAGGCGGCGGGGCCGTGCAGCTTGATCGTGCCGTCGCGCGGCAGCATGTCGTGTTCGTCGACAACCATGTATTCCGTCATGCCTGCCCATGTAGCGCCTCGCCCCCGCAATTGCGAGGGGGCGCGCGCCGCCCGGCCCGGCCGGCTCGATTCAGCGCAGTTCGAAGGCGGCCCGGTACTCCGGCCTGATCGCGTCGAGGATGGCGGGCGTCACCGGCAGGGTGATCTCGTAGATTCCCTCGGCATAAGGACCGGCGTTGTAGGCGGGGATGAGGAATCCGATCCGGTCGAAGGCTCGCCCCTTGGCGGAGCCCAGGATCACCGTCGAGTTGGCGACGGGTTCGATGCAGGCATAGAACGGGTCGCTGGGCCTCGCCTCCTTCGGCAAGCTGCCCCGCCGGCGTGCCCGTTCCTTGTCCAGCGCGGCGCAGAACGGGCCTTGCGTGGCGGTATCGAGCGATGCGGCGGACCTGAACATGTCGATCGGCTCGATCGCCTTGCCCGCCGCGCGGTCCCAGACCAGCGCGTCGAAGACCGTGCCGCCGTGCGCGCCGCCGGTGTAGGTGTAGATGCTGGCGGAAAGAGACAGGTAGCGAGGAAGGTCGGTGACGATCTGCCACTCCTTGTGATAGGCCCGGCTGCGACACGGAACGCAATCGGGCGGACTGTCCGCTTCGGCCTTTTGCCATTCGCCCTTGTTCTCATCGAAAGCGGCCTGGCGTTCGGCATCGAGCCTTTGCCGCAGAACGGAGATCGCGTCGGCTGCGGCGGGCCAGGTGTATTCGAACTGGAACCTGCCGTTATCGCCCAGCGTCACTTTCTGCGCGAAGGCCTTGCCGGACAGGGCGGGCGTCGGCGCAGGAGCCGATGCGGCGGTGGCAGCATCGCCGCCGGACCCTCTCGCCTCCTGCCGCGGTTCGTCCCGGTCCCCCTCGGAACCGCAGGCCGCGAGCGACAGGGCCAACCCCGCCAGCGCCGATGATGCGACCATCATCCTATTTTTCCCTCGCAATCGGGTTCTCCAAACGGCTAACGCAGACACCATGACCGACAAGACCGCGCTGATCCAGCCCGACCGGGGGCAGGACGCCATCGCCATCCACCTCGTCAACACCGACGGCTTCGAAGCCTGGGCCAGGACGCTGTCCGCGCCGCAACGCGCGGCGCTGGCAGCACAGAAGTTCATCGGCAAGGGATACCAGACCGCGATCGTGCCCGACAGTGCCAAGGACGGACCGGGCTGGTTCGCGGTCGGCGGGGTCGCGGACCCGGACGAACTGTCGAGCTGGTGCCTCGCCAAGCTGGCCGAAGCGCTGCCGGCGGGTACGTATCGCCGCGTCGGCGGACCCACGGGGCCGGCGCTCTACGGCTGGCAGACGGCGCAATACCGCTTCACCCGTTACAAGGACGACAAGGAGGCCGAAGGCCCGCGCGTGCTGCTGACGCAGGACGCCGCCGCCATCCCCGCCGCCGAGGCCGAAGCGGAGGCCACCGCCATGGTGCGCGATCTCGTCAACGTGCCGGCAGAGGACATGGGGCCGGAACAGCTGGAGGCGGTTGCCGCCGACCTTGCCCGGGAATTCGGCGCGAAGCTGACCGTGACGCGCGGCGATGCTCTCGAAAAAGGCTTCCCCATGGTCCATGCCGTGGGCCGGGCGGCGGCGCGCAGCCATGCGCCGCGCCTGATCGAGCTGGAATGGGGCGCCGAGGATGCGCCGCGCCTCGCCGTGGTCGGCAAGGGGGTCTGCTTCGATTCGGGTGGACTGGACATCAAGACCGGCAGTTCGATGGCGCTGATGAAAAAGGACATGGGCGGCGCGGCGCATGCCCTCGCCCTTGCCCGCCTCATCATGGGTCAGCGGTTGAAGGTGCGGCTGCACCTGCTCGTCCCGGCGGTGGAGAACGCAGTGGCGGGCAACGCCTTCCGCCCCGGCGACGTGCTGAAAAGCCGCAAGGGCCTGACGGTCGAGATCACCAATACCGATGCCGAAGGGCGGCTGGTGCTGGGCGACGCGCTGGCCAAGGCGAGCGAGGACGGCGCGGGCCTGATCCTCGATTTCGCCACGCTGACCGGTGCGGCCCGGGTCGCGCTCGGCCCCGATCTGCCCGGCCTTTTCGCGCGCGAGGACGCTACGGCGCAGGCGCTGCTCGATGCCGGAACCGCGCATGACGATCCGGTCTGGCGGCTGCCGCTGCACGAAGGGTACCGCGAGATGATGGCCAGCGACATCGCCGACCTCGTCAACTCGGCCTCGGGCGGGTTCGCCGGGGCGACGACGGCGGCGCTGTTCCTCGACCGGTTCGTCGGCGACGGGATCGACTGGGCACACTTCGATACCTTTGCCTGGCGCCCCGCCGCCAAGCCGGGACGGCCCAAGGGCGGCGCGGCACTGGGGCTCAGGGCCGCATGGCACATGTTGCAGGCGCGATACCCGGACTGACGGTCGCCGAGCGGGCCGCATGGGGGCCGCGACCATCTGCCGCCTTGCCTCAGCCTGCCGCGCGGTTTAAGCGCCCCTCTCTCGCACTGACAAGATCGCAAACCACCGCCTTGACCGACAAGTCCCCCGCCGTTCCCCAGTTTTCGAGCTATGCCCTCGCTGGACCCTCGCGCCATGCGCGCGATGCCTGCCTGCCGGTGCGCGGCGACCTGGCGCACATCCGCCTGGCGGGAGAGGTCTTCGTGCCCCACTACGCGGTGCCGATGCGCCATGTCGCGACCGCCGCCGCCTCGCTGCTGGCCGCCGCGCGCACCGATGCCGCGCACCTTGCCGAGATCGAGGCAGGCACGGTGTTCGACGTTCTCGACATCGCGGGCCGGTGGGCCTGGGGCGTGGTGGGCGGCGACGGCATCGTCGGTTACCTGCCGCTCGACGCGCTTGCCGCCGAAGGGGATCCTGCCTGATGACCGCCAGCGTCTTTATCGACGGTGCCGCCGGCACAACCGGCCTCGAAATTGCCGAGCGGCTCGCCAGCCGTGCCGATTTCACGGTGCTGACCCTGCCCGACGACCGGCGCAAGGACGACGCGGCGCGGGCCGAATTGCTGAACGATGCGGACTTCGCGATCCTGTGCCTTCCCGATGAAGCGGCGGTGGCCGCTGTCGGGATGATCCGCAACGATCGCACGCGGGTCATCGACGCATCGACCGCGCACCGCGTCGCGGACGGCTGGACCTACGGCTTTCCCGAACTGGTCGGCGAAGCGGCGGTGCGCGAGGCGCGCTTCGTATCGAACCCCGGCTGCTATCCCACCGGCTTCCTCGCGCTCGTCGCGCCGCTGGTCCGCGCCGGGCTGATCCCCGCAGACTGGCCTTACGGCTGCCATGCGGTGTCGGGCTATTCGGGCGGCGGCAAGGCGCTGATCGAGCGCTACGAAGGGGCCGACGACGCTCGTGCCACCGCACCCAGCTTCCGCGCCTATGGCCTGGCCGGCGGGCACAAGCACCTGCCCGAGATGAAGGTCCACGCCGGCCTTGCGCGCGAGCCGCTGTTCTCGCCCGCCGTCCTGCCGACCTTCCGCGGCATGATCGTGGAGGTCGCGCTGCCCGCGTCCGCCTACATCGGCCACGATGCCGACACGCTGCGCAACGCCCTCTCGGGCTTCTACGCCGGCAGCCCGATCGTTACCGTCCGCGCGCCCGATCCGGCGATGGGCGAATTGCTGCTGCCCGCGACGATGGCGCCGTGGGACGGGATCGACCTCTACGTCTTCGGCGGCGCCAGGGGAGAGCAGGCGCGCCTGATCGCGGTGCTCGACAACCTCGGCAAGGGAGCGAGCGGCGCGGCGCTGCAGAATCTCAACGTCATGGCGGGCCTTCCCGCCGATGCCGGCCTGCGCCTCGATCGCTGAATCGGGCTCGGATGTACTGCCCTTTTTTTGGGCATCGCCTTATATTTGAGCAATAATTGCCCACCGGGCAGACAGCGCGGACGGATCGTTTCGCGGATGCGGCAAATTGTGCAGCAAAATGCGCTTTTCCGGGCCGCTTTCCCCTTTCGCCGGGTACATCCATCGCCTAAGTTGCGCCGCACGCAAGAGTGGCACGATTCTTGTAAAACATTGGTGATACCGCTGCATCGGCGCACGGGGTTCGAGGGGCGGGAAACCCACCGAACGGCGCCCGGCAACGGGATCGTACAGGACGCGGGGGCGCAAGAAGTACCGACGTGAAGAAGATCGAAGCGATCATCAAGCCGTTCAAGCTCGACGAGGTGAAGGAGGCGCTGCACGAAGTCGGCGTCACCGGGATAACCGTGCTCGAGGCAAAGGGCTTCGGCCGCCAGAAGGGGCACACCGAACTCTATCGCGGCGCCGAATACGTCGTCGACTTCCTGCCGAAGGTTAAGCTCGAGGTGGTCGTGGCCGAGGAATTGGCCGACCGCGTGATCGAGGCGATCGCCGGAGCGGCGCAGACCGGGCGTATTGGCGACGGCAAGATCTTCGTCTCCACGATCGAGACCGCCATCCGCATCCGCACCGGCGAGCGTGACGCCGACGCCGTCTGATTTTCACCGCGGGGCAGACCGGCCCCATCCGTGATGCCATCCCCCGGCATGGGCCGGGCACTTCCAAGTCGAAAGGTATGAACATGGCCTCTGCAAAGGACATCCTCAAAAGGATCAAGGACGAAGAGATCGAGTGGGTCGATCTCCGTTTCACCGACCCCAAGGGCAAGTGGCAGCACCTCCAGATGCTCGCCGGCCCGCTGGACGAGGATCAGCTTGAGCAGGGCCTGATGTTCGACGGTTCGTCGATCGAGGGCTGGAAGGCGATTAACGAGTCGGACATGATCCTCAAGCCCGACCTTGACGCCGCCTACATCGATCCGTTCTCGGCCACCCCGATGATGGTCCTCTTCTGCGACATCGTCGAACCCTCGACCGGCGAACTCTACTCGCGCGACCCGCGTTCGACCGCCAAGCGCGCCGAGGAGTTCCTGAAGTCGACCGGCCTCGGCGACACCGTCTACGTCGGCCCCGAACCCGAATTCTTCATGTTCGACGACGTGAAGTTCTACTCGGGCTACGACGGCTACGGCTACAAGATCGACGACATCGAACTGCCGACCAACACCAACAAGTCCTACGAAGGCGGCAACCTCGGCCACCGTCCGCGCGCCAAGGGCGGCTACTTCCCCGTTCCGCCGGTGGACAGCTGCATGGACATCCGCGGCGAGATGGTCTCGACCCTCGTCGAAATGGGCCTGCCGATGGACAAGCACCACCACGAGGTTGCCTCCGCGCAGCACGAGCTCGGCATCACGTTCGGCACGCTGACCGAAACCGCCGACCGCGTGCAGATCTACAAGTACGTCGTGCAGATGGTGGCGCAGGCCTACGGCAAGACCGCGACCTTCATGCCCAAGCCTATCAAGGAAGACAACGGATCGGGCATGCACACCCACATGTCGATCTGGAGCAAGGGCAAGCCGACCTTCGCCGGCAACGGCTATGCCGGCCTGTCGGACAACTGCCTCTACTACATCGGCGGCGTCATCAAGCACGCCAAGGCGCTCAATGCCTTCACCAACCCGACCACGAACAGCTACAAGCGCCTCGTCCCGGGCTTCGAGGCCCCCGTGCTGCTGGCCTATTCGGCCCGCAACCGCTCGGCTTCGTGCCGCATCCCCTACGGTGCGGGTGAAAAGGCCAAGCGCGTCGAGTTCCGCTTCCCGGATCCGCTGGCGAACCCCTACCTGTCGTTCGCGGCGCTGCTGATGGCGGGCATCGACGGCATCAAGAACAAGATCCACCCCGGCGACGCGATGGACAAGAACCTGTACGATCTGCCGCCCGCGGAACTCGCCCAGGTCCCGACCGTGTGCGGTTCGCTGCGCGAGGCGCTGGATTCGCTGGCCGCGGACCACGACTTCCTGCTCGAAGGCGGCGTGTTCACCAAGGACCAGATCGAAGCCTACATCGAGCTGAAGTGGGAAGACGTCTACAAGTTCGAAATGACGCCGAGCCCGGTCGAATTCGACATGTATTACTCGTCGTAAGCCGTTCGGCCCAAGACAAGACGAAGGGGCGTCCGGGCAACCGGGCGCCCTTTTCGCATCCGCTCGGCGCGCCGAGTTCGCACACGGGCGCGCCGCATGTTGCAATGCACCATCGACAGGCCATATTCCGCTCATGACATCAGACCCCGCGCGCGAGCCTGCCGACGAAAGTACCGTCCTCGTCCTGCAGGGCGGCGGAGCGCTCGGGTCGTATCAGGCCGGGGTGTTCGAGGCGCTTTGTGCCGATGGCACCGAACCCGGCTGGGTCGCCGGCATTTCGATCGGCGCGATCAATGCCGCCATCGTCGCCGGAAACCCGCCCGAACGGCGGCTGGAACGGCTGCGCGCGTTCTGGAATCTCGCCTCCAGCCGCGTGACTTGGCCCGCTCCTGCCCGGGACGGCGAGGCGCGGCGCTGGTTCAACGAGATGAGCGCCGCGACCGTGGCGATGATCGGCATACCCGGCTTCTTCGAGCCGCGCTGGATTCCGCCCGCCATGTTCTGGCCCGACAGCAACGTGGCGAAGGACGGCGCGATCAGCTTCTACGATACCGCGCCGCTGCGCCGCACCCTGCTCGACCTCATCGATTTCGACTATCTCAACGCACCGGGCGGCGTCCGCCTTAGCGTCGGCGCGGTCCACGTGCTGACCGGCAACTTCATCTATTTCGACAATCGCTCCTGCTGCATCGGCCCGGCACACATCATGGCGAGCGGCGCGCTGCCGCCGGGCTTCCCGCCGGTGTTCATCGACGGCGAACCCTACTGGGACGGAGGCCTCGTCTCGAACACCCCGCTGCAGTACGTCCTCGACAGCAGTCCTGATGGCGGGCTCACCATCTTCCAGGTCGACCTGTTCAGCGCGCGCGGGGCCATGCCGCAGACCCTGCCCGATGCGTTGCAGCGCGAAAAGGACATCCGCTATTCCAGCCGCACCCGTCTCAACACCGATCTCAACAAGCAGATGGAAAAGCTGCGCCAGGCCGCGCGCAGGCTGGTGAGGAAACTGCCGCCCGAGCTGCAGGACGATCCCGATGCGCAGTTTCTGGCCAACCTGCCCAGCCACGGCGGCATCTCGATCATGCACCTGATCAATCGCACCGAGATGACCGGCAGCCATTCCAAGGACTACGAGTTTTCCCGATACACCATCGACGAGCACTGGACCGCGGGGCGAAAGGATGCCGAACGCTCGCTGCGCCACGAACGCTGGACCGGGCGGCAGGCCCGGCCACGCGGGATCGTGACTTACGACCTGACCGCCGATTGAAAGTCTCCGTCACAGTCGGCTGAACCCGCGCTAAACGGCGCGTTCAGCGGGTTCTGCCCGTCCCGTCGCGCCCTCGACTCGTCCTGCCGCGGTCAACCGGTCCGTCGCATTTGCGGAACGGTGCGGCATGCCCGCCGTTAAGCGGGCAAAAGGAGACATTCGATGCGTAACTTCCTGATGGGCGTTGCCGCGGTCGCTTTGGCCGCCGGCAGCGCAGCGGCCCAGCCGGGCAACGGCAACGGGCCGGACAAACAAGGTGGCGGCAAGCCCCAGGCCAGCATGGACCGGGGCGGCGGCGACAAGGGCAATGGCAAGCCCCGCAACGAAGGCCCCGTCCGCGTGGCCCAGGCTGGCGGCAACGAGAAGGCCAATGGCAACGCCAAGTCCAATGGCAATGGCAACGCCAAGGCGGATCGCGGCGGGGATGCGATGCGCGGCAACGGCAATGCCGGCAACGACCGCATCAAGCCCGAACGTGGCAACGACGCCAGGGTCGTGCGCGCGAACGGCAACGGTAATGGAAATGGCAACGACAAGGTCAAGGGCGCAGCCGCAAAGGACATGCGCGGCGACGGGCAAGTCGTCCGCTACAATGGCCGCGAATACGTTCGTGAAGACCGTTTCCGCTATTCGGACCGGGACGGCATGGCCCGCAGCTACGGCCTGATCGACGGGTGCCCTCCGGGTCTTGCCAAGAAGGACAACGGCTGCAACCCGCCCGGTCTCGTGAAGCGGGGCGATTACGATTACGACCAGGCGAACTGGTGGCGCCTGCCCGGCCTTATCGGCGGTCGCTATCGCTATTACGACAACAACCTCGTCCGCATTTCGGACGCGGGCCGGATCCTGGGATACTACCCGCTGCTGGGCGGCGCGCTGGCCACCGGTAACGTCTGGCCGACTTGGTTCGACTACCAGCCCGTGCCTGACTACTACGAGAGCTATTACGGGCTCGGCCCTGTCGGCAGCTATCGCTATGCCGACAACGTGCTCTATCGCGTCGATCCGGAAACGGCCGCGATCACCTCGATCGCGGCGCTGCTGACCGGAGACACCTTCAACATCGGGCAGCCGATGCCGTCGGGCTACAGCGTCTATAACGTGCCTTACGGCTACCGTGACCGTTACTACGACACGCCCGACATGATGTATCGCTACAGCGATGGTTATGTCTACGGCATCGACCCGACCACGATGCTCGTCGCCTCGGCGATCGAGATGGTCCTTTGAGGAGAACGAAGATGATTGCGACCCGTCTTCGCGGCGGCCTGTTCACCGCAGCCGCCCTCGCCCTCGCCATGCCGCTCGCCGCCTGCAATTCGGGCACGGAGGAGGCCGCCACCGGGGAAACGGTGAGCACCGACACCCTTGCCGCCGAACTGGGCGATGCCGATGGCCTGTCGACGATCAGCACGGCCATGAAGGACACGGGCCTGGCCCAGGTGTTCGACGGTTCGGCCAGCTACACCCTGCTGGCGCCGACCGACACCGCGTTCGAGGCGGTGGCGGGTGCCGGGCTCGACAAGCCGGAGAACCGCGCGCTTCTCGCCGAAGTCCTGCGCGACCATGTCCTGCCGGGCGCGATGAGCGGCGAGGACATCGCCAAGGCGATCGAGACCAGCGGCGGCCCGGTCGAGATGAAGACGATGGGCGAGACCGCCGTCACCTTCAGCAAGGACGGAGACGCGCTCGTCGTCAAGAGCGCCGACGGTGCGACCGCAAAGATCACGGGCAAGGAAATGCTCGCCGCCAACGGATCTGCGCTCCCCATCGACACGGTGCTGCGCAAGTTCTGACGCACTCGGCACCGCCTGCCAACGCGAACGCCGGCCCCGCAACGGGCCGGCGTTTTCGCATCAGTAATCCTTGCTGACCTTGGCCGACACGGAATTGTTGCCCATCGACGACACCGTCGCCAGCAGCGAAAGCCAGCCGGTCACCCGGTATTCCAGCTCGGTCGCGCTGTAGCCTTGGCCGTCGGTGACCAGCTCGACGTAGAAGTCGCGGCCCAGGTATTCGCCCACCGCGACGCTCGTCCCCCGGCCCAGCGCCTCGTCCGCGCCGATCACGCGCAGCCGATCGAGGCCGAGCGCGCCGCGCAGCTTGTTGATAGGGTCGAGCCCGCCGCCCCCGCCGCCGCGCATCGACGCCAGCGCCGCACCCAGTTGCAACGCTTCGGGCGCGGAGATGTTGGCGATGGAATCGCCGAACAGCAGCCGCGACAGCACCTCCTCCTCCGGCAGCGCTGGAATCGAGCTGAAGGTGATGACCGGGGCGAGCGCGGTGCCGGTAATCGCGATCTTGGCGTTGATGCTGTTGATGTCCGCCTCTGCCACGATGTCGAGCCGCGGCGCGGGCGGGCTTTCTCCGGAAAAGCGGATGCGTCCGCGCGTGAGCTCGAAGCGCTTGCCGGCGAACTGGTAGCCGCCCCGCACGAGGTTCGCCTCGCCATTGAGGCGCGGCGCATCGGTCGTGCCGCGTAGCTGGATGTCGGCCCCCCACTCGCTGTCGAGGCCCATGCCGGTGACGGCGAACCGGTTGTTGGCGCGCACGTCGATCAGGTAGCGCCACGGTGCCATCGCCCTGGCACGAGGCTGACGGTCTGGCGGCGCGTTGACTTCGCGACGGGGAATGTTGGGCAGCGTGGCCGCCGCCTCCGCATTGCCCAGGCGCCAGCGCCCGCTGACAACGTCGAGGCGGCCCGCGATGGTGCCGGTGTTGTCCTTCGCCACGATGCGCAGGGGGCCGGTCACAACCGCAGCCATGTCGTCGCGGTTCAGCAGGCGGGCATCGCGCGCGGCGATCCGGATGTCCATGCCGACGCTGGTGGTGGCGATGTCGGAAAGGTCGACCGAGCCACTGCCGGAGACCGATCCGCCGTTCGCCGCCTTGCCCGCAAACCGCGAGATGCGCAGCACCGAACCGTCGAAGCTGCCGCGCGCGGCCAGTCCGGTGATGTCGGTGCCGGTCAGGGTCGATTGCAGGCGCAGGTTGTCGGCCTTCAGCGTACCGCGCACGACCGGTTGGTCGATCGTGCCCCGCACGTCGCCCGCCAGCGCGACCGGGCCGGTCAGGTCGAACACCTCGATCGCGGCCAGCCGCCACAGCGCATCCGCCGCGCCCGAATAGCGCATCTGGCCATAGAGCGAGCCGGCGCGCAGCCGGTCGAACAGCGCGCCGCGGGCGGGCAGGTTCGAAACGCGCACCTGGATCCGCCCGCTCTGCGCCCCGTCGTCATCGAGCACGGCGCGGGCCTGCAGCGTGTCGGGGCCCAGTTCGGCTACCAGAGACACGTCGACCGGGCGCGAGGTCAGGACGAGGCCCGAGCGGGTGAGATTGTCGAACTTCAGCCGCGCCTTGCCGGTGCCGGGTGCGCCGGGCGTGTCGAGATAGTCGACCACGCCCGACACGGTGCCGCCCAGCCCGAGATCGGGCATGACCAGATCGGCGATGTCCAGCGGCATCCTGGCGAAGCGCGCGGTAAGGCTGGTCGTCTCGCCCAGCCGGCCCGAGACCTGCACCGTGCCGCGGGCGAAATCGACTTGCGTCGTCTGCAGCAGCCAGTCGCCGTCTTCCTTGATCAGCACCGCGCGGCGGGGCATCCGGATCGGCTCTCCGGCATAGCGACCGCGCACGCCGAAGCTGATCCGTTCGGGCGCGACGTCGCCGATCATGCGCAAATTGAAACGGGCGTTGCGCTGCCCTGCGACGTCGGCGCGGAACGATCCGACGCCGTCCTTCATCTGCCCTTCTGCCGCCAACCGGCCGATGAACAGCGAACCGCGCTGCACGCCTTGCGCCATGACCTTGGCGGTGATGGTTCCGCCCTTGCCCAGCGTTCCGTCGGCGACGATACGGGCGATGCGGACGGTGATTGGGGTCGGCCCGTCGAAGCGGGCGTTGCGCAGGATCACGTCCGCCGCCACGCCCTGACCGGCCGGGGTCGGGGTCAGCACGACATCGCCCTCGACCCCGCCGCCCGACAGCGCCAGCGCGCCCGCCGCGCCGCCGTCGCGCAGCTCCAGCCGGCCTGCGACGCTGGTGCCCGACACGGTCAGGCGCGCGATGTCGACGGTGGTCGCGCCGCCCCTCGGCATCGTCACGAACAGTTCGCCGTCGAAAGGCCCGAGCGTGCTCATGCCCGAAGTGACGATGGCGAACCCGTCGTCCTTCGGATCGATGGCGACGCGCACGTCCTTCAGTCCCGCCGCGGGATAGGGATCGGCAAAGACCAGCACCGCGTGCGGTCCCTTGCCGTCGATCGTGCCGTCGACGGTAAAGGCGCCGTATGCGACCTGCTCGCCCCGACCGGTCAGCTTTACCGTGCCGTCGACGGCGCGGCTGCCCGCCAGCGTCATGCGCAGGTTGCGCGAAGTGATCCTCGCGTCGCGCACCAGCAGCGGCGCATTGCCCGCGGTCGAGACATCGGCGGTGATCGCGATCGCGGGACCGGCGATGTTCGCCAGCGTGGCGTTGGTCACCTTCACCAGCTTGCCGTCGATGCGCGCGTCGACGCTCCACCCCTGCGGCCCGCCGATCAGGGCGGAAACATCGGCGCGGGCATTGGCATTGCCCAGCCCTTCGAGCGGCAGGTTCACCACCTCGACCGGACCGTTGAGCGCATAGCGTCCGGTCGTGACGTTCCCGTCGAGCGAAAGGCGGGCGGTCAGGCCCTGCGCGGCCAGCGCCAGCGCTTCGGAGCGCAGCCGACCGGCGCCATAGACCAGGGTGCCGTCGAGGCGCACGTCGCGCAGCCGCGGGTCGAGCAGTTCGACGCCGGTTTCGACCCGGCCCGCCGTTCCGCGCACCGGCAGCACCAGCCTCGCGCCGTTCCACCGCGCGTCGCCAGCGGCCTTCAGCGCCGCGATCTGCGTCGTGCCGATGCCGATCCGGTTGGCGGACAGGTCGTAGGCGATGGCGAGATCACGGAATGGGCCGTCGACGGTCATGTCTGCGACCAGCCCCTCGGTCCGCGCGCCGAGCAGGTCGGGATCGGTGACGCGGGTCCGCATCCACATGTCCCGCACTTCGTTGTCGGCAAGATCGAGCACGCCGTCCGCGCCGACCCAGCCGCCGCGGCCGACCATGATGGCGCGGCCATCGAAGACGCTGCCGGCGAACTTGGTCGTCACCTTGACGTTGAGCTTCTCGCCGACCGCGCGGGCCGGCAGGCCGGTCAGCAGGTTGCCGGGCATCACCTGCCCAAGCGCGCCGTAGACGTCGTTGCGCTTGGTCAGTTGCAGCAGGGCAAAGGGCTCGCCGCCCTTGACCACTGCGAACCGGCCCTTCCAGTCGGTCCACTTGCCGTCGCCGTCGATGGTCGCGGCCACGTCCTCCTCGGCGCCGACGAGGCCGGCCAGCAGCCCGCCCGCCGGCGCGTTGTAGCGCGCCGTGAGGTCGAGCAGGTTCTTCGCCTCCGAAGCGTCGAGCCGGACGAAAAGCTGATCCTTGCCGCCCAGCTCGCTCATCAGGTTGATGCGCGCGCGTCCGTCGGCAATGTTCGCCTGCGCCTTGAGGTTCACGTAGCGGCCCACGCCCGCCACCGCCTCGTCGACATAGAGCCGCTGGATCTCGAACCGGTCGATGCGGATCGGGAAGTTCGGCAGGATCGGCGCATCGGGATCGCCCGGCTTCAGCGCGGGCAGGCGGCTGAGCGTGCCGCGCCGGGCGATGAGAGTCCGCACGTCGAGCCCGGTCGAAAACCACTTGAGCGGTCGCCAGTCGAGCTCGACCTCCGGCACTTCGAGGAAGCGGCCCTTGCTGTCGTAGAACTCGACATCGTGCAGCGTCGCCTTCGACAGCACCGACCCTTCGATCCGCCCGACCTTGACCCGGAGGCCCGATGCCGGAGCGTAGGAAGCGAGGCTGTCGACGAGGAAGCGATGGCCGATCGGGCTGTCGATCAGCAGCGCGGCCCCGCCGATCAGCATCAGCAGGCCGACGAAACCGGCGATGATCCGGTTGCGCCAATACTTGCCCCAATCGCGCCCCGGCCGTTCCTGCGGCGCCTCGACCTCGGGCTGGATGACGGAATCTTCGGCCATCAGAACGCCTGGCCCAGCGCGACGTAGACCGCGATGCGGCCGTCGCCGGGCCGCCGGTTGAGCGGGGTCGCGACATCGACGCGCAACGGCCCGAAGCTGGTGTGATAGCGCACGCCGATGCCGGCGCCGAACTGCAGGTCGCGCAGGCGCGGCGTCGTCGTCGTGTCAACCGCGCCGGCGTCGACGAAAGGCACCACCGACAGCGCGCCGTCGAACAGGCCGGTGCGCACGCGCGTTTCCAGCGAGAACTCGGTCAGAGAGCGGCCACCGGTGGGATCGCCCAGCGTGTCCTGCGGGCCGATCTGCTGATAACCGTAGCCGCGCACCGAACCGCCGCCGCCGGCATAGAGCCGGCGCGAAGGCGCGATATGGTCGAGCGAAGTGCCCTGGATCGTGCCCAGCCTGGCGCGCGCGGCGACGACGATGCCCTTGCCGACCGGCTGATAGTAGCGCCCTTCGATGGAGGCGCGGGCATACGTCGCCTCGGTTCCGTTGCTGGTCGATATCTCCGGCGAGAGCCAGCCTTCCAGCCGCCAGCCGCGCGTCGGGTCGAGCAGGCTGTCGCTTTGGTCCAGCAGCACCGAACCGGGCAGCGCGGCGACGAAATAGGTTTCGCGCGGCCCAGTCTGTCCGTCGAGCGTGCCTTCGCGTTCCTGGGTCGCGACCAGTTCGAGACCGACCGAGTAGGACAGTTCCTTCTGGAAGATCAGAGTCGACAGCTTCTCGAACCTGGCGATGGCCGACACGGTGCGCGCTTCATAGGCGTCGCGGTCGATGGTGTTGGCAAAGACGTCGAGCGAGATGACCTTGTCGCGCCCGTGCCAGTTGTTGCGCCGCAAGGTCGCGCCGATCAGCTGCTCCTGCGTGCCCGCGATGCCGCGCAGGCGCAGCGAGCCTTCGGGCGGGAACAGGTTGCGATGCTCCCAGCTCGCCTCCACCCGGATGCCGTCGGTGGTGGCATAGCCGATACCGCCAGCGATCGTGCGCAGCGGCCCCTCCGTCAGGTCGACGTCGAGATCGACCACGCCCGGCTCGCCGTTTGCCGGCGCTTCGACCTCGCGCGGCTTGACCGAGAGCGTGGACACGAGGCCCGTGGCGAGGATCGCGCGGCGCAGATCCTCGACATCGCTGGCGCGGTAGATTTCCCCCGGATCGAAGCGCGCGATTTCCGCGAGGTGCTTGCCCGACAGGAACCTGGGCATCGAACTGACGACGGTGCCGAAAACGTACTTGCCGCCGGGATCGACGGGGATGGTCAGGTCCGCCTCGTCGCGGGCGTGGTCGATCAGCAGGTCGGGCGGGCCGACTTCGGCAAAGGCATAGCCGTTTTCGCCCAGCGCCACGTCGAGGTCGACGCGTTCGTAGACGATCGCGTCCTCGTAGACCGGATCGCCTTCGGAGATCTGGAACGCGCCGCGCAGCAGGCCGTAGTCGTCGCCGGTGCTGTCCAGCCCGCCGAGGTCGATCGCGCCGAAGCGATAGCGGGTGCCCGGATCGATGGTGAAGGTGAAGCGCGCGTCGCTGGCGACGATGGCGCCGTCGGGTCCCGACCCTTTGCCCTCGGCGGGCGTGTCGACGCGCTGGGTGACGTCGGCGTCGTAGAAGCCGTAGACCGAAAGCAGGGTCTGCAGCAGCTCCTGGTCTGCCTTGGCCCGGTTGGCGAGCTGGGCGAGATTGTCGTCCCCGTCGGCGAGCTGGACGATGTCCGACAGGTCGCGGAACCGGTCGCGGAATTCGTCGATCCGCTCGAACTCGGCGAACGAGGGGGGATAGCGCAGCGTTATGCGCTTGCCGATCGTCGTCTCGACCGTGTCGGTCTCGGGCGGACGGTCGCGCGTCATTTCGGGCAGCGCGATGTCCTGCGCCGGGCGTGCCGCCTCTCGCGACAGCGATTCGGCGAGCGCGGGGTCTTCCTCCAGCGGTTCGATCGCCACGTCGACGTCGCCGTCGGGCCAGTCGAGCGTGAAGGCGGTGTCGCCGTTCATCGGCGTGTCGGGATCGGGCCCGTCCTGTTCCGGCGTCTGCGCCGCGACGGTGTCGACCGCCCAGCCTTCCGGATCGGCAATGGCCGAATCGGGGATCAGTGCTTCGAGTTCGGGATCGGCGTCGAGCGACTGGGCGCGGGCCGCGTGCGGCGCCAGCGTCGTCATGACCAGCGCCATGACCCCGGCCAGCAGCGCGGCGCGGCGTGGTGCGTCAGTCCTGCGCGACGTGGAGCCCGCTGCCGCCAGCGCTTCGCACGAGGCCATCGCCCATGGCGCCATCGCGGACGAGACCATCGCGGCCCATCCCGTCCTTGCGCAACCCGCCACCGTCGCTGCTGCGTCCGGGCGCGGCGACGACGTCGGCGATAAGCGCTTCCTGACGCTCGGGATCGAAGCGTTCCCACCCGTCGGCGCCGAGTTTTTCAAGCGGACGATAGCGCACCTTGTATTGCATCCGCGACGATCCCTCGATCCAGTAACCGAGATAGACGTAGGCCAGACCCGATGCCGCCGCGCGCTGGATATGATCGAGAATGATGTAATTGCCCAGCCCCGACCGCGTTGCATGGTTCGGATCGTAAAACGAATAGATCATTGAAAGACCATCGTTCTGCCGGTCCGTCAAGCATGCGCCGACCAGCCGGCCGGGCGCATCGCCTTCGCCGGGTTCGCGATATTCGATGACGTAGCTGGTGACGGGCGTCTGCTCGATCATGTCGGCATAGTCCATCTCGTCCATCGCGGACATGCCGCCGCCGGGGTGGCGCGAGGCGAGATAGGCCTGCAGCAATTCGAACTGCTCGACGGTGGACCAGGGGCGGCAGGCGGTGGCGATCAGGTCGCCGTTGCGCGCCAGCGTGCGGCCCTGGGTCTTCGACGGGCGGAATTCGGAGGCCACGACCCTGACCGAAACGCAGGCATTGCACCCCGCGCAGGACGGGCGATAGGCGACGGTCTGGCTGCGGCGGAAACCGATGCGGCCCAGCGCATCGTTGAGAGCGTCGGCATCGGGGCCGGACAGTTCGGTGAAGACCTTGCGCTCCTGTCGGCCCGGCAGGTACGGACACGGCGCCGGGGCAGTCACGTAGAAGCGGGGGAAGCGAACCGGGGCAGTCACGAAGCTGTCAGAGCCCTCTCGTCAGGATTGTCCGGGCAGGCAGGGTCGGCCCGGGCATTGGGCCGACCTGCCAACCGGCGCACACGCGACAACCAGGACAGTCGCGATGCAGCGCGTATCCCTCTTATGCCCGACAAGGCCCAAGTGTTAAAGCCCATTAACCACGAAAGCGGAGGGCGGCTAACGGCTTGCTTGCGCGCCCATCCCGAAACGGGACAGGGCGCCGGCAAGACGGTTCAGGCCAGTTCCGCCTCGGTCACCGCATAGCCCTGTGAGATGAGGGTCGCGATCAGCGCCTCGATCTGCCCGCGGTCGCGCGCCTCGCACTCGATGTCGGTAATAAGCCCCTTGGCCGGCAGCGTCGTGAAGATCCGCTGGTGATAGATCTCGATGATGTTAACGTGGTGCGCGTTGAAGGCGTGCATCACCTTGAACAGGGCGCCGGGCCGGTCCTGCAACGTGATCCGCAACCGCGCGAGACGGCCCGAACGGGCCAGATCGCGCAGCAGCACATTGGCCAGCAGGCGGGTGTCGATGTTGCCGCCGCACAGCACGAGGCCGATCTTCTTGCCGGCAAACCGCCCTCGGTGGCTCATGACCGCGGCGAGCCCCGCCGCGCCGGCGCCCTCCACCACGGTCTTCTCGATCTGCAGCAGCATGGCGACCGCGCTTTCCAGCGCGCTTTCGTCGACCAGCACGATGTCGTCGACCAGCGCGGCGATGACCTGGCTGGTGATCTCGCCCGGTTCCTTGACCGCGATGCCCTCTGCCAGGGTGTCGCCGCCGCATTCGTGGCTCTCGCCCTTGATCCGCGCGAACATCGAGGGATAGAGCGCCGCCTGCACGCCGACGACCTCGATGCCCGGCTTCATGTCCTTGGCGATGGTGGCGATGCCCGAGATGAGCCCGCCGCCGCCGATCGGCACGACAAGCGTGTCAAGTTCGGGCACATCCTCCAGCATCTCGACACCCACGGTTCCCTGCCCCGCGGCGACGACCGGGTCGTCGAAGGGGTGGATGAAGGTCAGGCCCAGTTCGACCTCCAGCTTGCGCGCGTGGGCGCTCGCCTCGTCGAAGGTTTCCCCTTCGAGCACGACCTGCCCGCCGACCGATTCGGTCTGCATGACCTTCACCGTCGGGGTCGTTCGCGGCATGACGATGGTGACCGGAACGCCCAGCCGGGTCCCGTGATAGCTCAGCCCCTGCGAGTGGTTGCCCGCCGATGCGGCGATGACGCCGCGCGCCTTCTGCTCGTCGGTCAGCTTCAGCAGGGCGTTCAGCGCACCGCGCTCCTTGTAGGCCGCGGTGAACTGCTGATTTTCGAACTTCAGCCATATCTCGGCGCCGGTAATCGCCGACAGCGTCTTGGAATGCATGATCGGGGTGCGCACGACCTGGCCGGCAATCGCCCTTGCCGCGGCCCGAACGTCGTCTGCTTCGAACGGCAGGGTCGCACCCTTTGCCGCCATTTCCGTCGCTGTGCTGCTGTTTGCCATAGGCTGCGGCCCCTATCGGATATGGCGCGCGATGGAAATGCCGTTTAGACGCGGCGGTCATGACTGGTCGCCCCCCGCTTTCCGCCCGCGCCCGCCGCGCGTCCGCCCTTCTCCTTTCCTCGATCGCGCTGATCGCCGCCGCTCCGGCCATGGCCGACACGCTGGTCGACAATATCCAGGGCATCCGCGTCGATGCCAGCGGCAAGGTGGAGCGGTTTGTCGCGATGATCATCGATCCGAGCGGACGGGTGAAGGAAACCCTCGCCCAGGCGCCGAAGAAGCCCAAGAACATCGACTACCGCGTCGACGGCAAGGGCCGCGTCCTGCTTCCCGGCTTCGTCGATTCGCACGTCCACCTGTCCGGCATCGGCTTCAACGCGATCGGCCTCGACCTGTCGGACACCAAGACGATGGCGGAGGCGCTGAATAGGATCGCCGACTATGCGCGGCGCAACCCGAACAAGGCGTGGATCATCGGCCGCGGCTGGAACGAGGTGGTCTGGAACACCGGCCGCCTGCCGACCGCCGCCGAGCTGGACGCCGCGGTGCCCGACCGCCCGGTCTGGCTGGAGCGTGCCGACGGCCACGCCGGCTGGGCCAACAGTGAGGCGATGAGGCGCGCCGGCGTCACCGCCGCGACGAAGGCCCCTGCGGGCGGACGCATCGACATCGCGAACGGCCAGCCCAGCGGCATCTTCGTCGACGCGGCGACCGCGCTGGTGACGAAGCAGCTGCCGCCGCCGCTGCCCGAAGAGCGCGATCTCGCCTTTCGCAAGGCCCAGGAACTGCTCCTTTCGAACGGCGTGACGGCGGTGTCGGACATGGGCATCGGCCTGCTCGACTGGCAGGCGATGCGGCGCGAGGGCGACGTCAACCGGCTGTCGCTGCGCATCGCCGCCTACGCCGCCGGGGTGGACGAGATGATTACCATCGCCGGACCGGGGCCGAGCCCGTGGCTCTATGGCGACAGGCTGAAGCTGGCGGGAATCAAGATCTACCTCGACGGCGCGCTGGGATCGCGCGGCGCCTGGCTGATGCAGCCCTATGCCGACATGCCGTCGAGCAGCGGGCTGCAACTGGTCGGCGGCACGCAGCTTCGCAACATCATCAGCCGCGCCGCGATGGACGATTTCCAGGTCGCCATCCACGCCATCGGCGATGCCGCCAACCGCGAGGCGCTGGACGCCATCAGCGAGATGAAGGACAGCTATCCCGGCGACCGGCGCTGGCGCATCGAACATGCGCAAGTCGTCGATCCGTCCGACCTGCCGCGTTTCGCGCAGGAGGGGGTCATCGCATCGATGCAGCCGCATCACCAGGTGTCGGACCGGACGATGGCCGAAGCGCGGCTCGGGCCGAACCGGCTGACCGGTGCCTATGCCTGGAAGTCGATGCTGAACGCGAAAACGCACCTCGCCTTCGGATCGGATGCGCCGGTCGAGGTGCCCAACGTCTTCGAGGGCATCGCCGATGCCGCGACCCGCGCCGACGCGAACGGCCAGCCCTTTGGCGGGTGGCAGCCGCAGGAAATCGTCAGCCGCGAGGATGCGCTGGCCGCCTATACCGCGGGCGGTGCCTACGCGATGGGCGCGGAAGGCCGCTTCGGCACCTTGGCCAAGGGGGAATGGGCCGATTTCGTGCTGGTCACGGTCGACCCGCTGCTCGCTCCCGTAGCGACGCTGCGGCAGGGGCGCGTCATGGAAACCTACATCGCCGGGCACAAGGTCTGGTCGGCAGGCGATCCGGGCGTTTCGGCCGCCACGATGCCCGAGATCGGAACGAAGGCGACCATCGACGGCCGCTGATCACCCGCCCAGCGGATCGTCAGCCGACGGGCTCCTCGTTCGGATCGGTCGCTTCGGTTTCCGGGTCCGGCTTCGCTGCGCCGCCCAGCCGCATGATCAGCAACGAGCCTTCGAACAGGACCAGCAGCGGCGCGGCCAGCATCAGTTGCGACACGACGTCGGGCGGCGTGATGACCGCCGCGACGATGAAGATCGCGACGATCACGTAGCGGCGCGACTTCGCCATGGTCTCGTGGCGGACGATCCCGGCGCGGTTGAGCAGGAGCATCAGCACCGGCAGCTGGAAGCTCGCCCCGAAGGCGAGGATGAACTGCATGACGAGGTCGAGGTATTCGCCCATCGCCGGCAGCGCTTCCTGCTGCAAGCCGCCGGTGCTGCCCTCGAACCCGATGAACCACTTGAAGGCGGTGGGCATCACGAAGAAATAGGCCAGCGACGCGCCCATGACGAACAGGATGGGCGAGGCGAAAAGAAACGGCAGGAAGGCCTTCTTTTCCTTCGCATAGAGCCCCGGCGCGACAAAGGCCCAGAGCTGGTTGGCGATGATCGGAAAGGCGAGGAAGAAGGCGGCGAAGATGCCGACTTTCACCTCGACGAAGAAGGCCTCGTAGAGCTTGGTGTAGATCAGACGGCCCTGCCCCGGCGGGAACGCCGCGGTCAGCGGGCGGACCAGCAGGCCGAAGATCTGGCCGGAAAACGGCAGGCAGATCGCAAAGGCCGCGATCAGCGCCAGAACCGCGCGCAGCAACCGGCGGCGCAGTTCGATCAGGTGATCGAGCAGCGGGGTTTCCGTCTCGTCGAGATCGCTGACCTTGAACACCATGGCGGGCGGCTCAATCCTTCGCCGGCTTCGCGGGTGCCGGATCGTCGAACAGCGGCAGCGAACCCGGTTCGGCCGTCGGGGTGGGGGCCGTCGGAGGCGCAGCGACAGATGGCGGTGCTTCCGGCGCGGCAGATTTGGCCGCCGCCTTCGCGTCCGGAGTGGCAACCGGAGGTTTCTCGCTCGAAGGTGCGGGCGAAGCCACGTCCGCCGCGGCATGGTCGAGCCGTCCGGTCTCGGGATCGGCGCTGGGATGCTGCCGCATGATCTCGGCGTTGCGCCGGTCCCACTCCTTCTGCATGTCCTCCAGCTCCGCCTCGCGCACCATGGCATCGAGGCCGGAGCGGAAATGCGCCGACACCCGGCGCATCTTGCCGATCCAGCGTCCCGCCGTGCGCAGCGCGAGCGGCAGGTCCTTCGGCCCGATGACGATCACCGCGACGATGACGATCAGCAGGAGTTCGGTGGCACCGATATCGAACATCGATCAGTGTTCCAGCACGCCGCGGGCGGGCGGCGAAATCAGAGCTTGGTCTCGCCGTCCACGTTCGTCTTGGTCGGGTCCGCCTTGGTCGGCGCGGGATCGGCGGCGGGCGTCACGTCGCGGGTCTGTTCGATCCGCATCATGTCCTTGCCGCTTTCGTCGTTCATGCCCTGCTTGAAGCTTTTGATGCCCTTGCCGAAATCGCCCATCATTTCGGAAATCCGCCCGCGCCCGAACAGCACGAGGATGACGAGCGCGATGATGATGAGCTGCCAGGGGCCGACGTTCACGGGAATTCTCCTTCGCAGGCTATACCGCCCGCTTGCCTGTTCGCGGGCGATGCCGCCCGGTTGCCTGTCTTCGGGCGACCGCCCGGTCGCGTCACTGCAGGCGATACCGCCCGGTATCAGGGCCTGTCTAGGCGCTTTGCCCGTATATATCCAGTGAGCCGTTCGGTTCGTCATCTTCCGCGCCATCGCCCGACTGGCGGTCATCGGTTTCCGCTTCGGCCGCATCCTCGCCGGGCACGGCCATCTCGCGTTCCATCGCCTCTTCCACCGGGTCCAGCAGGCCGGCGGCGCGCAATTCGGCCAGGCCCGGCAACTCGCGCCGGCCGCCGAGGCCGAAATGGGTCAGGAAAGCGGGCGTCGTCGCATAGATCACCGGCCGGCCGGGCACCTCGCGCCGACCCGCGACGCGGACCCAGCCTGCCTCCATCAGGACGTCGAGCGTCCCCTTGGCGGTCTGCACGCCGCGAATCGATTCAATTTCGGCGCGGCTCACCGGTTCGTGATAGGCGATGATGGCAAGGCACTCGGTCGCCGCGCGCGACAGCCGGCGCGCCTCTTCGCGTTCCCGCCGCAGCAGGTGCGCCATGTCGGGCGCGGTCTGGAAATGCCACAGCCGCCCGCGCTGAACGAGGTTCACGCCGCGCTCGCGATAGGTCTCCTCAAGCTGCGCCAGCGCCTCGCGCACGTCGGCGCCGTTCAGATGCTCGGCGATCTCCTCGCGGCTCAGCGGCGTTTCGCTGGCGAACAGCAGCGCCTCGACCGCGCGGACGAAGTCGTCGGGCTGGCTCATGCCTCCCTCTCCTTCGAACGTGTCCGCGAACGGAGCCGAAGCGGCCCGAACGTCTCCTCCTGCGAAAGGTCGGCCCGGCCCTGCTTGGCCAGTTCCAGCGCCGCGACGAAGCTGGAGGCGAGCGCCGACTTCCGCAATTGCGGGTCGGCGTGGGGCGGCAGGAACTGGCGCAGTTCCATCCAGTCGAGCGCGACGCCGAGCATGGCGGAAACCCGGCTCAGCGCCGATTCGAGCGTCATCACCATGCGTTCGCGCACCATGTGCACCACCGGCGCGGTGCGCGCCTTGACCCGGCCATAGGCATGGACGAGGTCGAACCATTCGCATTGCCACGCCCGGCGATTGAGCACGCGCAGCCGCTCTGGCGCGCCGCGCGCGAACACGTCGCGGCCCAGCCGGTCGCTCGCCATCAGCCGCGCCGCCGCCTCGCGCATCGCGGCCAGGCGCTGCAGCCGCAGCTGCAGCCGCAGGGCGAGCAGTTCGGGGCTGGGATCTTCCTGCTCTTCCTTCGGCAGGAGCAGCGCCGACTTCAGATAGGCGAGCCAGGCGGCCATCACTAGGTAGTCGGCCGCCAGTTCGAGCTTCATCTCGCCCGCCCGGTCGATGAAGGCGAGATACTGGTCCACCAGATCGAGGATCGAGATGCGCCGCAGGTCGACCTTCTGCCGCCGCGCAAGGTCGAGCAGGATGTCAAGCGGGCCTTCGTAACCGTCGATGTCGATATAGAGGCGGGCCGGATCGTCCCTCGTGTCCTCGGCCAGGTCGGTCGCGGTGAGCGCGGGCACGTCCCAGTCGTCCCCATCCGGCAGGGAGACACCCGGCGTGGAGGCGAGCGGCAGGTGCGGCTCGCCCCCCGTGCTCATGCCGAGACGCCTGCCGCGGCCAGCCCCGCCGCAGCCAGCAGCGCGTCGCGCTTGGCCACGGCCTCGGCCCGCTCCCCGGCGCGGTCGAAGGGCCGGGCGACATCCGCGCCCGCCATCGCCGCATCGAGCCGGCGGCGCGCATCGGGCGTGATTTCGGGCAGCGCGGCGCAGATGCCCTCCATGTCCTCCATCCGGGCCCAGCAATTGAGCACCAGGTCGCACCCGGCCGCGATGGCCGCGGCCGACCGTTCGGGGATCGTGCCCGACAGCGCCTCCATGTCGATATCGTCGGTCATCAACAGGCCGTCGAAGCCGATCCGGCGGCGGATCACCTCGGCAATCACCGTGGGCGACTGGGTCGCGGGATTATCAGGGTCCCACGCCTCGAAAACGATGTGCGCGCTCATCGCCATCGGCGCGTCGCGCAGCGTCTGGAACGGCTTGAGGTCGCTGGCGAGGTCCGCCTCGTTCGCGGTGACGCGCGGCAGGTCCTTGTGGCTGTCGCACAGCGCACGGCCATGGCCCGGCATGTGCTTGACGATGCCGACCACGCCCGCTTCGGCCAGCCCGTCCAGCACCGCGCGGCCGAGCGAGCCGACCCGCAGCGGATCGCGGCCCAAGGCGCGATCACCGATGACGTCGTGCGCGCCTTCCTGCCGCACGTCGAGCAAGGGCAGCGCGTCGCTGCTCACGCCGACTTCGGCCAGGTCGAGCCCGATCGCCAGCGCATTGCAGCGCGCCGCTTCCAGCGCGGTGATCGGCGCCACGTCGTAGAGCCGGTCGAACAGGCCCTGCGGCGGGTAGGCAGGCCACACCGGCGGCTTCATGCGGGTGACGCGCCCGCCCTCCTGGTCGATCAGGATGAGGAGGTCGTCGCGCCCGTGCAGCGCGCGCAGTTCATCGGTCAGCGCGCGCATCTGCGCCACGCTTTCGCAGTTGCGCCCGAACAGGATGTAGCCAGCCGGTTCGCAAGAGGCGAAAAACGCGCGCTCGGCGTCGGTGGGGGCAAGCCCGGAAAGGCCAAAGATCACAGGTATCATCGAGTCGCAACCGTCCGCGAACCGGCCCGCCAAGGCAAGACCCATCGCCCCGCCATGCCCGATTGAATGATCGATCGGGCGGAAGGGTCGATTTTGCCCAAGGCGAGCCGAAAATGGTGATGGGCCGCGACCCGGAGCGCAGCGTTCTTCAGTCCGCGAGCACCCGAAGCGTGCCGCATCGCGATTTGCACGATGTCATGGGCGAAATCCCCGCAGGTCAACGCTTGACCTGGCACTCCAGGCCGTTGCGGCGCATGTCGTCGCACAGGGCGAACGCGCCGGCCATCGATCCCGCCACTGCCTGCAACCGCCAGACCGTCCCGATGTCGGCCTGACCCTGGACGATGCGGCGGTCGTAGCTGCCGAGCGGTTCGTAACGGCTGCGCAGCTGTTCCCAGCCCTTCTGCGCGTCGCCCTCGCTCGAATAGGCGCCGATCTGCACGGCGACGCCCGACACGGGCGGTGCCGCCGAAGCGCTGGGGCTGGCAGCGGCGACCGGCGCCGACTCGTCCTGCTTGGCCAGGGTCGCCTCGTTGTCGTAGCCCTGACCGACCTTGTAGGCGGTGTCGCCGGTGCCGGCGACAATCGATCCGCCACGCTCCTTCGGCCGGACCTTGTAGGGTTGTTCGGGCGCTGCGATCAGGGACCCGTCGCCTTCGGGCGGGGCGCTGGCCCACTGGCCCAAAAACAGCACCGCCGCCGCGACGGCAACGACGAGGCCGGCCACCACCGCCGCGAACTTGCCGATGCGCGACCAGTCGAGCCCTTCGTCAACCGTCTCGTCCGCCGATTCGAGCCAGGGCAGGCGCAGTTCCGGCTCGCCCAGCGCGAGCCTGCCTTCGCTGTCCGGGAGTTCCCCGGCACCTGCCTCTGCATTCACGTCGGCGACCCTCGCTCAAGAAACGCTCAAAGCTGCTCCGCCGCCTCGACCCCCAGGATGGCGAGGCCGTTGCGGATCACCTGCCCGACTTGCGCCGCAAGGTAGAGCCGCGCGCCGGACAGGTCGGCATTGTCGGCGACGATGAAACGCTTGTCGACCCGGTCGTTGCCGATGTTCCAGTAGGAATGGAAGGCGGCGGCCAGATCGTTGAGGAAAAAGGCGATGCGGTGCGGTTCGCGCGCGCGGGCCGCGGCCTCGACCTGCCGCGGGAACTGCGCCGCGACCTTGACGAGATCCAGCTCCTCCTCGCCCAGCAGGTCGAGATGCGCGGACGACGGCGCAAATCCCGCCTCGGCACCCTTGCCGAGGGTCGAGCAGATGCGCGCGTGGGCATACTGGACGTAAAAGACGGGGTTGTCCTTCGACGCTTCGACCACCTTGTCGAAGTCGAAGTCCATCTGCGCCTCGGGCTTGCGGGTAAGCATGGTGAAGCGGACGACGTCCTTGCCGACCATCTCGACCACGTCGGCCAGCGTGACGAAATTGCCCGCCCGCTTGCTCATCTTGAACGGCTGGCCGCCCTTCAGCAGCTGCACCATCTGGACCAGCTTGACCTCGAACGGGATCGGCGTGCCATTCCCCTCCGGGCCAGCCTCGGTCAGGGCCGCCACCGCGGCCTTGATCCGCTTTACCGTGCCGGCGTGATCCGCGCCCCAGATGTCGACGAGCGCATCGGCCCCTTGCGCCTTCTGGTAGTGATAGGCGAGGTCCGCGCCGAAATAGGTCCAGCTGCCGTCGGACTTCCTGATCGGGCGATCCTGGTCATCGCCGAACCGGGTCGAGCGGAAGAGCGGCAGCTCGACCGGCTCCCAGTCCTCCGGCGTCTTGCCCTTGGGCGCTTCGAGCACGCCGTCATAGACGAGGCCGCGTTCGCGCAGGAACGCCTCGGCCGCCTCGGGCTTGCCCGCGGCCTGAAGTTCGGCCTCCGACGAAAACAGGTCGTGATGGATGCCCAGCAGCGCGAGATCGGCGCGGATCATTTGCATCATCGCGGCAACGGCGCGGGTGCGGAACAGGTCGAGCCATTCGCTTTCGGGCGCGGCGGCATAGCGGTCGCCGAACTCGGCGGCCAGTTCCTGCCCGATCGGGATCAGGTATTCGCCCGGATAGTAGCCTTCCGGGATCTCGCCGATGTCTTCGCCCAGCGCTTCGCGGTAGCGCAAGTGGGCCGAGCGGCCCAGGGTCTGCACCTGCGCGCCGGCGTCGTTGACGTAGTATTCGCGCACCACCGCGAAGCCCGCGAATTCGAGCAGGCCCGCCAGCGCATCGCCGACGACCGCGCCGCGGCAATGGCCCATGTGCATCGGCCCGGTGGGATTGGCCGAGACGTATTCGACGTTGACCGTCTGCCCCGCGCCCAGCGCGCTGCGACCGTAGGCATCGCCCAGCGAGGCGACGGCGGCGATCTCGCCCAGCCACGCCGCGGGGGCGAGGCGCAGGTTGATGAAGCCGGGACCGGCGATGCTCGCCTCGGTCACCAAGGGGTGCGCGGAAAGCTCGGTCACCAGCCCCTCGGCCAGCGCGCGCGGGTTCGTCTTCGCCGGCTTGGCGAGCACCATCGCGGCGTTGGTGGCCAGATCGCCGTGGGCGGGATCGCGCGGCGGCTCCACCGCGACGGCGGCGCGGCCGACGCCTTCGGGCAGAGTGCCGTTCGCGACGAGCGCATCGAGCGCGGCATCAACGGCCCGCGACATGATGGCGTGGATGGTGTCGGTCTGGATCGTGGTCTCGGTCATGCCCGCGCGCCTAGCCCACCGCGACGCGAGAGGGAAGCCAGGACAGGAGCGCAGAGGCCGAGCCAAAAGCCAGAATCGGGCGCGAAGCCAAGGCAGGCGGATGCCAAGCACCTGACGGCCTGAAACAATCGGGCCGCGAAGCGAGACCCGCAAGCCAAACGAGCGCCCGAGCTTATGCGAAGCAAACAAGCCAGGCGGATGCCTCGCACTTGATGGCCCCAGAAAAACGGGGCGCGGAGCGACACCCGCAAGGCCGAACGGCCGCCGCGCCTTATTGGCGCGAAGCCAAGCCGGGCGGATGCCCGGCGCCCGGCGTCTGAGGGGCCCGCAGGATTATCGCGTGGCGTTGTAGGCCAGCTGGTCCTGCGTCAGCTGGAACCCGATCAGCATCTCGAACGTGGCGCGCGCGATCGCTGCCTTGACCTCGGGATCGGCGAGCGGATCGAGCGCGGCATCCTCGTCGCCCGCCTTGCGGCGCTTGGTGATGCGTTCGCGGATGTCCGCCGGCAGGGTCGCCGCGGCGGCGTCGACATAGGCGCCGGCGCGGGCCGAGCCCTTGCCGCGTTCCTGCCCGGCGGCAAAATCGACGCGCACGGTGCCGACCTGCTTGGTCACCACCACGGTGCCGCCCTGCAGCACGGTCACGAAATAAGGCAGGTCGACGCTGCGCGCGGCGGACACGTCGCGGCGGGTGGCGAGGACGTCGAAGGTTGCCTCGGTATAGACCTGCGCGCCGCTGTCGTCGCAAGTCGAGCGCACGTTGGTGATCGCCGCTGTCACGTCGAGCGCGTCGAGCGTCCTGGCCCCCGGCTGCGTGAAGGTGGTGAGGTTGCCGAGATAGTCGGGAACGCCGACCGCCGGGCACACGCCGCGCACCGCGGTGATGCCCACGCCCTGGTCGACGATGATGTCGCCTTCGGACTTGCAGCCCGCAACCGTAAAGGCGGCGAGCATCGCCATCGCGGCGGAGGCTTTGAAACGGAAGGTCATCTCTGGCGGTACCCTGTGCCCAAATAAAGCGAACTGGTCTTGCGAACGTCCTTGCGCGCCTGCCCTAGCCGCAAGGGCCGCGCACGGCAATGCGCAGGCTTGTAACTTTGCCCTGTTGGCGCTGCAAACCTGTCTCCAGGGTTTACGAGGCGCGCATCCGCTTTACCTGGGGGCGATGCCGTGGCTAAAGGGCAGACGATGCCCGAAACAGCCCCGCTTTCGCCCGCCGCCACCGCCGAGCGGCCCCTTCGCCTGCTGATCGCCGCGCCGCGCGGCTTCTGCGCCGGGGTGGACCGCGCCATCGAGATCGTCGAGCGCGCGCTCGATCGCTACGGCGCGCCGGTCTACGTGCGGCACGAGATCGTCCACAACCGCTTCGTCGTCGATTCGCTGAAGGCCAAGGGCGCGATCTTCGTGGAGGAGCTGGACGAAGTGCCTGACGGGGTGCCGGTGGTCTTTTCCGCCCACGGCGTGCCGAAATCGGTGCCCGCCGATGCCGAAAGCCGCGGGCTCGACTATCTCGACGCGACCTGCCCGCTGGTGAGCAAGGTGCATCGCCAGGCCGAGCGGCAGGTGGAGGCCGACCGCCACATCATCTTCATCGGGCACAAGGGCCATCCCGAAGTCGTCGGCACTTTTGGCCAGGTACCGGACGGCGCGATGACGCTGGTCGAGACGGTCGCCGACGTGGAGGCGCTGACCTTCGGCCCCGAAGAGCCGCTCGCCTACCTGTCGCAGACGACGCTGTCGGTGGACGACACGCTCGACATCATCACCGCTTTGGAAGGACGCTATCCGCACATCGTCGGGCCGAAGGCGGAGGACATCTGCTACGCGACCTCGAACCGGCAGGCCGCCGTCAAGGCGATCGCCGGCGAATGCGACCTGGTGCTGGTGATCGGTGCGCCCAATTCGTCCAACTCGCTCCGCCTCGTCGAAGTGGCGGAGCGGATGGGCGCGACCGCGCGGCTGGTCCAGCGCGGCAGCGAGATCGACCCCGCCTGGCTCGATGGCGTCGACACCGTCGGCCTCACCGCCGGTGCCTCCGCGCCGGAACTGCTGGTCCGCGAAGTGGTCGCCGCGCTGGCCGCGCTGCGCCCCCTCACCGAGGAAGTGATCCGCACCGCGCAGGAACGCATCACCTTCAAGCTGCCCCGCCAGCTTCGCGACTGACCGGCTCTCGGGGGGTATCATGGCCGTCTACACGCGCATCGGGGCCGAGGCGATGGCCGCGCTGATCGCCGAATTCGACGTCGGCGAGATCGTCAGCGCCAAGGGCATCGCCGAAGGGGTGTCGAACAGCAACTGGCTGATCGAGACCCGCAAGGACGAGGTCAGCTCGCGCTACATCCTGACCGTCTTCGAAGGGCGGACCGAGATCGGCGACCTGCCGTTCTTCCTCGGCCTGCTCGACCATCTCGCCGCCGCCGGCTGCCCGGTGCCGCGCACGATCCACGACCGCACGGGTGCCGCGTTCCGCCGGTTCGAGGCCGACGGCGAGGAGAAGACGCTCGCTCTCATCGAATTCCTGCCCGGCGTCTCCGCCGACTGCCCGACCCCGGCGCAGGCCGAGGCGGTGGGCCGCGCCATGGCGCAAGTACACCTTGCGGCGCAAAGCTATGCCGGCTCCCGCGAGAATGGCATGGGACCCGATGCGTGGCGCCAATTCGCGCGCGCGTGCGACGGCCGCTGGCACGAGATCGATGAAGCAATGAAAGACGTTCCCGCCATCCTCGATAACGTGATCGCCGCGCTTCCCGCCGACCTGCCCCGCTCGATCATTCATGCCGATCTGTTTCCCGACAACGTTCTGCTGGTCGGCGAGGACGTGTCGGGCCTCATCGACTTCTATTTCGCCTGTTCCGGCCCGATGGCCTACGATCTTGCCGTCGCGCACGCGGCGTGGAGCTTCACCGCTGACGGGCGCCAGCATGACGCGCGAATCGGCGCGGCGCTGCTGCGCGGTTACGAAGCGGTGCGCCCGCTGGAACCGACGGAACGGTCGGCGCTCCCGCTGCTGGCACAGGGGGCGTCGCTGCGCTTCCTGCTGACCCGGTCGTACGACTGGCTCAACACGCCCGCCGACGCGCTGGTCACCCGCAAGGACCCCTGCGCCTTCTTTCGCCGGTTGCAGTTCTACCGCGAGCGCGGCGCGCAGGTCTTCGCGTGAGCGACGGGCACGGGAAGGACAGGCCCGCCACCCGGGTCGAGATCTTCACCGACGGGGCCTGCAAGGGCAATCCCGGCCCCGGTGGCTGGGGCGCGCTCCTCCGCAAGGGCGGGACCGAGAAGGAACTCTCGGGCCGAGAAAGGGCCACGACCAACAACCGCATGGAAATGACCGCGGTAATCGAGGCGCTGAAGGCCCTCACCCGCCCCTGCGAGGTCGATCTCTACACCGACAGCAAGTACGTCATCGACGGCATCACCAGCTGGGTGCACAACTGGCAGAAGCGCGGCTGGAAGACGGCGGCGAAGAAGCCGGTGCTGAACGAGGACCTGTGGCGCGCCATGCTCGACGCCGCCGCGCCGCACCGGATCCGCTGGCACTGGGTGAAAGGCCACGCCGGTCACCCGGAAAACGAACGCGTCGATACCCTCGCCAGCGACCAGGCGGTGCTGGCGAGCGCATCCTGATCGGCCGGTGCCCGCCGCCGGTTCGCGGCGCCGTCAGCTTGCGGTGGTATCGACGATCTCGGCCTTGGGGCCGTTCTTGAGGATCGAATCGATCGCGTTCCTCGCGCTCGACTTCGAGGTGTAGCCCTCGGTCCAGAACATCGTTTCGGCGTTGTAGCAGAAATAGGCGACGTACTCGCCCTTCTTGTTCTTCCGGATCTCGAAACGGTGCGCCATCGCGTCTTCCCCCATGGTCTTGCGGAAAGTCGCGCAAACTATCGCAAGACGACGCTCATGCAACCCAGCGTCAGCCGAAACGTGCGGGCGCGTAGACGGCGGGGTCGATGTCGGCGGCCATTCCGGCGTCGGTGTCGAGCAGCAGCGACGATGCCAGCGCCGCGGCCGCCGGCGCGGTCTGGATGCCGAAGCCGCCCTGCCCCGCGCACCAGAAGAAACCGGGCACGCGGGCATCGAAGCCGTAGACCGGCATCCGGTCGGGCGCGAAGCTGCGCAGGCCCGCCCACTTGCGCTCGACCGCCTCGACCCGCCAGTCGACGACCCGCTCCATCCGGTCGATCGCGACGGCGACGTCCAGTTCCTCCGCCGCGGCGTCGCAGGGATCGCTCGGCGTCTCGTCGTGCGGGCTGAGCCAGACGCGGCCGCTTTCGGGCTTGAAATAGAACGTCTCGTTGATGTCGAGCACCAGCGGCAGCGTGGCGGGCGCGGGCGGCGCGGTGCGCAACTGCGCGACCGTGCGGCGCAGCGGCGCGATGCCGAGCGGGGCGACCCCGGCCAGCCGCGCCACCGGATCGGCCCAGGCCCCGGCCGCATCGACGAGCACGTCGCAGCGCAGCGTCTCGCCATGGGCGAGGCCGAGCGACCAGCCGTGCCCATCGCGCGTCGCGGATACCAGCCGCGCATGAACCCGCAGGTCCACCCCGGCCCGGGCCGCGGCACCGAGGTAATGGGCATGCAGCGCGGCGACGTCGATGTCGGCACACGAATGTTCCCAGGCGGCGCAGGTCCATTCCGGACGCAGACCCGGCACGTGCCGCTCCATCGCCGCGCGGTCCAGCATCGCGATCCCGGCACCGAGATCGGCGAATCGCTCGGTAAAGTTGCGGACCGTCTCGCGGTCTTCCTCGCGCCCGATGTTGAGCGCACCGCGCGGTGTAAGGAACCCGCCTTCGTCGAGGTAGCGATACGAAGAGGCGGTCAGCGGATAGACCCCCGGCCCGCCATAGGTTTCGGCCCAGAACGCGGCGGAGCGGCCGGTCGCGTGATAGCCGGGCCGCTCCTCGCCCTCGATCAGGACGACGCTCGCGCGCCCGGCGATCGTGGCGGCAAGGCTTGCGCCCGCCATGCCGGCACCGACGATGGCGATGTCGAAGCGCGGCGCGCTCATCGCCGGGGTGCCCTGTCGTCGAGGAAGTCGCGAATCGCCTGCATCGCCCTGTCGCGCACCGGGTCCGCTTCCCGCAGGATCTCGTGCCGCGCCTCGTCGCCGTATTCGACCAGCCGCGCATCAGGCAGTAGGCGCGCCGCGCGGCGGATGGCACCGGGCGAAACCAGCTTGTCGGCCCGCGTCGCGAGCAGCAGCACCGGGATCCTGACCGAAGCGAGCGCGGCGGGGCTCGCGATCCTCGCCATAGATAGCACCGCCTGTTCCAGCCAGCCCCAGCTTGCCGGCCCCATCGCCAGTTCGGGGCGGACGGTCCGCCAGAATTCCTCGTCCGCGTAACGAGCCGGATCGTGAGTCAGCAGGTCGATGCGATCGGCCGGAAACTCGCCGGGCTTCTCGCTCCACTTCCACGCGGGACGGCGGGGATCGCCCATGCGGGCGCGCAGCGCGGCGAAGGCGCGGAGCAGCGCGAAGGGCACCGGCACCCCGGCAAAGCCGAGCATCGGCGCGACCAGCACGGCGGCATCGGGATCGATGGCACCTTCCTCGAGCGCGCGCAGCAGGATGTGCCCGCCCATCGAATGGCCGAAGGCGATTCGCGGTTCCGGTGCCGCCACCCTCCACCGGCGCCAGAACGCGGCGAGATCGGCCACCCACGTGGCGAAATCGTCGATGTGCCCGGTCAGCGGATCGGCGCCAAGCCGTCCCGATCCCGCCTGCCCGCGCCAGTCGATCGCCGTCACCCGCCATCCTTCGAGATGCCAGGCGTGCAGCGTTTCGAGATACTTTTCGTACGTGTCGCCCCGCCCGGGCAGGAACAGCAACGAACCGCGCGGCGCGGCGCCCGATGCGGCCCCCGGTGAACCGGGCCAGTCGATTCGCCGTATCGCGTGCCCGTCCCCTGCGCGCCAGACGGCTTCCGTCGCGATCGTCGGGATGGCGCGCCGCACCGACATCGCCGGATCGACCGCGGCGGGGTCTGCCCCGGCGGGATCGGCCCGATTCGCGGTGTCCGGAGGCGGGTCGGCGCTGATCGATCGGTCCTTTGGCACGCGCGGGAAACAGCGCGGAAATGGATGAAGGGTTGGTTACCGTTTGGTAAGCCATCCCGCCTAGACCGGGCCCATCAAGGTAAATTTTTCCAACCCGCCACGGCCTGTCGCCGCCGGCGGGAAGGGACCACGAGGGGCCCGACATGAACGCAGGACTGGTCGTTTACGGTTTGCTCGCCGGCTTGGCAATCGCGGTGGTCTATGGCGCGTTCACCGATATCCGCACGCGCAAAATCACCAACCGGCTGACCCTGACGGTCGCGGCTTTCGCACCGGTGTTCTGGTGGGCTTCGGGCCTTGCGCTCTGGCCGGGCGTCGCGGCGCAGCTCGCTCTGGCGGCAGGCATGTTCGCGTTCGGGGCGCTGATGTTCCGCCTGCGCCAGATGGGCGGCGGCGACGTCAAGCTGCTGACCGCCATCGCGCTGTGGCTGCCGCCGGCGGTGTTCGGGGTGCTGATGCTGATGATCTGCATCGCCAACGGGCTGCTGACGGCGTGGATGATCACGCGTCACCGCCGCCTTCGCCGCGCCGGGCTGGAGGCGGCCCAGCTCCAGATTCCCTACGGCGTTTCGGTCGCCGCCTGCATGCTTTTGCTGCTGGCGATCGCCTATGGCCCGGCCCTGCAGGAAACCCTGATGTTCGGTTCAACGCTGTCTTGACCTGATTTTAACCATTGCCGGCCAACTTGCCGGTTAGAGCGCTGGCCAGAAGACTCGGAAACCGGCCGGTAGCAGACACGACGAAGGGGCGACTTTTGCCATGGACAAGAAGAAGCTGATACTGCTGGTGGTTGCGCTGGTCGTCGCGGTGGGTACCGCGCTGATGGCCCGCTCGATGTTCGCCGGCAATGCCACTCCGACCGTTGAGGCTGCCACCGCCGAGCCGAAGGGACCCCGCGTCCTCGTCGCCACGCGCAAGCTGCCGATCGGCACCATCATCACCGCCGACGCGCTGCAGTTCAAGCTGTGGCCCGAGGAAATGGTGCAGGACGCCTACTTCGTCGAAGGCCAGGCCGACATGAACCAGCTTCTCGGCACCGTCTCCCGCTTCCCGATCACCGCGGGCCAACCGGTGACCCAGGGCGCGCTGGTCAAGCCCGGCGACCGCGGCTTCCTCGCCGCCGCGCTCGGCCCCGGCATGCGCGCCGTCACCATCCCCGTTTCCGCCAAGACCGGTGTTGCCGGCTTCATCTTCCCCGGCGACCGCGTCGATCTGCTGCTGACCCAGAAGGTGTCGGGCACCGAGAACGAGGACGGCTTCAACGCCGCCGAGACCGTGCTGCGCAACCTGCGCATCCTCGCCACCGACCAGCGCACCGACAGCCAGGTCGTCGACGGCAAGACGGTCGTCACCAAGACCAGCCTCGTCACCATCGAGGCGACGCCCCGCATCGCCGAGAAGGTCGCCGTCGCCGAAAAGCTCGGCACGCTGAGCCTGGCGCTGCGCCCGCTGGCCGACACCCGCGCCGAGCTCGACCGCGCCATCGCCAAGGGCGAGGTCGTGGTTCCCGATGGCGCCTCGCCCGAGCAGGAGGAGGAGATCCTCCAGCTTGCGATGAACGCGCCGCAGGAAGGTCGCTCGACCTACCAGACCGGCGGCGACGTCTCGCGCTTCCAGGCCCGCTCGTTCAAGCCCCGCTCCGCCGCGCCTTCGCCCTTCATGCCGGCGATGGCCAGCGGCCCGGCACCGGCGGCGGCTCCGGCCGTGCCGAGCGGTCCGGTCGTGCGGATCACCCGCGGCACCAGCACCTCGGCCGTTCCGGTGGCCCGCTAAGGCCCCGACGCACAAAGGGACGGAACCGACATGACCACGCTCATTCATTCCCAGGGGGGAACCAAGATGAAACGCATGCTCGCGAGCATCGCCTTCGCCGCCACCGCACTGGCGCCGATCGGCATCGCCGGCCTCTCCGGCACCGCTGCGGCCCAGTCTGCATCGCTGCCCAAGCCGACCAACGAAGTCGTTGTCTCGGTCGGGACCAGCCAGCTCGTCAACGTCGGCGGGCGCATGGCCGACATCTTCATCGCCGACGACAAGATCGCCGACGTTCAGGTGAAGTCGGCCAACCAGGTCTTCGTGCTGGGCAAGTCGCCCGGCGAGACGACCCTTTACGCCACCGACAACGTGGGCCGGGTCATCTGGTCCTCGGTCATCCGCGTCGGCAACAACCTCTCCTCGATCGACCAGATGCTCGATCTCGCGATGCCCGAGGCGCGCATCCAGACCGCGACGATGAACAACACCGTGCTGCTGACCGGCACCGTCGCCGCACCGGAGGACGCGGCAGAGGCCGAGCGCCTTGTCTCGGCTTTCGTCGGGCCCGGAACCAATGTCATCAGCCGCCTGCGGCTCGCCACCCCGCTGCAGGTCAACCTGCGCGTCCGCTTCGCCGAAGTCAGCCGTTCGCTGGTTCGCGTGCTGGGCGCCAGCGTCAACACCTTCGACGGCACCAGCGGCTTCAAGTTCGGCATCGCGCAGGGGCGTGACGGGTACTTGCCGCAGTGGACAGTCGGCGGCGACGGCCTTTTCGTCGGCGGCACCGAGGCAGGCGGCACGGGCAGCCTCATCAAGCAGAATTCCGGCACGTCCACGATCGGCGGCATCGGCAAGTTCCTCGGCCTCGATATCGCCGCCGCGCTCGACGTGGGCGAGACGACGGGCCTCGTGACGACCATCTCGGAACCCAACCTCACCGCGCTTTCGGGCGAAACGGCCGACTTCCTCGCGGGCGGCGAATATCCGATCCCGGTCAGCTCGGGCCTCGGCTCGACCTCGATCGAGTACAAGAAGTTCGGCGTCAGCCTCTCCTACACCCCGACGGTGCTGGCCAACGGCCGCATCTCGATCCGCGTCCGCCCCGAAGTCTCCGAACTGTCGAGCCAGGGCGCGGTCGTGGTCAGCGGTTTCCAAATCCCGTCGCTGACCGTGCGCCGCGCGGAAACGACGATCGAACTGGGTTCGGGCCAGAGCTTCATGATCGCGGGTCTGCTGCAGAACGGCTACAACAGCGCGATCGAAAAGACGCCCGGCGTCGCCGACATCCCGATCCTCGGCAATCTCTTCCGCTCGAACAGCTTCCGCAAGGGCGAGACCGAGCTGGTCATCGTGGTCACGCCGTACCTGGTGAAGCCGGTCGACGATGCCGACATCGTGCTGCCGACCGACGGCCTGCGCACGGTGCCCGAATTCGAGCGCCTGCTCCTCAACAAGAACACCGATGGCGTGACCGGTACCGCCCGCCCGATGCCCAGCGCGACCAAGGATGTCGTCGCCCCCGGCATCAGCGCGGCGACGCCGCAATCCGCCGACCCGGCCCGCCAGCCCGTTCGCAGCGCCGATGCTGCCGGATCGGCGCCCGGCTTCTCGTTCTGATCGCACGAAGGACAATGGTGATGACGATGAACACTGCAAACCGGTTCACCCGCTCCCTGCGCCCGCTGGCCTTCGCGCTGCTGGCCAGTGCCGGCCTCTCGGCCTGCGCCGGCGGGGTCGCGACCAACCGCACGCTCTATTCGGACAACCAGCCGGTGGTCAGCCGCACGAATTACGTGTTCGACGTGCAGGCCGGCCCGTCCGGCATCCCGATGAGCGAACAGCGCCGCCTGACCGACTGGTTCGACGCGCTCGAACTCGGCTACGGCGACAAGGTCTCGGTCGATGGCAGCAGCCTCAGCCCGGCGGCCCGCGACGATCTCGCCAAACTCGCCGATGCGCGCGGCTTCCTGCTCGGCATGACCGCGCCGGTCACCGAAGGCATGGCCCCTGCCGGGTCTGCCCGCGTGGTCGTGACCCGCGCCGTCGCCTCGGTCCCGAACTGCCCGAACTGGAGCGCGCAGTCCGATGCGAACCCCAACAACGCCACCAGCCCCGGTTACGGCTGCGCCATCAACGGCAACCTCGCCGCGATGATCGCCGACCCCGAAGACCTCCTGCGCGGCCAGCGCGGTTCGGGCGAGACGGTGGTGATGAGCTCGACCAAGGCGATCGAAGCCTACCGCGAGGCGAAGCCGACCGGCAACGGCAACAAGGTCAACGAAGTCGCGTCCGACAGCAAGTAAGAAGGGATAATCCGATGAATGCTCCCTGGGCTCCCGGCGGCGGTAACGCCGGTCATGGCGATCGCGACAGCTTCGCCGCGTTCCTGTGCGACGAGGCGACGACCGATGTCGTGCGCAACGCCGCCTCCGAACTCGGCCTGCCGCACGAAAAGTGCAACAAGGGCGGCCTGCGCAACGCGGTGCAGACCCTGTCGGTGTCGGCCAGCCCGTCGATCCTGCTGGTCGACCTGTCCGAATGCGGCGATCCGCTGAGCGACATCAACGCCCTGGCCGAGGTGTGCGAGCCGGGCACGGTGGTCATCGCCATCGGCCAGGTCAACGACGTGCGCCTCTATCGAGACCTCACCGCCAGCGGCATCCAGGACTACCTGCTGAAGCCGGTGACCGAGGAAGCGGTGCGCGACGCGCTGATTCAGGCGCAGACCAGCTTCAACGCTCCGCGCCATAGCGGCGGCGGCGAAAGCGCGGCGCGCGACCACGTGCTGACCGCGGTGGTCGGCACGCGGGGCGGCGTCGGCGCCTCGACTCTGGCGACCTCGATGGCCTGGCTGTTCAGCACCGAACACAAGCTGCCGACAGCGCTGCTCGATCTCGACGTGCATTTCGGCACCGGCGCCCTCACCATGGACCTGGAGCCGGGCCGCGGCCTGACCGACGCGATCGACAACCCCAGCCGCATCGACGGCCTGTTCATCGAACGCGCGATGGTGCGGGCGAACGACCATCTCTCGGTGCTGTCGGCCGAAGCGCCGATCCACACGCCGCTGATGACCGACGGTTCGGCTTTCGTGCAGCTGGAGGACGAGTTCCGCCAGGCCTTCGACATGACCGTAGTCGACCTGCCGCGCAACATGCTGATCAACTTCCCGCACATCCTGAACGGGGCGGACGTGTTCATCCTCGCGACCGAACTGACGCTCGCCTCGGCGCGCGATTCGATCCGCATCCTGTCGTGGCTGTCGAGCCATGCCGAGCACGTGAAGCCGATCGTCGTCGCCAACCGCGTCGGCCAGGGCGCGGGCGAGATCAGCCGCGCCGACTTCGAGGCCTCGATCGAACGCAAGATCGACTACATCATCCCCGCCGACGTGAAGGCCGCGATCCATGCCGCCAAGCTGGGCCAGGTGCTTGTCGAGGCGAGCCGCGGCTCGAAGGCCTCGGCGGTGATCCGCGACATCAGCCGCGCGATCGTGACCAGCGGCGGCGACAGCGCTTCCGCCCCCGGAAACGGCAAGGGCAAGGGCAAGGATGCGGCCAAGGGCGCATCGCTGATGAACAAGTTCGACCTGCGCTCGATGCTGGGGTCCAAGCAGAAGGCGTGACCCGCGCCCGCGCAAGGACTCCCGGCTGAACCGGTTCGACAAGGAAGGACGCGAAGACGATGGATATGGCGCAAATCGGCATCATCGCCCTGGGCATGTTCGTGATCATGTTCGTCGCGTACGTTGCGCTCTACGGCTCGTCCGCCTCGCGCGCGCAGACCAAGCGGCTGCAGCAGATCCGCTATCGCCACTCGGAAAACGGCGAGGCGAAGGTCGAGGCGCAATTCAAGAAGGCGGTCGCCGCCCGCCGGGTGAAGCCGCACCGGGTCGCCGGCGCCGATTCGAAGGCCGCGGCCCTGTCGCTGCGGCTCGAACGCACCGGCAAGGACATCACCGTCCAGCAGTATATCTACGCCTCCGTCGGCATCGGCGTGCTGGTGGCGCTGCCGATCGTCACTGTCTTCGGCGCGCCGCTGCTCGGCCTCGCCCTGGGCGCGATGATGGGCGCGGGCGTTCCGCACCTTGCGGTCAAGTACCTGATCGCCAAGCGGACCAAGGCCTTCAACACGCGCTTTCCCGACGGTATCGAGCTGCTCGTGCGCGGCCTGCGCGCCGGCCTGCCGGTGACCGAGACGATGGCGGTCGTCGCGGGCGAGATCGACGGCCCGGTGGGCGAGGAGTTCCGCAACGTGACCGACCGGGTGCGGGTCGGCAAGTCGCTCGACGACAGCCTGCAGGAAACCGCCGACAAGCTGGACCTGCCGGAATTCAAGTTCTTCTGCATCAGCCTCGCCATCCAGCGCGAGACCGGCGGCAATCTTGCCGAGACGCTTTCGAACCTCGCCAAGGTGCTGCGCGACCGCATGCAGATGAAGCTCAAGATCCGGGCGATGAGCTCGGAAGCCAAGGCCTCGGCCTACATCGTCGGCGCCCTGCCCTTCGTGGTGTTCACGATGGTCTACATGCTGAACCCCAAGTACCTCGGCGGGTTCTTCACCGACGACCGCCTCATCGTCGCGGGCCTCGGCGGCCTGGTGTGGATGAGCCTGGGCGGTTTCATCATGTACAAGATGGTCAGTTTCGAGGTCTGAGGGAAAGGCAAGGATCATGGTCAACAATCCCGCAGGCCCCACGCTTCTCGGCTTCGACGTCATCATGGTCGGCACGCTGCTGGCCGGTGTCGCCGCCCTTGCCGCGATGATGGCCGTCTACGCCGCCGTCACCGTGCGCGACCCGATGGCCAAGCGCGTCAAGTCGCTCAACGCCCGGCGCGACGATCTCAAGGCGGGCCTCATGGGCACGATCAACGTGCGCCGTTCGATCCGCCGTCGGACCGACGTGACCAACAAGGTCCGCGACGTCCTCGGCTCGCTGAAGATGCTGCAGGATTCGCAGATCGCGACGATCGAGCAGAAACTGATGCAGGCCGGCATCCGCCGCAAAGAGCTGGCCTATGTCGTCGTCGCCGCGCGGCCGGTGCTGATGATCACGCTCGGCCTGCTCGCCGCGACGGTGATCTACTGGACCGACATGTATCCCGACTGGGGTTCGATGCGGCGGTTCAACACCTTCGCCTTCATCCTGATCATGGGATACAAGGCGCCCGACATCTATCTCAAGAACATCATCGACAAGCGGACGAGCGCCATCCGCAAGGGGCTGCCCGACGCGCTCGACCTCCTCGTCATCTGCGCCGAGGCGGGCCTGACCGTCGACGCCGCCTTCGGCCGCGTGTCCAAGGAACTGGGCCGGGCCTATCCGGAACTGGCCGACGAATTCGCGCTGACCTCGATCGAGCTGTCGTTCCTGTCCGAACGCAAGCAGGCGTTCGACAATCTCGCCTACCGCGTCAACCTGGAGGCGGTGAAGGGCGTGACCACGACCATGGTGCAGACCGAACGCTACGGTACCCCCCTGGCCAGTGCTCTGCGCGTGCTGTCCGCCGAATTCCGCAACGAACGCATGATGCGGGCCGAGGAAAAGGCCGCGCGCCTGCCCGCGATCATGACCGTGCCGCTGATCCTGTTCATCCTGCCGGTGCTGTTCATCGTCATCCTCGGCCCGGCGGCCTGCGCCATCTCCGACACGTTCCTCAACCGGGAATCGTAGGAGCGGGTGCGCCGCCACACGGCGTGAACCGAAAAGGGCGGCGGGGGATGACCCTGCCGCCCTTTCTTCATGCAACGCCGACGGAAGGACAGGTCGGTGCGACCGTCCGGGGCGAGCCGATCAGTTGGTGTCGGTGGCGCGCACTTGCGCGAAGAGCTTGTCGAGGATCCGGCGCAGGTTGCGCTGCTCCGCCGCGGTCAGGCATTCGAGCAGTCGTGCCTCCAGGCTGAGCGCCAGGGGCATGATCTGGCCGTGCATCTCGCGGCCCGATTCGGTGAGTTCGAGCAGGTGGGAGCGTCCGTCACTGTCGTTCGGGCTGCGCTCGACCAGTCCGCGATCGGCCAGCACCTTGCACGCACGGTTGACCGCGACCTTGTCCATGAACGTCGCGCCAACCAGTTGCCGCTGCGTCAGCGCACCCACGTCGCCGAGCACGGCCATGACGCGCCATTCGGGCACGTTGACGCCGAATCGCGTCCGGTAATCGGCCGCAATGCGGTTGCTGACCGCATTCGAGGTCACCGAAAGGCGATATGGCAGGAAATCCGCAAGGCGAGGTTTCACGGGCGACATGAAGGGGGTTGATACGCAAATGTGCGCTGTCCGCCAATATAAAGTAACATCTGGAATGGAATGTTGTTTGAAAGTCACATTTCGTTTCATCCGCGCCGGTCACATCGGTAACCACCCTCGATTCACGTAACCGGGGAAACCGGTTTGCCAGCCCGCCGGTGATGACCAACGCACTCACCGTTGCATAAATCGCTGACAATCATTGCTATTTGCCGCGCGGACCGCGTGCCTGCCGGGGATTCGCGTGTCACGAATTTGCCGCGACCGACGTGCCATGATGGCCGATTGCGAGATGTGATCGATCGGCAACACTCGCAACCAATTCTTCTCAATTGAGACTATCTGGTTTTGCATTGTTCCATCCGATGGGGGATGCCTCGGCCAATTCCCCGCGCCTATCGCGACGCGCCGGGAAGCCACCCGGCGTTCGGGAAAAGCGCCGGGCCCAGAAATGCAAAGGGACTGCATCACATGACACTCACCACCATTCGCAAGCGTGCGCTTGAGGCGAGCTCCGCCCTCAACGCGCTCGCCCTGGTCGGCATCGGCGCTGCGGCGTCGGTCGCTCTTCCGACCGTGGCTGCCGCACAGGACGTGACTGCGGGCTCGCTGTCGGGCACCGTCACCGACGAAAGCGGCGCACCGGTCGCCGGCGCCACGATCACCGTCGATTCGCAGGATCGCGGCTTCACGCGCACGACCACGACCAACGCGTCGGGCCAGTTCAGCCTTTCGCAGCTGCCGATCGGCAACTACGCGGTCACCATCAGCGCGCCGGGCGTGCAGACGACCAAGAACGAGAACGTCGCGGTTGCCCTGGGTGGTTCGAACTACACCTTCCCCGTTGCCGCGGTCTCGACGACTGAAGGCGACGTGATCGTCGTCACCGGCCGCGCGGTCCGCACGGTCGACTTCTCGGGCACCGCCACCGGCGCCGTCTTCGATGTCCAGAGCATCGCGGAAAACCTGCCGGTCGCGCGCAACATCGAAGCGATCCAGCTGCTGACCCCAGGTGTGACCTCGGGCGACACCGCGTTCGGCGGCGTCTCGATTGCCGGTTCGTCGGTTGCCGAGAACATCTATTACATCAACGGCATGAACATCACGAACTTCCGTACGTTCGTGGGCGGCACCACCGTGCCGTTCGAGTTCTATGACCAGGTGCAGGTCAAGACCGGCGGCTACCAGGCCGAATTCGGTCGCAACACCGGCGGCGCGGTCATCGCCCTGACCCGCTCGGGCGGCAACGAATTCCACGGCGGTTTCAACGCCAGCTACATCCCGGATTCGATGCGCGAGACTTCGCCGAACACCTACTCGCAGGCGAACGAGCTCGACAAGCGCACCCAGGCCGAAGGCAACATCTGGCTGTCGGGTCCGATCCTGAAGGACCGCCTGTTCTTCTTCGGCTTCTACAACCCGCGCCACTTCACGCAGTCCGACACGGCGCGCGTCGAGGATCAGAACGAAGACGGCGAACTGCTCGGCACCTACACCAACACCACGCTGACCGAGCGCAAGCTCAACGATCCGTTCTACGGCGGCAAGCTCGACCTGAACCTGTTCGACGGCCACCGCGTTGAAGCCACCTACTTCAACGACAGCCAGGACGAGACCGTCAAGCAGACCGTTCTCGACACGGGCGAGGTCACGAACACCACCAACTTCGCCGGTGGTTCGAACATGATCTTCAAGTACACCGGTGCCTTCACCGACTGGCTGACCCTGTCGGCCCTGTACGGCAAGTCGAAGTTCGACCAGACCTCGGCGGGCGACGCGGACTCGGTTCCCTACGTCCTGGACGGTCGCAGCGGTTCGCTGGTCTACATCGCGGGCAATCCCAATGGCGTGATCGACACCGGCCGCGACAAGCGCGAGAACTACCGCTTCGACGCGGATCTCAGCTTCGACCTGCTCGGCTCGCACAACATGCGCTTCGGCTTCGACCGCGAGAACCTGACCGCCGTCAACGCGACGATCTACTCGGGCGGCACCTACTACCGCTTCTACCGTTCGGGCGCCGAAGGTGCGCTGGGCGGCCTGATCGACCCGAACACCGACTACATCCGCGTTCGCGTGCTGGATTCGGGTGGTGCGTTCAAGTCGAAGAACACCGCGTTCTACGTGCAGGACGACTGGGACGTCACCGACAAGATCAATCTGTCGCTCGGCCTGCGTAACGACACGTTCGAGAACACCGACGGCAACGGCGATACGTTCATCAAGCTGAAGAACCAGTGGCAGCCGCGTATCGGCATCAACTTCGACCCGACCGGCGAGAAGCGTGCCCGTATCTCGGCCTTCTACGGTCGCTACTACCTGCCCGTCGCGGCGAACACTAACATCCGTCTGGCCGGCGCCGAATTCTTCACCGAAGACTACTACACCCTTCCGGTGGACGGCAGCGGCAACTACAACGGCAGCCTGAGCGATCCCACGCTGGGAACCATCGTTCGTGAAACCGTGCTGAGCGACGGTTCGGTGGCCCCGGCTTCGACGCTGGTGTCCAAGAACCTCAGCCCGCAGTACCTGGACGAGTTCATCTTCGGCGGCGAATACAACGTCTCGCCGCTGGTCAAGCTCTCCGCCAACTTCACGTACCGCACCCTCGGCGCGGTCCTTGAAGACGTCGACTTCGACGGTTCGGGCGCCTACGAGTCCATCGTCGAGAACTACTGCGACACGCAGTCGCTCTCGTGGTGTGCGCCGGGCGTGACGCCCACGGTCGGCAGCGGCGGCTACGTCCTCCTCAACCCGGGCAAGGACCTGATCGTCGACGCTTCGGACGACGCCGGCAACCTGCACGAGCTGGTCATCCCGAACTCGTTCATCGGCCTGCCCAAGGCGAAGCGTAAGTACTACGCGGCCGAGTTCAAGTTCGACCGTGCCAACGACGGCATCTGGGGCATGAGCGCCTCGTACGTCTGGGCGCGTTCGAAGGGTAACTACGAAGGCGGCGTGAAGTCGGACAACGGTCAGGACGATACCGGCCTGACGCAGGACTTCGACGAACTCGGCTGGATGGACGGTGCCTACGGCTATCTGCCGAACCACCGCACCCACACGTTCAAGGTCTACGGCAACGTGACCCCGTTCGAGAACTTCAACCTCGGCTTCAACGCGATCGTCCAGTCGCCGCGCAAGTTCGGTTGCCAGGGCTCGTACCCGGTCGGCGACGGTCGTGCGACCGACGTCCTCGCCTCGTCGTGGTACTGTAACGCGCAGATCGCCGCCGGTAACATCGACGGCACGCTCGACCAGCCGGTTGGCCGTGGCAGCGTGTTCGACAGCGACTGGAACAAGCGGATCGACCTTCGCTTCGCCTACACCGTTCCGTTCCCGTCGACCGACGGCGGCGTGACGCTGAGCATGGACGTGTTCAACGTGTTCAACTTCAAGAGCAAGCTGGACTACAACGAGTTCGGCGATCTCGACGACGTCAACACGATCAACCCCTACTACCAGCGCGTCACGTCGTATCAGACGGGTCGCTACTTCCGCTTCGGCATTTCGGGCAGCTTCTAAGACTGTCCGCCAGCCAGGCAAAAAAGAGGGGGCGGTGCGCAAGCACCGCCCCTTTTTTCGTGCCGGTCGGCGCAAGGCCGACGATCGATGCCAAGCCAAGGGGGGCCTCGCCCCCACCGGCCCCTCAGCGGCGGAAGGAATCGAGCAGTTCGCGGTGCCCCGGCAGCGATGCGACCGCGCGGTCGTGCGTGTCGATGATCGTGCGTTTCAGCTTCGCCCACTCGCCCGCGTCGTACTTGCGCTCGGGATGAAGCTGCCCGCCCTTGTAGAACCCCTTGCCGAACAGCGCGGCGAGATAGGTGTTCTGATCGAAGTAGTTGGTCGGCTGCACGTCCGCCTGCACCGGCAGGGTATGGCGCCACGCTTCCAGGTTCGCGGCCAGCCGGTCGGGCAGGACCGGCTCGGTCCGCTGCGCCCGCCAGTACGCGGTGTCGTCGCGGTTCGACAGGCGGTAGTGCAGCGCGATGTATTCGACCACCTCGTCGTAGAGGGCGGCTGTGCGCTGGTTGTACCGATCGGCCAGTGCCGCCGGGAAACTGCTGTCCGGGAAATAGTTCATCAGCCACTTGAGCGAGGTCTCGACCGTGTAGATCGCGCTCGCCTCCAACGGCTCGACGAAGCCCGAACTCAGCCCCATCGCGATGCAGTTGCCAACCCAGTTGCGCTGCGCCCGGCCCACCCGCATCGGAATGATCCGCATGCGTTCCGCCAGCGCGGGATCGCCCAGGTGCGCCGCGAACTCGCGCCGCGCCGCGTCATCGTCGATGAAGCGGCTGGAATAGACGTAGCCGTTGCCGGTGCGGTGGTAGAGCGGCACGCGAAAGGCCCAGCCGTGGCCCAGCGCGGTGGCGCGCGTCGCCGGTTCGATCTCCCCGATCTCGGGCCAGTCGAGCTGGATCACCGCGGCCCGGTCGTTGAGCAGGGTCTGCGAATAGTCGACATGGCCGATGCCCAGCGCCTTGTTGAGGATGACACCGGAAAAGCCCGTCGCGTCGATGACCATCTCGACCGGATGGGCCCCGCGCCCGGCCAGTTGCAGGCTGTCGACGAAGCCGTCGTCGCGCAGCGTCACGTCCACCACGTCGTCGCTGACGTGCACCGCCCCGCGATGCAGCGCGACCGTCTTCAGCAGCGCGGCATAGCGGCTGGCATCCGTGTGATAGGCATAGCGCAGCACCGCTTCGAAGTCCGCCTGCCCGATCTGGCGCGGCCCCTTGGCCTGCTCGATCGCCGCACGGCAGGGCGAGATCGTCGCCGCGTAGTCCGGCGCTTCTCCGAAAGGCTTGCCGGCCAGTTCGAACCGCTCGAACTCGTTGCCCGCCGTCAGATAGCCGACAAAGGGATTGACCCAACTCGTCGGCTCGCCGCGAGAGCCGACGTCCCAGTTGAGGAAATAGCCCGCCAGCTTGAAGGTGGCGTCGGTCTCGATCATGAACAGCCGCTCGGGAATGCCGAGCGATTTCAGCGTCTCCGGCGCTGCGGGCGACAGCGATTCGCCCACCCCGATGATCGGGATGTTCGGCGATTCGATGACCGTGACCGACATCTCGCCCGCGGCAAGGTTGGTCTGGAAGCGGGTGGCGAGAAATGCGGCGGCCAGCCAGCCGGTCGTGCCGCCGCCGACGATGGTGATGCTTTTGACGGGAGAGGTCATGGCCCATGCCTCTCCCATCGCCATGATGGTGTCAATCGGCGCCGGTCGATCCGCGGCGCCCTGCCTGTCACCCCACCGCGAAGACCAACCCGCCGTCCCCGTCGGCGATGTGAACGGTGCTGCCGTCGGGGATCTCGCCGCCGAGCAGTCTTTCGGCGAGCGGGTCCTGCAGGTAGCGCTGCACCGCACGCTTGAGCGGCCGCGCGCCATAGACCGGATCGTAGCCGACCCGGCCCAGCCACGTCTTCGCCCCGTCGGTCAGGTCGAGCACGATCTTGCGGTCCTTGAGCAGTTTCTGCACGCGGCCGACCTGGATTTCGACGATCGGCGCCATGTGTTCGGCGCCGAGCCGGTGGAACAGGATGATCTCGTCCAAGCGGTTGAGGAACTCGGGCCGGAAATGCGCGCGCACGACCTCCATCACCTGCGGCTCGACATCCTCGACCTTCTGCCCATCGTCGAGATTGGCGAGATACTGGCTGCCCAGGTTGCTGGTCAGGATGATCAGCGTGTTCGAGAAATCGACCACCCGGCCCTGCCCGTCGGTCAGGCGACCGTCGTCGAGCACCTGCAACAGCACGTTGAACACGTCCTGGTGCGCCTTCTCGACCTCGTCGAACAGCACGACTTGGTAGGGCCTGCGCCGCACCGCTTCGGTCAGCACGCCGCCTTCCTCGTAACCGACATAGCCCGGAGGCGCGCCGATCAGGCGGGCGACAGCGTGCTTTTCCATGAACTCGCTCATGTCGATGCGCACCATCGCGCTGTCGTCGTCGAACAGGAATTCGGCGAGCGCCTTGGTCAGTTCGGTCTTGCCGACGCCCGTGGGGCCAAGGAACAGGAACGAGCCCAAGGGCCGGTTCGGGTCCTGCAGGCCCGCGCGCGCACGGCGCACCGCCTTCGACACGGCGACGACCGCCTGTTCCTGCCCGATGACGCGCGCGCCGATCGCCTGCTCCATCTGCAGCAGCTTCTCGCGCTCGCCCGCCATCATCCGGTCGACCGGGATGCCGGTCCACTTCGAGACCACGGCGGCGATGTCGTCCTCGGTCACTTCCTCGCGCAGCATGGCGTTCTCCGCCTGCCCCTGCGCTTCGGCGAGTTGCCTCTCGAGCTGCGGGATGCGGCCGTAGGAAAGCTCGCCCGCCTTGGCGAGGTCGCCGGCGCGCTGCGCCTGTTCCAGCTCGATGCGCGCGGCATCCAGCTCTTCCTTGATCTTGCCCTCGGCGGCGATCTTGTCGCGCTCGTTCTGCCAGCGGGTGGTCAGCTCGCTCGACTGCTGCTCGAGATTGGCGAGTTCCTCGCGCAAGTTGGCGAGCCGGTCGGCGGACGCGGTATCGGTTTCCTTGGCGAGCGCCATTTCCTCGATCTTGAGCTGGATGATCCGGCGGTCGAGGTTCTCGATCTCCTCGGGCTTGCTCTCAACTTCCATGCGGATGCGCGATGCCGCCTCGTCCATCAGGTCGATGGCCTTGTCGGGCAGGAAACGGTCCGAGATGTAGCGGTTCGAAAGCTGCGCCGCCGCGACGATCGCGCCGTCGGTGATGCGCACGCCGTGGTGCAGCTCGTACTTTTCCTTGAGGCCACGCAGGATCGAGATCGTGTCCTCGACCGTCGGCTCACCCACGAACACCGGCTGGAACCGCCGCTGCAGCGCGGGGTCCTTCTCGACGTACTTCTGGTATTCGTCGAGCGTGGTCGCTCCGATGCAATGCAGTTCGCCGCGAGCGAGCGCGGGCTTGAGCAGGTTGCCCGCATCCATTGCGCCTTCGGACTTTCCCGCGCCGATCAGGGTGTGCATCTCGTCGATGAACAGGATGATCTGGCCTTCGGCACCCTTCACCTCGTCGAGCACGGCCTTCAGCCGCTCCTCGAACTCGCCGCGATACTTCGCGCCCGCGATCAGGCTGCCCATGTCGAGCGCCATGAGCGTGCGGTCCTTGAGACTGTCGGGCACGTCGCCGTTGGCGATGCGCAGGGCCAGCCCTTCGGCGATGGCGGTCTTGCCGACGCCGGGCTCGCCGATAAGCACGGGATTGTTCTTGGTGCGCCGGGCAAGGATCTGGACGGTGCGGCGGATCTCCTCGTCGCGGCCGATCACCGGGTCGAGCTTGCCTTCGCGCGCCGCGGCGGTCAGGTCGCGGGCGTACTTCTGCATCGCCTCGTAGCTTTCCTCGGCGCTGGCGCTGTCGGCCCGGCGACCGCCGCGAAGGTCAGAAATAGCCGCCTCCAGCGCTTGCGGCGTCAGGTTCGCGGCCTTCAGCGCCTGCCCTGCCGTCGTGGTGGTGGCGAGAGTGAGGGCGAGCAGCATCCGCTCGACCGTGACATAGGCGTCGCCCGACTTGGTGGCGAGCTGTTCGGCCTGGTCGAGCACGCGCACCGCATCGTTGTCGAGGCCGGGCGTCTGTTGCGCCCCGCCGCCCGAAACGGCAGGCACCTTGGCCAGCGCCTTGTCCACCTCGGCCTGCGCGAAGGCGGGGTTGCCGCCCGAGCGGGTGATGAGGCCCGAGGCCATGCCCTCGCCATCCTCGAGCAGGGCCTTCAGGATGTGATCGGGCCCGATGCGCTGGTGGTTCATGCGGATGGCGACGGTCTGCGCCGCCTGCAGGAAGCCCTTCGCCCGGTCGGTGAACTTTTCGAGATTCATGTGGTCGCTCTCCTGAATGCCGACCTCAGATAGTGTTGCAATTCTGCAACACAAGGCCCCGTCTCGTCGGACACGAGATTTTCTCTGACGATGCCGATTTCAAGAGGCGCGCACTTTGCGCTGGCGCAAATAACCGCGCGGCCGGCGAGTAAGGAAAAAGGGCGCCGGAACCGCTCCCGACGCCCTTTCCCGCATTCGTTGCGAAGGATCAGCCCAGCTTTGCCTTCAGGATCTCGTTCACCACTGCCGGATTGCCCTGCCCCTTCATGGCCTTCATCGTCTGGCCGACGAAGAAGCCGAACAGCTTGTCCTTGCCGCCCCGGTATTCGGCGACCTTGTCGGCGTTGGCGGCAAGCACTTCGTCGATCACCGCCTCGATCGCGCCGGTGTCGCTGTTCTGCTTGAGCCCCTCGGTCTCGGCGATTTCATCGGGCGCGCGGCCGGTCTTCAGGACGATCTCGTAGATCTCCTTCGCCTGCCCGCCCGAAACCGTCCCGCCCGCCAGCAGCGCGAGGATCGCGGCGTTGGCCTCGGTCGTGTCGTTCGCCTCGTCCGCGCCTTCGGCGGCGTTGCGCACGCCCGGCGCGACCGAAAGCACCCAGTTGGCGACCTGCGTCGCGACATCGGCCTCGCCCTTGCCCAGCTTTGCCGCGGTCGCCGCCAGCAGCGCCTCGAACCGCTGGTACACCTCGACGTCGGCGGTCAGCTGCCCGGCGTTGTAGGCGCTCAATCCCAGGCCGTTCTCGTAGCGGTGCCGCTTCGCATCGGGCAGTTCGGGCAAGCTCGCCCGGCAATCCTCGAGAAACGCGTCGTCGAGCTCCAGCGGCAGCAGGTCGGGATCGGGGAAGTAGCGATAGTCGTGCGCGTCTTCCTTCGAACGCATCGTGCGCGTCGTGCCGGTGTCGGGATCGAACAGGCGGGTTTCCTGATCGACCGTGCCGCCGCTCTCGATCACGTCTACCTGGCGGTTCGCCTCGTACTCGATCACCTGCATCACGAAGCGGACCGAGTTGACGTTCTTCGTCTCGGTGCGGGTGCCGAATGCGTCGCCCGGCTTGCGGACCGACACGTTGACGTCGGCGCGCATGGACCCTTCCTCCATGTTGCCGTCGCACGAACCGACATACCGCAGGATCGAGCGCAGCTTGCGGACATAGGCGCCCGCCTCCGCCGGGCTGCGCATGTCGGGCTTCGAGACGATCTCCATCAGCGCGACGCCGCTGCGGTTCAGGTCGACGTAGCTCATCGTCGGGTGCTGGTCGTGCATCAGCTTGCCCGCGTCCTGTTCGACGTGGATCCGCTCGATGCCGATGCGCTTGGTGTTTTCGGGGTCCTTATCGTCCAGCGCGATGTCGAGATGCCCCTCGCCCACCAGCGGGTGGTAGAGCTGGCTGATCTGGTAGCCCTGCGGCAGGTCGGCGTAGAAGTAGTTCTTGCGGTCGAACCGGCTCCACTTGTTGATCTGCGCGTCGATCGCCATGCCGGTGCGCACCGCCTGGCGGATGCATTCCCGGTTCGGCACCGGCAGCATGCCCGGCATCGCCGCGTCGACGAGGCTGACCTGCGTGTTCGGCTCCGCCCCGAACGCGGTCGCCGCGCCGGAAAACAGCTTCGCGTTGGAGGTGACCTGGGCGTGGACCTCAAGGCCGATGACGACCTCCCATTCGCCGGTGGCACCCTGGATGCGGTATTCGGTCATTCTTCGTTCCAGTTCAAAGCGGCCGCCTGCTTGATGGCGGCGAACTGCCGGTCGAGGATCGGCTGCAGCTTGGCGAACAACTCTTCGGGCAGATGCTCCAGCGTCTGGGTCACCCCCTCGAGCGAGCCGTCGATGTCGTCGGGCGAGGCGAGCCCGGCGTTGGCGATCATGCGGATCGACTGCAGCGAGGCGTGCAGCGACGCCATCGCCAGAGTGTATTCCGCCGAAACCTTCACCACCAGCGCTCGGGCTTCGCGGTGAAGGCGGCGCGCTGCTCGATCGCGAGCCCGGCGTTGAGCACGCCCTGTTCGTCGAACGGGCGCCCGATGATCTGCAGGCCGAGCGGCAGGCCCTGGCTGTTGAGCCCCGCCGGCACGCTCATCGCCGGCAGGCCCGCCAGGCTGGCCGGCACGGCGAAGACGTCGTTCAAATACATCGACAGTGGATCGCTGGTCTTCTCGCCCAGCGCGAAGGCGGCGCTCGGCGCAGTGGGCGCGAGGATCACGTCGCACTGCGTGAACGCCTGCTCGAAATCGCGGGCGATGAGCGCGCGGACCTTCTGCGCCTGGCTGTAGTAGGCATCGTAGAAGCCCGCCGACAGGACATAGGTGCCGATCATGATGCGGCGCTTCACTTCGGCGCCGAAGCCCTCGGCCCGGGTCGCGGCATACATGTCCTGCAGGCCGGCGCCGTCTGGCAGGTCGCGCAGGCCGTAGCGCACGCCGTCATAGCGGGCGAGGTTCGACGACGCCTCCGCCGGGGCGATGATGTAGTAGACCGGCAGCGCGTACCGGGAGTGCGGCAGCGAGATGTCGACGATTTCCGCCCCCGCGTCCTTCAGCCAGGCGATGCCGTCTTCCCACGACCTGACGATTTCCGGATCCATCCCGTCCATCCGGTATTCGCGGGGAATTCCGACCTTCTTTCCGGAAAGGTCGGCGTTCAGACCTTCCTCCCACGCCGGGACGGGCAGGTCGAGCGAGGTCGAATCCTTGGGGTCGAAACCGGCCATCGCCTCCAGCATGATCGCGCAGTCGGTGACGTCGCGCGCCATCGGCCCCGCCTGGTCGAGGCTGGAGGCAAAGGCCACCACGCCCCAGCGCGAGCAGCGGCCATACGTAGGCTTGATGCCCGAAATGCCGGTAAAGGCGGCAGGCTGGCGTATCGAGCCGCCGGTGTCGGTGCCGGTCGCCGCGGGGCACAGCCGCGCCGCGATCGCCGCCGACGAACCGCCCGAGGACCCGCCGGGGGCAAGCGCGGCATTGTCGCCGTTCGCGCGCTTCCACGGGCTGATGACGTTGCCGAAATAGCTCGTCTCGTTCGACGAACCCATCGCGAACTGGTCGAGGTTCAGCTTGCCCAGCATGCCCGCGCCCGCGTCCCACAGCTTCTGCGACACGGTCGATTCGTACTGCGGCATGAAACCTTCGAGCATGTGGCTGGCGGCGGTGGTCTGGACGCCGCTGGTGGCGAACAGGTCCTTCATGCCGATCGGCACGCCGCCCATCCTGCCCAGCGGCTCGCCCCTGGCGCGCTTCGCATCGACGGCCTTTGCCGCTTCGATCGCATGATCGGGCGTGACGACGATGAAGGCGTTGAGCGCGCTTGCCGCCGCGACGTTGGCGTTGAACGCGTCCGCCACTTCCACCGCGGTGAAGTCGCCGTCGGCGACGCCCTTGCGGATCGCGGCGACGGTCAGGTCGGTCAGGTCGGTCATTATTCGATCACCTTGGGCACGCCGAAGAAGCCGTGTTCGGGCGCGGGGGCGTTGGCCAGCACCTTGTCACGCACGTTGCCGCCGGTCAGCGGATCGGCATCGACGATATCGTCGCGCAGGCGCAGGGTATTGGGGATGACCGCGGTCATCGGCTCAACCCCGGCGCAATCGACCTCGCCCAGTTGCTCGACCCAGTCGAGTATCTGGTTCAGTTCGGGGACCATCGCCTCCACCTCCGCGTCGGTGACGCGGATGCGGGCGAGCGAAGCGATCTTGGCGACCGTGGCTTTATCGACAGACATGGCGCGCGGGTTAGCTTCACCGCGCGCCCTTGCCAAGCGGGAGAGTGGAGGAAATGCGCCCGGACCTGGACAAAGTAGGCCCCGGACAAAGCAGGCCCCCGACAAAGTAGGCCCCGGACAAGGCACGCCCCGCGCCAAAGAGGCCGGGGCGGGCCGGTCGGCTTACTGGCCTGCAGGACCCTCTGGCATTGCACCTTGCGGAGCGCCCTGGGGCGCGCCCTGCAGCTGGCTCGGGTCGATGCCCATCTGCTGCATCTGGCGCTGCATCGCCTCGATCTCGGCCTGGCTGCGGAAGTCGATCAGGTCGACCGTGAAGTAGAGATCGCTGTTGGCGGGAATCGCGCCCTGCGCCTGCGCACCGTAGCCGAGCGCGGCGGGGATGAAGATCTCGTAGCGGCCGCCCTTCTGCATCTGCACCAGCGCCTGGCTGAAGCCGGGGACGACGCCGTTCACCGGAAACGGCACCCGCTCGCCCGAATCGAAGACGGTGCCGTCGGCCAGCCGGCCTTCGTAGTTGACGAGGACGATGTCGGTTTCGCCCGGCATCGCGCCGGTGCCGGCGGTGACCGTCTCGACCGAAACGCCCTTGTAGCTGGTGGCCCAGGCCGCGCCGGCGGCGAAGAGGATGGCGACGATGACGCCCAGCCACAGCTTGCCGAGAATGCCCTTGCCGACCGGCTGCAGGGGAACGCGGGTGACTTCGGTCATGATCGTCCTCTTCGATTCGCTGCGCCGGGCCCATCGGCCGGGCGCAAGGGTCTTTCCGTCAGGCCAGCAAAAAGGGCGCCCGACAGTGTCAGGCGCCCCTTTGGCTCATGCGGGCGGGCGCGGCAAGTAAGTTTGCGCGTCGCCTGACCCTATGATCAGCGGGTCTTAGCGCGAACCGTCGCGTTCCATCCGCTTGCGCTCCAGCTTGCGGGCGCGGCGGACGGCGGCGGCCTTTTCGCGGGCGCGCTTCTCGCTCGGCTTCTCGAAGTGGCGGCGCAGCTTCATTTCGCGATAGACACCTTCCCGCTGCAGCTTCTTCTTGAGAGCGCGGAGGGCCTGGTCGACGTTGTTATCGCGAACGATGATCTGCATAAAAAGCTTCTACCTCAGTTTTCCGTGGCGACGGCGGCGGCATCGATGACGGTCGCCACAACCGGTCGTAAATTGCAAACGGGCCGAATCCCGCACGGAATCGACCAGATCGGCGGCGCGGCTACCAGCAGGCGCGCCGAAAAGCAAGCGCCCAAAGCCGGAGCCAGGGCGGCTCGGGCCATCGCGAGCGACGCCGATCCGCGCTCCACCCCCTTGCAATGTTGCCTTCATACCACAAACCGCCCGGTTTCGCAATTTGCGCCGCAGCCCGGCAGCGCCGTCCCTCGCGCCCCGCCTGCTCGCCCCGCTCTTTCGCGTCGCCGTGCTCTTTCGCATCGGCGCGTCTGCGGCTAGGGCAGCGAGCATGATCCAACCGTCCACCTTGAACGCATCGCTCCTCGTCGCCCTTGGCGGCGGCGCGGGCGCCGTGCTGCGCTTCCACCTGGGCCGCGCGGTCGGGTCGGCCTTTCCCGCCGCGGCGACGGCTTTTCCCTATGCGACTCTCGCCTGCAACGTGATCGGCTCGATGGCGATGGGCCTGCTGGCCGGATGGCTGGCGCGGCACGGGGCGGATCGGGGGATCGGTGCCGAGGGATGGCGGCTGCTGCTCGGTGTCGGGCTGCTCGGCGGCTTCACCACCTTTTCGGCCTTCAGCCTCGAGGTCGTGAACCTGTGGCATCGCGGCGCGCCGGGCCTGGCGGCGACCTACGCGCTCGTCTCGGTATTCGCGGGCGTGGCGGGACTGCTGCTCGGCCTTTCGATGATGAGGACGGCGGCATGAGCGAGAAGCCCTCCGACACCGTCCGCCAGTTCACCGTCGGCCGCGACGACGAGGGGACCCGGCTCGACCGCTGGTTCAAGCGCCACTTGCCGCAAGTCGGCTTCGCGACGATCAGCCGCTGGGCCCGCACCGGCCAGATCCGCGTCGACGGCAAGCGCGCCAGGCCCGAGGATCGCCTCTCCGCCGGTCAGGTCGTGCGCGTCCCGCCGGGCGGCGAGCAGGCCGATCGCGCCGCGCGCGTCCGCGTGCCGCTGACCGAAGAGGAGCTGGAACGCGCCGACGCGATGCTGCTGCACCGCGACCGCGCTGCCATCGTCATCAACAAGCCGGCCGGCCTCGCCACGCAGGGCGGCACTGGCACCGAGATGCACGTCGACCGGTTGCTCGACGCTTTCACCGCTTCGGATCGCGATCCGCGCCCGCGCCTCGTGCACCGGCTCGACAAGGATACCAGCGGCGTGCTGCTGACCGCCGCCACGCCGGGCAGCGCGGCGTTCTTTTCGAAGCGTTTTTCCGGACGTTCGGCGCGCAAGGTATACTGGGCGCTGGTGGTCGGCGTGCCCGACATCGCGCAGGGCTTCATCGACCTGCCCATCGGCAAGCAGCCGGGCACCGGCGGCGAGAAGATGATGCCGGACGAGGAAGGCCAGCCCGCGAAAACCCGCTACCGCGTGGTCGACCGCGCGGGCAACCGCGCCGCCTGGGTTGAGCTGGAACCGCTGACCGGGCGCACGCACCAGTTGCGCGTGCACATGGCGGCCATCGGCCACCCGATCGTCGGCGACGGCAAGTACGGCGGTCAGCTTGCGTTCCTGACCGGCTCGATCAGCCGCAAGATGCACCTGCACGCGCGGCGCCTGATCATCGACCATCCCGACGGCGTGCCGCTCGACGTCACCGCCCCACTGCCCGAGCATTTCGCCGCGAGCATGGAGCAGCTGGGCTTCGACGAGGGGCTGAGCGACGCCGCGCCCGAACAGGGGCCGCCGCCGCCGACCCGCGAAGACGAGAAGCAGGCCGCCAAGCGGCACGCCAAGACCTATCGCAAGGAACGCCGCGGCGAGCGCCGCTCGCGCACCGCGGGCGCGCCGCGGGCCGGGGCGAAGCCGGGCGGCAAGGCCGCGGGCGCGAAGAAGACCGGCCCGAAGCCAGCTACGCCCAGGAAGGCCGGACCGGGTGCGGCAGGGGGCAAGCCGGGCGCGAGGCCCGGGACGAAACCGGGCGGTGCAAGGCCCGCCGGTGCCAAGCCACGTGCCGGCAAGCCCGGCGACGGCAAGCCTTCGGGTAGCAGGCCCACTGGCGGCAAACCCGGCGGGAGCCGGCGCCCCTGATGCATCCCAACGCCGCCTTCCGCCATGACGACCGGGCGCTTCACCTCGCGCTGATCGACGAGGTGGGGTTCGGCACGATCTTCGCGCAGACCGCGGACGGTCCGCGCGTCGCGCACGCGCCGCTGCTGCGCCTTGGCGAAGACCGGGTGCAGTTCCACCTGTCGCGCGGCAATGCGCTGACCCGCCATCTGGCCGGGGCCGAGGCACTGGCGGTGGTCAACGGCCCGGACGGCTACGTCTCGCCGCGCTGGTATGCCGACCAGCAGCAGGTGCCGACTTGGAACTACCTCGCGCTTGAAATGGAAGGGTGCGTCACCGCGCTTCCGGCCGAGGCGCTGGCCGCGCATCTCGATGCCGTGACCGCGCGCGAGGAAGGCCGCTTCGAAGGCGATGCGTGGACCACGGCGAAGATGGATCCCGCCCGCCTCGCCCGGATGCGCGAAGGCATCGTCGGCTTCGAACTGGCGGTCGGCGCGTGGCGTCCGACCTTCAAGCTTTCCCAGAACAAGCCCGCCGACGAGCGTGCGCGCGTGATCGAGGGGCTGGAGGGGCGTGGCGCGCGCGGGCTCGCCGCGCTGATGCGGACGCTGGTCCCATGAGCGGCCCCATGATCGGACCCCTGATCGGGTGCGCGTCGTGACCGGGCTCGCGATCTTCGACTGCGACGGCACGCTCGTCGACGGGCAGGCCAACGTCTGCATCGCGATGGAGGAAGCCTTTGCCGGCTGCGGCATGCAGGCGCCGCCCCGTGCGCTGATCCGCCGCGCCGTCGGCCTTTCGCTGCCGCAGGCGATGGCCATGCTGCTGCCCGACAGCACCGCCGAACAGCAGGACCGGCTGGCCGACCGCTACCGCGCCGCGTTCCGCGCCCAGCGCGAGGCGGGCCTTGTCTACGAGCCGCTGTTCGACGGGATGGCGGACCTGCTGCACCACCTTCGCGACACGGGCTGGACGTTGGCGGTCGCAACCGGGAAATCGGATCGCGGCCTCTCCCACTGCCTTGCCGAACACGGCATCACCGATCTTTTCGCCAGCCTTCAGACCGCCGATCGCCACCCGTCGAAACCGCACCCGGCGATGATCGAGCAGGTCCTGTTCGAAACCGGCATCGGCCCGGCGCGCACGGTGATGATCGGCGACACCAGCTTCGACATGATCATGGCCGAGAATGCCGGGGTGCGCGCCGTGGGCGTCGGCTGGGGCTATCACGACGCCCACGAACTGCTGGACTGCGGTGCGGACGGCGTGGCCGAAACGATCGCGGAACTGCGCACGTTGCTGGAATGGACGCGATGAGCGAGCGCGACCCCGCCGCCGCGAAATGGGCGACGATCCAGGTCCTGCGGCTGACCGGCGTGGCGCTGGCGGTCTTCGGCATGCTGGCCGCCAGCGGACGCGCGCCGTGGCCCGATGGCCTGGCGCGTGAATACGCGTGGATCCTTGCCGTCATCGGCATGGCGGACGCGCTGGTGATGCCGGTGCTGCTGGCCCGGATGTGGAGTTCGAGAGACAAGTGAAGCGGTTCTACAAGCTGGCCGAGGCCGCTCCCGTCGAGGGCGGATGGCAGGTGATGCTCGACGGGCGCGGTTTGAAGACGCAGGGCGGGCGAGCGCAGGTCGTGCCGAACCGCGCCCTGGCTGAGCGGCTGGCGGGCGAATGGGCGGCGCAGGGCGAGGAGATCGCACCCGGCACCTTCCCGCTGCGCGACATGACCGACTACGCGATCGACATGGTCGCGGCCGATCCCGCCGTCGCGATCGATGCCATCCTGCCCTACGGCGATACCGACACGCTGTGCTATCGCGCCGCCGGGGGCGACAGTTTCCGTACCCGGCAGGACGAGGCGTGGGAGCCGATCCTGGCCGCGGTCGAAGCGCGCGAAGGCGTCTGCTTCGCCCGGACCGAGGGCGTGCTCCACGCCGCGCACCCCGAAGGCACGCGCGAACGCCTGCACGCACGCTTGGACGGCATGGACGCCTTCACGCTGGTCGCGGTGCAGAACATGGCCGCGCTGGCCGCTTCGCTATGCGTCGCGCTCGCCGCGCTGGAGCCGGGGGCCGATCTCGACGCGCTCTACGCTGCCGCCAACCTGGAAGAGGATTGGCAGGCGATGCAGTGGGGCTGGGACGAGGAGGCGCGGGCCCGGCGCGACGCGCGGCTGAAGGGGTTCACCCTGGCGGCGGAACTGGCCGCGCTGGTCCGGCAGGACTAAGACGCACCTTCGTCGCAGCTTGACATGGCCCGGGCCAAAGCGAGGCTCGGGCGGCGCCTGTCAGCGGCCCAGCAGCCAGCCGCTGACTTCGCCCGCGACGTTATTGGCCGCCTCGTTCATCGCCGGGGCAACCGCTGCCGCCTCTGCCGCGATGCCGGGGAGGGTCGATCCGAACCGGCGCTGGCGCATCGTCCCGTCGGGCGAAACCGCGACCGCGTCGTAGGTCACCGTCACCGAGGATGTCCGCGCATCGTAGCCCGCCTCCACCAGCCGGCCGTAGAGCCGGGTCCGCACCTTGATGCCGGGATCTTCGCCCTCCACCACCAGCCCGCCGCGCCGGGCGCGCAGGGTTTCGGCGACGAGGTGCTGGAACAATCGCGACGGACGATCGACGTAAGTCGCATCCTCGAGATAGGCGACGCTCGTCGCGTCGATCTGCACCGGCACGCGGTTGACGTCGAGCCGGTCCTCGACCTCGGGCTCGAACACGAAGATCGCATCGGTCACCGCCCCCGCGCTCGCCGTGCCCGGTGCGGCGACTTCGCGCGGGGTGAAATTGATCAGCTGGTCCGGCACCTTGGGGCCGAGGCTGAGGCAGCCCGACAGGCCGAGCAGCATGGCAGGCGCGAGGATGGCGGCACCCAGACGGAGGGGGCGTTCGAACATGGTCTTCATCTCCCTCAGGGCTTGTAGTCGGGCAGCTTGCCGCCGCCGATCAGGCCACCGGCCCCGTTGTCGTCGATCTTCTCGGTGATGTTGCGCAGCGCCTTGGTCGTCGCGCGAAGGTCGCGGATCGCGGCTTCGGCGGCGGGCAGCGTGGATTCCGAAAGCTGGCGCGCGGCAGGGCGCGTATCGGCGGCGGCGGCCTGCAGTTCGTTGGCGGCGCGTTCGGCGGCGGCCAGCGTGTCGCGCATCTGGTCGGCCAGCGAGGCGCCCTCGCCGTTGATCAGCTTGTCGGTCGAGGCGGCGACGCGCTGGAATTCGGCCAGCGTCTCGCTCGCTTGGCGCAGCGTCGCCTGCAGCTCGGCCATCGTCGCGTCGATGCGCGGGGTGGCGTCGGCAAGGTCGCGGCTCATCCGTTCGGTGTTGGCGAGGATGCCCTCGATCGACTGCTGGTTCTTGTCCGACAGCATCATCGTCAGCCGCTCGGTCAGCGTCGCGAGCCGCTCCATCAGCAACGGCGCGTTGGCGAGCAGTTCGCCAAGGCCGCTGCGCTTGGTCGGGATCACCGGCACGCCTTCGGGGCCAATCTTGGTCAGCAGCGGCGCGTCCGAGCTCGCCCCTTCGAGCTGGATCGTCGACACGCCCGTAAAGCTGCCCTGGAGGCTGGCGAGCGTCAGCCGCGTGACCGGCACTTCCTCGTCGATGGAAATGCGCACGCGCACGAACTGCGGATCCTTGGGCCAAAGCTCGATCTTCTTCACCTGTCCCACGGGAACGCCGGAGAAGGCCACTTCGGAACCCCGGGCAAGGCCGCTGACCGATTGCTTGAAGAAGATGTCGTATTCGTTCTGCGAACCCTGGTTCAGGCGCGCGATCCAGATGACGAACGCCGCGAGCAGCGCCAGCAGGAGCAGCGTAACCGCCCCGACCCAGATATGATTGGCCCGTGTTTCCATTGCCGCGCTCTATGCCCCGCCCGAAAGGTTCTTGTCCATCGCGGCAGCTTTCCCCTGCTGCCCCGCCGTTTCCGCCGCCCGGCCGCGCGGGCCGTTGAAGTATTCCTGGATCCACGGGTGATCGGTGGCCAGCAGTTCGGGAATCGTCCCCACCGCGATCACCTTGTGGTCCGCCAGCACCGCCACCCGGTCACAGATCGCGTAAAGCGTGTCGAGATCGTGGGTGATCAGAAAGACGGTAAGTCCCAGCGTGTCCGCAAGTTCCCGCGTCAGGTTGTCGAAGGCCGCCGCGCCGATCGGATCGAGGCCCGCGGTGGGCTCGTCGAGGAACAGCAGTTCCGGGTCGAGCGCCAGCGCGCGGGCCAGGCCCGCCCGCTTCTTCATGCCGCCCGACAGTTCCGACGGATACTTGCTCGTCGCCTCCTCCGGCAGGCCGGACAGGCGCACCTTGTAGCGGGCGATCTCGTGCCGCAGGTCGTTCGACAGCTCGGGATAGAACTGCTTGAGCGGCACCTCGACGTTTTCCGCCACCGTCAGGGTCGAGAACAGCGCCCCGCCCTGGAACAGCACGCCCCAGCGGCTGCGGATGTCGATGTCCTCGTCCTCGCGCGCGTCGGTGATGGCGTTGCCCAGCACCTCGATCCGGCCTTCCTGCGGGATCTGCAGGCCGATGATCGAACGCATCAGCACCGACTTGCCGGTGCCCGATCCGCCGACGACGCCGAGAATCTCGCCGCGCCGCACCTTGAGCGAGAGGTCCTTGTGCACGACCTGCTCGCCGAAGCGGTTCGTCAGCCCCTCGACGATGATCGGGAATTCGCCGTCGAAACGGGTGGGAACGTCGTGCGCCTCGCTCTCCGCCTCCGCGATAAGCTCGTCCGCGCGGTCGAGATCGCGCTCGGCCTGTTCGTGCTCGGCCATCAGTTCCAGCCGATCTCGGTGAAGAAGACCGCGAAGAAGGCGTCGAGCACGATGACCATGAAGATCGCCTGCACCACCGCGAGCGTGGTGCGCAGGCCCACTTCCTCGGCGTTGCCGGACACCTGCATCCCCTGGTAGCAGCCGCTCATCCCGACGATCAGGCCGAAGACCGGCGCCTTGACCAGACCGACCCACAGGTCGGTCAGCGGCACCACTTCGCGGATGCGCGACAGAAAGGTCCAGAACGGGATGTCGAGCGCGAAGTTGGCGATGAAGGCCCCGCCGATGATCGCGATGACCGCCGAATAGAAGCCCAGCACCGGCATCATCAGCACCGCGGCAAGGATGCGCGGCACGACCAGCCGTTCGAACGGAGAGACGCCGATGGTGCGCATCGCGTCGACCTCTTCGGTCAGCTTCATCGTGCCGATCTGCGCGGCAAAGGCGCTGCCCGACCGGCCCGCGACCATGATCGCGGTCATCAGCACGCCCAGTTCGCGCAAGGTCAGCCGGCCGGTGAGGTTGATCGTGTAGATCTCCGCGCCGAACTGCTGCAGCTGCACCGCGCCCTGCTGCGCGACGACGATGCCGATCAGGAAGCTCATCAGGCCGATGATGCCGAGCGAGGATACGCCGACCAGCTCGATCTGGTGGACCAGCGCGAGGTGCGGAAAGCGCCGGGGGTGCCGGATCAGCGCGGCCATCGCCATGATCGTCGTGCCGAGGAACGAGACCATGTCCTTGAGCGAGGTGGCGAAGCCGGCGACCTTCGCGCCCACGGCCTGCGGCACCCGTTCGGTCAACCCGGCGCGATGCGGGATGATCGGCGCGCTGCTCTCGGCGTTCTTCACCGCGTCGATCAGCCGCTTCGCCCGGTCGTCCGCGCCGCGGATCTCCGCACCCAGCGCGCCCGACGCGCGCCAGATCGACCACGCGCCGACGGTGTCGATTTCATGGACCGCGCCGATGTCGATGGCGGAAACCTTGCCAAGCTCGCGCAGCCGGCGGTCCAGCGGCGCGATCGAGGAAACGGTCAGCGGACCGCGCACCCGCAGCACCGGCCCGCCTTCACCCTCGACCGTTTCGAATTCCGCCCATTCGCGCATATGCGCAGCCTCATGGGCGAAAATCACAGGTGCAGCAAGCACATCCGCGAAGCTCGTGCCGGAACGGGGCGCTCCTTCGCCACAGGTCGGGCTGACCGCGCCGTCCGCGCCTCCCGCATGCCCGCGGCCACAGGCGCGTGGCCCCTTGCCCCGCCCCTGCCGCGCTGGCAAAGGCGCAAGCCATGAGCGACACCGACATCAAGCAGGACGCGGCACCGGCGTCCCTGGCGAAAACCTTCGATCCGGCGGGGATCGAGGCGAAGTGGTATGCCCACTGGGAAGAAAACGGCCTGTTCCGCCCCGAACGGCCCGACGCGCAGCCCTTCACCATCGTCAATCCGCCGCCCAACGTGACGGGCGTGCTGCACATCGGCCACGCGCTCGACAACACGTTGCAGGACGTGGTGATCCGCTACGAACGGCTGCGCGGCAAGGATGCGCTATGGGTCGTGGGCACCGACCATGCCGGCATCGCGACGCAGATGGTGGTGGAGCGCAACCTCAATTCGCAAGGGGTGAAGCGCACCGACATGAGCCGCGAGCAGTTCCTCGACCATGTCTGGGAATGGAAGCACCAGTCGGGCGGCGCGATCACCCGCCAGCTGCGCCGCCTCGGCTGCTCGATGGACTGGTCGCGCGAGCAGTTCACGATGGACCCGCACTTCACCCGCGCGGTGGTGAAGGTCTTCGTCGACCTCTACAACAAGGGGCTGATCTACCGCGACAAGCGGCTGGTGAACTGGGACCCGGCGCTGAAGACCGCGATCTCCGACCTCGAGGTCGAGACCCGCGAGGTGCAGGGCGGCTTCTGGCATTTCCGCTATCCGCTGGCCGATGGCGTGACTTTGGATGACGGCCAAGACTACATCGAGGTCGCGACCACGCGGCCCGAAACGATGCTGGCCGACATGGCGGTCGCAGTGCACCCGGACGACGAACGCTACCGTTCGGTCATCGGCAAGGAGATCGAGCAGCCGATTACCGGGCGCCGGCTGAAGGTCGTCGCCGACGAACACGCCGATCCCGAACTGGGTTCCGGCGCGGTGAAGATCACACCGGGGCACGACTTCAACGACTTCGACGTCGGCAAGCGCGCAGGGATCGCGGCGAGCGAAATGCTCAACATGCTCGATGCCGAAGCTCGCGTGATGCAAGCAGACGGTCGGATTCCCGAAAAGTATATCGGCAAGGATCGGTTCGAGGCGCGCCAGATGGTCGTGGCCGAGATGAAGGCGCTGGGCTTCCTCATCCCGCACGTCGACAAGGACGGGGGCGAGCACGACGCCGAGCCGCGCACGATCCAGACGCCCTTCGGCGACCGCGGCGGCGTGGTCATCGAACCGTGGCTGACCGACCAGTGGTACGTCGATGCCGAAACCCTCGCCCAGCCGCCGATGCAGGCGGTGCGCAACGGGCGCATCGAGATCGTGCCGAAGACCTGGGAAAAGACCTTCTTCAACTGGATGGAGAACATCCAGCCCTGGTGCGTCTCGCGCCAGCTCTGGTGGGGACACCGGATTCCGGCGTGGTACGGGCCGACGAAAACCGAACTCGGCCTGCAACTCACCCACAACCAAGACAAGGGTGGGCAATCGCCCGTCTTCGTGGCGGAAACCTTCTCCGAAGCAGCCCAGCTTGCGTCAGAGTATTACGGTGTCGACGCCTCGACCGTATGGGAAGCCGAGAGCAGTTGGGATGCTGCTGGCGTAGCCCCCCCGGACACATTGGCTGAGAAGTACATTATTGGCGAAGGACTGTCTCTTGGCAGTCGCTTGCCTCTTTGGCGCGACCCCGACGTTCTCGACACGTGGTTTTCCTCCGCGCTCTGGCCCTTCGCCACATTGGGCTGGCCAGACGACACCGAGCTTCTCGCCAAGCACTATCCCAACGACCTGCTCGTCTCGGGCTTCGACATCCTGTTCTTCTGGGACGCGCGGATGGCGATGATGGGGATGGAGTTCATGGAAGAGGTTCCGTGGAAGAAGCTCTATCTCCACGGCTTGGTGCGTGCCGCCGACGGCGCGAAGATGTCGAAGTCCAAGGGCAACGTCGTCGACCCGCTGGGCCTCATCGACACCTACGGCGCCGACGCCTTGCGCTTCTTCATGGCGGCGATGGAAAGCCAGGGCCGCGACGTGAAGATGGACGAGAAGCGGGTCGAGGGGTACCGCAACTTCGCGACCAAGCTGTGGAACGCGGCGCGCTTCTGCCAGGCCAATGGCATCGGCGCATCGCAGTCCATTGCCGCCCCTGCCGCCACCAGCGCGGTCAACACCTGGATCATCGGCGAAGTCGTCGAGGCCGTCGCCGAACTGGACAAGGCGATGGCCGACCTGCGCTTCGACGCGGCGGCGAACACGATCTACCACTTCGTCTGGGACCAGTTCTGCGACTGGTACATCGAACTGGTGAAGGGCAACTTCGACGAAGAGACGAAGACCGTGGCGGGCTGGGTGCTCGACCAGATCCTCGTCATGCTCCATCCGTTCATGCCGTTCATCACCGAGGAACTGTGGCACGCGCAGGCCGACGTGGCGGGCACGAAGCGCCCCTACGACCTGATCGTCGCGCAATGGCCCGCGCCCGAGGCATCGGTGGACGCCGCCGCCAAGGCCGAGGTCGAGTGGCTGATTTCGCTCACCTCCTCGCTGCGCGCGGCAAAGAACGAACTGGGCCTCGCGCCGGGCGCGAAGCTGGAAGCATGGCTCACCAGCACCGCCGGCGTCGCGCCCAGTTCCACGCGGGGCATTATCGAGCGCAACTTCCCCGCCATCGACCGCGTCGCGCGGCTGTCGACCGTGAATTTCGGCGCAGCCCCGGCGGGTGCGGCGATGCAGGTCAACGTCGGCGCCGACACCTTCGTCATCCCTCTCGAAGGGCTGATCGACGTGGCGGCGGAAAAGGCGCGGCTCGAAAAGGCGCTCGCCGCCTCGCAGAAGGAAGCGAAGTCGCTCGAAGGGCGCCTGTCGAACCCCAGCTTTGTCGAACGCGCCAAGCCCGAAGCGGTCGAAAAGGCCCGTGCCGACCACGCCCACCATGCGGCAGAGGCCGAGCGGCTGGCCGCGGCGCTGGCGCGGCTGGGTTGATGGGGCTGGGATAAGCGCATGCCGCTGGTCCTCGCCACCGACGATACGGGAGGGCCGGAGATTTTCGCCTCGCTGCAGGGCGAAGGGCCGAGCGTGGGGCGGCCCGTCGCCTTCGTGCGGCTGTCGCGCTGCAACCTTGCCTGCACCTGGTGCGATACCGCCTATACCTGGCGGTTTACCGGCGACAACAGGCCGCACCGCGACGACATCGCCTTCGACCGCAAGGCCAACCAGGTCACGCTGGACGAGGCCGAAGCCGCCGCCCGCATCGCCGCACTGGGGCAGGACCGGCTCGTCATCACCGGAGGCGAGCCGTTGCTGCAGGGCGCGGCGCTGGCGCGGATGCTCGAACACCTGCCCGACATCCAGGTGGAGATCGAGACCAACGGCACCGTCCGCCCCCCCGTCCGCCTCGACGCGCGGGTCGACCAGTTCAACGTCAGCCCGAAACTGGCGCACAGCGGCAATCCGGCCGAACTCGCACTGGTCCCGGCCATGCTCGATTTCTGGGCGAGCGACCCGCGCGCCTTCTTCAAGTTCGTCATCGCGGAACCGGCAGACCTTGACGAGGTTGAGGCGCTGATGACCGCGCACCGCATGGACCGAACCCGCGTTTTCTTGATGCCCGAAGGCACCGACAGCGCCACCCTTCGCACCCGCGAGGCGTGGCTGGCCGAGGCCGCCCTGGCGCGCGGCGTGCGGATGACCGACCGGCTCCACATCCACCTCTACGGCGACACCCGCGGGACATGACCCGCCCCGAACTGAAGGGCGACCTGACCCGCGGGCCGATTCTCAAGACCCTCCTCGCCTTCAGCCTGCCGACCCTGCTGTCGAACATGCTGCAGTCGATCAACGGCACGGCCAATGCGATCTGGGTGGGCCAGCTGATCGGCGAGGATGCCGTCGCCGCCACCGCCAACGCCAACATCGTCATGTTCCTCGTCTTCAGCGCGGCCTTCGGCTTCGGCATGGCGGGGACCGTCCGCATCGGCCAGCGCTATGGCGCGGGCGACGTCGACGGGGCGCGCCGCACGTTCGGCACGGTGGTGACGCTGTGCGCGGCGGTCGGGGCGCTGGTGGCCCTGCTGGGCTGGATTTTCGCGCCCGCGATGCTGGCCGCGCTCGAAACCCCGGGCAGCGCCTATGCCCTCGCGCTCGCCTACTTGCGCGTGATCTTCGTCTCGATGCCGTTCGGGATCGTCACCATCGTTGTCGCGATGAGCCTGCGCGGCACCGGCGATGCGCGCACGCCGCTGATCTTCATGATCCTGTCGGTGGTGCTCGACGTGGTGCTGAACCCGATGCTGATCACCGGCCTCGGCCCGCTGCCCGAAATGGGCATCGCGGGCGCGGCGGCCTCGACCCTTTTGGCGAACCTTGTCAGCCTGGTTGCGATGATCGCCTATATCTACCGCAAGGACCTGCCGCTGCGCCTGCGCGAAAGCGAGTTCGCCTACCTGCGGCCGCGCCGCGACGAACTCGGCTTCATCTTTGCCAAGGGCCTGCCGATGGGCGCGCAGATGCTGGTGATGTCGGCGGCGGGGATCATCGTCGTCGGCCTCGTCAACCGCGAGGGGCTGGTCGCCGCGTCGGCCTATGGCGGGGCGATGCAGCTGTTCACTTATGTCCAGATGCCGGCGATGGCGGTGGGCGCGGCGGTCAGCGCGATGGCCGCGCAATACATCGGCGCGGGCAGGATGGACCGGCTGGACCGCGTGACGCGCGCCGGCTCGCTCCTCAACCTGGCGCTGACCGGCGTGATGACCGCGCTGGTGCTGGTGTTCGACCGGCAGTCGCTCGGCCTGTTCCTGACCCCCGGTGGAGAGGCGCTGGAACTGGCGCGGCACATCCAGTTCATGGCGGCGTGGAGCTTCATCCTGCTCGGCGTGACGATGGTCTATACCGGCACCTTGCGCGCCGGCGGCATCGTCTGGCGACCGCTGGCGATCATGTTCATCGCGCTCTACCCCGCGCGGCTCGGCTTCTATTACCTCGCCTATCCGCGCATCGGGGCGGACGCGATCTGGCTGACTTATCCGGTCGGCTCGCTCGTCGCGCTGGTGCTGGCCCTGTCGCTCTACCGCTTCGGCAACTGGCGCACGAAGGCACAGGCGGTGGCCGGCGGTCTCGCGGCAGAGCAGGCCTCGGCCGAATGCGAACCGACCGGACGGGCGCAACCGGCGATCTGACCTGGCACTCAGGGCAGGCTGCGAGCGGGATGAGAGTGTCGCTGCGGGGTCGATTGGCGATGGAAGCCGTCTGACAGCTAACGACCCCCTTTGCGGACATCCACGGCACGAAGCACTCACGGAAAAAGCGGACGAAGTAATTGAGGGAGCCGCCGGAGCGGCTCCCTCGCGGTGATTAGGTTAGTGACTTGCGGAAGGTTACTTTGTCGTCTCCGTCTGACCAGTAGTCACGGATCCGCGCTTCCCGCTGATATCCGAGTATGTCGTAGAACGCGCGTGTCCGTTTGAACTTTACTGTTCCCGACGTATCCACGAGCAGGATGCGGACGCCCTCCGTGGCAAGCTGCGTTTCGACAGCCTTCATGAGTTGGCTGCCGAGGCCCGCACCGTGGCGCTTCGGATCAACGGCTATCATCAGCAGATTCCATACGTTGTCGGCGAACTCTTCGGGAACAAAGTAGCAAGCTGCATCGACTTGACCGTCATCGAAGACGAGCCAGCGCTGGTCTTCGTCGTTGTCGAAGTATGCCGCCGTCATGCCGGGTAGCAATCCAGATGGAAACATCGCGTTTTCATCGATCAGATAGGCGACGCGGTTGAGGTCACGTCGCTCAAGCGGGCGAATGTGTTGGTTTTTCATGAAAATGCTTTCGGATGAATTTGACACGATAAAGCGAATGGCAAAGCCGAACTTGCCATTGGTTTCGTCAGCGAGCCGAACCTTAGTGGTTCAGCCGTTCGATTGGGTCGTGTTCAAAAAATCTCCGTGCGTCCTTAGGGGACAAGGGCGCTCTGCCGAATTCAAAACGCAGCTGCAAGATCAATGTCGTTATCTTGGATAATTCGAATAATTGCCGACCTTCTCCTTCCCACCCCAATTGCTCTCGTCCCCACCTAGACACCTCTCGTCCCGAAAGCCGACTGGCAGTTTTCCGCCAGTTTTCGCCAAAAGCGGAAATTCCACTAACGACCCCAAAACGGACTTCAAGCAGAAATCAAAAGCGGAGACGATTGCTGCCGCAGATCTAGAGGTTTACTGATAGGGAGATGGTCAGGATAGCACTAGGATATGGCTCGCTCTTCTGTGCGCTCTACTTCGCGAACAGGTCGAACGCCCGGAGGGCGAGAACAGAGTTCCAGGCTGCCTTAGCGCGATTGCGAACATCTCCCGATTTCACTGATGCGTTCGATGCGCGTATTTCGATGATGGAAGGGTACGGCGATGAAGCACGCCATAAGCTCGAGAGATCTATCGATACGCTCCAATCGAGGTGCGACGATAATGGTCGATATATCGCGCTTTACTGTCAGCACTTCCTAAATCTTTACCAACGAAGCAATCAGGCATGGGTCAGCAAATCGGAAGCCCGTTCGCTCTCGCCGAGCAGCTATCTTGTCTATTTCCTACCCTTCTTTTCTGACGAGGCTATTTCGCGGATCCTGCATGGGAAAGGCGCTAAACTCGATCCGAAACCGTAGTGCCTAGCTTGCCGCTAATCTTGCGCCGTCGACCTCCTCAACGTTCCAGCACATCGTCAAAAAAACACCCCATCCCCGTCATGCGGCCAAGATCGTAACGGGCTTGGAACCAGACGCCGTGGAATAGGGCTTGAACTGTCCTACAGGCTCGCCTTCGGTCATCGTCGACGCCGTCCTTTCCCATCGTCGCGATGTCGCCGTCAGGTGTAACCTGTCACCCGGCCCGGCCAGCCTGGGGATTTCGCCGGTTTCGGGACGGGATAGCGGGTGACAGGGTGTCGCCTTAGTCACCCTGCACGCCCAAGAAGCGGGCCGGCCAGCACCTACGGAGCGCCGCGGGCTACTCCCGCAAGGCCGAACGGGCGCGTGGGCGCGTGTGCGGAAGCCAAGCGGGCCGGATGGCCCGCGCCCGGCGTCTGAGGGCGTCGGGCAAGGCGGGACTCGAAAAACTACCGATGCTGCGCGCGCCAGCGGGTGACGATGCGTTCGACCGCCTCTTCCTCGCCGCCGCTCTCGTTCCACAGTTCGCTGAAGCTCGGGTCCTCGGACGCCGGACGCTTGCGTTCCTCGAGGTCGTCGAACGTGACGCGCATCGGGATCGCCGTGCCTTCGCCGCAGACGATGCATTCGCGGTTGCGGAGCGCCGGGATGGTGTCGAGGAAGCCGCGCGCGCCTTCGGGCATCGCCGCCTTCACGAAATCCTGGTCGCGTTCGTTGTTGAGGCGCATCGACAGGATCGTGCCGCACTGCGACAGCACGCCTTCGGCAAGGTCCGACGGGCGCTGCGTGATGAGGCCCAGCGAGATGCCGTACTTGCGACCCTCCTTGGCGATGCGCGACAGGATGCGGCCCACGCTCGACTTGTCGGCGTTCTTCTCGTTGGGCACGTAGCGGTGCGCTTCCTCGCAGACGAGGAGGATGGGCCGGGTCTTCTCGTCGCGGCCCCAGATCGCGAAGTCGAACACCATGCGGCTCAGCATCGCAACGACGGTGCTGGTGATTTCCGACGGCACGCCGGACACGTCGATGATCGAGATCGGCTTGCCGTTCGACGGCATGCGGAACAGGCGCATGATGACTTCGCTCATGGTGTCGGCGACGAGCATGCCGCTGAACATGAACTGGTAGCGCGGGTCGGCCTTGATCTCGTCGATCTTGGTCTTCACGCGCAGGAACGGGGCGGTGTTGGTCGCCTTGTCGAGCTTGCCCATCTCGTCCTGGATCGCGTTGGTCAGGTCGGACAGGAGGTAGGGGATCGGCGAATCGACGGTCAGCCGGCTCATCTGCTCGGCCATGCGGTTCTTCGACCGGGCCTTCAGCAGGCACTTCGACAGGATGTCCATGTCGGCCTGGCGGTCGGTGCCCTCGTTGGTGATGAACACCTCGCAGTGTTCCTCGAAGTTCATCAGCCAATATGGAACCTTGAGGTTGCCGACGTCAAGGATCTGGCCCGTGCCCCGGAACGCGGCGGAATATTCGCCGTGCGGGTCGACCATCATGATGTGCCCTTCGGGCGCGGATTCGACGATGCGGTGGAGGATGAGCGCGGCGCTGGTCGATTTACCCGTACCGGTCGAGCCGAGCAGCGCAAAGTGCTTGCCCAGCATCGCGTCGATGTAGAGGCCAGCCCGGATGTCCTTGGTCGGGAAGACCTTGCCGATCTGGATGTTCGAACGGCCGTCCGAGGCATAGACCTGCGCCAGGTCGGCGTTGGTGGCGGCGAAGACTTCCGCGCCGGGCACCGGGTAATGGGTGATGCCGCGGGTGAAGTTGCGGATGCGGCCGGTTAGCTTCTCTTCCTGCCCCTCGCCCAGGAAGTCGATCTCGGCGATGATTTCGCCGGTCGCGCGGTCCAGCGTCTGGGTCCGGACCGAGGCGAGCAGCCAGATCTGGCCGACGCGGACCTTGATCTGCGAGCCGACGAGCCCGGCAAGCTGCACGGACGGATCGGCTTCGCGGGCGCATTCGGCGAGCCGCTGCGGATCGAGCACGGCGCGGGATGAGGAACCGGCGATCTGCAGCACTTCGCCGATCGCGCGATGGGCGGTGGAGGTCCGCACTTCGGGCGCTTCGGCCTCTTCGTCCTCCGCGGCGTCCGAAGGTGCCTTGCTGTCGGCTGCCGGCTCCGACGCGGGATCGGGCTTGCGCAGGATCGACGGGCGCGTCGGCTGATCGGTCGCGGCGTCGGGCGCAGCGGGCGGATCGCGGCGGATCGAAGGGCGCGCAGGCGCATCGTGCGGCGCAGCGTCGAAGCCGCCGGGCGGCAGCGGCGGATCGATCGGGCGATAGCGTTCGCCCGATGCCGGTTCGACCGGCGCGGAATCGAAGGCTGGGGGCGCGGGCGGCGCAGTCGGTCGCGTCTCGCCCGCATGGTCATGCGCACGATCGCCCGCCGGCGGCGGCGACGCGGCATTCCGGTCATGGCCGAAGCCGCTGGGCGGTGCGGGCGGTTCGGTCGAGGGGTGCCCGGCAGCACCGTAGGAACTGGCGCCGGAGCGTCCCGAATCGTGATGACGCTCGCCCCGTTCGCTCGGCGGGGCGGGCGGCTCGATCGAGGGCGGCGGCAGGTCAGGCGGAGACGCGAAGCGGGCCTCGCCCTGTGGCGGCGCGGCGGCCGGAGTCGGCGGAACGTCCTCGCCCAGCGAGCGCCGTTCGCCCGGGCCGACCCGTTCGAACGGCCGACGGAAGGGGTGTCCGCCAGGGAACCGGTTCATGTCGTTCATCTGCGCGCGCCTCTTTGCCGCTGGTGTGCTGATGGGGTTGGTCAGGGGCAGCTTAGGGCGACAGGGTTAACGTGGTGCTAAAGATGCCCCGGCACCCGGCCCCGACGCCACAGGCGCGGGCGGCTGGTCACCCGTTGGCGAAGAGGCGACCGGCGACGAAGCCCATGCCGATCGAGAGCATCACCGCGGCAAGGCCGTAGAGCAGCGAATCCTCGCGGCTCCACACCTCGACCGCGCGTTCGAAGCCGCGCTTGGCCACGGTGACGTCGCTGGTCGCGGAAGCGACGACGCGGCCATTCTCCAGCGCGAAGGTCTCGGCGCGGTAGCGGCCGGTGATGACGCTGGATGGCAGGGGGATACGGGCCTGGTAGAGCACGTTCTGGCTGATCGTCACGCCGCTTTCGTCCTGCCGGTAGAGCCCCGCGGCGACCCGCTTTTCCACCAGGCCCGCCGAAAAATGGTCCTGCTGCTCCGGCTCGATCGAACCGATCGGCGAAAGCTGCAGCCAATCGAGCCCCAGTTCGTAGATGGCGCGGGTCTTCTCGTCGGTGATGTCGTCGAGCGAGCGGGAGGAGGCGAGCGCGTAGAACGACGGGGCGGAGCGGAACGAGGCGCTCTCGGCATTGATCCACATCCCCAGCCGGCGCTGCTTCTCGCGCAGGGAAATGGCCTGGCTCGGCCCCTTCAGGACGACGATGATGTCGTAGCGCGCCTGCTGGGACGGGCGCGTGCCGTCGGGTTGCAGGACCGCGCCGTAGAGCAGCAGGTCGGCCCCGGTGAAGCCTGTCCGCACGACGACCTCGTGTTGTGACACCTCTGGCACGAGGATCGGGTCGCGCGCGCCCGTCAGCGCGAAGAGCGCGGCGGCCAGCAGACCCGCGCGGGCGAGCCTGCCCCGCGTCACAGCGGCACCACCGTGAAGATCTCCTCGGGCCGGTAGGTCAGGCCCACCGCCATGCGGATCGCGATCATCAGCACCAGCATCGCCAGGACGAAGCGCAGGAGTTCGGGCCGCACGTCGGATGCGAAGCGCGCGCCGATCTGCGCGCCTGACACCGATCCGAACAGCAATAGCCCCGCCAGCACGATGTCGACCGCGTTGGTCGTCAGGGCGTGCATCAAGGTGGTGGCGATGGTGGTGAAAAGGATCTGGAACAGCGAGGTGCCGACGACGACATTCGCGCTCATGCCCAGGACGTAGAGCATCGCCGGGACCAGCAGGAAGCCGCCGCCGATCCCCATCAGCATGGTCAGCACGCCCACCGCCATGCCCAGCAACAGCGGCGCCAGCGGCGAGATGTAGAGGCCCGAACGATAGAAACGGTAGCGACCGGGCAGGCTGGCCACCAACGGATGGTGGCGGCGCTTGCTTGGCGTGCGGCGCAGCCGGGCGAGGCGGCCGCCGAAAACCTCGGGGATCGCTTCGCGCGCCATGATGACGCCGATCGAACCCAGCACCACGACATAAAGGACGCTGATCGCGACGTCGATCTGGCCAAGCGCGGAGAGCAGCCGGAACAGCAGCGCGCCAATGCCCGTGCCGATGATGCCGCCGCCCACCATCACGCCGCCCATCTGAAAATCGATGCCGCCGCGCTTGTGCTGGTAGATCGCACCCGATACGCTCGCCCCGGTAACCTGCGTCGCGGCGGACGCGGCGGCAACCGTGGGCGGCACGCCGTAGAAGATCAGCAAAGGCGTGGTGAGAAATCCGCCGCCCACGCCGAACATGCCCGACAGGATGCCCGTCAGCCCGCCCAGGAGGACGATGACCAGGCCGTTGACCGACAGGTTGGCGATGGGAAGATAGACGTCCATGGCTGACCTATCGGGTTAGGCGCTTGAACCTTTATTGCAAGCGAACAGGGCGCCTTCAAAGGACTTTGCTGCACGATTTTGCGCTAGAATCCCGCTGACAGGGTGACGACCGGGCCGGAACCGGGCTCGGCCTCGCCGAAGACGCGGTGCCGCCAGTCGATCGCGGCCCTGCCGAAGACGCGGCTGCCGATGGGAAAGCGCAGCGCCGCGGTCGGCCCGACATCGATGCGTTCGACCCCTTTTTGCGCCCCGCCCCACGCACCCAGCCCGGCCTCCAGCCGCAGCCGTTCGCTGTCCAGAAGGTCGAAATCGCGCACCACCCGGAGCTGCCCGTCGGCAAAGGCGCTCCCCACCTCGCCGCCGACATAGCCGACCTGGGCATAGGCCTCGGCCCGCGTCGCCAGCGGCAGCGCGACCGGCGGCGGGCCGATCACCGCCAGCGCGGCGGGGCGCAGGCGCGTTTCGCTCGGTCGCAACCTGGCATCGCCGAAGAAGCGCAAAGCCCGCCCCTCGACCAAGAGATCGATCGGCAGCGCCGCGACGGGCCGGACCGCGACGCCGGCCGCGGCCTCTACCTCGCGGTTGCCGGTGAGCGTGGTCGTCGCCCGCAGATAGGCGCGAGGATCGAATCGGCTGGCGGGCAGGAGGCGATAGCGAAGCACCGCGCCCGCCTGGCTCGCGCCATAGGTCCCCGCGCCGACCAGCGCCGCGCCGGGCCGCTCCTTGCCGCGCCACAGCACCCAGGCATCGGCGGACCAGCGCCGTCCGACGCGCGCCTCCGGCGGGACCGCGCCGAAGGGAATGGCGGCGGGCGGCAGTGGTGATGGCGAGCGGGCCGGCTCGGCAGGACCGGTATCGGGTGAAGGGGCGGGAGAAAGTGCGGGGCGCACCGTCGCGGGCGGGACCGCGATTGCGGGGCGTGGCACATCCGTGCGGGACACGAGGGGCGGCGGCGGGGTCGGGGCAGCGAACACCGCCCCCGCCGTGGGCAAGGGAAGTGTTGCGGTTTTTGCAGTTGCCAGCGGGGCGATCCGCGGCACCGGCCTGGAAACCGGCTCCACCCGGCCCTTGACGGTCGGCGGCAGCGGCAAGGGCACGTCGAGAATGCGGTCGACCGGTCCCCAGGCCCGCAGCCCCACCCACAGCGCCATGATGCCGACCAGCGCCGCGAGGGGCTGGCCGCGCCGCCTGGGCCGCGCCGTCACGCCTCTTGCGCCTCTGCTGCCGGGTGCCGGTCGTGCTCGGTCTTCTCCCAGGTCGCGGGCGTGCCCAACAGCGTGCGGGCATAGCGGATGACGGCGCGCCGCGTGGCCATGATGGCGATGACGTTTCCGACCGGTATGCGCAGCACCGCGCCCGCCGCTTCGCCCCAACCGTATTCGCGAGCCACCAGCACCGCCCGCACCAGCCCGCGCCAGGCGAACGTGGCGGTGGTCACCATCAGCGCCCAGTAGACCAGCGTCGGCAACTTGCCCGCCGGGTGCCAGCCCATGGCATCCGCCAGCCACAGCACGCCTGCCAAAAGCACGAGCAGATAGGCCGCCGCCAGCACGACCGCGACGAGCGGCCCGCGCCGGTCGCGAAGGCGCATCCACAGTTCGACTGGTCCGGCGCTCCAGCCAAGCTGGTCCCACCCGTCGAAGGCGATGCCGTGGACCCAGCGGGATTTCTGTCGCACGGCGGTTTTCAGCGTGGCGGGGAAATAGGCGCGCGTCGCGATCAGCGACCCGTCGTGCGAGCGGACGCGCAGGAACGCGCCGCCCTGGCCGCCGGGCCGCGAGCCCTTGCGCCCGATCAGCATGCCCAGTTCGTAGTCCTCGGTCATCGCGGCGGGGTCGAAGGGCGCGCCGTCGCGCCCGTGTCCGCGCCGCTCGGCCACCATCTCCAGCGCGTCGCGGGCGAAGGCGCAACCGACCCCGGCGGCGGGCAGTCCCGCGCCCAACCGGTCGCGGACCACCATCTCGCGCGCATGGGCGTCGGTGAATTCATCGGCGTAATGGTTGCCGACCCACGACGATCCCGGTTGCAGCTCGGGCCGGACCGGGATCTGCACGAAATCGGCATGATCGAGACCGGCGTCGATCAGGCTGAGCGCCTCGGGATGGACCATGTCCTCCGCATCGTGGAGCAGGACGGCACGAAAGCGTCGCCCGCTGGCCGCCTCCTCCTCGCGCATGGCGCGGTAAAGGCGGTTGAGGCATTCGCCCTTCGTCGTCGGGCCCGGTGTTTCGTTAATGACCACGGTCACCCGCGGATCGGCGCCGCCCGCCTCCACGATCGCCTCCCTCGTCGCGGGATCGTTGACGTAGCAGCCGGCAAAGACCCGCAGGTCCGCGTGGGACCACACGGCAAGGGTATGGCGCAGCATCGGGCCGATGACGCGCGCTTCCTGCCACGCCGGGACGAACAGGGCGATCGGGCCGGAGAGTGTCTGCGGAGCGGGCGCTTCGATCCGGGCGGTCCGGGCACGCCCGGTCAGCAGCAGCCAGAACCAGGCCAGGTCGACCATCAGTTCGTCGAGCGCGCCGACGACGAACCAGAAACCCGCAAACAGCAGGAGTTCGAGCCGCGCACTCTCCAGCAATTCGAAAAGCGGGGTAATCCACCCCTGGGCTGCGACCCCCATATGTCCCCCACGACCCGTGCGCCGAATGACCCCCCCGGCAGCGCACCACGACTGCATATGGAAGCGCGGTTCAGGTTGCAACGCCCCGTTATATCGGGAAAGGGAAAAGGCATGCTTCAGATCGTTTCCACCCTTCGACCGAAAGCCTGCATCGCCCGCCCTGCGGAGATGCTGCGATGAAGGCTGCCGCCTATGCGCTGAACCGCACGTTCAAGGCGTTTTTCGATAACGAGGCGGCCTCGGGCATCCTGCTGATCGTGATCGCTGTCCTGGCGATGATCGTCGCCAATTCGCCGCTGGCGCACGAATATCACGACCTGTTCCACGGCACGTTGCCGTGGACGCCGATCGGCAAGCTCGACAACCTGCACCTGTGGATCAACGACGCGCTGATGGCGATCTTCTTCTTCGTCGTCGGGCTGGAGATCAAGCGCGAGGTGGTGGACGGCGCCTTGTCCGACTCCTCGGCGAGGCGTCTGCCGGTGGTCGCGGCGGCCATGGGCATGGCGGTTCCCGCTGTAGTCTTCCTCGGCGTCGTCTTCGGCGACGGCGCGCCCGAACTCCAGCGTGGCTGGGCCATCCCGGCAGCGACCGACATCGCCTTTGCCATGGGCATCATGGGCCTCCTCGGCAATCGCGTGCCGCCCTCGCTCAGGCTGTTCCTGCTGACGGTAGCCATCGTCGACGACATCGGCGCGGTCGCGATCATCGCGTTGTTCTATACCGCCAACATCAAGCTGGCCTGGCTGATCGCCTCGCTGGTGATCCTCGCGGTGCTGGTGGGGCTGAACCGGTTCCGGGTGGACCGCTGGTGGGCCTATGCGCTGCTGTCGCTGGCGCTGTGGTTCTGCGTGCTCAATTCGGGCGTCCACGCGACGATCGCGGGCGTGCTGGCGGCGCTGACCATACCGATGCGGCTCGATGCGCATGGCGACAGCCTGCTGCTGCGTTTCGAACATGCGCTGCTGCCGTGGAACGCCTACCTCGTGGTGCCGCTGTTCGGCTTCGCCAATGCGGGCGTCGCGATGGCGGGCATCGGCCTTGCCGGCTTCCTTGATCCGCTGCCGCTGGGCATCGCGGCAGGCCTCGTCATCGGCAAGCAGGTCGGCATCATGGCCGCGATCCTCGCTTGCGACCGCCTCGGCGTCGCCCCCCGTCCCGAGGGTGCGAGCTGGGTGCAATTGTGGGGCACGGCGGTGCTGTGCGGCATCGGCTTCACGATGAGCCTGTTCATCGGCGCACTCGCCTTCCCCGGCTATCCGCACCTGATCGAGGAAGCCAAGCTGGGCGTGCTCGGCGGGTCGTTGATCTCGGCGCTGCTCGGATATGCGATCCTGCGCTTTGCCAAAGGCGTTCCCGAAGAGGCGGCGGCGGAACGCGGGGCCCGCCCCGCGTAATCGCGGACGGGCATGATTGCCGCCGGGCAGCCGTTACCAGGTCCCGGTATTCGCCATGCTGGCCCACGGTTCCTGCGGCGGCAGATGCCCGTCCTGCAGCAGTTCCACCGAGATCCCGTCGGGCGACTTGACGAAGGCCATGTGGCCGTCGCGCGGCGGGCGATGGATGATGTGCCCCGCGTCCATCAACGCCTGGCAGGTCGCGTAGATGTCGTCGACCCGGTAGGCGAGATGGCCGAAGTTGCGGCCACCGGTGTAGACTTCGGCGCTGCCATCTTCGGGCGGCCAATTGTAGGTCAGCTCGACCTCCGCGACGCCTTCCTGTCCGGGCGCGGCGAGGAAGATCAGCGTGAAGCGCCCCTGCTCACTGTCGAAGCGCCGGGTTTCCCGGAGGCCGATCAGCTCGAAGAAGGCGATGGTCGCATCCGGGTCGGTGACGCGGATCATGGTGTGCAGGTATCTGGTCATGCGCGCCAAGGTAGGCGCTTCGTCCCGCAGGGCAAGCAGCGGCAAACGAAAACGGCCCGCAACCGTCAGGCTGCAGGCCGCATCGTGTCTGGCGTTACGCCGTGACGGAAAGCTTAGAAGCTCGCCGACAGGGTTCCGACGATAGCATCGTCGGTCAGGCCGTCGATGCTCGGACCTTCGACGCCGACATACGCGACGCCCAGTTCAAGACCCTTGAAGCCGACCGAAGCGCCGACCGACCAGTCGAAGGCTTTGCCATCATCGGTGAAGGTCAGGTAACCGTCGGTGTAGCCCAGATGCGCCGAGAACGAGACGGGCGTTTCCGGGATCGAGAAGCCGAGGTCCGAATAGATGTACAAGTTGTCCTGGTCGCCGAGCGAGCTCTGGTCGGGAGCGTAAGCGACCCCGACGGTGACTTCGGCCGGGCCGACCGCTCCGGTCAGCGAGGCATAGGGTTCCCAGTAGTCGCAGTTGCAGCCCGAATCGTTCGGGTAGGCGTAGTAGAGGACGCCGACGTCAGCCGAGATCGTCTCGGTCAGAGCGCCCGTCCAGCCACCGTACACGTCCAGCTCCATAGAGCCGTAGCCGAGGTCCTCTTCAAGCGAGGAAGCCCACGTGCCGACATAGAAGCCACTCGAGTGGGCAACGTCCACGCCGCCCTGGATGGCCGGGTCGCCGCCCGAGAGCGAAACGCCGCGGAAGCGGTAGTCGGTGGTCAGCGCGACGTTGGCCGAGACGGTGACGTCGCCGGTTTCGTCCTGAGCGAAAGCCGGAGCGGCGGAAAGTGCGGTACCGGCGAGAACGGTGGCAGCAAGGAGGCTGCGGAAGGAAATGGTCATATCTATACCCTCATGATCTTCAAGGATCCTCTCCCTCCCACGCCAGCCGAACATCGTTCATTGCGTGCTCATGTCTTGGCGCGAAACAAAGGTGCAAGCATGTGGTGCAGTGCACAAGACAGATTCTACCGCAGCGCACAAAAGGGTCGTTTCGGTGTGGATTCTTTGCAACGCACCGTGCCGCGGTTGCAACCTTCGCACCTGCGGAAATCGCGCGGTTGTGAAGGCGATCGGGCAGCACTAGATTACAAGGACCTGCAAGTCATTCCCCTGCCGACAGACCGATGAACGCCCTGACCCGCATCTGGAACCGCGCCCTCGGGCGGCGGGAGTTGCAGCCGTCTCTGCCGGAGGGAGAGCGCGTCTATGCGATCGGCGACATCCACGGACACCTTTCGCTGTTCGAGGACATGATCGCGCGGATCGAGGCGGACGACGCCGCGAGAGAGCCGGCCGATACGACCGTGATCCTGCTGGGCGACCTCGTCGATCGCGGGCCGGACAGCGCCGGGGTGATTGCCGCCGCGCGCGACCGGGCCGGGCGCCGGCGGGTGCGGATGCTGGCGGGCAATCACGAAGAGATGTTCCTCCGCGCCTTCGCGGACGAGACCGCACTGCGCCATTTCCTGCGCGCAGGCGGCAGGGAAACGCTGCAGAGCTACTTTGCCGACCCCGACGAGTATCGCGCGCTTGCGCTCGACGACCTGCTGGCCCGGATGCCGCACGTCGTTCCCGCAGCGGACCTGGCGCTGATGCGCGGGATGGAGGATCTCATCCGGATCGGCGACTATGTCTTCGTTCACGCCGGGATCGATCCGTCCCGACCGCTGGACGGGCAGCGGACCGGCGACACCCGCTGGATCCGCGAACCGTTCCTCAGCCACCCGGACCGTCTCGACGTCTGCGTCGTGCACGGACACACGATCCGCAGCGACGTGGTGGTCCACGCGCCGCGCGGCTGGCCCAATCGCATCGGCATCGACACCGGCGCGTATCAGTCGGGCAAGCTGACCGCGATCGGCTTGCAGGGAACCGAGCGCTGGTTCATGGAGACCCGCGCGAATTGACCCGTCCGGCGTGCGCGAAGGAGAATGGCTCCGCGATCCGACCGGCAAGCTTCGGGGGAACTGAATGAAGATCGCGATGGTCGGCTCGGGTTACGTAGGCCTGGTGTCCGGCGCGTGCTTTGCCGATTTCGGGCACGAGGTCGTCTGCATCGACAACGATCCCGGCAAGATCGAGCGGCTGCTGGCGGGCGTCATGCCGATCTACGAACCGGGGCTTGCCGAACTCGTCGCGTCGAACGTGCGCGCGGGCCGGCTTTCGTTCTCCACCGACCTCTGCGAATCGATCAGGGGCGCGGGCGCGATCTTCATCGCCGTCGGCACCCCCAGCCGGCGCGGCGACGGCCATGCCGACCTCACCTATGTCTACCAGGTCGCCCGCGAGATCGGCGAAAAGCTGTCCGGCCCGGCGGTGATCGTGACCAAGTCGACCGTGCCCGTCGGCACCGGTGACGAGGTCGAGCGCATTCTTGGCGAAAGCGGCACGCCGCATCGCTTCGCCGTCGTGTCCAATCCGGAATTCCTGCGCGAAGGGGCCGCCATAGGCGATTTCAAGCGCCCTGACCGCATCGTCATCGGCGCGGAGGACGAGTTCGGCCGCGAGGTCATGCGCGACGTCTATCGCCCGCTGTTCCTCAACAAAGCGCCGATCCTGTTCACCGGGCGCCGCACCAGCGAACTGATCAAGTACGCCGGCAACGCCTTCCTGGCGACCAAGATCACCTTCATCAACGAGATGGCGGACTTGTGCGAGCGCGTCGGCGCCGACGTGCAGGACGTGGCGCGCGGCATCGGGCTCGACAACCGGATCGGATCCAAATTCCTCCACGCCGGGCCCGGATATGGCGGATCGTGCTTTCCCAAGGACACGCTGGCGCTGCTGAAGACGGCGGAGGATTTCGACAGCCCGGTCCGCATCGTCGAGGCGGTGGTCAAGGTCAACGACGCCCGCAAGCGCGCGATGGGCCGCAAGGTGATCGAGGCGCTGGGCGGCGCGGAAAAGGCGCGCGGCAGGAAGGTCGCGATGCTGGGCCTGACCTTCAAGCCGAATACCGACGACATGCGCGATTCCCCGGCGCTGGCCATCGCGCAGACGCTGGACGACGCGGGAGTGGCGATTGCCGCCTACGATCCCGAAGGCATGAATCTCGCCGCGCCGATGCTGCCCTTCGTGACCATGGCCGACAACGCCTATGCGGCGATCGACGGTGCCGATGCCGTGGTCATCGTGACCGAGTGGGATGCGTTTCGCGCGCTCGATCTCGATCGCGTCAAGTCGCTCGCGAAGGCGCCCGTCATGGTCGATCTTCGCAACGTCTACGACCCGGCCGACATGGCGGCGGCAGGCTTCGCCTACACCGGCGTCGGCCGCGGCTGAGGCACCGGAAGACACAAGGAGATCATCGAATGTCGCCCTTCATGCAAACCCTGCGCGCGTCATCCCACGGCCTCGCCCTGTTCCTCGCCGCCTGCACGTCGGCAGCGCAGGCGGCGCCCTATGTCATGTTCCGCGACGCCGGCTGCGGCTGCTGCCACCAATGGGCCGAGCATGTCCGCAGCAGCATGAAGACCGAAGTCGTCATGCGCGAGGATGTGCCCATGCCGGAAGTGAAGGCCGCGATGGGCGTACCGGCGGCGCTGGTATCTTGCCACACGATGGAAGTGGAGGGCTACGTAATCGAAGGACACGTTCCCGCTCGCGAGATCGAACGGCTGCTGCGCGAGCGTCCAGCCGATGTCAAAGGGCTGGCCGTGGCCGGAATGCCGATGGGTTCGCCGGGCATGGAAATGGGTAACCAGACCGAACCCTACGACGTCATCGCGTTCGGCGATTTCGGCACCCGGGTCTTCGCACACTACGATTGATTGCACTGGCTTCGGCTGTTGGACCAGCAATGTCCGGCCTAGGCATTCAGCACCGCAAACGGTCTGGCTGCGGGGCATGAAAGTAGAACTTGCTTGTCGGCAATATCGCACCGGGGGGCCTGTAAGCCGGGTTCTGTGACGCGGACGGTATGCCATAAGGCGGCACCGTATCCTCGCCGGCAGCCATTCCTCTCGGCCTTGCGTTGCCGCAAGGCTCCAGCAGCCAACCCGGACGGTCACGGGGCGAAACACCCCTGCCCTGCGCCTTGCGGCCGAGCGCGCCGTCCCTATTCGGCCTTGCTCCGGGTGGGGTTTGCCGTGCCGCTTGCCGTTGCCGGAAGCGCGGTGCGCTCTTGCCGCACCCTTTCACCCTTGCCTGTGACCCGAAGGTCCATCGGCGGTCTGCTCTCTGTGGCACTTTCCCTTGGCGAAGCCGCCCCGATTTCTCGCAGCGGTCCGCCCGGCGGGCGTTACCCGCCACCCTTGTTTCGTGGAGCCCGGACTTTCCTCGGCAGGCCTTGCGACCCGACGCGGCTGCCCGGCCCCCCGGTGCGGCGTCGGTGCCTACACCAACGCGGCGCCGACGCAAGAATTAACGCGTAAGGCCCCTGTCGCGGTCGACCAGCAGCTGGAACAGGATCGCGCGAACCTCGCCGTCGATCTCGCCGTCGATCCGTTCGGGGCGGAAGCGGCGCTGGAACGCCTTCACCGCCGCATGGCCGTCGCTGATGTCATAGCCGAAGCGTTCGAGCGCGAGGTAGAACGAACCGTCGTTGTCGAACGGATCGCCCAGCCCCAGCTTTTCGGGCCGGGCCAGCGCCAGCCGGTGCCTGGCCAGCCGGGCCCAGTCGAATTTCTCGCCCGGATCGTCCTTGCGCTGCGGGGCGACATCGGAATGGCCGACGACATTGGCGCGAGGTATGTCGTGGCGTTTCACGATATCGTTCAGCAGCAGGAGCAGCGCCTGCATCTGCTCCTCGGTGAAGTCCTCGTATCCCCACGAATGGCCGGGGTTGTCCAGCTCGATGCCGATGCTGGCGGAATTGATGTCCGACTTGCCGCGCCAGTACGAACGACCCGCGTGCCACGCGCGCTTCTCCTCCTCGACCATCTGCACGATCTGGCCTTGGCGGGTGATGCAGTAATGCGCGCTCACCTTGCTGTCGGGGCAGCACATCTTCTCGATCGCCTCGTGCACGTCGGGCATGTCGGTATAGTGCAGGACGACCATCGATACCGGCAGAGCGCGCTGGTCCCAGTTCGGCGACGGGGCCGACCAGTCGATATCGACGCGGGGACGGAAGATGCGCCGGTCAGGCATCGACCGCGTGGCCATGCGGCAGGATCGCGCCCAGTACGAGGGCATTGTCGGTCCGGGCGTGCTGAACCCCGCCGCCGCAGCCGGCGCTGACCAGGCGGATGAGTTCGGCGGGCGCGGTATGGGCGTTCAGTTCCTCCAGCGGGACACGGCCGTCGAGCGCGTCGCCGACATGCGCGTCGAACGCGATGCGGGCGCCTTCCGCCCGGATCGCGATCTCGTGCGCGGTGCCGCTGTCCTCCACCGCGAAAGTGACAATACCGCCGCGCGGCAGCGCCTCGATCGCGAAGAGCGCGAAGTTGAGCAGGACTTTCACCGCCGCCTTGGGCAGGCTGCTGACGCCGAGCGTCCATTCGACCCTTATGTCCCGCCCCTCGGCCGCGAGCGCGTCGATCAGTTCGCGCACTTCGGCCACCGGCAGTTCTTTATCGAAGCCGCCCGCCGCGCCGAAGGCCAGCCGGAAGAAACGCAGCTTGGTGGCGGTGCGGCGCGCGCCATGCGCGAGCAGCTCGATGCACTGTTCGCGCATCGCCGGGTCGGTCTCGTCCTGCAGCAACTCGATGCCGTTGGTCATGCCTCCGACCGGCGAGAGCAGGTCGTGGCACAGGCGCGAACACATCAGGTTGGCCAGAAGGGTGGGATCGACAGTCATGCAACGCTCCTGTTCAGGGCCACAGGCGATAGGCCGGACAGGTTGAGAAATCCTGTCCGTCCACGGAGGCAGCCCGGTCGGCAGCGGGGCCTGGACGACGGAAGCGAGAGGCGGTGCGCGATGGGATCGATCATAGACACAGCGTGCATAGCGAGGGTGGTCGACCGTGGGAAGGCGGCTCGGCACTTGCCCTTCCCGGCGGAGGGTATCCGACACGTCTCGGCGCTGTTCGGCAACGGTCTGGCGCGCGCTGATGAGGGCGGGGCGCGCCATTCCGTTTTTTCACGCAAAATCATAATCTTGCCGCATTTGGCGAACCTGCGGCGAAGCGCGCCGAAAGCGCGGCTGGCGGTGGACCTCAAATCCCTGCCGATCCGTTCAAGCCCTGTAACCCCGGCGAAAAGGGGAACGCACCGAACCGGGCCACAGCTGCCTGACCCGGCTCACATGCGACTGTTTCGACAAGGGCAGCGTCAGGAGAATTTACCATGGACGACCGTTATGACCGTCTCTCGAATCCCCAGCGCTATAATTCGGAACGCGACGATGAAGGCTATCGCCAGGCGCAGCAGTGGGACCAGACGCCCGCGCAGGCTGGCGACACGATGGACCGGGATGATTATCGCGTGACGCGTCGGTTCGGCACCGAGAACCGCGACCGCGATCGTAGCCGCGGCCTCGCGATGCAGGATCGTCAGCAAGCCGGCGGTTTCGAAGGCAGTCGTTCGATCGCCGCCGACTATCGTGACAACCGGGGCTATGGTCGTTTCACCAGCGACAGCTACGGCGGTCGGGACTATGCCTACCGCCAAGACCCGTCCTACGGGTATCGCGGCGCAGGCACAGCCGGATACGGCGCGAGTTACGGTGCCGGCGGGCGTGCCGACTACGACCATGATCGCGGCTTTTTCGAGCGCGCGGGCGACGAGATCGCCAGCTGGTTCGGCGATGACGATGCTGCTCGTCGCCGGGAGCAGGACCATCGCGGGGTTGGGCCGCAGAACTATGCACGATCCGACCAACGCATCCTCGACGACATCTGCGACAAGCTGACCGACGATCGCTATGTCGATGCCAGCGACATAACCGTTACGGTGCAGGAGAGGGAAGTGACCCTAGACGGTACGGTCACTTCGAAGCAGGCGAAGCGGCGCGCCGAAGACGTGGCCGACAACGTTTCCGGCGTCGGCCACGTGCAGAACAACTTGCGCGTCAAGGATCGGAGGACGACGGACGAGCGCCCGGCGCTCTGATCGGTCGAAAACGGATCCAAACTCAAAAAGGGCTCCCATCCGGGAGCCCTTTCTTGTTAAGACAGGTGTTACAGGCTCACGGCGCTTCCGCTCTGCCTCTCTGGCGGACGAAAGCTCGAGCCAGGGCTCGTGGCTCGTTCCATGTCACGGGTTTGCATCGATCATGTCCGGATCGGTGTCGCGGGGGCGATCTCTCGGGGGAAAGATCGCTCCCGCCCTCATGACCGCTCGACGAATCGTTTAGGGCTCAATCTTGCGGAAGTCGCTCGGGTGGCTGCCCGCATCCTTCGAACACGCCCGCCTTCGCCACGCCAAGGCCATCGCGCCACCAGCCGACCGCTCCTTGTGCGACGATGGCCCAGAACCTTCCGTCGCCCGCGGCCATCGCGGCATCGGTCGCCGACGGCTCGGCAAAGCCGCTGGGGTGCGAATGATAGTAACCCAGGATATCCGGCCCGTCGCCGCGCGCCGCGCGATGGGCGGCGATCAGCGCCGCGGGGTCGATCTCGAAATGATGCTCGGGCAGGGGGTGGACATTGTCGCAGGGCACCACGGCCTCCACCACTCCGTCACGCCCCAGCATGATGCCGCAGCATTCGCGCGGATGGGCAGCGGCGGCCTCCGCGATCAAACGTCGCTCGAGTCGGCTTGTCGGCGGGCGATCCATGGCCCATTTCGTTAGCCATGGGGAATGGGGAAGTCATTCGCGGCGTGATCGAAGCCGGTGGGCAAAGGCTGGACAAGGCGCTGGCCGACGTCACTGACATGTCGCGCGAACGCATCAAGTCGCTGATCGCGGAAGGGCGCGTGACGCTCGGCAACACGGTCGCGACCAGCGGTTCGGCCAAGCCCGCGGCCGGGACCCGTTATGCCATCTCCGTGCCGGAGGCGGCCCCGCTCGACACCGTGGCGCAGGATATCCCGCTCGACATCGTGTTCGAGGACGAGCACCTCGTCGTCATCGACAAGCCTGCCGGAATGGTCGTCCACCCCGCCGCCGGCAACGAGGACGGGACACTGGTCAACGCCCTCCTCCATCATTGCGCCGGGCAGCTTTCCGGTATCGGCGGCGTGGCACGCCCCGGCATCGTCCATCGCATCGACAAGGATACGTCGGGCCTGATCGTCGTCGCCAAGAGCGATGCCGCGCACGAGGGACTGGCGAGGCAGTTTGCCGAACACTCGCTCGACAGAATCTACAAGGCGGTGGTGAAGGGCCATCCGGTGCCGCCCGCCGGCACCATCGCCAACCGGATCGGGCGCAGCGACCGCGACCGCAAGAAGATGGCCGTGCTCGACGACATGTCACCGCGCGGCAAGCACGCGATCACCCACTACCGGACGGTGCAACCGCTGTCCCACGCGGCGCTGGTCGAGTGCAGGCTGGAGACCGGGCGAACCCACCAGATCCGCGTTCACATGGCGTCAATTGGTCATGCGCTAGTGGGGGACCCAATCTATGGAAGACCCGATTCGCGGCTCAGGCCCCATCTCCAGCGGCTCTCCTTCGCCCGCCAGGCGCTTCATGCCGCCGTTCTCGGCTTCGACCATCCGGTCCGCGGCGACCGATTGCTCTTTTCGAGCGATATACCGGGCGACATGCGGGAACTGATCGAAACGCTCGATGATTTCAAATGATAGAATCATCAACACTTCGGACGCTAACAGGTCTAGAAAGAACAGACGTGACCGCAAACCGGGATGCCCAGCCGGGGTCCCGGACAGCAGGTTGACGGTAGAAAGGTTCGGTAGGACGTGAAAAAGACACCCACAGTACCGGCGCTGGGCGGAGAGCAGAGCCTCAATCGCTACCTCGCCGAAATCAAGAAATTCCCGGTGCTTACGGCTGAGCAGGAATACATGCTCGCCAAGCGCTACGCCGAGCATGGCGACACCGAGGCGGCGGCCCAGATGGTCACCAGCCACCTGCGACTCGTGGCCAAGATCGCCATGGGCTATCGCGGCTACGGCCTGCCCGTCTCCGACCTCATCTCCGAAGGCAACGTCGGCCTGATGCAGGGCGTCAAGAAGTTCGAGCCCGATCGCGGCTTCCGCCTGGCGACGTACGCGATGTGGTGGATCAAGGCCTCGATCCAGGAATACATCCTGCGTTCGTGGAGCCTGGTGAAGATGGGCACCACCGCCGCGCAGAAGAAGCTGTTCTTCAACCTGCGCCGCATGAAGAAGAATCTCGAGGCGTTCGAGGACACCGATCTTCATCCCGACGACGTCGCGAAGATCGCGACCGATCTCGGCGTGCCGGAGCAGGAGGTGGTCAACATGAACCGCCGCATGCTGATGGGCGGCGATGCCTCGCTCAACGTGTCGATGCGCGGTGACGAGGAAGGCGCCGGGCAGTGGCAGGACTGGTTGACCGACGATCGCCCGCTGCAGGACGAAACCGTCGCCGAGGCCGAAGAGGCCAAGGTCCGCCACGAGATGCTGGTCGACGCGATGGACGTCCTCAACGAACGCGAGAAGCACATTCTGACCGAGCGTCGTCTGACGGAGAATCCGCAAACGCTCGAAGAGCTTTCGCAGCAGTACGACGTCAGCCGCGAACGCATCCGCCAGATCGAGGTCCGCGCCTTCGAGAAGGTGCAGAAGGCGATGCAGCGCATTGTCGGCGAAAGGCTGATCCCGATGGGTGCCTGAGCGCCTGGCAGCGAACACATGACGGGGCGGCGGCGATGGATCATCGCTGCCGCCCTTTTCGCGTCCGCCTTCTGGCCGCGCTTCGCGCCACACGACAATCTGCCCCCGACGCACAGGACGGCTACCGCGAGGAAGCGATCTCGACGTTCGGGCTGGCGCACGACAACCCGTTCGCGCGGATCGCGCTCCACCTGCTGGGCCAGCGGATCGCCGTGCGTGACTGGCGGGTCGATCCGGGCCGTTGCGATGCCGGCAGCACGACTTGGCCCGCGATCCGCGACGTGCGCACGACCGTCACCAGGCTCGGCCCTTGGGGCCTGCCGCTGTGGCCCGCGGCGCGGTGACCTGCGGCGGCGCCGGATGGCTCGGCGATGAACTCGTCCGACGCCTCCGCATCGCTTCCGGTGGCGCCCCGCCTCCTCCCCCAAGTCCCCCGCCAACGCTCTGAAGCAATTCCGCTTGCGGCCTTGTGGCAAGGCGGTATCACCTGCAACCTTTGGCGCTGCCCTTCCTGCCGGAGAGAACCGCAGATGACCGTGCATATCGAGGCCGAGTCCGGCGAAGATCCGCTTCACGCCAGCCCCGGCACGATCCGCCGCCCGGCCATCTTTGCCCCGCTCTTCGCGCCGTTCGGCGTCAGCAGCGGCTATGTCTCGGTCACGCTCGCCTATCTTCTGGGCGAAGCGGGGCTGTCGGTCGCGATCATCGCCACGCTCATCGCGGTGAACGCCTGGCCGCAGACGGTGAAGATGCTGTGGGCCCCCTTCGTCGACACCATCGGCAATCCCAAGGTCTGGTATGCCATCGGCGCTTTCAGCGTCGGCCTGTGCATCCTCGCCATGTCGGTCATGCCCAAGACCGAGGCGCAAGTGCCGATCTTCATGGCGCTGATCGTCATCATGTCGGTCACCTCCACCTTCGTGTCGATGTCTGCAGAGATCTTCATGGCCAACCAGGTGCCGGCGGCCATGCGCGGGCGGGCGAGCGGCTGGTCGCAGGCGGGCAATCTCGGCGGGGCGGGGCTGGGAGGCGGCGTCGGGTTGCTGCTGGCCGAAAACCTGGCCCAGCCGTGGATCTCGGGCGTCGTCATCGCCGCCTTCTGCATCGCCTGCTGGTTCGCGACGCTCGGCCTGCCCCGCTTCGTCAGGACGACCGCGGCGCGCAGCTACGCCGGAGAGCTGAAGGAAGTCGCCGTCAACGTCTGGGAAGTCGCGCGCTCCCGCGTCGGTTATCTGGCCCTGCTCATCATGCTCCTGCCCATCGGTTCGGGCGGTGTGCCATGGTCGGCCATTGCCGGGGAATGGGGCGCAGGCGGCAACACGGTGGCCATCGTCAACGGCCTTGCGGGCGGCCTTGCCGCGGTCGTCGGCGCATTGCTCGCGGGCTTCATCTGCGACAGGATGGAACTGAAGCGCGCCTATTCGATGTTCGGCATCCTGGTCGGCCTGGTCGCCGTGGCGCTGATCTTCGTGCCGCGAACGCCGATCGTATTCGCCATCGGCGTGCTGGCCTACCAGATGATGGTCGGCATGGCCTACACCGGCTATGCGGCCATCGTGCTGGAAGCGATCGGCAAGAAATCGGCGGCCACCAACTTCAACCTTATGGCGGCGCTGTCGAACATTCCCATCGCGGTGATGTCGATGGTCGACGGCTACATGCACGACAATTTCGGCACCGATGCGATGCTGCTTGGCGAACTGGCCTTTCCGGCCGCGGCCATCGTGCTGTTCTGGATCTTCGTCGCGGCTACGGCGAAACGCGGCAGGGCGGCGGCACGGCCCGCCTGACCCGGTTGGCAAGCGCCGCGTCCATCCGCTAGGGCATCGCCATGGCCAAGGCAGCTTCGCGCGGCATCGTGTCGCGCTTCATCGTCGGATCCCTCAAGCTCGTCTTCGCGCTGATCGTCATCAGCATCGCTTGGGTGCTGGTCTATGCCGTGGTGCCGGTGCCGGTGACCGCGACGATGCTGATGGACGACAAGGGCATCACCAAGGACTGGGAGCCGCTGTCCAACATCGATCGCGACATGGTGCGTGCCGTCATCGCGGCAGAGGACGGGAAGTTCTGCAGCCACGACGGTTTCGACCGGGAGGCGATCGAACAGGCGATGGAACGCAACGCGCGAGGCGGCCGCATCCGGGGCGGATCGACGATCAGCCAGCAGACCGCCAAGAACGCGTTCCTGTGGCAGGGGGGCGGCTATTTCCGCAAGGGGCTCGAGGCCTGGTTCACGTTCCTGATCGAGAAGACCTGGGGCAAGCGCCGGATCATGGAGGTCTATCTCAACATCGCGGAAACCGGCATCGGCACTTATGGCGTAGAGGCCGGCTCTATCCGCTATTTCGGCCATTCCGCCGACCGCCTGACCAAGACGGAGGCGGCGCGCATGGCCGCGGCCCTGCCCCTGCCCAAGAAGCGATCGGTCAAGAATCCGTCGGGCTGGCTGGCCCGCCACGGCCACACCATCCGCGGACGCATCGGCGTGGTGGCGCGCGACGGGCTGGACAGCTGCGTCTACGACTGAAAGCAGTGACGCGATGAAGGAACGGGACTGACATGGGCGGATCACACGCGCACGATCATGGCGGCGCTCACGGCGGCGATCACCATCGGGGCCATCACCACGGGCATTCGCACGCGCCCGCGGGGTTCGGTCGCGCCTTTGCCATCGGCGTCGCGCTCAACACCGGCTTTGTCGTCATCGAGGCGGCCGCCGGATTTCTCTACGGCTCGATGGCGCTCGTCGCCGATGCCGGTCACAACCTGTCGGACGTGCTCAGCCTGCTGATCGCCTGGGGCGCCAGCATCCTGACGACAAAGCCGCCATCCTCGCGCTTCACTTATGGCCTGAAGTCGAGCTCGATCCTTGCCGCCATGGCCAATGCGGCGCTGCTGCTGATAGCGCTGGGGGCGATCTCGGTCGAAACGATCCGCCGCCTGCTGTCGCCCCAACCGGTCGAGCCGGGGCCGATCATGATCGTGGCGGCCATCGGCATCGTCATCAACACCGCCACCGCGCTGCTGTTCATGCGCGGCCGCAAGGGCGATCTCAACATCCGGGGCGCTTATCTGCACATGGTCGCCGACGCGGCGGTCTCGGCGGGCGTGGTCGTGGCCGGGCTGCTGATCTGGTGGACCGGCCTTGCGTGGATCGACCCCGTGACCTCGCTGGTCATCGTCGCCATCATCGCGGTGGGCACCTGGGGCCTGCTGAAGGACAGTGTGAAAATGGCCCTGCTGGCCGTGCCCGACGGCATCGACGAGGGCGCGGTGCGGGCGCTGCTGGAGGGGTGTCCCGGCGTCACCGGTGTCCACGACCTGCACATCTGGCCGATGAGCACGACCGAAACCGCGCTCACCGCACACCTGATCGTGCCGGGCGAACATCCGGGCGATGCCTTCCTGCACGACGTCTGCCAGCGGCTGCACGACCGCTTCGGAATCGAGCACGCGACCATCCAGGTCGAGCGCAATGCCGCCGCCTGCGCGCTTCACGACGACGGGGTCGTCTGACAAGTCCTTGATTCCGGAACGAAGTAATTCGAGGCCGCATTCGCGCTCATGACAAATGCTGCCATGATGTTGCGCTGATAGCGGACGTGGAATACCTTTCCGAACGTAGGGAGCGCGGCTCTGCTACGTGGGGGGTGTTTCTTGAATACTGAGCGGCTGAAAAGCATCCTGCTGCGCGTCGGCTTGCTGATCGGCATCCTCGCCTGCATCCTGACTGCCTTCGTCAACCTGGCGCAGCTGCGTTGCTTCAACGCATTCGTCAACGCCGCGTGCAACGTGTCGACCACCCGCAACCTCGTCGCGCTGACGTTCGACGATGGGCCGAGCGCGGCAGCGCAGGGCACGATACTGCCGCTTCTGGCCGCCAACGGCGCGAAGGCGACCTTCTTCCTGTCGGGACAGAAGCTGGAGAAGGACCCCGCGGCCGCCCGCGCGGTCGTCGCTGCGGGGCACGAGATCGGCAATCTCGGCTATTCGAACCAGGTGCTCGAAAATCGGCCCCAGTCGTTCTACGCCGAGGAGATCGAGCGGACCGATGCGCTGCTGCGCAAGGCGGGCGTCGAGAAGCCCTACCTGTTTCGTCCGCCCTACGGCATGCGCTCAGTCGGCCTGCTCTGGGAACTGCACCAGCGCGACTACAAGCTGATCATGTGGGACGTATCCGACAACGGTCGGCGCGAAGCCCCGGCGCAGGCCTATGCCAGCGCGATCCTCGCGCAGGTGCAGCCCGGATCCATCGTCATGCTCCACGCCATGGGCGCGGACGACGAGGACGCGCGCGAGGCGCTGCCGCTGATCCTGCAAGGGCTGAAGGAGCGGGGACTGAAATCGGTGACCGTCAGCGAGCTTCTGGCCACGGACGGCAGGTAATCGTCGCAACGCGGAGCGGCCGAACGCAAACGGCGCGCCGTCCGCAGGAAAGCGCGCCGACTTGCTTCGCGTGTGAGGCGGCCGTCAAGCGGCGGCTTCCTGCCCCTTGTGCACCTGCACCGGCTCCTTGCGACCCTCGACGACATCCTTGTCGACGACGATCTCGGAAACGCCTTCCAGCGTCGGCAGGTCGAACATGGTGTCGAGCAGGATCGCCTCGACGATTGAGCGCAGCCCGCGCGCGCCGGTCTTGCGCTTGATCGCCTTCTGGGCGATCGCCTCGAGCGCGTCGTCAGTGAAGGTGAGCGCCACGTCCTCCAACTCGAACAGCTTCTGGTATTGCTTGACCAGCGCGTTCTTCGGCTCCTTCAGGATCATGACCAGCGCCGGGACGTCGAGATCCTCCAGCGTGGCGATCACCGGCAGGCGCCCGACGAATTCGGGGATCAACCCGAACTTCAGCAGGTCTTCAGGCTCCGCCTTCGACAGGAGTTCGCCGACCTTGCGCTTTTCCGGATCGGCGACATGCGCGCCAAACCCGATCGAACGCTTCTGCAGACGGTCGGAGATCAGCTTCTCCAGCCCTGCGAACGCGCCGCCGCAAATGAACAGGATGTTCGTGGTATCGACCTGCAGGAACTCCTGCTGCGGATGCTTGCGGCCGCCCTGCGGCGGGACCGAGGCGGTCGTGCCCTCCATCAGCTTGAGCAGGGCCTGCTGCACGCCTTCGCCCGAAACGTCGCGCGTGATCGAGGGGTTTTCCGCCTTGCGCGTGATCTTGTCGATCTCGTCGATGTAGACGATGCCGTGCTGCGCCTTCTCGACGTTGTAGTCGCTCGACTGCAGCAGCTTGAGGATGATGTTCTCGACATCCTCGCCCACGTAACCGGCTTCGGTCAGTGTGGTCGCATCCGCCATCGTGAAGGGAACGTCGAACGTGCGCGCCAGCGTCTGCGCGAGCAGCGTCTTGCCCGAACCGGTCGGGCCGACCAGCAGGATGTTCGACTTCGCCAGTTCGACGTCGTTGCCCTTGCCGCTGTGCTTCAGCCGCTTGTAGTGGTTGTGAACCGCGACCGAAAGCACGCGCTTGGCGCGATCCTGGCCGATGACGTAGTCGTTCAGCGTCTGAAAGATTTCCGCGGGCGTGGGCACGCCGCCGTCCTTCTTCCCGGCGATCCCGGCTTTCGTTTCCTCGCGGATGATGTCGTTGCAAAGCTCGACGCATTCATCGCAGATGAAAACGGTCGGGCCCGCGATCAGCTTGCGCACCTCGTGCTGCGACTTCCCGCAGAAGCTGCAGTAAAGGGTGCTCTTGCTGTCGGATCCACTGACTTTGGTCATAATCCATCCTGAAGCGCCCGGAATCGGGCCACTTTAACCGAATTTACGCAGGGTCGGCGGAGAATCAACCTCGCCGGACGCTGCAAGGGGGAGTCAGGTGCATAAACGCAACGCCCTGACCCGTTCGTGAACTTGCCCGGCAGGCCCGTTCGACCGCGCGCCTGGGCGCAGGCGGCACGCGCCTGCGAACCGGGCGTCGCCCGCGTCAGCCCGCGCTCTCGGCGTCGGTGCGGCTGACGAAGACTTGGTCGACGAGACCGAATTCCTTGGCCTCGTCGGCCTCGAGGAAGGTGTCGCGGTCCATCGCCTTCTCGATCGTGTCGAGATCCTTGCCGGTGTACTTGACGTACAGGTCGTTCATGCGGCGGCGGATGCGCAGGATCTCGCGCGCCTGGATCTCGATATCCGAGGCCATGCCGCGCGCGCCGCCCGAAGGCTGGTGGATCATGATCCGCGCGTTGGGCAGAGCGATGCGCATGCCCGGCTCGCCCGCGGCAAGGAGGAAGCTGCCCATCGAGGCGGCCTGGCCGATGCAGACGGTCGAGACGCGCGGCTTGATGTACTGCATGGTGTCATGGATCGCCATGCCCGCCGTGACGACGCCGCCCGGCGAGTTGATGTACATCGAGATGTCCTTGTTGCTGTCCTCGCTTTCGAGGAACAGCAGCTGGGCCACGATCAGCGAGGCCATCGTGTCCTCGACCTGCCCCGTCACGAAGACGATGCGTTCGCGCAGCAGCCGCGAGAAGATGTCGAAGCTGCGTTCGCCGCGGCTGGTCTGCTCGACCACCATCGGCACCAGCGCGCCGGTCACGGGATCGGTGGTGAATTGTCCCTGGGTGCCAAATGCAGTCGCGCCGGTGGCGCCAAACAGGTCGAGCATGGAAGTCCTCTTGAGATTTGCCCGCCCTATGTCGGCGCTGGTTTTGCCGACTTCAAGTGGTTTAACCCTTGCCGGGATAACTCGTGCCGAGGCAGAACAGCCGGTCATGACGATCTCCCCCGCGCGCATCGCCCTCCCGCTCCTTTCCCTGGCCATCGCGTTGACGCTGCCGCAGGCCCGGCCTGCCCAGGCCCGCGACTTGGCCGTCCCGCCCGAGGTGGTGGCCGAGCAGGAGCGCATCCGGCGTCACGAGGATGCCGGAGAGGCGATCGGCGCGATCATCGCGGCGGCTCTCGATGTCGAGGCGCAGGCGGCGAAGTTGGCCGCCAGCGGCCGGCCCCTCGCGGGCCGTACGGTGCTGGTGAAGGACAATGTCGAGACGCGCGAATGGCCAACGACCGCGGGCAGCCTCGCGCTTGTCGCCAACGACACCCGGCGCGATGCGCCGCTGATCGCCCGGCTGCGCGCGGCAGGCGGCGTGGTTTCGGGCAAGACCAACCTTTCGGAGTGGGCCAACATCCGCAGCACCCGCTCGACCAGCGGGTGGAGCGCGGTGAGCGGCCTCACCCGCAATCCCCACGCGCCGACACGCAATTCCTGCGGCTCGTCATCGGGCAGCGGCGCGGCGGTGGCGGCGGGGTTCGCGTGGGCGGCGATCGGCACCGAGACCGACGGATCGATCACCTGCCCGGCCAGCGTCAACGGCGTCGTCGGGCTGAAGCCGACCGTCGGCCTCGTCAGCCGGACCCACGTGGTGCCGATCAGTTCATCGCAGGATACCGCCGGGCCGATGGCTCGCAGCGTCAGGGATGCCGCGTTGCTCCTGTCCGCCATCGCGGGTAGCGATCCGCTGGACCCGGCCACACGGGATGCCGACGCGCATCGCGGCGACTTCACCGCCGGGCTGGACGACGCCTCGCTGCAAGGCGTCCGGATCGGCGTGCTGCGCAAGGCCGTCGGCAGCCGCAAGGATGTCGCCGCCCTGTTCGATGCGGCGCTGGCCGACATGCGGCGCGCCGGGGCCGAATTGGTGGAGATCGACTGGCAGCCCGACCCGGCCATGGGCGAGGCGGAATACGCCGTCCTGCTTTACGAACTGCGCGAAACGATTGATGCCTACCTGTCGGCCTCTCCCGCCGCGATTCCGGTGCGCAGCCTTGCCGAGGTGATCGATTTCAACGCCGCCAACGCCGATCGCGAGATGACGTGGTTCGGGCAGGAGATCTTCGAGCAGGCGGTGACGAAGACCGACCGCGAAGCCTACCTGAAGGCGCGCGCCGACAGCCTGCGCATGGCGCGGACCGAGGGGCTGGACAAGCTGCTGGCGGACAACCGCGTGGTTGCGCTCGTCGCGCCGACGGCGGGCCCGGCCTGGACCAGCGATCTCGTCAACGGCGACAATTACGCGTCCGACATCGGCATGGGCTCGATCGCCGCGATCGCGGGTGCGCCGCACCTGTCGGTGCCGATGGGGGCGGTCCACGACCTGCCCATCGGACTGTCGTTCATGGGTCCGGCGTGGAGCGACCACCGGATGCTGAAACTGGGCGCGGCCTACGAACGCGCACGCACCCCGCCGTTGCCGGTGCCGCCGATGCTGGCCGCCGCGAAGTCCGACTGAACCCACTGCGGCAACGAAAAGGGGCCGGAGAAGCATCGCTCCCCCGGCCCCGAATTCGCTGTCCAGGCGGTGAGGCCCGGCGCGCGATGGATCAGGCCTCGGCCTTCTTCGCCGCCTTCTTGGCCGGAGCCTTCTTGGCAGGCTTGGCCTCGGCCTTTTCCTCGCCGGCGTCGGCCTGCTCGGCCTTCTTGGCAGGGGCCTTCTTGGCGGCGGGCTTCTTGGCCGGCTTTTCCTCGGCGGCGGCGTCGTTCGCCTCCGCGCTCGCTTCGGTGGCCGGTTCGTCGGCCTTGGCGGCCTTCTTCTTGGCCGGGGCCTTCTTCGCTTCAGGCTTGGCCGCGGGGGTCTCGCCCTCTTCGGCCTCGATCGCGGCCTGCAGCTCTTCCTTGGTCACTTCGCGGGTCGTGACTTCGGCCTTGTCGAACAGGAAGTCGACGACCTTGTCCTCGTAGAGCGGGGCGCGCAGCTGGGCGGCGGCCATCGGCTCGTTGCGGACGTATTCGACGAAGCGCTGACGATCCTCGGGGCGATACTGCTGCGCAGCCTGCTGGACCAGCATCTGCATTTCCTGGTTGCTGACCTCGACGCCGTTGGCCTGGCCGATCTCGGACAGCAGCAGGCCCAGGCGCACGCGGCGCTCGGCGATGCGGCGGTAGTCGTCCTTTTCGGCCTCGATTTCCTTCATAGCGGCTTCGGGATCTTCCTCGCGCGCGGCTTCCTGGGTCAGCTGCGCCCAGATCTGGTTGAACTCGGCTTCCACCATGCTCGGCGGCACGGCGAAGTCGTGGCCGGCGGCAAGCTGGTCGAGCAACGCGCGCTTCATCTGGGTGCGGGTCAGGCCCGCGGTTTCCTGCTCGAGCTGGCCGCGGAGCAGTTCCTTGAGCTTGTCGAGGCTTTCCAGGCCGAGGTTCTTGGCAAACTCGTCGTCGGCCTTGGTCTCGGTCGGGACCTTCACTTCCTTGACGGTGATGTCGAAGGTGGCTTCCTTGCCCTTCAGGTTCTCGGCTGGGTAATCGGCCGGGAAAGTCACGGTGATGGTCTTCTCATCGCCGGTCTTGGCACCGACGAGCTGTTCCTCGAAGCCGGGGATGAAGCGGCCGGAACCGATTTCCAGCGCCGCGTCCTCGGCCTTGCCGCCCTCGAACTCCACGCCGTCGAGCTTGCCGACGAAATCGATGATGAGCTGGTCGCCCTCGGCGGCCTTCTTGGTCTTGGCGGCCGCCTTGAACGACTTCTGTTGGCCGGCGATACGCTCGACCGCTTCCATCACTTCCTCGTCGGAAACGGGAACGGTCAGCTTCTCGAGCTTGAGGCCTTCGATCGAGGGCGCCGCGATCTCGGGCAGCACTTCGAGTTCGACGGTGAGCGTGGCATCCTTGCCCTGCTCGTAATCCTCGCCCAGCGCGACCGAGGGCTGCATCGCGGGACGCAGCTTGTTCTCCGCCATCACCTTGTCGACCGATTCGCGGACGACTTGGTTCAGCATGTCGGCGTGGATCGACTCGCCGTGCATCTTCTTGACAAGGTTCGCGGGAACCTTGCCGGGACGGAAGCCCGCCATCCGCACTTGCGGCGCGATGCGCTTCACTTCGGCGCTGACGCGCGAATCGATCTCGGATGCGGGGATGGTGACGTTGTAGGCGCGAGCCAGCCCGTCGTTCTTCGTTTCGGAAATCTGCATGGGTATCCCTTCTAGGGGTAACTTTCTCGTCTGGCGCAAGTCTTTACGCCGCAAGGATCCGCTCCGGGTGCCGCCGTTTCGGCCTGGTGCGGGCGAAGGGACTCGAACCCCCACATCTTGCGATACCAGAACCTAAATCTGGCGCGTCTACCAGTTCCGCCACGCCCGCGGCACGCCTTCGCGCGCCCTGCGGCACGAAAATCGGCTCGCGGGCCTCTATCCAACGATCGCGAAAAGCGCAAGGGTTGCGGGATATCCCGCCGTAAAGGAGCGTTGATTGGTCATGGCCAAGCAACCAGATCCCAAACCCGACACCATCGAACCCGTCGCTCCGCCGGAGACTCCGCCGGTCGTAACGCCCGACGAACAGCCCCGTATAGACCCGAGCCCTGACCCAGAAATCACCGAGCCGGGCCCCGACATCGTCGAACCCGACATTGGCCCGATGGAAACCCCGCCGCCGCTCGACTGAACCGGCGAAAAAGGTGCGCTAACGCGTTGTCAGCGCCCTGAACGCGGCGAGCCAGCCGGGGAAGTCCGCCTCGTTGCGAAGCAGGCGCGCCGGCGGCGGGCAGACCAGGCAGCGCGCCTCGATCGAGGCGGTGCCCATCATCCGGGCCAAGTCCTCCAGCGTCGCGCCCAGCATGGCGTTGCGGCGCGCGGTCGCGAACTGGGCCAGCGTGACCGGGGCGTCGGCCTCGTCGTTGCTGGTCATGCCCTGGACGAACTCCTGGAACGCGGTCGGCTTGGCTTCGAGATAATCGGCATGCCAGTCGCCGTCCTTCAGCTTGGCCTGGGCCGCGGCGAAGGCCAAGGCATCGTCCAGTCCGCCGAATCGATCGACCAGGCCTGCCTGCCGCGCCGGCCCGCCGGCCCAGACACGCCCTTCGGCGAGTTGCAGCATCTGCTCACGGTTCTTGTTCCGTGCCTTGCCGGCGATCGAGAGGAACTGGTCGTAGACGTTGAGCGTCTGCGCCTGCAGCACCGCCTCCATCTCGGGCGAGAAGCCGCCGATGATGTCGGGCTGCCCGGCCAGCGGGGTGGTGCTGAGATCGTCCTGCGTCACGCCCACCTTGGCCAGCGTTTCCTCGAACGTCGGCACGACGAGGAAGACGCCGATCGATCCGGTGACGGTCGACGGGTCGGCGAAGACGGTGGTCGCGGGCGTCGTCACCCAGTAGCCGCCGCTCGCCGCGAGATTGCCCATCGACGCGATGATCGGGATGCCCTTTTCCTTGTGGCGCAGGATCGCCTGGCGAATGCGCTCGGCACCGGTGACGGTGCCGCCGGGCGAATCGACCCGGATGACGAGCGCGGCGAGATCCTTCGACAGCGCCTCGTCGAGCAGGTCGGCAATGCGGTCCCCGCCCGCCGTGCCCGGCCCGGCATCGCCGTCGACGATGTTGCCCGCGATGGTGATGATGCCGATGGCCTTGCCGTCGCTGCCGGGCTTGTTCGCCTTGCCCCAGACTTCGTAGCTGGTGGCGGCGAAGGCGGCCGGATCGTCGGGCGCGTCGTCGTCCTTGCCGACGATCTGGCGCACGCGGGCGGCAAAGGCCTCACGCGTGCCCAGCTTGTCGACGAGGCCGAGCGCCAGCGCCGCGCGGGCCGGATCGCCGTTGGTGGCCGTGATCGCCGCGACCGGATCGTTGGCCATCCGCGCCACTTGCGCCTTGGGCCGCGCCTTGCCGACATCGTCCTGCCAGGTCGTCCACATCGCGTCGAACAGCCCGGCGAGGTCCTGCTTCGCCGGATCGGAGAACTTCGTCAGCGTGTAGGGTTCGACCGCGCTCTTGTAGAGACCCGCCTTGAAGACGTGGACCTTCACGCCCAGCCGCTCGGCCAGCCCGCCGTAAAACGTGGCGCGTCCGCCCGGCCCGGCGATCATCGCGCCGCCCATCGGGTCGAGCCAGACCTCGCTACCGTGCGCGGCCAGCTGCATCGAATCGGCGGTATAGGCGATGGCATGGACCAGCACCGGCTTCCTGGCCGCGCGCACGCGGTCGAGCGCCTCGCCGATCTCGGTCAACGTCACCTGTCCGCCGCCGAGGAAATAGTCGAGGTCGAGCACGACGGCCTTGATCTTCTCGTCCTTGACCGCGCCGTCGATGGCGCGGATCACGTCGCGTGCGCGGTGCTCACGGGTCGGCACCCCGCGCGAGGCGATGAGTGCCAGCGGGTCGACCGCCTGCGGCTCTTCCACCACCACCCCGTCGAGCTTCACCAGCAACGCGCCCTCGCGCACCTCGTGCGGGGCGGGACGCATCGACAGCAGCGCATAGAGCGCGCCGAAGAACATCAGCATGAACAGGAGCACGAGCCCGTCCTTCACGGCGACGAGCAGTTTCCAGACCTTGCGTGCGAACGACATCGTGACCCTTTGTGAAACCCCTGCGGCGATGCGGAAAGACCCCGCCGTCGGCGTCTTGCTAAAGGGCGCGGGCGGGCGGGCAAAGGGGAAATCTGCGAATGACCCACAGCCGCGCAAAGCATCGATGCTTGCCCTGCGCGGCCAAGGTCACTACGGCACCGTTCTCAGCATGACAGCGACAGACCCTCCTGCCTCCACCCGCTACCCCGCCGGTGGAGAGGCGTTTCCGCACAAGGATCTGACCGGCATTTCGGAACTGGCCCCGTGGCAGATCCTCTACCTGCTGGACGAGGCGGAGCAGTGGGTCGAGCTGAACCGCCAGCGGACCAAGCATGTCGACGCGCTGGCCGGCCTCACCATCATCAACGCCTTCTTCGAGAACAGCACCCGCACCCTGCTCAGCTTCGAGATCGCGGGCAAGCGGCTGGGCGCCGACGTCGTCAACATGCACGCCGCGACCAGCAGCGTGAAGAAGGGCGAGACCCTGATCGACACCGCCGCGACGCTGAACGCCATGCGGGTCGATGCCATCGTCATCCGCCATGCCAGTTCGGGCGCGGTGCGGCTGATCGCCGACCAGGTCGACTGCCCGGTGCTGAACGCGGGCGACGGGCGTCACGAACACCCGACGCAGGCCTTGCTCGACGCGCTGACCATGCGCCGCTGGCTGCGTTCGCGCGGGCTGGAAGAATTCAACGGGCTGAAGGTCGCGATCTGCGGCGACATCCTGCACAGCCGGGTGGCCCGCTCGAACATCCTCCTGCTCACCGCGCTGGGCGCCGAAGTGCGCGTCTGCGCGCCGCCCGCCTTGATGCCGGCCGCCATCGAACAGATGCGCGTCACCCCCTTCCACCGCTTCGACGAGGCGATCGAGGACGCGGACGTGGTGATGATGCTTCGCCTCCAGAACGAGCGGATGAGCGGGCCGTTCGTCCCCTCGGCCCGCGAATACCGCCACCTCTACGGCCTCACGCAGACCCGGCTCGAACGCGCCGCGCCGCATGCGCTGGTCATGCATCCCGGTCCGATGAACCGGGGGGTGGAGATCGACAGCAACGTGGCCGATCTGCCCGAGATCGACGGCATGGTGCGCAGCGCGATCACCGGGCAGGTCGAGATGGGCGTCGCGATCCGCATGGCCTGTCTCGACGTGCTGACCCGCCGCGCCCGCGGCGTGCCGGGATGGGAGCCGCTGGCATGAAGCCGCTCGCCCCCCTCACCATCGCCGGCGGCACCCTGCTGACCGGAGATGCCGAACCGGCAAAGGGCAACCTGCGCTGCGAAGGCGACCGCATCGTCGCGGTCGGCGATGTCGCGCCGCAACCCGGTGACCGCATCGTCGAGGCGACCAACCGCATCGTCATGCCCGGTCTCATCGACCTCGGCGTGTTCGAGATCGACAAGCCCGCCTTCCACTTCGGCGGCATCACCCGGGCCGCGCTGATGCCCGACCAGCCGCCGCCGCTCGACTACCCGGCGCGGGTCCGCTTCGCGGCGAGCTATGGCAAGCCCGATTTCTGGGTGCACCCCATCGCCGCCGCCACGCGCGGGCTCGAGGGCAGCGAACTTCCCGAACTCGGCCTGATGCAGGAAGCGGGCGCACGCGCCGTCTCTTCGGGTCGCAAGTGGATCGCCGATTCGGGCGTGATGCTGCGCGTCCTGCAATATGCGGCGATGCTCGGCCTGCCGTTCATCGCCCATGCCGAGGATGCCGGACTGGCGGGCGACGCGGTGGCCACCGATGGCGAGACCGCGACCCGGCTGGGCCTGCCCAGCGCCCCGGCGGAGGCGGAAGCCCTGGCGGTGGCCCGCGACATCGCGCTGGCCGAAATGGCCGGGGCGCACCTGCACATCCGGCAGGTGACGACGGCCGCGGCGCTCGATCTCGTCCGCGCCGCCAAGGACCGCGGCGTGAAGGTAACCTGCGGCGTCACGCCGGCGCACTTCATGCTCTCCGACATCGCGGTCAACGGCTTCCTCACCTTTGCCCGCCTGTCGCCGCCACTGCGCGCCGAGAGCGACCGCATGTCCGTGCGCCGCGCCATCGCCGACGGCACCATCGACGTCATCGCATCCGGCCACGACCCGCGCGGGCCGGAGGACAAGCGTCTTCCCTTCGCCGACGCCGCGCCGGGCATGGCAGGCGCCGAAACCCTGCTGTCGCTGACGCTGGGCCTGGTCCGCGACGAGGTGATCGGCTTGGCCCGCGTTGCCGAACTGCTCTGCGCCAATCCGGCCAGGATTCTCGGCGTCGATGCCGGTCGGCTGGAAGCGGGGCTGGAAGCCGACATCGCGGTGATCGACCCCGACCGTCCGTGGATCGTCGATGCCGACCGGATGGAGGCGCAGGCCGGGAACACCCCGTTCGACAAGCAGCCGGTGCAGGGCCGCGCCATCGCCCTGTTCAAGGGCGGGATGGACCTGAAGGGCTAGCGGCCCTCGCCTCGGCCCCGCCCATCGGCGCGGGCAGCGACAGGATCGCGACGTTCGCGCCGATCACCACCGCCAGGATCGCCATCAGGATCGCGCGCTTGCGATCGCCGCGCTTCAGCGCCAGCCACGCGCCCCCCAGCAGGGCAAGCGCACCCAAGACCATGATCGATAGGACGATGTCGTTCATGCCTCCGCGCTAGCCGATGCCGCGCCCGCGCGAAAGCCCGCAGCGCAACGGCGCGCGCCGCCTTCCTCCGGTCGCAACGGCGGGAACGAACCGCTTCGCTCGCGCGCTCCTCATTCATGCGGCGCCGAAGCCCGGCCCGCCCGTATCGAAAGGGGAAATCCCATGAGCATTTTCGGCAAGATCAAGGATGCCATCTTCGGCAAGAAGAAGGCGCAGCCGGATGTCCAGATCACCGTGGACGGCAAGACCGTCGGACGCGACGGCAACCTGGTCGAAGCGCAGCCGGGCGGCGTGCCGCCGCCGACGGTAACGACCAGCAACGCCGGGGTGATGAACGACGTCGACGTCGAACAGCAACTTGCCGCGATGCCCGGCGCGTCGGACCTCAACTGGCGCTCCTCGATCGTCGACCTGATGAAGCTGGTCGGCATCGACCCCAGCTACGAAAACCGGAAGGATCTGGCGCGCGAACTGGGCGACAAGGACTATTCGGGCAAGGCCGAGGAGAACATCTGGCTGCACAGGGCGGTCATGCAGGGCCTGGCCAGGAATGGCGGCAAGGTCCCGGCAGCCATGCTGGACTGATTTGTCGCAACAGGCACGAAAAAGCCCGCCGGTCCGCGATGGACCGGCGGGCCTTTTTTCCGGGCCGAAGCCGCTGTCCCCTAAGACGGGAGAGCGTTCTTCGGCGCGATCTTAAGCCGGCAGAGCCTGCTTGGCCTGGGCGATGATCGCGTTGAAAGCGGCGCTTTCGTTCATCGCGAGGTCGGCCATGACCTTGCGGTCGAGTTCGATGCCGGCGAGCTTGGCGCCGTGCATGAACTGCGAGTAGCTCAGGCCTTCGGCGCGGACAGCGGCGTTGATGCGCTGGATCCACAGGGCGCGGAAGTTGCGCTTCTTAACCTTGCGGTCGCGATAGGCGTACTGGCCGGCCTTCTCGACGGCCTGACGGGCGACGCGGATCGTGTTCTTGCGACGGCCGCGATAGCCCTTCGCCTGTTCAAGGATCCGCTTGTGCTTGGCGCGGGTGGTTACACCCCTCTTGACGCGTGCCATGTTCCGTTACTCCTCAGTTCAGCCCGTAGGGCGCCCACTTCTTGATCGTCTTCGCGTCTGCGTCGCTGATCACGGTGGTGCCGCGGTTCTGGCGGATGTACTTGCCGTTGTGGCTGATGAGGCGGTGGCGCTTGCCGGCGACGCCGTGCTTGACCTTGCCGGTGGCGGTCAGCTTGAAGCGCTTCTTGACGCCGCTCTTCGTCTTGAGCTTGGGCATTTTCATCTCCTTGTAGAGACACGTCCCAACCAGCCCTGGCAGCCCTTTTGGCCAGGCCGGCAGATGAATCACGTGTCGTTGAAGTCGGCGCCCCTACAGAACCGGGGGCACGATGGCAAGGCCGCACGGCAATTTCGCGAGAGGCGCGGCGCTCAATCCATCGATTGCAGGATGAACCACGACAGCGCGGTGCCGCCGATGAAGAGCATCCACGACCACGGAAAGGCCATTTGCTGGATGTGAAGGGTGTGCACGTTGAGCACCCCGCCGGTCGAGCCGCCGTTCCTGAGAACCATCGACACGATCCACGAAAAGAGCGCGCCGGGTACCAAGGCCTTGTAGAGTGCGATCATGATCCCGTTCGACCGAAACAGACGTGTGGTCGATGGGAAGGATCGCGCAGGTGGGTTAAGATTTCGCTTACGCACACCCTTCGGAAGCGCGGCTCAGGCGGTGTAGATCATCCGCTTCGTCATCCCGCCGTCGACGACGATCTGCTGCCCGGTGACAAAGCCCGCGCCGTCGCCGGCGAGCCATGCGATCGCGGACACGATGTCGTCCGGAACGCCCACCCGCCCGACAGGGTGCTGCTCGCGCGCCTTCTTCGAATGCTTCGGCTCGGTGCGGTCCGACTGCTTCTGCCACGGCCCGGTCTCGATCCACCCGGGCGCGACCGCGTTGACGCGGATATCGGGGCCCAGCGAAACCGCCATGGCGTGGGTCAGGGCGGCCAGCCCGCCCTTGGCCGCGGCATAGGCGAAAGTGTCCGGCTCTGACTGGATGGCGCGGGTCGAGGTAATGTTGACGACCGACGCGGGCGCTCGCTTGCGCAGCAGGGGAATGGCGGCGCGGCTGCACAGGAAGGCGGCGGTCAGGCCGGCGTCGATCCAGCGATTCCAGTCGGCCAGCGCGAACTTTTCGAACGGGCCGCAATAAGGGTCGGCGATCCCTGCGTTGTTGACGAGAAGGTCCAGCCCCTCGGTCCACTCGCCGACTTCTTTGAACGCGGCCTCGACCGCCTGTTCGTCGCCCGCATCGCAGGGAACGGGGAGGAGGCGGCTCTCGGGCAGCAGATCGGCCAGTTCACCCAGAGCCGTCTCGTCGATATCGAACGCGGCGACCCGCCAGCCGGCAGCGGCGAAGTGCAGCGCGGTGGCCCGGCCGATCCCGGCCCCGGCCCCGGTGACGAGCGCGGTCCTCATCGGTTGATCTCCTCGTCTAGTTTGGCGAGCGTGGATGCCAGTGCCTTGCGATGGACCTCGGCGTCGATGGCGGGCGGTACGTCCCGCGCCTCGACCCGAACGAGCGCGCCGTCGGCGTTCGGCTCGATCGTCCAGCGTAGGGTCATCATCCCGGCTGCATTGCTGTCGTGGGAGGGAAATTCGACGACCTGTTCGATCATGCGGTCTCGCTCGACCTTCGCGAATTGCCCGACGACCTCGTCGCGACCGCCGCCCGCCTTGCCTTCGGGACGCTCGTCGCCGGTGTAGGACAGCGTCATCCGGTAATCCCCGCCCGGGCGCGGATCGAAGGCGTGGATTCTTGCCGTCATGCCCTCTGGTGGCAGCCAGCGTGCGACGGCAACAGGGTCGATCATCGCCTCGAAGATCGCGGTGGGGCTGGCATTTATACGGCGTTCGGCCTGGTCGATGCGGGGTTCCATGCCGGTCACAACGCGCCCGCCGCGATCAGGTGCCGTTGCGGCTCTTCAATATCGGCGCACCGGTCGCGGCGAGCAAGGCGAGAAAGTCGCCGCCCGGCACCGGCAGGGCCCCTGCCGGCAACGGTGCGCGCCAGAGATAGGCCTGTGCCGTGGCAAGACCCTTTGCGCCGCGCACCCGGACCGTGCCGCGCCGGTATTCGCGCCCCTCGTAGCGGTCGAGGCGGGCAAGTTCGCCCGGAGCCAAGCCGATCTCGGCCAGCATGCCCCTAACCCGGCCGCTGCCGGGCAGCAGCGCGGGGAACCAGCCGGAGGGGGAGGGGATGGCCAACATCCGGCCCGGCGCGGAGGCGGGAACCGCGCTCGCCACCCGCTCGCCGAGCCAGCGGGACATCGGCGTGTCCGCCGCGCCCATCAGCGTGCCGTAGAGAAACAGCCGCAAGGGCGCCGGCTCAGTGCCCGCAGGCCAGCGCCGCGACGACATCCTCCAGCCGTGCGGGATCGCCCAGCGCGATGACATGACCATCGCTTTTGGCGTGGAGCGGTTCGCCGTTCCAGTCGGCCATCGTGCCCCCGGCCCCTTCGACCACCGGAATTAGCGCGGCGAAATCGTGCAGCTTCAGGCCCGCTTCGCACACCACGTCGAGTTGCCCGCTCGCCAGCATGGCGTAGTTGTAGCAGTCGCCGCCCATGACCATGCGCTTGTGATCGGTCTTTGCGGCAAGCGCCATGAAATGCTCGCCCTGGTGATCGTCGAAGTAATGCGGGCCGGTCGTGGCCAACGTAGCGTCGGCCAGTTCGCGGCAGGGGCGCGTGCGGATTTCGCGCCCGTTGAACAGCGTGGGCATGCCCATCGCGCCGATCCACCGCTCGCCGCTCACCGGCTGGTCGATCACGCCCAGCACCGGCCAGCCGTCGACCATCAGCGCGATGAGCGTGCCGAAGATCGCCCGCCCGGCCAGGAAGCCCGCGGTGCCGTCGATGGGATCGAGCACCCATTGCCGGCTCGCGCCTTCGCGCTCGGCGCCGAACTCCTCGCCGATCATGCCGTCGCCCGGCCGCTCGGTGCCGAGGATGGCGCGCATCGCCTTTTCCGCCTCGCGGTCGGCGATGGTGACCGGGGTGGCATCGCCCTTGCGCCCGGAATCGAGCGGCGTGCGGAAATAGGGGCGGATCGCCGCACCCGCCGCGTCGGCAAGGCGCGCAGCAAGAGCGATGTCGTCGGTCAGGTTCATGGCCCTGCCCTCGCGCCCGGACTCGTTCGGGTCAAGCGCAATCAGCAGGACGTCAGGGCGCTGCCGGCGCGGTCCCGTCGCGCGGCACCAGGATTCGTTCGGGCTGATCCTTCACGTGGACCCGAAACGCGATGGCCCGCGCCCCGTCCGGGCCACCGATCGGTTCGTGAATGGCGCGCGGCGGAATGACGAAGCTCTCGCCCGCCTTGTAGAGCCGGTCGGGCTTGCCCTCCTCGACGTGGATGGCGCTGCCCTCGATCAGGTAGAGGAATTCCTCGCCCGGATGATAATGGCGGGGCACCTGCGAGCCTGCCGGGATGATGACGTCGGACACAATGACCTCGAGATCGGGCGCGGCGGTGATCGGCGCCCGCATCATCTCGTTCGATCCCGGCGGCAGCGCATGGCCCGGCGCACCATCGTGCGCAGACACAGGCGCGGCCACGGCTAGCATCACCGGCAGCAAACACTTCGACATCGCAATCCCTCCGGTTGTCCCGGGCGGAAAGCTACGCTTAATCGAACAGCGAGGAAACCGAGCTTTCGTCGGCGATGCGGCGGATGGCCTCGCCGATCAGGGTCGCGATCGAAAGGACGCGGATCTTGTCCGATTCCTTCGCGGCCTCGGTCGGCATGATCGTGTCGGTGATGACCAGTTCGGTCAGCGCCGAGTTCGTCACCTTGGCCACCGCGCCGCCCGAAAGGACGCCGTGGGTGATATAGGCGACGACCGACTTGGCGCCCTGGTCCAGCAGCGCCTGCGCTGCGTTGCACAGGGTGCCGCCCGAATCGATGATGTCGTCGATCAGGATGCAGTGGCGATCCTTCACTTCGCCGATGATGTTCATCACTTCCGATTCGCCGGGACGGTCGCGGCGCTTGTCGACGATGGCGAGCGGCGCGTTGTCGAGCCGCTTGGCCAGCGCGCGGGCGCGGACCACGCCGCCGACGTCGGGCGACACCACCATCAGCGACTGGTCGCCGTAACGGGCCTGAATGTCGGCAGCCATCGCGGGCGCCGCGTAGAGGTTGTCGGTCGGGATGTCGAAGAAGCCCTGGATCTGCCCGGCGTGGAGGTCCACCGCCAGAACGCGATCGGCCCCGGCGCGGGTGATGATGTCGGCGACCAGCTTGGCGCTGATCGGCGTGCGCGGGCCGGGCTTCCGGTCCTGCCGGGCATAGCCGAAATAGGGGACGACGGCGGTGATCCGCTTGGCCGACGCGCGCTTCAGCGCATCGATGCAGATCAGCAGTTCCATCAGGTTGTCGTTGGCCGGATAGCTGGTCGACTGGATGACGAAGACGTCCTCGCCGCGCACGTTCTCGTGGATCTCGACGAAGATCTCCTCGTCCGCGAAACGCCGGACGCTGGCGTCGGTCAGCGAGGTTTCCAGATAGCCCGCCACTGCGCGCGCCAGCGGCAGGTTGGCGTTGCCCGACATGATCTTCATCGCGTCACTCCCGTTGTGCCCCATGGGCGCAGATGCGGTCCGGGGTCCGATTCCCCGATGGCTGCGGCCTTAGCGGCGAGTCTCGCGATTGCAACACGGCCCATCGCGTTTGGGCGCATTATTTACCCCTCGCTGCCGCCTTCTCGCCAGTCGATCAGTTCGCGGACGAACCTGCTCTTCTCCTCGCGATAGGCATCCATGTCGCCGCCATCGTGCCGCCGTTTCAGCGCGTTGTAGGCGTCGACCGCTGCCGGATCGGCACGAAGCGCGCGGTGGAATTCGAGGAAAAAATCGTAGGCGCTGCCGAATGCCGTCAACTGGATGCCCAGCGGCGGATCGCGGTCGTCGTCCTCGAACGAGGCGAAGTCGGCAGTGCGGACGGTGCCGACGTTGCGGTCGAACCGCGCGGCCAGCGCGCGCTCCGCCGCGTCGAAATCGGCGGCGGGCAGGCGCACGTTGACGTCGAGATCGCCCTTGGTCAGGCAGCCCGGTATCGAAGTTGCGCCGACATGGTGGAATTCGGCCCCGGCGGGCAGCGCCGCGCGCAGGCCGGGGACCAGGTCGGCGAAGGCCGCATCGGCCCGGCGGCGGGCGCGGTCGGCGTCGGCAGCGAGGAGGAACCGCTCGCCCATCGTGCCGGCCCCGCCGCTTGCCGGTCACTCAGGCTTGTGATGCTCGCCGCGAATCCAGCGCACGGTGCCGGACGAGGCGCGCATGACGACGCTGTCGGTCGTCATCTTGCCGCCCTTCAGGTGCTTCACGCCCGCCAGCAGCGAACCGTCGGTCACGCCGGTCGCGGCGAAGATGCAGTCGCCCTTGGCCAGATCGGTCAGGTCGTAGATCCGGTCGAGGTCCTCGATCCCCCACTTGCGGGCGCGCGCACGCTCGTCGTCGTTGCGGAACAGCAGGCGCCCCTGGAACTGGCCACCGACGCAGCGCAGCGCCGCGCAGGCAAGGACGCCCTCGGGCGCGCCGCCCGACCCCATGTAGATGTCGATGGTGGTTTCCGGGTTGGTCGTGGCGATCACGCCCGCGACGTCGCCATCGGGGATCAGCACGATGCCGCAGCCCAGCGCGCGCAGTTCGGCGATCATCTCGGCATGGCGCGGCCGGTCCAGCACGCAGGCGATGATCTGGTCGGGTCGCACGCCCTTGGCGGCGGCGACGGCCTTCACGTTCTCGGTCGGCGACTTGCGCAGATCGATGGTGCCCTTGGGGTAGCCCGGGCCGATCGCGATCTTGTCCATGTAGACGTCGGGCGCGTTGAGCAGGCAGCCCTCCTCGGCGGCGGCCAGCACAGCAAGCGCGTTGGGCCCGGCCTTGGCGGTGATCGTCGTGCCCTCCAGCGGATCGAGCGCGATGTCGATCTTCGGCCCCTTGCCCGGCGCGCCGCCGACCTTTTCGCCGATGTAGAGCATCGGCGCCTCGTCGCGCTCGCCCTCGCCGATGACGACGGTGCCGTCCATGTAGAGGTTGTCGAAGGCCTTGCGCATCGCCTCGACGGCGGCGGCGTCGGCGGCCTTCTCGTCGCCGCGTCCGATGAGGTGCGAAGCGGCGATGGCCGCCGCTTCGGTCACGCGGACCATTTCGAGGACGAGAACGCGGTCGAGTACGTCGCTGGCATTGGGCACTGGCAATCTCCCCCTCGGGATGAAAATGGCTCCGTCGCTCGTGACGATGCGAACGGGCGTGAAGTGGTGACGGTCGCTAGGCGATCATTGTTTCAGGATGTGCATGACCAGCGGCGGCTCGGTCAGGCTGTCGGACCCGGCGAGCAGGTCGAGCGCCCTGTCGACGCAGCCCTCCTCGCCCTCGTGCGTGACCATGGCGACCATGACCGGCCCGCCGGCATCGCCGCCCTTCTGGATCAGGCTCTCGATCGAGACGCCGCCGTCGCGCATCGCGGCGGTAAGCTCGGCCAGGACGCCCGGACGGTCGGCGACCATGAAGCGCAGGTAGGCCTTGCCCACCCTGTCGCCGGGTGCGGCGGGGACGGTGGCGTCGAGCTCGGCCACGGGGATCGAGAACGGCGGGTCGATCTCGTTCTCGCTCTCCCACAGGCGGGCGATGTCGATGATGTCGGCGACCACCGCGCTGGCGGTCGGCCCGTCGCCCGCGCCAGCCCCCTGGAACAGCAGGCGGCCGGAAAAATTGCCCTCGGCAACGACGGCATTTGTTGCGCCGTCAACATGGGCCAGCGGGTGATCGCGGGGCACGAGATAGGGGTGGACCCGCTGGAACAGACGCTTGGCACCGTCTTCGGTGCCCTCGGTCCGCGCCATGCCGATCAGCCGGATGACGTAACCCAGCGAATCGGCCTGCGCGATGTCGGCGGCGAGCACGCGACGGATGCCGGTGGCGCTCACGGCGGAAAAGTCGAGCTGCGTGCCGAAGGCGATGGAGGCGAGGATCGACAGCTTGTGCGCGGCATCGATGCCGTCGATGTCGAAAGTCGGGTCCGCCTCGGCGTAGCCCTTGGCCTGCGCCTCTGCCAGAACGTCGGCGAAGTCGCGGCCGGTGTCTTCCATGGTCGAGAGGATGTAGTTGCAGGTGCCGTTCAGGATGCCGTAGACCCGCTCGATCTCGTTCGCGGCGGCGCCTTCGCGCAGCCCCTTGATGACCGGGATGCCCCCCGCGACCGCCGCCTCGAACCGCACCGGCACGCCCGCCGCCTCGGCACTGCGAGCCAGACCAAGGCCGTGGTGCGCGATCATCGCCTTGTTCGCGGTGACGAACGCCTTGCTCCCCGCGATCGCCTTGCGCGCGAGCGTCAGCGCCGGGCCGTCCGACCCGCCGACCAGTTCCACCACCACGTCTACGTCGTCGCGGGCGGGCAGCGCGGTCATGTCGTCTTCCCAGGCATAAGGGGAAAGATCGACACCGCGATCCTTGTTCCGCTCGCGAGCGCTGACGGCGACGATTCGCAAGGGCCGCCCGCAGCGGCGTTCGATCAGCGCGGCGTTGGTCTCGATGAGGCGAATGACGCCCGCACCGACCGTGCCGAGACCGGCCAGCGCCAGTCGCAAGGGTTGCTTGGGCGGATGTGCGTTCGCGTCGCTCACGTGGTAAGGCCTCTTTGCTGCGTCGCGCCGCCGTTAGGCGACACGCGCGCGAAAGGCCAGAGGCTATGACCCGGCACAGGCGACGTCGATGTCAGCATGCCGTAACGGCAGTTCGTCAGAACACGCGCTGCCGTCCGCAGGGACCGAGCTGCTGCATCACCAGCGCATAGTCGCGCGCCGCCGCCTGCCGCAGGCCGGGATCGCTTGCCGTCTGCGCGGATGCGGGCAGCCTTGCCGGAAGCGTGCAGGCCAGGCGATACCAGGCCAGCGTGCCGGGTTGCGGCGCACCCGCGCCGGCGTCGACCAGTTCGCCGAACGACAGGCCCCACTGCACCGGCGCATTGGGCGATCGCAGCACCGCGATCGTCGCCGGATCGCCGCTTGCGGTCTTCAGGAAGATCTGCGTCTCGCCCTCACCGGCGAGGGTTCCGGGGGTGTGGTGGATATCGCGCACGCCGGTCACGACCGGTGCCGAATTGGCCGCCACGATTTCCCGGAGGAGGGACCGCAACCGGGCCTCGCCCGCCTGCTCGAGCGGAACCTGCGCGTCGGGCGCGACCAGCTGAAGCTCGCCCGGACGACCCGCGACCGGCTGCGCGAACAGCACCATCGTCTGCTTCTTCAGCCGGGGCAGCTTGCCATCGACCAGCTTGACGTCGGCGAGGTATCGGACCTTGGCGCCGATCGTCGGGCCCGACAGCAGCGTCTTCGTATCCGCCTCGACATAGGCGCGCGCATAGCCGTCGCGCACCGGACCCGTGCGGGCCGGGTCGACCTTCGACGCCTTGGCAACCGTGACCACGACGACCATCGGCGCGGCGGTCGCCAGGTCGGCCAGGTCGGCAAACGGCATCAAGCTACTCGATTCGACAACGGGCACCTGCGCCTGCGCCGCTGCGGGGGTCAGCACTGTCGAAAAGATCAGGGTGGCGAGAACGGGGGCGAGCGTGGTCTTGATCATGATATGTCGGATTCCGTTCGACTGGTCGTGTGATGGCGGGAAGGCCGGCCTGCCCCCTTGGCCAAGGGGGCAAAGCGCGCACCGGCCGCCTGTTTCGGCATGGCCATGATAGCGCAAGATCGCGTGAATCCGCGCTTAATCATAAAGGAATTGCACGGCGCTGCCATCCTCGCTAACAATCCCGAAAAAAGGGGCTGGGCAAGACCTGGCCGATCTCGAGTGCGTGTTCAACGGTTTCGGACAAGGTCGATCCAATCGACAGGCGGGACCGGCAGCATGCACCCCGGAAACTTCCGGCAGGGTGGAAAAAATGGGGCGTTCGACCGGGCGGGTGACCGTCGGGTTGTGCGTTAGTCGGGTGCGCGCATGGCAATCCCTTGTAAGTTTTTTGGAGTGATCCGTCTGAATGGCCTATGCTGACCAACAGATGAGCGGGAGCAAGCTCACCGCTATTATCATCGTTGCGCTGATCCATATCGTGGTCGGCTACGCTCTCGTCACCGGGCTTGCCTACGAGGCGATCCAGAAGGTGAAGGAGACCGTGACCGCGGTAAACATCGAGGAACCGCCGCCACCGCCGCCGCCGCCGCCGCCGCCGCCCGAGGACATGCCGGACCTGCCGCCGCCGCCCGTGGCGCCGCCGCCGGCGATTTCGATCGAACGGCCCGCTCCGCAGATCGAGACGGTTCGCGTCGCGCCTCCGCCGGCACCGATCGTGCTGCAGGTGCCGCCCCCGGCCGTTGCCCCGCCGCCGGCCCCGCCCAAGGTGTCCCGCGCCCGCGGTGTCGCGCCTGACGGCCAGAGCCGCTGGGCCGCCCGCATCCAGGAAAACTACCCGAGCCGCGCGCTGCGCAACGAGGAAGAGGGCCGCGTCGGCGTTCGCGTCACCATCGGCCCCGACGGCAAGGTTAGCGCCTGTTCGGTGACCAGCTCGAGCGGCTCGTCCTCGCTCGACGAAGGTGCCTGCGACGGTATGCGCCGCTACGCCAAGTTCAAGCCCGCGCTCGACGACGACGGCAACCCGACCTCGGCGAGCTGGAGCACAACCATCGTCTACAAGCTGAGCTGATTTCAGGCCGGGCCCCGCGCCCGGCCGGTTCCCTCTTGAAACCAACAAACCTGTTTGACTGAAGGATATCCCGTAATGCTCATCGAAATCATGGCCGCGGCCGCCGAAGCGGCTCCGCAGAACAAGTTCGGCTTCAAGGAAGCTCTCGAACAGGGCGGCTTCATCGCCTACGCGACCGTCATCATCCTCGGCGTCATGTCGTTCGGTTCGTTCTACATCCTCTTCACCAAGTGGTTCGAACAGAACAAGATCCTTCGTCAGGGCCGCGAGGTCCGCACCACCTTCTGGCGCGCCAACTCGCTGCGCGAAGGCGCCACTAAGCTCGAGAAGAACTCGGCCTATCGCCAGATCGTCGATGACGGCATCGCCGCCGAAGAGCAGCACGCCAAGATGACCGACAGCCTCGAGGCCCACGACTGGCTGCACGGCTCGCTGGCCCGTTCGGAAGCCTCGATCAACGCCCGCCTCGCCGGCGGCCTGCCCTTCCTCGCCACCGTCGGCGCGACCGCGCCGTTCATCGGCCTGTTCGGTACCGTCGTCGGCATCTACCGCGCGCTGATCGCCATCGGCATCGCCGGTTCGGCCTCGATCGACAAGGTCGCCGGCCCGGTCGGTGAAGCGCTGATCATGACCGCGCTCGGCCTGCTCGTCGCCGTTCCGGCCGTGCTTGCCTACAACTACCTGCAGGCGCGCAACAAGCGCATTGCCGAGCAGCTGGTCGGCTTCTCGACGGACGTTCTGGCCAACATCAACTCGGGCGGCGCGGTGAAGCCCGTCGTGGTTGCGGCTCCGGCCAAGACCGCTCCGGCGACCACCGCCGCTCCGGTCAAGAAGTAAGCGTACGCGATTGGGGCGCGATGCCGAACGGCATCGCGCCCCTCTCTTCCGCCAAGGCGGCAGGGAGCCTTCCAGGCTACGGTGGTCCGGCCGACGGACCGAGTACGAGATAGGATGAGATAATGGCGATATCTGCGGGACCCGGTGGCGCTGAGACGCCGATGTCCGACATCAACACCACGCCGCTCGTCGACGTGATGCTGGTGCTGCTGATCATCTTCCTGATCGCGGTTCCCGTCGCGATCCAGTCGATCGAACAGCTCAAGGTGCCGATCCTCGTGTCCGAGGAATCGAAGGACAAGGTCGAGAACCTGTCGATCTCCGTCACGGCGACCGACGCCAACGGGGTCAGCCCCGGCCAGCCCGGTTACCAAGGTGCGGCGCGGAACGGCGAATGCCGGGTCTACATCAATGCGACCCCGGTCGATTCGGCCGAGCTGAACAAGAAGGCGTTCGACCGCCTGGACCAGATCATCAAGCGCGAGGGCGGCATCGAAGCGTTGGCCGATGATCCGGACAAGATCCCGCAGGTCCACATCCGCGGCGACGTCAACGCCCCGTGGAAGTGCGTTGCTGGCACGATCTACCAGGTCCAGACCGCCGGCTTCCCGACCGTGGGCTTCATTTCGAACCCCGTCGACCCCAACGGCTGACGGCCGCAACGACTAGTTAAAGGAGACATTCCATGGCAATGTCAGGCGGTTCAGACGACGGCTCGCCGATGATGGAAATGAACACGACGCCGCTCATCGACGTCATGCTCTGTATGCTCATCATCTTCATTCTCTCGATCCCGGTGGCGACCCACGCGGTCAACATCGACCTGCCGGCTCCCAGCTCGGTGCCGCAGAACGTCGTTCTCAATCCGATTAAGAACAAGGTCGTGATCACCCAGAGCGACGTCATCCTGTGGAATGGCACGCCGGTGAACCAGAACCAGTTCGTCGCGACGCTGCAGCAGGCGGTGGCGATGCAGCCGGAACCGGAACTGCAGTTCCAGCCGGAAGAGTTCGCGAGCTACGAGACTTCGGCCAATGTGCTGAAGATCATCAAGGGTTCGGGCGCTACCAAGTTCGGCTTCGTCGGGAACGAACAGTACCGCGACTTCGCCGCGGCTCCCAAGGACGTCAACGCGACCACGACGGTTCCGTAAGCGTTCGCGAAAGTGCAACGGATGGGGCGGGCCGAAAGGCTCGCCCCTTTTCGTTTGGGTCAGCGCGGACAAAATTTTCAGCGACCTGCCCGTCGACGATCAGACCGCGCTATCGTCGGGGCGCATCGCAAACCCTCCCAATGTCTCGGCTTCCAGAAGCAGTTCGTCATCCGCCCTTCCCGCCGGCATCGTTTCCCTGCCGATCACGACCATGACCGGCACGGCAAGCGGGCTGACCCGCTCGAGCCGCACATGGACCATTTCGGCCGCCGCACGATCGAGCACGCCGGCGAGCCTCCCGATGTCCGTCATGCGCGTCTGGGCCTCGGCCCAAGCCGCCTCGATCAGGACATGGTCGGGTTCGTATTTCTTGAGCACGTCATAAATGAGGTCGGTGGAGAAGGTCACCTGCTTGCCGGTCTTCCGCTTCCCCGGCTGCTGCCGCTCGACCAAACCGCCGATCACCGCGGCCTCGCGAAAGGCGCGGCGCAGGAGATGCGATTCTTGCACCCACTCGACAAATTCGTGCGCGAGGATGTCGGGTGACAGGATCGAGACCGGGTCCTCGATCGGCTTGAGGCCCCACACCGCGAGCGAGTAGTCGTTGGCGACGAAGCCGAGCGGAGAGAGCCCGCGCTCCTCCATCCGCCGGGTGACCAGCATTCCCAGCGACTGGTTCGCGTTCCACCCCTCGAAAGTGTAGAACACGCTGTACTCGCGCTTGGCGTGGGGAAAGCTTTCGACAAGGAGCTGGTTCGGGCCGGGCAGCCGGCTTCGCCAGTCCTGCACCTCCAGCCATTCGCGCACATCGTCGGGGAATCGCGCCCAGCCGGGCCGATCGACCAGCATCGCGCGTACCCTGTCCGCCAGATGGGTGGTCAGCGGCATGCGCGCGCCCCCATAGCTCGGGATCATCGCCGACTTCTTGCTGCCGCGGACGATGACTTCGCTTTCCTTGAGGCTCTCCACCTCGAGGCTGATCCCGGCGAACTGGAACGTGTCACCGGGCCTTAGAGCGGCCGCGAATCGCTCCTCCACCTTGCCCAGCGAGCGACCGTTGCGGAACCGCACGGTCAGCATCTCTCCGTCGATGATGATGCCCGCATTGAGCCTGTGCCGGGCCGCCTGTTCCGGATGCGTCAATCGCCAGACGAAGCCGCCGGTGCCATCGGCCTCGCGCGTGATGCGCTTGAACCGGTCATAGGCGCGCAAGGCATATCCGCCGTCGGCGACGAAGTTGACGACACGCTCGAACGCCGCTTCATCGACCCAGGCATAGGCCCAGGACGACCGGATTTCGCGCAGGAGATCGTCTTCCCGGAAGGGCGCGGCGCAAGCGCAGCCCATCACGTGCTGGGCCAGAACGTCGAGGCTGCCGGGGCGGAAATCCTCGCCGTCGCGCACGCCCTCCTCTACCGCATCCTTGGCGGCCTGCGCCTCCAGGAACTCGAAACGGTTGCCGGGGACGAGGATCGCGCGGCTCGACTGGTCGAGCCTGTGGTTGGCGCGGCCGATGCGCTGAAGCAGCCGCGACGAACCCTTGGGCGCACCCATCTGGACGACGCAATCGATGTCCCCCCAGTCGACTCCCAGGTCGAGGCTCGCGGTCGCGACAAGCGCGCGCAATTCGCCGCGAGCCATCGCTCCTTCGACTTTTCTTCGGGCCTCTACCGACAGCGATCCGTGATGGATGCCGATGGGGAGCGTGTCGTCGTTCACGTCCCACAGCAGCTGGAAGATATATTCGGCCAGGAACCGCGTGTTGGTGAAGATAAGCGTCGTGCGATTGCGGCGTATCTCCTCGTAGAGCTGCGGCACGGCCCAGGCAGCGGCATGGCCGCCCCACGGCACCCGTTCCTCGATGGGGAGGAGGATCTCGATTTCGGGCGGCGCGCCCGGCTCGCCGATGACGTGCGCGACGGTGTCGATATCCCCCCACGGGGCCAGCCATTCGCGATAGAGCTCCGGATCGGCGACAGTGGCCGAAAGCCCGATGCGGCGCATGTCCGGCGCAATGGCCGTCAGACGGGCGAGCGAAAGGGTAAGAAGATCGCCGCGCTTGCCGGTGGCAAAGGCGTGGACCTCGTCGATGACGACGCGCTGCAACCCGGCGAACATGGCGAAGCTCTCGGGGTAGGACAGCAGCAGCGAGAGCGATTCCGGCGTCGTCAGGAGCACGTGCGGCGGCCTGGCGCGTTGCCGTGCCTTTTTCTGCGAAGGGGTGTCGCCGGTGCGGCTCTCGACGCGGATCGGCAGGCCCATCTCGTCGATCGGCGTGGTGAGGTTGCGCTGAACGTCGGTCGCCAGCGCCTTCAGCGGCGAAACGTAAAGCGTATGAAGACCTTCGGGCGGCGGCGCTCCGGCAAGGCGTTCGGGCGTGAACGCCGCGAGCGTCGGCAGGAACCCGGCCAGCGTTTTTCCCGCACCGGTATCGGCCGTCAGCAGCGCGCTCTGCCCGGCGTCATCGGCTGCCAGCATCTCCGCCTGATGACGGCGGACACTCCAGCCCCGCGCGTCGAACCAGTGCTGAAGTGTGCCGGGGATCGCCATGGTTCGCTTGTAACGAACGAAACACGACGATGGATACGGGGTGCGAGCGATGGGCAAAAAAAGACCCGGCAGGAAAGACCGGCCGGGTCGTATTAGTTTGGGAGAGGATGCCTGAAAGGCCTGATCTTTGTGCACCGCAGCACGATTCGTTGCAACTGCGAAAGGCGCAAGTGAGCATGCGTTTTTTGCAAGAGTGTCAGTAGGTCAGTTCACGGCCTTGGTCGAAAGGCGTCCAATACAAGATTAAATCCAAATTGATCAGTCGTTTAGAGGAGGAAAAATGCCGCCTCGCGCCCCGAGATGACACCGGGCGCAGAAGTAGACCAAACCACCACGCACACCGATTTTTGCATTTGCGATGCAAACGTCTGCAAGAATCAGTGCCCTGCCTGCGGTCCGCGTTCCAGGCCGGATTGCGCCAACTGCGAATCGATCTGCTCCATCAGCCGATCCAGCCCCGCCTGCGAATCGCTCTCGGCGCGGGCGACAAGCACGTCCTGGGTGTTGGAGGCGCGCAACAGCCACCAGCCGTCCTCGCCCGTGACGCGCACGCCATCGGTGGCGTCGACCCGGTCCTCGCTGCCTTCGAGCCGCGCCTTCACTTCGTCGATCACCGCGAACTTGCGGCTCTCGTCGACCTGGAACCGCAATTCGGGCGTGTTGATCATCGCCGGCATCGCGCCGCGCAGTTCGGTCACCGACCGGCCCAGCCGCGCGCTCGCCACCAGGAGCCGGACCCCGGCATAGAGCGCGTCGTCGTAGCCATAGTACTCGTGCGCGAAAAAGACGTGGCCGCTCATCTCGCCGGCCAGCGGCGCACCCGTTTCCTTCATCTTGGACTTAATCAGCGAGTGGCCGGTCTTCCACATCATCGGCTGGCCGCCATTGGCCGCAACGCTGTCGAACAGCGCCCGGCTGGCCTTCACGTCCGCTATGATGGTGGCACCGGGGACGATCTTCAGCAGGTCCTCGGCGTAGATCATCAGCAGCTGGTCGCCCCAGATGACCCGTCCTTCGCCGTCGATCGCGCCGATCCTGTCGCCGTCCCCGTCGAAAGCCAGTCCGAAGTCGAGGTTCTTCTCCGCGACAAGGGCACGCAAGTCGGCGAGGTTCTTCTCCTCGGTAGGATCTGGATGATGATTAGGAAAATTCCCGTCGACCTCGGTGAAGAGGGTGAAATGCTCCCCTGGCAGCTGGGCGACCAGCGCTTCGATGGCCGGCCCCGCCGCGCCGTTCCCCGCGTCCCAACCGATCCGAAGAGCGGACAGCCGATCACGCCCTTCGGGCCCGAGATCGACGATCGGACGCAACAGCCGCTTGACGTATTCGTCCAAGATGTCGCGGCGCTCGACAGTGCCCGACCCGTCGAGCCAGTCACCCGCGTCCGCCATTTCGCCGAGCTTCAGGATGTCGGCGCCAAAAAACGGTCGCCCCTGAAATACCATCTTGAAGCCATTGTAATTGGGGGGATTGTGGCTGCCAGTTATCTGAACGCCGCCATGCACATCTTCGGCTGACGCTTCTGCATAATAGAGCATGGGCGTGGGGCCAAGGCCAACCTTCACCACGTCGCAGCCGCTCGCGGTCAGCCCTTCGCACAGGGCATGTTCGAGCATCGGCGAACTGATGCGGCCATCGTAGCCGATCGCCACCTTCTTGCCGCCGGCGCGGCGCAGCAGCGTCGCGAAGCCGCGGCCAATGGCGCGCGCATCGTCCGGCCCCAGCGTTTCGCCGATGATCCCGCGGATGTCGTATTCGCGAAGGATGGTGGGATGGAAGCTGTGCGTCATGAAGGGCCTTTCGCTTGGAAGACATGCTGTGAAAGACGGGCACACCGGCGCGATCGCCGGAGCGGCCAAAGGATTGCATTCCTTTAGGCGTTTTTCGAGCGCGTTTGTTCCAAGAGAATGTCGCGCGCCGCGTCGATTTCGTGGACGCGCTGTTCTGATCCGCCGCGGTCGGGGTGCGCCTCCAGCATGGCGCGGCGGTGCGCGGCGTTAATCTCCGCCTCGTCCGCAAAGCGCGACACGCCGAGCAGGACCCGCGCCTGCGCCTCTTTCTGGGCACGCTCGGACTTCGCCCAGGCCTGCCAGGGCCATGAACCGAACAGCAGGCGGAAGCCGATCCCCAGCAGAACCGCGAGGATGACGAGCTTGATCATGCGGCCTGTGCCTTGCCGGCGCCGGCCTCTCCCGCCTCCTCGCGATCGTCGGCGCTTTTCCGAGGCTCGAACGGCGGCAGGTTCAGCCCCTTGACGAGGTTGCGCAGTTCCTGCCGCGCAACCAGATGGCTGGTGCCCAGATCGCCAAGGTGCCCCTTGTCGAGCAGGGTCAGGCCCGACGGGAACAGTTCGCGATAGATGACGCGTTCGGACAGGCCCGCCGCGCTGCGAAAGCCGACCCGCCGCGACAGTTCGGCCAGCGCCTCGTCGATGCGACGCATGTTGCGCGCCTCGATATGCTGGACGCGGTTGCGCAGCACGATCCAGTCCATCTCGCGCCGGCCTTCCTTCACCGTGGCGAGGCCCCGCTTCTTGCGCGCCTCCCAGATCAGTTCGGCATAGAACGAGAGCTTCTTGACCTTGAACGTCTCGGCATCGACCTGGCCGATGAGGTCGAAGTCGACGAAACTGTCGTTGAGCGGGGTGACCAGCGTGTCGGCCTGCGTCGCGACGTGGCGAGCATACTTGTCGTCGCGGCCGGGCGTGTCGAAGACGAGGAAATCGAGCCCGTCGCTGATCTCGGCGACCATCTCGTCCAGCGCCTCCACGCTCGGCCCGCCGAAGACGCCGACGGCGGCGCCGGGCAGTTCGATGCCGCGACGCTTCTCGGTCTCCAGCCGGTTCTCGAAATATCGGTAGAAGGTGCGCTGGCGCGGATCGAGGTCGATCGCGCCGACCCGCGCGCCCTGATAGGCCAGCGCGACCGCGACGTGGACCGCGGTGGTCGACTTGCCGGTGCCGCCCTTTTCGTTGGCGAACACGATTTTGTGGGGGCCGGAAGATTGGCTCATCGTCGATCCTGTCAGGAGCCGACCCCCTTGCGGGGGTGGGCGCGCTCATGCATTCCGGCGCTGGTTTACCGGAAGGGTCGAGAGACATGCAAACAATCCGCGCGCTCAATCCACTACGGCAAGCGTGTGCCCACTTCCGGGCCGGGGCCGGGCCGGGCGCGAAACTGGCGCTCGTGCCGACGATGGGCGCGCTCCACGACGGGCACCTGACGCTGGTGCGCCGTGCCAGGGAACTGGCCGAGGTGGTGGCCGTCTCGATCTTCGTGAACCCGAAGCAGTTCGGCCCGAACGAGGACCTCGACGCCTATCCCCGCCAGATGGAACGCGATAGCGCGGCGCTGGTGGCCGAAGGTGTCGACCTGCTGTGGGCGCCCGATGTCGCCGCGATGTACCCGGACGGTTTCGCCACCAACATCAGCGTCGAGGGGGTCAGCGACGGCCTGTGCGGCGCGGCGCGGCCAGGTCATTTCGACGGGGTTGCGACGGTGGTGTGCAAGTTGTTCAACCAGGTCGCGCCCGATATCGCGCTGTTCGGCGAAAAAGACTGGCAGCAACTGGCCGTCATACGCCGCATGGCGCGCGATCTCGACCTGACCGCCCCGCATGCCGACGACATCATCGGCGTGCCGACCGTGCGCGAGGCGGACGGGCTCGCCCGTTCCTCGCGCAATGCCTACCTGTCGGCAGAGCAGCGCGCCGCCGCAGCCGTGCTGCCGGCCGCGATGCGCCGCGCGATCGAGGCGATGCTCGGCGGCGCAAATACCTCCGCCGCCCTTGCCGAACTGAGGGAGGCGCTGCTGTCCGGCGGCTTTGCCAGCGTCGATTACGCCGAGCTGCGCGATGCCGGGTCAATCGCGCCGCTCGATGCACCCAACGGGCAGGCGCGGCTTTTTGTCGCCGCACGGATCGGCGGAACGCGGCTCATCGACAACATGCCGGTCGCGTAGGGCGTCAGGGCTGCATCAGGACGCGGCCGAACGGGTGTCCCTCGGCCACGAAGCGGTGCGCCTCGACCACCTCGGCCAGCGGGAAGACCCGCTCGATCGGCATGACCAGATCGCCGCGTGCCATCCGGCGGGCGATGCTGGCGATGAGGGCATGGGCGCGCGGCGTGTGCATCTCGCCCCCGAAAGAGATCGCGTGAACCGTCGCGCTACGGCGGATTAGCTCGAAGAATTCGAAGCGCGGCGTATCGCCGGTCGCCGCGCCGATCACTTCGTAGCGGCCACGATAGCGCAAGGCCTGCAACAGGGTCGACACGCCCTTGCCGCCTGCCATGTCGAGCACCATGTCGACGCCCTTGCCGGCGGTCAGGTCGCGGCACACCTTGGCGATGTCCTGTTCGCGGTAGTTGATGCCGTGATCGAGGCCCCACTCCCTGAGCCTGTCGAGCCGCGCATCGCTCGACGCCGTGCCAATAACGGTCGCGCCCGCCTTCGCGGCAAGCTGCACCGCGGCCAGCCCGACCCCGCCCGCCGCGCCCTGGATCAGCACCGTTTCGCCCGGCTGCAGCCGCCCGAATTCGAACAGCGCGTCGCTGGCCGTGCCGAAGGCGACCGGGATGGTCGAGGCGGCCTTGAGGTCGAGGTCGTCGGGTACCGGGTAGCAGTATTTCTCCGGCACCGCGAAAAGCGAGGTGTGGCTGCCGTTCCAGTTGAAGCCGATCACCCGGTCCCCGGCGCGAAAGCGCGTGACGCCGCTGCCGACTTCGACCACGCGGCCCGCCGCCTGGTAGCCCGGCACGAAAGGCGTGACGCGCGGCGGGCTGACCAGCCGGTTAAGCAGGTCGCCCCCTTCGATGCTGATCCATTCGACCGCGATGACCACGGTATCGGCCTGCACCTCGGGATCGGGCAGGTCGCCGTACTGCATCACCTCCGGACCGCCGTTCTCGGTATACCAGGCTGCCTTCATCGCATCGCTCCTGTCATGATCAGCGACACGGGGTGCCGCCCGGCGCGGCGCTTGGCAACCTGACACAATGGCAGGAGATCAGGCGGAAAGGATGCGCTTCTTGATCCTGCGAATCGCGAGCCAGGTCGCCAGCACCACGAAGGGCACGACGGCGGCGGTGGCGAGCGTGGCGGGAATGGCGGGCCATTCCTTCTCGACCCCCTTCAGCACATAGCCGATCAGGCCGACGAGGTAGTAGCTGAGCGCGACCACCGACAGCCCCTCGACCAGCTGCTGCAGGCGCAGCTGCGCGCTGATCGACCGCTCCATCGAATGGAGCAGACGGGCGTTCTGATTCTCGATGCGGGTTTCCACCCGGCTGCGGAACAACGAGATGAACTGGGCGGTGCGTTGCGCGAGCTGGTCTTCGCGGCGGCGATGCGCGGCACAGGTGCGGATCGCGGGCAGGAACCGTCGCTGGGTGAAATCGGCCAGCGACAGGAAGCCGTGGCAGGGGCGGATGGCAAGATCGGCCAGCCGCTCCTCGACCAGGCGGCCATAGGCGGCCGTGGCGCTCATCCGGAAATCGCTGGCCGCCGCCTCGGTCATCAGCTCCATCGACAGGCCGGTCACTTCCTGCAGCAGCGCATCGTCGGTCACATCGGCGCTGCCGACGCGTTTTCCCAACGTCGCCAATTGCCGCTCGATCCCGTCGAGCACTTTCCACCCGCGCTGCGCCAGCGGCAGGCCGAGCAGCGCGAGGTTGCGGTAGTTGCCCAGTTCCTGCAACCGCTGCAGCGTGCGCGAAAGCTCGCCCGGCGGCATGCCGTTCGCCGCCACCAGCACCGCCCCGAACCCATCCGCGCGCAAGTGGAAGTCGGACCAGATCCGCGCGCCCGGTCCATGGTCCCTCGCTCCGACATGACAGGAGACGAGATCGTTCTGCTCGAACCCGAAGCGCGGCAGCATTCCGGCCGCCGCATCCTCGTCCGCGACGACGGCGATCCGGGTCGCGCGCACGACCTTGCCGGGAAGGTCGAGCATCCAGTCGAGCGCGCGGGCCACGTCGGCCTCGGCATGGGGATCGAGCGCGGCCTCGGCCCCGCGGGTAACGAAAAGCGTCGCGGTCGTCGCTTCGCTGTGCCGTTCCCAGTTGAAGACGATGCCGGGGGCAAATGCGGCCTGGAGGTGGCGCGGATTGGGCGAAGGCTCCGCCTCGGCTCCCAATAGCAGGCGGGCGAGCGCGGCCATCTCGGCCTCGCGCTCGTCCTCGGCGACCTGGCGCAGGAACTGGATGACGGTGCAGTCCGGCGACAGGGCCGGCCAGCGCCGCAAGTGCATCTCGCTGACGACCGACCGCCGCAGTTCGTGTTCGTTGCGCATGGCCCCCCCTTGGCCGGGGAGAATACGCCTGCTGTCGATTCAGTCCATAGTGCGAACGAACAAGGTGCGGATGGGGCGCGGACGGGCGCAAACGGGGCGCGCCCTGCCCTCGGCCCAACCGGTCAGTCTTTCGTCTTGATCCAGCCGATGCCCCGTCGCAGCAGGTCGTAGAAGACCGGCAGTTCCCAGGCGCAGCGGTCGACCGTCGGCCACCAGTCGGCCAGCGGCTGCAGGTCGTAGTGCCCGCGGCAATGCCCCAGGGTGTTGTAGAGCACCGCGCCCGCGCCCCGGCGCTTGATGTACATGACCGGGTGGATGCCCGGCGCGTCGGCGGCTTCGGCAAAGCCGGTTCCCGGTTCGGTGCACTCGGTTTCGAGCAGCACGTGCAGGTCGCCGTGCGTTTCCAGATGGTAGAGTTCGTCCGTCGTCTCGAACGCCTCGACGCCCCGGGTCAGTTCGTGGTCCGGGTCGGCAACCGTCACGGTATAGGGCGCGATCGGCGGGTGGGTCAGGAACTGGCTGCCCAGCACGTCCATGAACAGCGGCGCATCGCGCAGCGCATGGAACAGGCCGTCGTCCATCAGCTTCAGGATCGAGTTGGTGCCGTGCAGCGCGTACCAGCGGCCGCCCGCCTCCACCCAGTCGCGCAGCGTTTCCTGCGCGGAATGCGACGGAACGACGTTGCAAGTGTAGCTGATCAGGATGTCGGCACCCCTGATCGCCTCGAGGTTTTCGTAATCCTCGAACACCCGGGTCCGCACGCGCGGGTCCTCGGCCAGGAGCTTGAGCAGTTCGAGCCGGGCAAAATCGATGTCATGCCACTCGCCCCCGGCGATCAGCACGCAATCGATGCGGGCGGGATGATCCTTCGCGGTCGAAGCCGCCAGCGGATCGGGACCGTGATCGACCTTGCTCATTTGTCCTTCCAGCCCCCGAGTTCGCCGTTGATGTACTTCATCAGCGTATCCTGGAACTGGCGGATGCGAATCTCCTGGTAATTGCCCAGCTGCACTTCCCGGTTCTTCGAGGCTTGGAGGCCCTCCTGCACGTAAGGCAGGTTATCCATGTCCTGTTCGAACACGTCGGCCAGGATACCCAGCTCGGGTGCCTCGGTCCACTTCTGGTCGAGCGTCAGGAACTTGCGCGGCGCGGCGTTGGGCCGGGGATCGCCCTTCTTGACGCGGGCGAGAATGCGGACGTCCATCACGCAGGTATCGGGCGTCTTGCCGGGGAACCAGCTGTAGACGATGTTCGGCATGAACCCGCCCCAGGGACCGAAGTTGGGGAAGACGTTGTAGACCAGCGCGTCGAGCACTTCGGCGTCGGTTGCTTCCATGTGGTCGTAGCCGGTCGTTTCGGTGTAGACCTGGCGCATCTTGTCGCCCAGCGCCTCGCGCGCGGTCTTTCCTTCGGGTACGGTGACCGCCATCGGGTTGCTGGTGTCGTAGTTGTCCGAACTGCGGCCGTTGTACTTGATGAACTCGTCGACGATCCACTGCTCGCCCTGCCCTTCCTGGATGTGCGGGCTCATGATGCCGAACGGGGTCAGGTTGACGTTGATGTTGTCGCCCCAGGTGCGATAGGCGGCGTTGGAATCGCCGGTGAAGGGCAGCAGCTGCGGGTGGGTGACGATGGTGTGCCAGGCTTCCATGAAAGCCTCCATCACCACCTTCCAGTTGGCCGGCACTTCCTTGGCGACGTGGAGGACGGTCGCGCACTCCTCGTGCCGCCAGCGCTTGAAATGCTCGGGCAGCGGATCGAGGTATTCGATCAGGCTCGGCCCGCCCTTCTCCTCGCGGATGAAGATGTACCCGGCCCAGCGCGCCACTTCGGCATCGGGCAGGTCCATGTTCTTCTTGGCCAGGTGCGGAAAGTCCCACTGGCACGGCGCGTGATCGAAGCTGCCGTCCTTGTTCCAGGTGAAGGCGTGGAAGGGGCAGGTGAACTTGTCGGCGCTGCCGTCCTCGGTCCGCAGCTTGCGGCCGCGGTGCAGGCAGACGTTGTGCATGGCGCGGACCGAGCCGTCGTCCTGCCGGACGATCAGGTACGAACGGCCCGCGTTCTCGTAGACGACATAGTCGCCCGGCTCGTTCAGCTCTTCCTCGCGCGCGGCGAACTGCCAGACGTAGGGCCACATCCGCTCGCGCTCCAGCTTCGCGAATTCGGGGCTGGTATAGCGTTCCGACGGGATCGGGTCAGACCCGCGGAAGGTGTAGCTTTCCTCGGTCAGGATATCGGGAACGGGCTTGGAATCGAGCTTCATCAGCTCGTTCCAGCTGATTCCCTCGCTGCGATCCTCGCCGAAACTGGGGGTGGGGTCGATGTCGGCCATGACACGTACATCCTCTGCACTGAAATCAAACGATTACGGGCGCGTTTCGCGCCATTCTTGCGGCCACCTTGGCGAAGGCGCGGTGCGGCGTAAACTTGCGCAAGTCATAGGTTGTTTATGCGAGGCATCGGCGCAATCTCGTCTGAACGGGAAACGCTCTGGCAAATAGGGAGCTGGATATGTCTGACAGGCTTGCGGGCAAGGTCGCCCTCGTCACCGGCGGCACCGCCGGCATCGGCGCGGGTGCGGTGCGCCGGCTCAGCGCCGACGGCGCAAAGGTCATCTTCACCGGCTCGCGAGCCGAAGCGGCGCAAGCGCTCTGCGCCGAGACCGGCGCCACCTTCGTGTCGCACCGGGTGCAGGACAACGACGCATGGGAAGAGCTGACGGCGATGATCCGCAAGGATTTCGGACGGCTCGACATCGCCTTCGCCAATGCCGGGGTCGAAAAGGGCGACGGCAGCATCGAGAGCATCACGCTTGAAGGCTGGAACGGCATCGTCGAGGTGAACCAGACTGGCGTGATGCTGACCTGCCAGCACGCGATCCGCACGATGAAGGACAATCCGGGCGGGCCGACCGGTTCGGTGATCATCAACTCGTCGATGAACGCGCACCGGGCGATGGGCAACTACCTTGCCTATTCGGTGACGAAGACGGCGGTGACCGCGATTGCCAAGTCGGCGGCGATGTATTGCGGGCAGGCCGGTTACCAGATCCGGGTCAACGCGATCCTGCCGGGCGTGGTCGAGACCGAGATGATCACCAACATCATGAATTCGCAGCCCGATCCCGCGCTGGCTCGCCAGATGTACGAGGGGATGAGCCCGATGAAGCGCATGGCCAAGGTAGAGGAGGTCGCCGCCCTCGTCGCCTTCCTCGCCTCGGACGAGGCGGCCTTCATCTCTGGCGGCGAATACCACATCGACGGCGCATCGACCGCCGGGACGCTCGGCGTCTGATCGGATCGGGAACCATCGCATGACCAATCTTGCCAATACCGTCGCCCTCGTCACCGGGGGCCTGCGGGGGATCGGCCTTGCCTGCGCCGAAGGGCTGGCCAGCCGGGGCGCGAAAGTGTGGATCGCCGACCTGAAGCCGGAAGGCGATGCCGAGGTCGGCGAGGCGCTGTCCGCCATCGGCAACGGCGCGGCCTATCTTCGCCTCGACGTCGCCGACGAACAGTCGTGGATCGACGCGGTGGCGAGGATCAGCGACGCCGACGGCCGGCTCGATATCCTAGTCAACAACGCCGGGATCGACGGCACCGGCCGCATCCAGGACATGGACTTTTCGCTCTGGCGCAAGGTGCAGGCGGTCAACAGCGACGGCGCCTTCCTCGCCACCAAGCATTGCTACGCGCTGCTGGAGAAGAGCGGCAAGGACCGCAAGGGCGGTTCCTCGATCGTCAACATCAGCTCGATCATGGGCTTCGTCGCCTTTCCCGAAAGCAGCGCCTACGTCGCGTCGAAGGGCGCGATCCGCCTGTTCACCAAGGCCGCCGCGCTGGAATTCGCGACCTACGGCGCGCCGATCCGGGTGAACTCGGTTCACCCCGGCTTCGTCCAGACCCCGCTGCTCGACGAAGGGTTCAACCGGATGGTCGAGCGCGGCGTCGCCGAAAAGGCGGAGGACCTGAAGGCGCAAGTCGCCGGCTCCACCCCCGTCAACCGGCTGGCCGACGTGGAGGAGATCGCCAACGCCGTCGCCTTCCTCGCCAGCACCGAAGCCAGCTACATGACCGGCAGCGAAGTCGTCGTCGACGGCGGCTACCTGGCGCGTTGACCGAAAGGCCTGCCAAGTGACGATCGCTCTTCCCGACTGCATCGCCCTCGTCACCGGCGCCACCGGCGGCATCGGGCGCGAAGTGGTGAAGGCCATGAACACCGCCGGCGCGACCGTGATCGCCACCGACCTTGCTGAAAAGGCGGAGGTCGAGGGCGCGGCGCGCTACCTGCGGCACGACGTCACCAGCGAGGACGACTGGCACGATGTCGGCGCGATCATCGCCGAAGATCATGGCCGGCTCGACGCGCTGGTGCACAACGCGGCGATCTCCGTCGTCTCGCGGTTCGAGGATACGCCGCTTTCCGAATTCCACCGGGTGAACGCGGTCAACGTCGATTCGATCGTCATCGGCACGCAGGCACTGCTGACCTTGCTGCGCGCCGGCGGCGAGACGCGAAAGAGCGGGGCCTCGGTGGTCAATGTCTCCAGCGTCGGCGGCTTGCGCGGCGCACCGTTCAACGCGGCCTATTGCACCAGCAAGGCGGCGGTGAAGATGCTGAGCGTGTGCATGGGCGCGGAATTCGCGGCGCTGGGCTACAACATCCGGGTCAATTCGGTGCATCCCGGCGGCATCGCGACGCCGATGATGGAAGGCATCCTCGACCGCTACGTCGAACTGGGCGCGGCTCCTTCGCGCGAGGCGGCGAATGCGGCCAACAACGCCCGCCATCCGATCGGCCGTCTCGGCCGGCCGGAGGAGATGGCCGGCGGCGTGGTCTTCCTGTGCTCGGAAGCGTCGAGCTTCATGACCTGCGACGAACTGGTCATGGACGGCGGCTTTTCGCGCGTCTGACAGTCCCCCTGCCGGCGATGGACGATCAGCCGGCGGGGGACCGAGGATCAGCCCAAAGGCGCGGTATCAGCCGCCACGACCTTCGAGGTAGTCGTTGATCACCTCGTGGAAACGGCGCACGCGCGTTTCCTGGCGCGACAGCCACGCATCCTCCCAGGCCACCGATTTCAGGCCGTTCTGCTGCTTTACGGCGATCGACAGGTCCTGCGTCAGGAAATCGCCTTGGGGGATGTCCGCCTCGTAGTCCGAATAGTCACCGTCCTCGTAGGGCGCTTCGGCATAGGGGCGCATACCGTAAAGCGTCGCCACCTCGGTCGCGCCTTCGACCCGCGGCACCATGTACCAGTAATCGAAGGTCGACCAGTTCGGGTCGTCGACATCGGGTTCGGTGCGGAAGAAGTGCAGGCCCTCCGGCGTCCCGGTGATCGTCACGTTCGGGAACAGCGTGTGGTGGAACTGGTCGGTCAGTTCCCAGTCGGTGAACTTGTCGAAATAGGTGTAGCCCCGCTCCGGCCCCAGCCGCCGCCGCGCTTCCTGCAGGGCAAGCCGCCCCTCCTGCGCGCGGCCCTGGTATTGCTCGGGATCGATATCCCATTCCTTCAGCACTTCGGCCCAGAGCGGTTTCACTTGCTGCGCATCTTCGTAGCGGGACGAGGGCTGCAGCTTCTCGATCATGCGGTTGTGGCCGGTCGGGTACATCTCGAACACGGTGGTCGAGTAGTGATCGTCGATCATCGGCTCGAACTGCGGGTGCACCGCCGGGATGTGGTAGCTCTCGTTGAAGTTGTCGCTGGCAAACTTCCAGTTGGTGTTCACGCGCAGGCGGCGGTTCACCACGCGGACCCAGTTGTCGAGATCGCGATTGGCGAGCAGGTCGGGGATCGGATGCAGGTATTCGGCCAGCGGCACCGCGTCAGGGTTGAAGCTGAACCAGATGAACCCGCCCCAGGTATCGCACTTCAGCTCCTTCAGCTTCAGCTTGCCGCAGGGATTGACGTCGAAATCCTCGGGGTCCTGGACCTCGTCCAGCTCACCGTCCAGCGCCCACTTCCAGTTGTGGTAGGGGCAGGTGAAGTGGCTCGTCACGCCGCCTTCGCGGGTGCCCACCAGCTGGTTGCCGCGGTGCAGGCAGACGTTGAAGAACGCCTTCACCGATCCGTCGTGCTGCTTCACCATGATCACCGATTCATGTCGGAACTGGTGGGTGATGAAATCGCCCGCTTCCTCGAGCTGCGAAGTCCGGCCGCCGACGTGCCAGATCTTCTTCCACATGTGCTGCCACTCGCGTTCCGCGAACTCCTTCGACCAGTAGCGGTCGCCGGTGATCGCATCGCCGCGGGCGGCGGGGTATTGGGCGTCGGGGTGCGCCGGGTAAGCGGGGCGTTCGGTTCGATCCATAACGGTAGCCATGGCGGGATCTCCTGTCGTCAGGTGTTGCTCACGCTTCTCCGTGGATCTCGGTCAGGGAGCCGGGCAGCGGCATCATCGGCGAGATCGTGTAATGGCGGCACTTCCATGTGCCGTCCTGTTCTATGCATTCCATGCGGTACTTGACCTGCACGGTGACGGTGTTGCCGTCCTTGGCCCGGCCCATGCCGATGACGTAGCTGGTCATCGCGCCGACCGTGCCGTCCCAGCTTTCGGGACGGTAATTGCTCATGAAGTGGAAATGGTGGCTCATCGTCTCGAAGACGGTGTCGAAGAACGCCTTGATGTCGCCGCGCCCGTACATCATCGGCAGGCCGATCGCGGTCATGTCGACTTGCGCGTCGTCGGTGAACAGGTCGAGCAGGTTGTCGATGTCGCTCAGCGCATCGACCGCGTAGGCGTATTCGACCATGAGATCCTGAAGGGCATCACGGACGTGGCGGGGCATCTGGGTCATATCGGAAGCTCTTTCGTGGATCGTCGGCGGATCAGCCGACCGGCATCATGGCCTTCAGGGAGAAGTGGCGGCACTTCCAGGCATCGTCCTGCCGCACGCATTCCATGCGATAGCGGACCTGCACCTCGACCGCGTCGCCTTGTTTCGGTCGGCCCATGCCGATGACATAGGCGGTGATCGCGCCGACCTCGCCGTCCCAGCTGTCGGGCCTCAGGTTGGCGGGCATGTGGAATTCCCACGCCATGTTCTCGACCAGCGAGTTGTAGAAGGCGAGGATCTCGTCCCTGCCCCGCATCGTCGGAAAGGCGACGTCGGAAAAGTCGATCACCGCGTCGTCGGTGAACAGCACTGCGACGTCCTCGCCGCTGCGCCGGTTGTCGACGGCGTAGGTATAGTCGGTCATCAGGTCGCTCAGTGCCTCGAACACCTCGCGCGGCATGTCGCATCGGGCCATTGTCGTGTCCTTTCGCTCAGGTATGCCGCTCAGCGGTGCGGCGGGGGGCCGAGCACGACGTCGTTGAGCAGTTCGTGGAAGCGCTGGATGCGCTTTTCCTGCTGCGACAGGATGCAGCCGGTGAAGCCGCGCGAATTGAGGCCCTGCTGCTGCGTTGTGCCGATCGACAGGTCCTGGTCCGCGACGTAGCCGACCGAGACGCCGTCGCCGTAGACCGAATGACGCGCAAGCGCATCGTGGCGCAGCGGCAGGTCACCGAGCGGCGTGCCCTTCACCTCGTCCTGCCCCTCGACCGGCGGATAGAGGCACCAGTGCTGGAACACGCACTTGGCCGGATCGGTCGGGTGCGGTTCGGTGCGCAGGATCTGGCACTGCTCCGGGCTCATCGTGATGGTGAGGTTTGGAAACAGGGTGCAGTGGAAGTAATCGACGAGCTGCTGGTCGGTCATGTCGTCGTAGTTCTTGTAGCCGCGCCCCGGCCCCAGCTCGCGCTTGGCCTTGATGATCGCTTCGCGCAGGTCGCCGGTGCGGCCCTTGTAATCGGCGGGATCGAGCCCCCACGCCTTGGCCACGTCGTCAAGGATCGCGGGCACCTCGCCGCTGTGGAAGTCCTGCCGCGTCGTTGCCTGGTGGCCGACCATCCACATCGCGTTGTGGCCGTTGTCGTACATCTCGAACAGCGTGGTCGGCAGGCCGTCGTTGATGAAGGTCGACAATTCGGGGTGGATCGTCGGCAGGTGATAGCTCTCGTTGAAATTGTCACGGATGATCTTCCAGTTGAACTCGCAGTCCGCCGACACGTTGATCACGCGGATCCAGTTCTCGAGCCCGTAGTTGGCCAGCCGCTCGGGAAACGGCTTCAGCCATTCGAGCAGCGGCGCGGCGTTGGGATCCATGTTCCAGAACACGAACGGCCCCCACGTCTCGCAGCGCAGTTCGGACAGCTTCACCTTGCCGCAGGGATTGCCGCCTTCGAAATCGTCTGGGTCCTGGACGTGGACCAGCGTCCCCTCGGCATCGAACTGCCAGCCGTGGTAGCCGCAGGTGATGCGGGGGGTGGAGCCGGCATCGCCCAGCACCAGCCGGTTACCCCGGTGGGGGCAGGTGTTGTAGAAGGCGCGGATCGAGCCGTCGGCCTGCTTCACCATGATCACCGATTCGCGGCCGAAGTTGTGGCGGATGAAGTCGCCTTCCTCCTCCAGCTCTGCGGTCACGCCGCCCAGATGCCAGATGTGCGGCCAGAGCTTCTCGTACTCGCCTTCCATCCATTCCTTCGACGTGTAGCGGTCGGCGGTGATCGTGTCGCCGCGCACCGGCTGGTCGAAATCCGGAGAGTAGCGGGCGGCGCCGGTCTGAACGTTCATGATGCCAAGTCCTCGTATCCTGCTCCGGCCGGGCCGGAGAATGCGGTGGTCATGCGGGCCAGTCGCGGGTCTGGCTGAAATCGCGGCCCTCCCGCTGGCCGTGCGGCGCGGTCGGGTTCGCTTCGAAAAAGGCGCGGGTGCCTTCGCCATCGGTCATCCAGTCGGCGACCAGCGTCCGCTTCCAGATGCGCCAGTCGCCGTCCCGGCACTGGTATTCGTCGACGTAACGGCCCGAGATGAAAAGGTCGCGCGGTTCGCCGCCCTCTCCGGTCACGTCGTGATAGGCCTGAAAGTACCACTCGCCGCTGGCATTGGCGAGATCGTGGAGTTCGAGCGTGACCTGCCCCAGCATGTGGTGAGTGCGAGTCATCGAGCCGAGGAAGTCGAGCGCGAAATCGGCGAATTCCTCGCGGTTGCCCTGCATCGCGCCGCAGTTCACGAAGGCATCCTCGTGAAAGGCGGAAAGGAGCAACTCGCGGTCGATCCGGTCCAGCCCGCGCATGTAGCGGGCCGCCGCCGCCGCGATGTCGCGGCGGGCGGCCAGGTCGCGGATCTGTGCCTCGAGATCGAAATGGCTCATGCCGGCGGGCCTTCCACGTCCCATTCCAGACACAAGCGGCGGATCGAGGCGACGATGCCGCCGTCGTTGGTAAGATCGCTGTCGGCGGAGACGCGGAAATCGGGGATCCGAGCCAGCCACTCCTCGATGGTGATCGCGACTTCGGCGCGGGCCAGTTCCTGTCCCGGGCACATGTGCGTCCCGCTGCCGAACGTGGAGTGCGGCGCACGGCGGCGCGACGGGTCGACCGAGAACGGGCACTCGTTCTGCGCCGGGTCGATGCCGTGAACGGCGGTCGGCATGGCAATCATTTCGCCCGCCTTCAGTTTGACGCCGCGGAACACCATGTCCTCGCGCACCTCGCGGCCGATGGTGACGATGCCGAAGCGGCGGAACAGCTCGTTCGTCGCGGTGATCGTGCCGCCCGGATTGTCGCGCAGCGACTGACGCAGATCAGGGCGACGAGCCAGTTCGAGGAAGGCGTAGCCCATGAAGTTGACCACCGTGTCGACGCCCGCGATGAGCAGCTGCGTCACAAGGGCCAGCGCCTCGTCATGAGTCAGCGGACGGTTGCTGCCGTCGGGCAAGGTCAGCCCCGCGTCCAGCATCTTGCTGATCATGTCGTCGCCGGGATTGGCGCTGCGCTCCGTCACCAGCGGGCTGACATAGTCGTAGAAGGCAGCCTTGGCCTCCTCGAAGCTCATGTCCATGTCGGGCCGGGTCATGCACAGCGCCCAGTGGCGTATGGTCTCGGCATCGGACTGCGGCACGTCGACCATGGCGAGAAACACGCGCACCGGGAAGATGCGGGCGAATTCCTCGGTGAAATTGCAATGACCGCGGGCCCGGAACCCCTCGATCAGTTCGACCGCCACGTCGCGGATGGACTGGCGCATCCCGCGCACTTCGGACGGGCGCAGGCTGTCGTTCAGCAATTTGCGATAAGGGCGGTGTTCGGGCGGATCGATCGTCGTCGGGATCAGGCCGTGCAGCTCGCCGACCGACTTGGGGATGACGATGACGCGGTTGCTGAACTTTTCCCAGCTCGACTGCACCTCGGCCAGCGCCTCGCCGCCCAGCGCGATCCAGTGGCCTTCGTTGCGCGGTGTCCAGACCAGTTCGGGATTGGCCGCCTGGATCGCGGCCCAGGCGCGGTGGTAATCCTCGGCCTGGCCTTCGGGCGCATAGATGTCGACGTCGACCACCCGGGCGGGATCGACGTGCGGGGGGGCGCTTACGCCCGGAAGGGTATCGCTCGTCACGCTCGCCATCGCATCTCTCCTGTACCGTGAAACCCGCCGGCAGCGCCCGGTTCGGTCCGGGTCGTTCTTGCGATGGCGGGCGGGTCGTTCATTGTGTCGCTACATCCCGGTCGGTGCAATCCGCTGGTGGCGGCGGGCATCGCACCCGCCGCACGCCCGGTCAGAAACTGTACCGCAGATCGAGGCCATAGGTCCGCGGCGCCCCGATCGACGCCAGCGTGCCGATGCCCGCGAGATCGAGTTTCTGGTTGTAGTATTTCTTGTCCAACAGGTTGCGTCCCCAGACGCCGATGCGCCAGCCGCCCTTGTCCGGTCCCCAGCTCAGCGCCGCGTTGACCAGTTCCACCGCGCCGACCCGCTCGATCGGTTGGTTGGTGTAGCTGGTGAACTTGGCGCTGGTGTAGGTGTACTGGGCGCTCGCGTTGATCGTGCCCGGCCCGACCGGGGCCTCGTAGTTGAAGCCGAGGACCGCGTTCCACTTCGGCGAGTTCATCAGGCTGTTGCCGGCAAAGCTGATCGGCACCAGCCCGCCCGTCGACGGGTCGAGCACCTCGGTGTCGTATTCCTCGTACTTGGCGTCGAGATAGGCGAGCGCGGCGTTGAGGCGCAGGCCATCGGTCGGCACCAGGGTGGTTTCCAGCTCGAAGCCCTTGGTTTCGGCCTTGCCCGCGTTGGCGATCGTGGCCGAGTTCGCGCCGGACGGATAGGTGATGTTCTGCACCACCTGCATGTCCTTGTACTTGTTGAGGAATGCGGCGAAATTGACGCGCAGGACCCGATCGAGCAGGTCGGCCTTGAAGCCCACTTCGAAGGTGTCGAGATATTCGGGATCGAAGGGGCCGATATCCTCGGCAATCACGATGCGGCCCGTAAAGCCGCCTGACTTGAAGCCGCGTGCGTAATAGCCGTAGAGCAGGACATCATCGCTCGCCCGGTAGTCGAGGCCGACCTTGTAGCCGACATTGTCCCAGCTCTTCTTGCCGCTCGCCACGATCAGCGAACCGGGGATGATCGGGTCGTCGAACTGCGCCTGGCCGTCCGGATTGATCGAGTTGGCCGTGGTCGAGACCGCCTCGGTCTTTTCATGGCTGTAGCGGATGCCCGCCTGCAGGGTCAGGGCCGGGGTCAGTTCCTGGTAGACCTGCGCAAAGCCGGAAATCGACCAGTTCTTCTGGTCCTGAGTCTGCGGCTGGCCGAGGCCGGGCAGGAAGCCGTCGAGCTTGCCGTCCTGATCGAGGAAATACTTCTGGCTGAAGAAGTAGCCGCCGACGATAAGCCGCGTCGTGTCGGTCACTTCCGCGAGCGTGCGCAGTTCCTGGCTGAACTGCTTGTGGTCGGTCTGCCGCCGCGTCTGCAGGAGGACCAGCGTCGTCGCATCGTCGTCCGAATAGAGGTCGCTGTCGTATTCGCGGTAGTTGGTAATCGAGGTGATCTGACCGATGCCACTGTCGAGATTCTGGGTCAGCGTGGCGGAGTACGTATTGCGCCGGTTGTAGTCGGGCTGGTCGTCCGACAGACCGCGGTAGAAGTCGAAATCGTCGGTCGTCTCGCCCGGAACGTAGAACAGGTCGCCCGGCCCTGCATTGATGATGCCGGTCTGCGAACCGTTGCGGCTGCGCACGTATTCCCCGATCACGGTCGCGTCATAGTCGCCGGCGGCGTATTTCAGATAGCCGCGAAGCGAAGTGATGTTGCGCCGGCCGATCCGCTTGTCATCGGCATAGTTGCGGAAAAAGCCGTCCATCTCGTTGTGAAGGACGCTGATCTTGCCCGACAGGTTTTCACCGAGCGGGAAGTTCAAGGCGGCATTCGCCTCGATCTGGCCGAAGTTGCCGTAGACGAATTGCGCGTCGCCGCCGAATTCGCCGGTCGGCTGCTTCGTCACGACGTTGATGACGCCGCCGGTGGTGTTCGCGCCGAACAACGTGCCTTGCGGACCGCGCAGCACCTCGACCCGGTCGATATCGAACAGCGAGAGCAGCGCGGCGGTGTTCACGCCGACGACGACGCCGTCGATCACCACCGACACCGTCGTGCCGACATAGGGGTCGGCATCGTTCACGCCGACGCCGCGGATCGTGAAGACCGCCGAATCGGGAGAGTTCGAAAAGGTGTTGATCTGGACGTTGGGGATCGAATTCGACAGGTCGGCGACGTTGTTGACCTGCTGGTCCTGAAGGGTTTCTCCGGTGACCGCGGTGACCGAAATCGGCACGTCCTGAAGATTCTGCGCCTGCTTCTGCGCGGTGACGACGATTTCCTCGAGGCCGCCCGACTGCTGCGTCTCGCCCGATGCATCCTGCGCGTGCGCGGCGCCGGCCGCGGCGATTGCGACGATGCTGATGCCGGATGCGATGCCGTTCCTGAACTTGCCCATGACCATTCCCTCCCGTGTCCGCGTTTTTCGCGGAATTCTTGCGCCCCGGAATAAATACCGGCGCTGTTGCCGGTTTTCCCGCATGGCGCTATGCATCGATACTGAGCATTGTGATAGGTTTCGTGGCGGAGGGGTCGGGGAGATGGGACGCAGATGACGACGAGACACGCCGAAATCCTCCGCCAGATCCGTCCCCGCGGCGGGCCGGAGGACATCGAGCGCTGGCAGCAGCGCAAGGGTCAGATGACGCGCGAGGCGATGCTCGATGCTGCCGTCGACAGCCTCGTCGACAGTGGCTACGCCGGGCTGTCCACGAACGACGTCGCGCGGCGCGCGGGCGTGTCGCGCGGCGCGATGCACCACCATTTCGCGACCCGCGATGCCCTTGTCGAAGGGCTGATCGAGCACGTCTTCTATCGGCGCATGAGCCAGTTTCTCGACATCTTCACGGCTGCCATCTCCGACATCCGGCAGCGCGGCGGGGAAGTTCTGCCGCACGTGGTCGCGACGCAGCTTCACTGGCAATCGATGCAGACCCGCGATTACGAGGCCTATCTTCGCCTGGCCGTCGCCGCGCGCAACGATGCCGAACTCGAAGCGATCTTCCGCCCCGCCGCGCGCCGTTTCGACGAACTGTGGATCACCGAGATGACCCACGCCTTCCCCCAGTGGCGCAACGCCCGCGAACTGATGGTCCTAGCCAACGATTTTGTGCACGCGACGCAGATCGGCCTGCTCGTCAACGGCAGCACCATCGGCGAGGAGCGCAGCCGCCTGATCCAAGAACACCTGTGCCAGGTCGTGTCGCTGCTCGCCGCGCGGGCACCGGACTGACGGCTCCCCGCGGCAGGAGCGGCGGAAATTGCGGCAGACTGAAAACAGGCACGGTTGCCGCTTTTCCTGACGCATGTCATAGTTGCCGCAAGGGCCGGCGTGCATCAGCCTGCCCCCAGAACAGACCATCCGGGAAGAGGAACCGGCTCTCATGAACCAACAGACCGCAGTGCCGCCACCGATGGACGGCCGCGACCCGTCCAACCTGCGCGGCGACAGGATCACCGGCGATCGCTACTATTCGCCCGAATTCGCGCAGAAGGAATGGGACCACGTCTGGACCAAGATCTGGCACATCGCCGGACGGACCGCCGACATTCCCGAAGCGGGCGACTTCCTGGTCCACAATTTCATGAAGGAATCGGTCATCGCCGTCCGGCAGGAAGACGGATCGATCCGCGCCTTCTACAATTCGTGCGGGCACCGCGGGATGCGGATGGTCCACGAATCGAGCTCGGTCGAGAAGTTCCACTGCCCCTACCACGGGTGGAAATGGGGCATCGACGGGGTGCTCGCCTACGCGCAGGACGCCGACGTCGACTTCAGCCGCGGCAACCCGTGCGGCAAGCTGAAGCTGAACGAACTGCGCTGCGAAACATGGGGCGGGTTCGTCTGGTACTCGATGGACCCCGACGGCATTTCGCTGCACGACTTCCTCGAGCCGATGCCCGCGCTCTATCGGAACTATCCGATGGACAGGGCCGTGCGCGTCGCGTGGTACCGCATCGAGATCAACGCCAACTGGAAGTTCGTCACCGACAACTTCTCGGAAAGCTACCACACCCGCACCGCGCATCCGCAAGTGCCGCCGTGGATCGACCAGGACGTCGATTCCGCGCGTCACGAGATGTGGCCCAAGGGTCATGGCCGCACGGTCCAGCCGATGCGCCCGTCGCTGTCCGACCGGCCCGAGGGCGGCGGCAATGCCATGTTCGAGGCGGAACTGCGCAAGTGGGACATCGATCCGGCGCGCTACGCCACCTACGAGGACTTCGCGATGCAGGGCTGGCTCGACCTCAAGGCGGCCAAGCAGAAGCTGTGGCGCGAGAAGGGCTATCTCCACTACGAACACATGAACGACGAGGAGATCACCGATTCCCCTCACACTGTCATGTTCCCCAACGTCACGATCAGCTTCCTGCCCGATCACCTGATCCTGTTCCGCTCCGAACCGCACGCCACCGATCCGGAGAAGTGCTATTTCGACCTGTGGTGCATGGCCTTCCCGGTCGAAGGGCAGACCGAGGTCGAATCGATCATGGCCGGGATCAAGCCACTGAAAGAGGTGGCAGAGTGCGAGCACCGCATGTTCGACGCCGGGCGCGGCGTTCCCGAACTGGCGGGCCAGATCGTCTACCAGGACATGGAACTGGCCGAGGCGATGCAGGCGGGCATGCACTCGCGCGGATATACCGATGCCTATCTCTCTGATCAGGAGACACGCATCCGCTTCTTCCACGAGGTATTGAACGACTGGATCGAAGGCAGGAGACCCTGACATGGCGAATATCGTGATCACCGGTGCGGGGCGGGGCATCGGCCTCGACCTTGCCCGCAAGCATGCCGCGCGCGGCGACCGGGTCTTCGCGCTCGTCCGCGATACCGGCAAATCCAACGCGCTCGCCGCGCTGGCCGAGGGGTCGAACGGCGCCGTCAGCGTCCACCGGCTCGACGCTGCCGACGTCAAGGGCATTCCCGCCGCTGCGGCGGCCGTGCCGTGCGAGAGCGTCGACGTGCTCTACAACGTGGCGGGCGTAAGCGGTCCGATTGCCGGCGAACTGGAAGGCGATATCGATTGGGATGCGTGGGACGAGGCCTTCGACATCATGGTCAAGGCGCCCTTCGCCATCACCAAGGCGTTCCTTCCGAAGATGGGCGAGGGCAGCAAGGTCGTCAATTTTTCCAGCCAGCTTGCCGCCTCGACCTGGCCCTATGGCGGCTACTACGTCTATGTCGCGACCAAGGCGGGCCTCACCGCCCTGACCCGTTCGCTGGCCATCGATCTCAAGGATCGCGGGATCACGCTGATTTCGGTCCACCCCGGCTGGGTTCAGACCGACATGGGCGGCCCGGACGCGGATATCACGGCCGACGAGAGCGCGAACGGCATCGTCGCGCTGGCCGACAAGGTGGGCATCGCGGACAGCGGCGGCTTCTTCAAATGGAACGGCGAGCCTCACCCGCTTTGATCGCCACAGACTGACAGGGAGGCACGACATGCCCTTTACCGGACCGCTGGAGGATCGCGTCGCGATCCGCGAGGTGATGGAAACCTACGCCTACGGCGTGATGACGATCAATGAGGAGGTCTGGGCCTCGACCTGGGCCGACGACGCCTACTGGGCGCTGCCCGAATATCCCGACCTCGGCGGTTTTACCGGCAAGAAGGCGATCGTCGAGGCGTGGGCCGGGTCAATGAAGGCCTACGGTCTCGACAACATGACCAAGCCGATGGTCTACATCGCCAATCCGGGCCGGATCGAGGTCGACGGCGACAAGGCCGTGGCGACGACCTTCACCATCGAGGTCTACGAACACCCCGAAACGAAGGAGACGGTGTTCACCAACGGCCATTACGAGGACGAACTGGCGAAGATCGACGGCAAATGGGTCTTCACCCGGCGCGAATACCGGATCTTCCACGAACGCCGCTGATCGCGCGGCATCACGCCGGACGCAACGCGCGCTCTCAGCCGACGGCGGGGAGCGCGCTTTCGCGTTCGTCGACGTAATAGACCTTCATCGTGGCGCGGTCGAACAGCTTGTCCTCGTCGATCCGGATCTCCTCGGCCACCGCCTCGTCATCGCGGATCGAGGCGAAGAAGGCCTCCATCACCGCTTCGCTCGGAAAGTCGATTTCCATGACGACGTCGCGCTCGCTGCCGTCATCCTCGCGGCCCACCGGGGTGAGAAAGCGGCGCACGTAGCGCGTGGCGTAGCCCGACAGGACCTTTTCGCCGATCACCCGGTGGCTGCGTTCGTAGTATTCGACGAACTCGTCGTGGGTCATGCCGTCGCGGCGGCGAAAGATGCTGAGCAGGGTAATCGTCATCGTCTCGTCTCCAGCCATTGGCGGGTGGCCTGCGCCACCGCGCTCGCCCGGTCCACCGGGTCGGGAAATCCCTCGCGCAACGCCGCCGAGCGCAGTTCGATCGACAGCGGCAGGTCGTCGGGCAGCGCGCGATAGATCGCATCGAGATCGAGCGCGCCCTCGCCCGTCTGCTGGCGCAAGTCGACGGCGTCGACGATGACCGCGTCCCAATCGTGCACGTCGGGCCGTTCGGCCAACGCGTCGCAGAACTGCGCGTAGGAAATCAGCGACCGGTCCAGCGACGCGATCTGCGCCACCGGGGTGTGCGAACGGTCGACGTGGATCGGGTCGATCAGGATGGCGGCGCGTTCGTGATCCACTTTCTCGACGATGGCCTTCGCCTCGGCCAGGTCGTGCACCGCGCTGAACCAGCCAAACTCGAGGTTGATCCGCAAGGACGTGCCCTCGACATGACGGCAGAGCTGGGCCAGCCAGTCGGCGGTCCTGCCGTGATCGGGATCGGAACTGACGCACAGCGCATTGGCCGCGCCCAGTTCCAGCCCGACGTCGAGGATCGCCTTGTGATCGTCCATCGTCGCACCGTCGCGCAGCCACAGCACCTCGACGTCGATGACGCCGATGCCGGTTTCGGCCAGGGCCTGCCGCGTCGCCGTGGTCTGCGCCGGGCTCCATTCCGCCGGGTCGACCCAGAGCCCGGCCAGTTCGAACCCCGCGGCGTGGGCTGCGCGAACCACGGTCGCGGCGTCGAATTCTGGCAGGACGCCGGACGCCAGCCCAATGGGGTTCATGCTCACATTTCCGGTTCGGGCTGGGTGGGATCCTGCGCGACGTACCAATTCAGCCATTCGTGGAAGTACTGGTTGCCGCGTTCGTTCTTGCCGAAGATGAGGTTTTCGTGCGCGCCGCTTTCCAGGCCTTTCTGGATCTGCATGCCGATCACGTAATCCTCTTCATAGGTCACGTCGCGGAAGAAATCGGCCATGCCTTCAAGCTTCGCCTTTTCCTCCTCGTCCCTGGGCGGGTTGCGCGACAGGTAGGAGAGCACCGTGCGGTTCTCGTTCGCCTTCGGCCCCGGGAAAAGCTGCGCGACCTGCGTGATTTCGGGCGCGACGAAGATCGACACGTTGGGAAAGAGGATGCGGACGAAGTCGTAGCCGTAGTTTTCGCGCGTGCCCCATTCGCCACGCGGCACGTCCTTCAGCAGGTTGCCGATCTCGTGCTGGGGAAAGCCGATCCGCATCGACGGGCCGAACCCTTCGTAATGGGTGCAGTTGGTCGGCGTGCGCGGAAAGATCGTTTCCGGGTGCAGCGACTGGAAGTGGTACCCTTCCAGATAGCCGTCGAAGGCGATCTTCCAGTTCGCGCCGTGGATCGTGCGGTTGCCGACGAAGTGCCAGTCGGCAAGGCCCAGGTCCTCGAAATCGGCGAGATAGCCGCGATAGTAGGCATCGAGGTCGATCGCGCCGTTCGGGTCGAGCACGACGAAGATCATGCCTGCCCGCTCCTCGCAGGGCAGCTGGCGCAGGCCCAGTTCGGCCTTGTCGACATCGCCGAAGGTCTGCCGCTCGTTGATGCCGATCAGCTTGCCGTCGCGCCCGAAAGTCCAGGAGTGGTACTTGCAGGTGAAGCGCGGGCAGTTGCCGCGGCCTTCCTCGGCCACCGGCGCGCCGCGGTGCGAACAGACGTTGAGGAAGGCGCGCACGGTGCCGTCCTTGTCGCGGGTGATCAGCACCGGCTTGCCGACCGCGTCCATCGCCTTGTAGTCGCCCGGATTGGGCATCTCGGCGGTGAAGGCGAGAAGCAGCGGCAGCTTGTGGAAGACCACGTCCATCTCGTTGCGGAAGATCGCCTCGTCGCAATAGCTGGCGGCGGGGACGCGCATCGTGCCCTCGCCCTGGAACGTGGTCTTGTTCTCGACATAGCCGAGCATGGTTTCGGCGATTTCGCCGATGTGGCCGATGCGCGCTGCGCGATCCATCGTGGTCTCCCGGACTGGTTTGCGGGCGCGCGATGAACGCGGACCCGGATTTTCCGCCCAAGGCTGCGCGCCGAAAGGGAAAAGGACAACTCCCCAAGGTGACAGGTGCGCTTGGCCGATTGAGCCGCGAGCCGTGCTGCCCTACCCTTTTCGCCAATGGCACCGACGCCGTCGTCTGGCGAAGAGAGATCGGATGGCGACGCGCACGGCGCGACGGGCGCGCGGCGAATATCGAGGAGCATGCAATGGCGAAACTGGCGATGCCGTGGGACTGGCTCGAACTGCCGCCAGGGCACCTGCGCGCCTTTGCCGACCAGTGGGCCGGCAAGACCATCGCCGACTTCGCGCGCGAACGCGCCGCCGCCGATCCCGGCTATGTCGCGCTGGTCGACGGCGTCCGCTCGCTCACCTATCGCGAATGGCTGGGCGAGGCGCAGGCGCTGGCCAACGCCATGGCCGCGCGCGGGCTGGAGCCCGGCGACGTAGTCGCGTTCCAGACCCCCAACTGGCACGAGGCGGGCATCCTCAACCTCGCCTGCGCGATCCTCGGCCTGGTGGTGAACCCGATCGTGCCGATCTATCGCGACCATGAAGTCGCGATGATGCTGGCGGACTGCCGCGCGCGGGCGATCTTCACCTGCACCACGTTCCGCAAGTTCGACTTCGCCGAGATGGCGGCGCGGCTGAAGACGGACCTGCCCGATCTCGATTTCGCCTTCACCGTGCGCGGCGAAGGGCCGGACGATCTCGTCGCGCTGGTCGAGGAAGGGCGCTCGCTGCCCGACGTGGCGCCAGCGGTCGATCCGCGTTCGGTCAAGATGGTGCTGTTCACCAGCGGCACGACAGGGCGCCCCAAGGGCGTGCTGCACAGTCACGACACGCTCGAGAACATCGTGCGCAAGAGCTACGCGCACTGGGGCGTAAACGCGGGCGACACCACGATCATGCCCTCGCCCGTCACGCACATCTCGGGCTATGCCAACGGGCTGGAGACCCCGCTGATCAGCGGTACCCGCGTGATCCTGATGGAAGCCTGGAACGCCGACGAGGCGCTGGCCCTGATCGAGGAGCACGACGTCGTCGGCACCGTGGCGGCGACCCCGTTCCTCGTCGAACTGGCCCACGCGGCACGCAGCGCGGGCAAGCGGCTGCCCACGTTCCGATTCTTCGCCTGCGGCGGCGCGGCGGTTCCGGCCGACCTGATCCCGGCGGCGAACGCGGCCTTCGACAACCTCACCGCCTTCCGAGTGTTCGGCGCCAGCGAGGTGCCGCTGGTCACCTTCGGCTGGCCGCGCCACGAAGCGCTGGCCGCCGTGACCGACGGCGAGGTGATCGACTACGAGGTAAAGGTGGTGGACGACGAGGGCGCGGCCGTCCCCGTTGGTACCGAGGGCGAGATCCTCGCGCGCGGCCCCTCGATGATGCTGGGCTACGCCGACGAGGCGCAGAGCCGCGCCGCCTTCGATGCGGAGGGTTATTTCAAGACCGGCGACCTCGGGGTCCTGTCCGCAGAGGGCGCGATCACCATCACCGGGCGCAAGAAGGACCTGATCATTCGCGGCGGCGAGAACATCAGCGCCGTCGAGATCGAGGACGTGCTGCGCACCCATCCGCAGGTCCGCGACGCCAGCGTCGTCGCCATGCCGCACGAACGTCTGGGCGAAGGGGTCTGCGCCTACATCATCAGCGAGGGCGAACCGGCCACGGTCGAGGCGCTGTGCGCCCACGTGCAGGCGAGCGGCCTGGCCCGCCAGAAGACGCCGGAAAGGTTCGAGTTCGTCGAAGACTATCCGCGCACAGCGTCGGGCAAGATCCGCAAGGACCAGCTCCGCGCCGACGTGAAGGCAAAGATGGAGGCGGAGGCTTCTTCGGTTACGTAACGTTACAAGATATATCTTGAAAGATTCCCAGGAGGGCGTATCTGCCGTGTCATGAAACACGGAAACCATACGCGCGGTCATCGCGCCCATCGCGGCCCTCGCGGGCCTTTCGACGACACCTTTGGCTATCTTGGCGGCCACGATTGCGGCCATCACCGCGGGCACCAGGACATGAAGCATTTCGGCGGCCACGGCGGTGGGCGCGGACCCTTTCGCGGCGGGCCGGGCATGGGGCCGGGCATGGGGCCGGGAATGCGCGGACCGGGCGGGCGCGGTGCCAAGCGCTTCACCGGCGACGAACTGCGCCTGCTGGTGCTCGACCTGCTCGACCGCAACGGTCCGCGCCACGGCTACGACCTCATCAAGCTGTTCGAGGAGGCGAGCGAGGGCGGATACAAGCCCAGTCCCGGCGTGCTTTACCCGATGCTGACGATGCTCGCCGACATGGAGCTGGTCCGCGAAGGCGACGACGGCGAGAAGCGCCGAAGCTACGAACTGACAGAGGCTGGGCGCACCCTGATTGGTGAACAGGCGGAGACGCTTGCCCGCGCCCGCGAACGGCTGGCCGCGATGGCCATGCTGGCGCAGCGCACCGATCGCGGCCCGGTTCGGCGCGCAATGATGAACCTGCGCACGGCGGTCATGCAGCGCCTCTCGGACGAAAAGGCGGACGAGGAGCTGCTGCTCGACATCGCCGCCGAGCTCGACCGCGCGGCGAGCGCGATCGAGCGGATGCGGCGCTGAGCGTTCAGGTGGCCCAGTTCGCCCCGGCCGCATGGCGGCCGGCGCGGCGGCCGAAGTACGATCCCGGCCCGAGGCTCATGCCGCTGGCATAGGCCTTGCCGTTGCGCGGGATGTGCGCCGCGCTCGCCCCCACGGCGTAAAGGCCGGGGATCGGCTCCGCGCGCGGGGTCAGGCATTCGCCGTTCGGCCCCGTCTTCAACCCGCCCAGCGTGATGTAAAGATAGGTCGATCGGTCGAACGAGATGTCGAACGCGGCGTAGGGCGGCTGGTCGAGCGGCTTCAGCCATTCGGCCGACTTGTGCAGCACCGGGTCCTTCCCCTCCGCCGCCGCGGTGTTGTATTCGGCCATCGTCTTCACCAGCGAGCCGGTCGGCAGCCCCAGGCCCGCCTCCATTTCCTCGATCGTTTCCCAGCCATCGACCAGCTGGTGCCGGGCAAACGGATTTTCGGGATAGGCGAAGATCTCGCTGTCGAGGATCAGCCAGGCCTTCTGGTCGGGCTGTTCCATCACGAAGTTGCCGAGGCGGCCGTGATAGCTGTCCTCGGTCACGAAGCGTTCGCCGCGCTTGTTGACGACGATGCCCTTGATCAACTGGGCCGGCGGGTAGATCGATCCGGTCGGGATCACGCCGTCCATCGCGCTCGTCCCCGCACCTGCCGACAGGCCGAGCAGCACGCCCATGCCGTCGTTGCTGGGGATGCCGAGCGGCTCGCTGGTTTCGCCCAGCAGCGGCAGGTTCTTCGCGATCATGTCGCGGTTCATGTTGTAGCTTCCCGCTGCGATGATCACCGCGCGGCGCGCCTTCACATGGATCGTGCGGTCGCTCTGTTTTACGCGAACGCCCACCACCCGGCCCGAGGCGTCGGCGACCAGCGCGGTGACCGCGCTGTCGTACATCGCCGGAATGCCTTCCGCCTCGCAGCGGGCGAGGAGCGGCGCCATGCCCGCGTGCCCGGCGTTCTCGCCCTCTCCCGCCACCTTGTGGCCGCGCGGCGCGGGCCTTGCGACCAGCTTGTAGGGCCAGACCTTCTCGTTGCCGGTGCTCATCAGGCAGGTGGTGTCGAGCAGGTAGACCGCCTTGCCCTTGAACTCGGTACGCTCGAACGGAACGCCCTGTTCCTCCAGCCAGTCGAAGTGGGCCGGGCTGTCGTCGCAGAACTGGCGCACCGCCTGCGGGTCGAGCGGGTCGCAGCTGGCCATGATGAAGTTGGCCATCTCGTCGGGCGTGTCGTCGTAGCCCATCGCCTTCTGCACGGCGGTGCCGCCGCCAAGGTAGTAGATGCCCGATGACATCGCGCTCGCCCCGCCGCCGCCGCTGGCCCGTTCGACGATCAGCACCTCCGCGCCCGCGCGGTGCGCCTCCAGCGCGGCGCAGCTTCCCGCCACGCCCTGGCCGATGACGAGGACGTCGCATTCCCGGTCCCACTGTCCGATCGCGGCGGCATCCAGCAGATCGGGCACCCTATCGGTCGCTGCGGTCATGGCTTTATCCCTCCGCCGCGCCCGTGGCGGCCATGACGCTGGCTTCGATGTCCTGCTTGCTGGGGTTGCCGCGCAGGCACAGGCCGCCGTTCACCTGCAGGTTCTCCCCGCTCATGAAACATTCGTCGCTGGCCAGGAACACCGCCGCGGCGGCGATGTCGTCGCTGGTGCCGTAGCGCCCGCCGGGATAGCCCTTGAGGAAGGCATCGAACAATCCGGGGACATCGCCCGCATCCGCCGTCATCGGCGTTTCGGTAAGGCCCGGCGAGATCGAGTTGGCACGGATGCCCTCGTGGCCGAATTCGTTGGCGACGCAGCGGATGACGTGGTCGGCCCCCGCCTTGGTGCCCATGTAGGCGGCGTGATCCCAAAGCATGATCTTCGCCGTCGCGCTGCTGATCTGGATGATCGAGCCGCCCTCGCCGCCCATCGATCGCGCCATCTTGCGCACCATCGCCTGGTAGAACTGGAACGGGCCGATGAACTGCAGCGCAGTCATCTGTTCCAGTTCCTCGCGCGTGTTGTCGAGGAAGGGGGTAAGCAACCCCCAGCCGGTGGAATTGATCGCGATGTCGATGCCGCCGAGCTTATCCGCCGCCGCGTCGGCCAGCGCATTCACGCTCGCCTCGCTGGTCAGGTCGCAGGGGACATGATCGCAGCCCGTTTCGGCGGCGAAGTCGGCGAGGACCTCTTCCTTGCGCCCGGAAACGAGCACCCGCGCGCCCTCTGCCATGAAGCGGCGGGCGATGTGCTGGCCCATGTTGTCCTTGCTGCTCGCGCCCAGAATCACGGCGCGCTTGCCTTCCAGCCTGCCCATGGCAAATCCTCTCATCCTGTCGTTCGACCGGCAGGATTACCATTTGCCACGCGCGCATCGGCCTACGCAAAAGGGCAGTCGTGCAGGGCGTCCGCGCAGGCCTAGACCTGTACTTCGCTTCGCGTTCGGCCCCTCCTGCGGCCGATCCGCGACATACCGATCACAAAACCAGGGAAAGGATCATCTCATGGATCTCGGCCTCAAGGGCTTGAAAGCCATTCTCGTCGGCGCAAACGGCGGCATCGGCCGCCAGGTCGCCAAAGTGCTGGCGGCAGAGGGCGCGGACGTCGCGGTCTGCGGCCGCAGCCAGGAAAAAGTCGACAAGGTCGTCGGCGAACTGTCGCCCAGCGGCGGCAAGGTCTTTGCCGAGGCGATGGACGTGACCGACCCGGAAAGCGTGCCCGGCTTCGTCGAACGTGCCGCCGAAGCGCTGGGCGGCTGCGACATCTTCATCAGCTTTACCTCCACCAACCTCGGCGTCGACAGCGACGAAGGCTGGCAGGCGATCCTCGACGCCGACATCAAGCCGATGCGTCGCGGCATCGCGGCGGCCATGCCCTTCCTCGAGAAATCTTCGAACGGATCGATCATCTGCATGAGCTCGACCGGCGCGGTCGAGGAGTTCATGGGGGTCCAGCCCTACAACGCGCTGAAGGCGGCGGTGATGGTCTATTCCTCGGGCCTGGCGCAGTCGCTCGCCCCCAAGGGCATCCGCGCCAACTGCATCACGCCCGGCCCGGTGATGACCGATGACGGCCCGTGGGCCTACATCAAGGAGAACATGACCGACTTCTACGATGCGACCATGGCGCAGATCCCGACCGGTCGGATGACCACCGGCGAGGAACTGGCCAAGACCATCGCCTTCGTCGCGTCCCCTGCGTGCAAGGCGATGACCGGCGCCAACATCGTGGTGGATTCGGGTTACACGAAGCGGGTCCAGTTCTGACCTGAGCACGTTTGCGGCGGGCGCCCCCACCCGACCGTCCACGAAAAAGGCCCCGGACCTAGCCAAATGCGCAGGGTCCGGGGCCATTTTTGTTGATCGCGATCAAAAACAGGCAGGCCTGCCCGGTTTATCATGCTCCCCGCATCGACACAGGAGCATGGCGCACATGGCAGAAGCAGACCCCGCGCGTTTCGAACGCGCACGCTGCCCCGGACCGGGCTGGGAAGACATCCTGGCCGCGGACGATATCCAGCCGCCGGCCTTCATGGCCGAGGACCGGTACGCTTACCTGGGATCGGAGCCGATCGACGCCTCGCGCTATCATAGCCCCGAGTTCTTCCGCGCCGAGTGCGAGAGAATGTGGCCCCGCGTCTGGCAGTTCGCTGCTCGCGAAGAGGACATGCCCGAACCGGGCGACTACGTCACGTACGACAACGCCGGTCGATCCTATCTCGTCGTCCGGCAGGAGGACGGTTCGGTCCGGGCCTTCCACAACGTCTGCCTGCATCGCGGGCGCAAGTTGAAGACCGACTGCGGATCGGCCCACAAGTTCGTCTGCCCGTTCCACGCCTTTGCCTGGAACATCGACGGTTCGCTGAACTCGATCCCCTGCCGCTGGGACTTCGGCCACCTCAGTGACGAGAGGATGACGCTGCCCGAAGCCAGCGTCGCGCGCTGGGGCGGCTACATCTTCGTGCGCGAAGCCGAGGACGGGCCGTCGATCGAGGAGTTCCTCGCCCCCCTGCCCGACTTCTTCACCCGGTGGCGGCACGAGGATTGCACCACCATCGCCTGGGTCGGCAAGGTGGTGCCCGCGAACTGGAAGATCACGATGGAAGCTTTCATGGAGAGCTACCACGCCTATGCCACGCATCCGCAGCTGATGCCCTTCACCGGCGACGCCAACTCGGCCTACCACGTGCTGGGCGATCACGTGAACGTGAACTACACGCCGTTCGGCACGATCAGTCCGCATGTCGCGAACCAGGGCCTGTCCGAACAGTGGCCCGAGCAATGGATCGTCGACGAGTTCGTGAAATACAACGGTCGCAGCGCCGACAACTACGACCGGGATGCCGGCAAGTCCGCGATCACGGTACCCGATGGCGGAACCGCGCGGCAGGTGCTGGGCCAGGCGCTGCGCGCAACCAGCGAACGCGCATTCGGCGGCGACTATTCGGGCGTGTCGGAAAGCGAACTGCTCGACGCCCTCGTCTACAACGTCTTTCCAAACTTCGCCCCCTGGGGCGGGTTCATGCCGAACATCGTCTATCGCTGGCGCCCGTGGCCTGACGAAAACAGGTGCCTGATGGAAGTGCGCGTGCTGTCCCGCGTGCCCGCAGGCCAGCCGCGTCCCGCCGGCGTGCCGATGCACATGCTGTCCGATGACGAGAACTGGGCCGATGCGCCGGAACTGGGCGTGCTGGGCGCGGTGGTCGACCAGGACATGGAGAACATGATGCTGACCCACGAAGGGCTGAAGGCATCGAAGAACCAGCGGATCGAACTGGCCGACTACCAGGAAGTGCGCATCCGCCACTTCCACCAGGTGCTCGACCGCTATCTGGGCGAGGCGCGCTGAAATGACCGAACTCTACGCCAGGTACGGCGACATCGCCGAACGGATGCTCCATTTCGTCGAAAGCCGCACGACCGACCAGGCGCCCTCCACCCTGCGCGTGCCGGTGTCGAATTACCTAGACCCGGCGCGGTGGGAGCGGGAGAAGGAGCTGGTCTTCAAACGCCTTCCGCTGATGCTGGCGCTGACGATCGAGCTGCCCGCAAAGGGCGACTACAAGGCGATGGACGTGATAGGGATGCCGATCCTCATCACCCGCGCCAGGGACGGAAAGGCCCGTGCGTTCCTGAACGTCTGCAAGCACCGCGCCGCACACCTGGCGCCCGATGGCAAGGGCAACTGCTCGCGCTTTTCCTGCCCCTATCATGGCTGGACCTATTCGAACGAGGGCAAGCTGCTCGGCATCGCCGAGGCGAGCACCTTCGGCGAAGTGGATCGCAGCGACCTGCACATGACCGAGCTGCCCTGCGACGAGACGACCGGCATGATCTTCGTCATCCTGACGCCGGGGCTCGAGATCGACGCCAAGGCATGGCTCGGCGACATGCACGAGGATTTCGCCGCGCTGAGGCTGGAGGAGTGGTACTACCACAAGTCCAAGGAGATGCGCGGCGCCAACTGGAAGGTCGCTTACGACGGCTACCTGGAAGGCTATCACTTCGCGGCCGCGCACACCAATACGGTGGCCCCGCGCTCGCCTTCGAACCGCGCGCATTTCGAAGGGTTCGGCCCGCACATCCGGCTGGGCTTCCCGCAGAAGTCGATCGTTCACCTCAAGGACCTGCCGCGCGACGAATGGGGCCGGCACGAGAACGACGGCTACGACTTCATCCGGATGCTGTTCCCGAACTTTGCGCTCTTCCTCGCGCCGGAAATGTGCCAGTTCGCGCAGCTGTTTCCCGGCGACGCGCCAGACCGCAACGTCACGGTGATGAACTACGTCTTCCCGACCCGGCCCGAAACCGACGAGGAGATGGGCAAGCTCGACGAGATGTGCGACTTCTTCTTCGACGTGGTGGAGGAAGAGGACTACCGGCTGGGCCTGCAGGTGCAGAACGGGCTGGAAAGCGGCGCAATGACGCACCAGACCTTCGGCCGGAACGAACCGGGCAACCAGTTCTTCCACAAATGGCTCGACCATTTCCTCGACGAAACGGGAGAGACGCCGATGCCGGTGATGAAAGGCTGAACGGGCGCGGGCGACGGATGCGGACCGAAGTCCGCTTCCCGGCCTGCCGCCCCGCCGCCGATCAGGCCAGCTTCAGCAGCAGCTTGCCGGTGTTGGCGCCCGTGAAAAGGCGCATGAAAGCGGGGTAGGCGTTCTCGATCCCCTCCTGCACGTGTTCGTCGATGCGCAGCTTTCCCTCGGCAATCCATTGCGCGACTTGCGCGCCGCCCTCGGGGAAACGCGCGACATAGTCCATGATCAGGAACCCGTGCATCGTCGCCTCGTGCACCAGGATCTGCCACAGGTTCTTCAGGCCATGCGGCTCGACCGCGTTGTATTCGCTGATCAGGCCGCACAGGATAACGCGGGCCTTGCGCGCCAGGTTGAAGACTTCCGCTTCCATGACCGTGCCGCCGACGTTCTCGAACAGGATGTTGATCCCATCCGGAGCCGCCCGCGCGATTTCCTCCCGAAGCTGCTCCTCGCTCTTGCCGCGATAGTCGATCGCGACATCGTACCCGTAGTCGTCGACAAGGCGACGGCACTTTTCGAGTCCGCCCGCGATGCCGATGGTGCGGCAGCCGTGGATCTTGCCGATCTGGCCGACGACCGAACCGACCGCCCCCGCCGCCCCGCTGACGCACAGTGTCTCGCCGGCCTTCGGCTTGGCGATGTCGGTCATCGCGAAATAGGCGGTCAGGCCGACCGCGCCCATCGCCGAAAGGAACTTCGATGGGCTGCTGACCGCGGTCACATCGACCTTCTGGGTGAAGAACTCGGGCAGGATCGCGCTGTATTCCTCGATCCCGTTCAGCCCGATGACCCAAGTGCCGACGGGGAACTCGGGATTGTCGCTGGCCACCACTTCGCCCACCGTCGTCGCGCGGACCGGCGCGCCCAGCGGAATCGGCGGCATGTAGTTCGGCTCGTCCGACATCCAGCCGCGCTGCGCGGGGTCGAGCGAGGCGAAATGGTTGCGAACCACCAGCCCGCCGGCCGGCGCGCCCGGCACCGGTTCGCTGACCAGTTCGAAATCATCGGGCACCGGGTCGCCGACCGGGCGGCGGCGCAGCAGGAAACGGCGATTGACGGTCATGTCCTTGTCCTCTCTCGGCTTCGCGCGCAGCATAAGAGGTTTGCCGCACGCCTTGCGGTGATCTTCAGCGGACCCAGCGGATCGCGTTTTCGACCAGCCGGCGATAGTGCAGGTTCCCGTAGGCTCCCGGCCCGTCGCCGGGCTGGATATAGACCAGCCGCGACCGGCCAACGGTCCTCGCCCAGCCGACCAGATTGCTGCCCGGCGGATGGTCCCAGCCGTCGCGGCAATACATCCGGCCTTCTACCGCATGGGTCGCGGACCAGAAATGGTCCTTGTCGAACCGCGCATCGGACCAGAGCAGCGGCGTCACGTCGTCGCCGAACACCTCGGCAAGGTAGGGCTCGTCAGTCAGGGTGAAACATTCGGGAAGCCCCGCGGTCACCGGGTGGCCCTGTGCCACGGTGAATTGCTGCGCAACATCGTGCGCGAACCCGCTGTCCAGCCGATGTTCGCCGCGCAGCATGCCCGGGCGGTAGAGGAAGCGCCCGCCAAGGATCTCGGCATAACGCTCCCACGTCGGCCAGCCGGCCAGCGCGTGATGCAGCGCGACCACGCCCTTGCCGCTGTCGAGCAGTGCCTCGAAACCCGCCTCGAACCCGGCAGGCGGCGCGACGTAAGCGGGCGGATTGTCCGGCGCGGCAAAATCGAGGCCGGGCATGTCGTAGAGCACCAGCACGTCGAACTCGCGCATGCCGTCCGGGTTCATCAGGAACGCGGCGGCCGGCTGGTCGACCATCGTCGCCGATATCCCCGCCATCCCCTCGAACACCGAAGCAAAGGCGTCGCGGCCGAAGGGATGCCCCCGCACCGCGACGAGGCAGCGGATGTCGGCGCGATAGTCGATGGTGGGCATGGCCGATCAGCCGCGCACGTCGATCAGCGCCTTGCCGGTGTTCTTGCCCGTCAGCATCCGGGCATAGCCGATCAGCGTGTTCTCCAGCCCGGTCGTCACGTCGAAGGCGGCGGTGATCCGCCCTTCATCGTACCAGTCCTTGAGCGTCTGGTAGAAGCCGGGACCCTTTTCGGGCACGTCGGGCAGGAAGAATCCCTCGATCCGCAGGCGGCGCATCAGCACCTGGTCGTAGTGCGCCGGCCCCGGTGCACCCTGCGGCGCGTCGTAATTCGCGACCATGCCGCAGACCGCGATGCGGCCATAAAGCGCCATGTTCTGCAGCGCCGCGTCGAGCACGGCGCCGCCGACATTCTCGAAATAGGCGTTCACCCCGCCCTCGATCCGGCCCAGTTCGGCGACGAGATCCTCGTTCTTGTAGTCGATGCAGCGTTCCGCGCCGAGGCTTTCGACATAGCGGCACTTGTCCGGCCCGCCGGCGATGCCGATGACGCGCGCGCCCAGGTTGCGGCCGATCTGCACCGCCAGGCTGCCGGTCGCGCCCGCTGCGGCCGACACCACCATCACTTCGCCCGGCTGGATGCGCAGGATGTCCTGGATGCCGTAAAGCGCGGTCCAGCCGTTGAGGCCGAGGACCCCGAAGTGCTGCCGGATATCGTCGAGCGTGTCGTCCACCGCCACGGCCCAGGCCTCGTCGGGCCGGAAGGTCGAATAATCGGCCCACTGGCCGAAGGCGCGGACCAGCGTGCCGACCGGAAAGCGATCGTCGCGGCTCTCGCTCACCCGGCCCAGGCCGAGGCCGACCATCTTCGTGCCCAGCGGCAGCGGCGGCTGGTAACCGTCCTCGCGGCCGCCCATCCACATCCGCGTGCCGGCATCCATCGAGAGGTAGTCCGCCTTCACGCGGATCTGTCCATCCTCCAGCGGCGGCAACTCCTCATGCTGCAATGACAGCGCCGCAGCAAAGTCGTCGCCCTGGGGGTGGGCGTCGAGACGCCAGTAACGGTTGGTGGTCATAGGCATCCTCGGTTCGAAGTGTTGCACAATGTCTATAGTCTGCCGGGAATGCATGACCCTGTAATTTCGGTCAGGGAGGCAGTCGCGGGCTTTGTGGTAAGAGCATCGCCAGGAAAAGAGCTTTTTCCCAGGGAGAGACATTGATGTCATTCAGCAAGCATTCGCTTCTTGCCGCTTCGTGCCTTGCCGGCGCGGCCTTCGCCAACCCCGCCATCGCGCAAGACACCGCGCCGGCCAGTGAAGAAGTCCGCCAGGGCGGCCTCGACGAAATCGTGGTCACCGCCCGCAAGCGCGAGGAAAGCGTGCAGGACGTGCCGGTCGCCGTCACCGCGCTTTCGGAAAAGGTCATCGAGACCCGCGACATCACCAGCATCGAGAAAATCGCCGCCGCGACCCCGAACCTCAACGTCGGCCGCGCCTCGAACGGCTCGGCGGCGCAGATCACCCTGCGCGGCATCGGTTCGTCCTCGACCTCGATCGGTATCGAGCAGTCGGTCGCGATCGTCGTCGACGGTGCCTACTACGGCCAGGGCCGCGTCATCGAGGAAGGTTTCTTCGACCTCGGCCGCGTCGAAGTCCTGAAGGGCCCGCAGGCCCTGTTCTTCGGCAAGAACGCCACCGCGGGCGTGATCTCGCTGACCACCAATGACCCGACCAACGAATGGGAAGGCTCGGTCAAGGCCGGCTACGAGTTCAAGGCGGAACAGTACAGCCTCGAGGGCATTCTCTCCGGTCCGGTCAGCGATACCGTCGGCATCCGCTTCGCGGCCCGCTATTCCAAGATGGACGGCGGCTACTACAAGAACGTCTCGACCCCGATGAACTACACCACGGTCGACGTGGCGCAGGGCTTCGGCGATGTCGAGACGCTGGTTTCCCAGCCGACCGAAAGCCCGATGTCGCAGCAGGAGGAATTCCTCGCGCGCATGACGCTCAAGTTCGAGCCGACCGACAACCTGACCAGCACGCTCAAGGTCACCCGCGACCAGAACGACACGCTGAACAACAGCTGGAACTACGTCGCCTACTCGTGCGGCAACGGCACCGGTTTCAGCCAGCTGACGGTCTATCCGTGCAAGAAGGACTTCGTCACTCACCAGAACAACCTGCCGGTCGAACTGTCGTCGATCTCGCCCTATGGCCGCGATGACGGTTCCACCTACAACCGCTACCGCAGCTGGGCGATCAACAACAACCTCGAGTACGATTTCGGCTCGATGGTGCTTGCCTCGGTCACCAACTGGCAGCGCAACAACAACAGCTGGGCCTGCGCCTGCAACTTCCAGACCACCGACACCAATCCCGGCGGGATGATCTTCGCGACCGAGAACTCGACTTGGGAAGCCTGGTCGCAGGAACTGCGCCTGACCTCCAACTTCGACGGCATGTTCAACTTCATGCTCGGCGGCCTGTACCAGAAGACCGATCGCGATTTCGGTCAGTGGGGCTACTACGGCGGCGTGCGCGATAGCGCGGCGCGTCCCGACCTGCTCTACGCGGCGAGCGAGAAGATCAGCTGGACCAAGGGCGAGACGATCGCCATCTTCGGCCAGGTCCGCATCAACCTGATGGAGAACCTGGAGCTTGCCGGCGGCGCCCGCTACACCGACGAGAAGAAGGACAGCTACTTCGCGCAGGAATACGTCAACCCGGCTTATTCGGCGGTCTATCGCTCGGGCACCGATCCGCTCGGCACGATCACGGCCAACCAGAAGTTCGACAACTTCTCGCCGGAAGTGACGCTGACCTACAAGCCGACCCCCGACCTGCTGCTCTACGGCGCGTACAAGACCGCCTACAAGTCGGGCGGCTTCTCGAACGGCGGCATCAACTCGGCCCTGTCGGCCGATCCGTACAGCGACCTTACCTTCAACCCGGAAAAGGCGCGCGGTTTCGAAGCCGGCATCAAGTCGACGCTGGCCGACAACCAGCTGCGCGCGAACGTGACCGTCTTCCGCTATATCGTGAAGGACTTCCAGGTCGACTTCTTCAACTCGCCGGTCTTCGCGTTCAACACGCTGACCGCCGACGCGAAGACGCAGGGCGTGGAACTGGAACTGGAATACGCTCCGTACTCGGTCCCCGGCCTCAACGTCACGGCCGCGCTGAACTACAACGACGCGACCTATGACAAATTCCCCGAAGGTCCGTGCTACTCCGGCCAGACCCAGGCGGAAGGCTGCAACGTGGTCACCCCCAATGGCATCTTCCAGAATCTGACCGGAAAGTCGCTTTCGGTCGCGCCGAAGTGGACCGGCGTCGTCGGCTTCGTTTACGAAACCGACCTGTCGGACAGCATGATGATCGGCCTCAACGCCAATGCGCGCTACAGCGACGATTACAATCCGTCGGGCTTCGCCAATCCGATCGCCGTCCAGGACAGCTACTGGTCGATCGATGCGGGTGCGAAAATCGGCGCAGCCGACGGCAACTGGGAACTGGCGGTCATCGGCAAGAACCTGACCAACCAGTTCTACGTGACCGGCGTCGTCGACGGGCCGAGCTCGGGTACAGCTTCGGGCGGCGTCACCGGCGTCAAGGCCGACCAGCTCGGCTTCGGCAGCCTGCCGCGCACGGTCAAGGTGCAACTGACCAAGCGTTTCTGATCTTTCCGGATCCGAACAAAATGGGGGAGCCACTTTCGGGTGGCTCCCTTTCTTGTGTCGGCGCTTGGCACCGCTGAACGGGCCGAGGAACACAAAAAAGGGGAGCACGCCATGTGGCGGCTCCCCTTTTTTTCACCGGTGCCGCATCCGCGCAAACAACGCGGAGCGGTCTAGCGGAAAGCTCAGAGTCCCTTGGGACCGTGCTGGCGGTGGATGTTACGGAACACGCGCTTCGTGAAATACCAGCGCCCGTCGATCTTGACGCATTCGTCGTCATAAACGCCTTGGTCGCGCATCGTCTTGTCACCCTGATCGTAGACTTCGCTGGTATAAGACCGCATCGTCGCCCGGTCGCCATTCACTTCGATCGAGCCGGGCCAGGCGTGAAAGAGCACGCCGGGAAAGCTCTTCATCGCTTCTACCCACAGGCCGACGATATTGGCGCGGCCCTGCTGCGGCGGGAATTCGGGATAGTCGGGCATCTCCCAGCGCGAGTCCTCGGCCCAGCAGGCGCCCCAGGCATCGGCATCGTTGCGCACGACGGCGTCGGCATAGCTGTCCAGCAGTTCGCGCAGGGCCAGGCGGTCGGAATCGGGTCCGGTAAACGGCATCATGCTCTCCTTCGGTTCGATGGGCGCGAAGGTATAGGGCGCTCACCGCCGCGAAAGCTGGCCGATTGGGTAGGTCGCGGGCGGGCCGCTACCGCCCGCCGGCGCCGGTCAGCGCGCGACCGGCAGTTCTTCCATCGACGGGGCCTCGCCGGGCACGCAGACCTCGATCGTGTCGTTCTCGACCCGCACGGGGAAGGTGCGCAGGTCCTTGTAGGCGCCGCCAAGGCAGCGCCCGGTCGCCATCTCGAACCGCGCGCCGTGCAGGGGGCACATGATCGCGCCGCGCCGGACCCGCCCTTCGGACAGCAGCGCCGCCTGGTGGGTGCAGCGATCGTTCACCGCGAACAGGCCGTCCTCGGTCTTCGCGACTAGGACATACCAGCCCGCCACGACAGCCGCCGCCTTGCCGGTTTCGGGAAACTCGCTCATCGCGCAAAAGGTGTGCCAGCTATCGCTCACGTGTCTTGTCTCTGATTGATCGGATGCTCAGGCCTTATCGGCCCGATGACCCGGTTACACGCTAATCTTTGCGATAGCTACCGCCGGGCCGGGCCATTGGCGAGACTGCGGCGCAAGGCGATCCTAGGGAGTATATGGCTATGTCGCAGGAAACGATGGCACGCGTGGTCGATGCGCTTTATGCCGAATGCGCGCTGGGCAACTGGGACAAGGTTGCCGAAATGGTGACCGACGATCTCGAGATCGTGGAGGCGGCCGGCCTACCCATGGAAGGCACCTATCGCGGCAAAAACGCGCTGCGCGACCTGTTCACCAAGGTCTTCGGCATGATCGACATTGCGGGCGTCGACATCTTCGATCGCTGCTACGGCGAAGATCACGTCGTCGCGCTGGCGCGCATGAATTTCGCCGACCCATCGCTGGCACCGGCCGAACTGGCGGAGGCGTTCCGCTTTCGCGGCGATCAGGTCTGCGCGATCATTCCCTACTATTTCGACCAGGCCCCGGTCCGCGCCGCCGCCGCGCTGAAGGCCGGCTGACGCCGCACGGCGCTGAAACAGGAACGGGGGCCGCAGCATCATGCCGCGGCCCCCGTTTCGTTACCGTGACGCGATAGCGCCCGTCAGCCGAGCTTGCGCACCGGGTCGCTGCCGTCCCAACTGGTCGCCGCATCGCGCATCATCGCAAAAAGTTCGGCCCCGCCGGCCCCCAGCTGAATATATTCAACCAGCCCGCCGGGCCCGAAGCCTGGGTCGGCATAGAAAACGCGCCCGTCCTCGCCCACCTTGCCGGACACGACGACTGTGCCGCCCGCATCGAGAACCGCGCGCCGAGCCACCTCTATATCCTCCACCACGTGGCAGGTGTGGTGCAGCGCATCGCGCACGCCGTACTGGCCGCTGTAATGGGCAAGGCCGTCATTATCGGGACGAACCAGTTCGATCTGGATGTCGTTCCAGTAGGCGATCGCGACCGAGAAGACCGCGTCCGTCGGCTCGCCCATATAGGTCATGTCGCCGAGCCGGATATTCTCCATCAGGAAGAACGGCCCGACCCCCATGGTCTCGGTCCAGTAGCGCAGCGCCCCTTCGAAATCCGTCGGCACGAAGGCCATCTGCATGATCGGCGCCAGCGCCGCGATCGAGGCGGGCCGGGTCATGCGAACAGCCCTTCGGGCGCTTCGAGCAGGCCCTTCAGCGTGGCGAGGAACTTCGCGCCCGCCGCCCCGTCGATGGCGCGGTGATCGACCGACAGCGTCATCGACATCACGGTGGCGAAGGCGATGTCGCCGGTCTCGGTCTCGACCGCGCGCTTCTCCGCCGCGCCGACGGCGAGGATCGCGCCCTGCGGCGGGTTGATGATCGCGTCGAAGTTCTCGATCCCGAACATGCCGAGGTTGGAGATGGAGAACGTGCCCCCGTCCATGTCCTCGAAACCCAGCTTGCCGTCCTGCGCCTTGCCGATCAGTTCCTTCGTCTTCGCGGCGATCTGGTCGATGCGCATCCGGTCCGCCTGCCGCACGATCGGCGTGACGAGGCCCTTGGGGCTCGCCACCGCGACCGAGATGTCGGCGTGCCGGAACGAATGGATCTCCTCGCCGTGCAGCTGGACATTGACGTCGGGGTGCTGCGCCAGCGCCCTGGCGGCGGCCGTGACGATGTAGTCGTTGAGCGAGGCCTTGATGCCGAGCACCATGTTCGCGGTCTTGCGCAGTTCCATCAGCGCGTCGACCTCGACTGCCACCCGCAGGTAAAAGTGCGGGATGGTCTGCTTGGCCTGCGTCAGGCGGCGGGCGACGACCTTGCGGATCTTGTCGAAGGGCACGACCTGCGGCGCGTTCGCGACCATCTCGAACGGAGCGCCGAACGCGGCCGGGGCGGAGGGCGAAGCGGCGGCAGGCGCCGGTTCGGGCACCTTGGCCAGCACGTCCTTCTTCGAAATGCGTCCGCGCGCACCGGTACCGGTCACCCCGGACAGGTCGATGCCGTGGATCGCGGCCAGCCGCCGGGCGAGCGGCGAGGCGAAGACGTCGGTCTCCTCCGGCAGCACGGTGGTACCCTTGGGCGCGCCGGTGTTCGGTCCGTGCACGGCCTGCTGCACGTCCTGGAACGTGATGCGACCGTTGCGGCCGGAGCCTTCGATAGCGGACAGGTCGACCTGTTCGGCCTGCGCCAGCTTCAGCGCCTCGGGGCTGATCGGGCGGTTGGTCTCGATCGTCACCGGGACCGGCGCATCGTCATGCCCCTCGATCCCGGCTTCCTTGGGCTCGCCTTCCTTCTTCTTCTGCTTGCCTTCGGCCACGCCGCCCTGGGCGGGGACGAAGTCGGCGACGAACTGGGCGATCTCGTCGTCGCTGGCCGAACCGTCGTCGAACACCGCAAGCAGCGCGCCGACCGGCTCCGGCTCACCGCCCGCGGGAATCACGATCTTGCGGACGGTCGCGTCGTATTCGGCCTCGACCTCGTTGGTGATCTTGTCGGTCTCGATAAGGCAGATGAGCTGCCCCTTGGAAAAGCTGTCTCCCTCGCCGAACATCCATTCGGCGATGGTCCCTTCCGTCATTTCGATGCCCCATTTCGGCATCGTGAAGGCACGGATCTTTGACATGGCGTCGCGCCTCCTCAGTTGTAGGCCAGGACCTTGCGGACCGCGGCCTCGATCTTGGCCGGGTTCGGCAGGTAGGCGCTTTCGAGCTCGCGGGCGAACGGCACCGGGGTATGCGGCGGCGTCACCATCTCGATCGGCGCGCGCAGGCTGGCAAAGGCCTTGTTGGCGACGAGCGCGGCCAGATCGGTCGCGAACGAGCAGCGCGGCGGCGCTTCGTCGACGATGACGAGGCGGCCGGTCACTTCGATCGAATCGAGGATCGCTTCCTCGTCGAGCGGGCTGGTCGAACGGAGGTCGAGAACGTCGGCGCCGATACCGTCCTTGGCCAGCGCGTCGGCGGCGCCCTCGGCCATGCCGACCATCATGCCGGTGGCGAGGATCGTCACGTCCTGGCCCGCGCGGGTCAGGCGGGCGTGGCCGAAGGGGATGACGAAGTCCGGATCGTCGGGCACTTCGCCCTTCATGCCGTAAAGCGCCTTGTGTTCCATGAAGATGACCGGATCGTCCTCGCGGATCGCCTGGCGCAGCATGCCGGCGACGTCCGCCGGGGTGGCGGGCATCACGACCTTGAGGCCGGGCATGCCGGTCAGGATGGCGTGCGGGCTCTGACTGTGCTGCGCGGCGGCGTTGTAGCCCGCGCCGTAGATGCAGCGGATGATCGCCGGGCACTTGGTCTTGCCGCCGAACATGTAGCGGAATTTCGCGATCTGGTTCCAGATCTGGTCGAGCGACACGCCGATGAAGTCGGCGAACATCAGTTCGGCGATCGGGCGCTTGCCGGCCAGGGCCAGGCCGCCCGCCGCGCCGACGATGGCGCTTTCCGAGATCGGCGTGTCGATCACGCGATCGGGGCCGAACGCCTCGTAGAAGCCGCCGCTGGTCGACCAGATGCCGCCGATCGCCTCGGGCCCGCCCGCGGTGCCCATGCCGCCGACGACGTCCTCGCCCAGCACGACGACGCTGGGGTCGCGCTGCATTTCCTGAAAGATGGTGTTGCGAACGGCGTCGCGATACATGATTCGTGCCATTGTTTCGCTCCCGCTCAATAGCTGATGTAGACGTCGGCCAGCACGTCCTCGGCGGTGGGCCGGGGTGCCTTCTTGGCCGCTTCGACGGCGGCGGCGATGGCTGCGCCGACTTCAGCATCGATCTTGTCGAGGTCGGTGCCTTCGAGCAGCTTCGCCTCGGTCACCGTCTCGCGGAACTTCTTGATGCAGTCGCGCTCGGCCCGGATGCGGTCAAGCTCGCCCTTGCCGCGATAGCGCTGGGGATCGCCCTCGAAGTGGCCGTAGAACCGCTCGGTGTCGAATTCGACCGCCGCCGGGCCGTTGCCGGCGCGGACGTATTCGAGAACTTCGCTCATCGTGTCGTGCACCGCGCTGAAATCGGTGCCGTCGGCGCGCCAGACGCGCATGCCGAACGCCTCGGCCCGGCTGGCGATGTCCTTCTGGGTGCCGACCGCGTAATCGACTCCGGTGTGTTCGGAATAGTGGTTGTTCTCGAACACGAAGATCGCCGGGGCGTTGGTGACGACCGCCATGTTCATCGCCTCGAACGTCGTGCCCTGGTTGCACGCGCCGTCGCCCGAAAAGGCGATGGCGACCTTGAGCTTGCCGTTGGCATCGGGGCCGTCGAGCTTGGCGGCCAGTGCCGCGCCCACCGCGATCGGCGCGCCTGCGCCGACGATGCCGTTGGCGCCCAGCATGCCCTTGTCGATGTCGGCGATGTGCATCGAACCGCCCTTGCCCTTGCACAGGCCTTCGCGGCTGCCCCAGATCTCCTTCATCATCCCGTCGACATCGCAGCCCTTGGCAAGGCAGTGGCCGTGGCCGCGATGGGTGGAGACGATCTTGTCATCGTCGGACAGGTGTTCGCACACGCCGACCGCGACGGCTTCCTGCCCGCAGTAGAGGTGGGTGAAGCCGGCGATCTCGCCCTTGGCGATCTCGTCGTGCAGGAATTCCTCGAAATCGCGGATGATCTTCATCCGGCGATAGGCTTCCAGCAGGTCTTCGCGGCTGAGCTGCATAAGTCTCTCCCGAGTATGGTGTCTTAAAGGCCGAGGACGGTCTTGGCGATGATGGTGCGCTGCACCTCGTTGGTGCCGCCGAAGATGGTCCAGGCACGGCTGTTGAGATAGCGGGCTGCGGCGACCTGTGCCTTGTCGCTGCGGACCGGAGCGGGCGCGTTCTCGCCATAGAGCGGGCGCGCGGTGGGCAATTGCAGGCCGACAGGGCCGAACAGGTCGACGGCAAGGAGGTCGACCTCCTGCCGCAGGTTCGATGCCAGCAGCTTGCACAGCGAGGTCTGCGGCCCCGGCTTCTGCCCCTTGGCGATGCGCGAGAGGATCTTCAGCTCGATGATTTCGAGCGATTCGATGCCGAGCCGCAGCTTCGCGACCCGGCGGCGCCAGTCGCGATCGTCGGCCAGCCTGCCGCCGCGCCCGTCGGGCTGGTCCTTGGCCAGCGCGGCGATGTCGTCGAGGTCGTGGAGCAGCTTGGGCGCATGGCACGAACCGCCACGCTCGTTTTCCAGCAGGAACTTGGCGATCGTCCAGCCCTGCCCCTCTTCGCCGACAAGGTCGTCGACCGGCACGATCACGTCTTCCATGAAGACCTGGTTGACCTCGTGGTCGCCCGCGAGCGTCAGGATCGGACGGACCGAGATGCCCGGCTGGTTCATGTCGACGAGGAGGAAGCTGATGCCCGCCTGCTTCTTCACCGTGGAATCGGTGCGCGCCAGCAGGAACATCTTGTTCGCGAAATGCGCGTGGGTGGTCCAGATCTTCGACCCGTTGACGACGTAGTGATCGCCGTTGCGCACTGCCGTCGTCTTCAGCGAGGCGAGATCGGACCCGGCGTTCGGCTCGGAAAAGCCCTGGCACCAGTAATCCTCGCCCGACAGGATGCGCGGCAGGTACGTCTTCCGCTGTTCCTGCGTGCCGAACGAGAATATCACCGGGGCAACGAGCTTGAGACCCAGCACGGTGAGGTTGGGCGCGCCGGCGAGCGCGCATTCCTTCTCGAAGATGTAGCGCTGCGTCGGGGTCCAGCCAGTCCCGCCGACCTCCTCGGGCCACTGGTAGCCGAGCCATCCCCGCTCGTTGAGCCTGGCGTTCCAGTCCTGCCCGATGTCGGGTTCGACGAAAACGCTGGGCGAACTGATCGCGCCGTCGCGGATGCGGTCCGAGAGGTTGGCGCGGAGAAAGGCGCGGACTTCCTGGCGGAAAGCCTCTTCCTCGGGGCTGAGGTCGATGTCCATCTCAACGCTCCAGAATGGTGACGGCCGAGACGCCCGGCGCGCCGTAGACGTGGCTGTAGGCGGTCTTCGGCGTGCCCGGCACCTGCCGTTCACCGCCCTCGCCGCGCAGCTGCACGACGTTTTCGTAGACCTGGCGCAGGCCCGATGCGCCGATCGGTTCGCCGCAGGCAAGGCAGCCGCCATCGGTGTTGACCGGCAGCTTGCCGCCGATCTCGGTCAGGCCTTCGGCCAGCCACCTTTCCTGGTCGCCATCGGCGCAGAAGCCGTTCTCGGCCATGTGCATGATCTCCGCGCCCGCCTCGGTATCCTGGAGCTGGGCGACGTCGATGTCGGCGGGCCCGATGCCGGCGATGGCGAAGGCGTCGCGGCTGGCGATGTTGGTGGCGCTGCCGCCCCGCTCGATGTCGATGCTGGGCGCGAACACCTCGAAGCTGCCGGGCGGGCGGGTGCGCATCGTCGCGGCCTTCAGCCGGATCGGCGTCTTGCCCAGTTCGCGCGCCTTCTTCTCGCTGCCCAGGATCAGCGCGACGCCGCCCTCTGCCGGCGAGCAGAACATGTATTTCGAATAGGGGTCGGACACCATCGGCCCGTCGAGGATCTCGTCCAGCGGGACAGGCTGGCGACGCCAGGCATGGGGCGCCTTCGCACCGTTGCGGAACGCCTTTTCGGCGACGAGGCCAAGCGTCCGGCGGCTGATGCCGTTGAGGTGCATGTAGCGCATGATCTTGTTCGCGAAGAACTGCGTCGTCACCATGTAGCCGGCATCGCCGTACCATTCGGGCAGGTTGTATTCCGACGGCTTGGCATCGAAGGCACCGCGCGGGTGCTTGTCGAAGCCGACGGCAAGGCCGATGTCGCATTCGCCCGACTTGATCGCCATCTGCGCCGAGAACAGCGCCGATCCGCCCGCCGCGCAGCCGTTGCGCACGTTGATGAACTGCGCGCCGGTCAGGCCGAGCTGGTCGACCATCGTGTCCGGATTGCCCGCCGCGTCGGACGCGCCGTAGGCGAATTGCACATCATTCCATTCCAGCCCCGCATCGGCCAGTGCCTGGCGCACGGCAAAGACGCCCTGGTCGACGCCGGTCATGCCGTCGGTGCGGCCGAAAGGGTGGATGCCGATGCCGATGATGCACACGTCGGTCATGGGTTCAGGCCTTTCCTGCCGGACGGAACGCGGGGATCAGCACGCTGTCGGCGGCGTCGGGGTCGAGCGGGGTGGGCGTGAATTCGAGCGGCATGCCGATCGCGATGTCGTCGAAATCGACATCGACCAGCCGCGCCTCGACAATCGTTTCGCCGGGCAGCTCGACATAAGCGACCGGGAAAGGCTTGAACGCCTCGGGCCCCTTGTAGGGCGGGCTCTTGGGCCGGAACCGCTGGATCGTGTAGCTCCACAGCGTGCCGGTGCGCGACAGGGGCACTGCCTCGAACCGGTCGTTGGCGGGGCACGGGAAGACGATGCGGCCGGTCTCGCGGTTCCGCCCGCCGATCAGGCGCGGCGAAGCCTCTTGCGTGAACAGGCCTTCGGCGATGGCTTCCATGGATCTCCCCACCCGATCGTCGCCGCCGGCGGCGACGCTTGCTGAATCGACTTCGTGTGCAGTCGTTAAAGCGCAATCGCCGGGAAAGTGCAGGCTCCCTAAAACGATAGGAAGACGACGCCGCGCCCCGATCCTGCCGCTCCGCCGCGTCAGTTGAGCGAGATGTATCCCAGCTGCGCCGCCTTGAAGACGGTCTGGCTGCGGTTGACCGCGTTGAGCTTGGTCGAGGCATTGTGGATGTGGAAGCGCACCGTCGCGCGGCTGCGCGACATGATCATGCTGATTTCCAGGTCGGTCTTGCCGATCGCCGCCCAGCGCAGGCATTCGACTTCGCGCTTCGACAGGCGCGAACCGGGCGGCAGGGCCTGGATCGCGCCCATGACGCGGGTATAGCTCTCGATGAAGGTGCGCGAATAGACCGCGAAGAGATCGCCGTTCTTCTCGAAATCCTCCGACAGGTCGGTGCGCGTGGGATCGATCGGGTTGAAGCTGACCGCGCCGATCTTGCCGAAGGCCATGTGCACCGGCACGACGATCGCCGCACGGGTCCGCGCCCGGCTTTCGAAATTGGAGATGTCGATCGCATCGAGATAGGCGTTCGGCGCGCGCAGATGGAATCCCTCGGCGTTCACCCAGAAGGGCTCGTTTTCGAAGCGGAGCGCGGACGTGATCGGCGATTCCAGCGCGATGCGCGGATTGCGCCACCACACGTCGTCGCGGTCGGCCCAGCCGAAGATATCCTTGGCCAGCACGTTGCCGTCGGCATCGACCGGGGTGCGCTTGTCGGCGATGTCGTGCGCCGGCGCTGCAAGCATGTCGTTTTCTGCGGCGATTGCGGCCAGCGCCTGTGCGGCCGGCCGGATGTCTTCGGCCGTGCGGATGCGCACGGCATCGAGGTGATCGATCACGAATTTGGCCATGGATTTCCTCTCAGGCGCGAACCCTAAAGCGCATGCGTGACAAGGACAATGCACACCCTAACTTTTTTCAGAGCGTTTGCGGCAGCCCGGGCTTTGCTACTGCGGTACAGGATTGGAGGGCTCGTGAATTTCGAACTGAACGAAGACGAAGAGATGCTCAAGGCAGTCGTCGAACGGTTCGTCGCGGACCGTTACGACGTCGAGAGCCGCCGCGCTTACCTGAACGAAAGCGGAGGCTTCAGTGCCGAGAACTGGGTGCTGCTGGCCGAACTGGGCGTCATGGCGGTGCCCCTGCCGGAGGAATTCGGCGGCCTCGGCCTCGACGCGACCGCCCTTGCCGTCACGTTCGAGGCGCTGGGCCGCGGCATCGTCGTCGAGCCGGTGCTCGAAAGCGCGGTCCTGCCCGCCCTGATCCTGGCCCAGTGTGCCGACGACGGCCTGCGCGAGGATTGGATCGCGGCGCTCGTCTCGGGCGAAAGGCGCGTGGCGCTCGCCCATGCGGAGGAGAACGCACGCGGCGGATCGGTCTGGATCGAGACCCGCGCCACGGCCAGCGACGACGATTTCGTGCTCGAAGGGACCAAGGCCTACGCCATCGCCGGCGGCGATGCCGACGCTTACCTCGTCACCGCGCGCCTGTCGGGCGAAGCGGGCGACAAGGATGGGTGGAGCCTGTTCCTCGTCCCCGCCGACGCCGACGGGCTGACCGTGCGCCAGTGGCGCATCGCCGACGGCACCTGGACCGCCTCGATCGAGCTGTCGGGCGTGATCGTCCCGGCCGAGGCGCGGGTCGACTGCTCGCACCAGCAAGTCGTGCGCGTCCGCGCGCTGGCCGCGCTTGCCCGTTCGGCCGAGGCGCTGGGCATCATGGAGGCGATGTTCGCCGAAACGCTCGAATACCTGCGCACCCGCGAACAGTTCGGTACCCCGCTCGGCTCGTTCCAGGCGATCCAGCACCGCATGGCCGACCAGTACGCCGCGCTCGAACAGGCCCGCGCGCTGATCGAGCTGGCGGTGGTGAAGGAAGACGACGACAGCTTTGCCCATCATGTCGACGGGGCGCGGGCCTTCATCGCCGAAGCCTCGTTGCACCTCGGTCACGAGATGATCCAGTTCCACGGCGGCATGGGCGTCACCGACGAACTGTCGATCGGCCAGGGGCACAAGCGTCTGCTGGTCCTGTCTCGCTGGCCGGAGCCGGCGGAGACCACGCTGGACCGTTTCGCCGCCGCGGCCTGATTGGCGGGACCAGATCGGAGGAACGGTCGCGACAGCCGGCGGGGCAAGGCGCCCGGCGCTCAGGTCGGCGAGCTTTTTTATGACAATGCCGTAACGAGCCTGTAACATCGCTCGCACACAGCATGCCCCGTTCGCTCATGACCCATCGCGCGCCTGCCAAACCGCCTGTCGTCGGAACCGCCACCGAATCAGGCCCGTCGAGTGCGGCTGAACGCTATTTCAACCGGGAGCTCAGCTGGCTCGCCTTCAACGAGCGCGTCCTGGCCGAAGCGTGCAACCGCGAGTACCCGCTGCTCGAACGGCTGCGTTTTCTCTCGATCTCGGGCAGCAACCTCGACGAGTTCCTGACCATCCGCGTCGCCGGCCTTGTCGGCCAGATGCAGCGCGGCATCGACAACCGGTCGATCGACGGCAAGTCGCCCGCCCAGCAGCTGACCGAGATCCGCCGCAAGGTGGAGGAATTGGGCGACATCCAGCAATCCACGCTCGACGAACTGCGCGGGCTCCTGGCCGAACAGGGCATCCGCATCGCCGACATCGACGAACTGGGCAAGGATGCGCTGCGCGGGCTGCGCCGCTACTTCGTCGATGAGCTGAGCCGCGTGCTGACGCCGCAGGCGATCGACCCGGCCCATCCCTTTCCCTTCATCAGCAACCTCGGCCTGGCGCTGCTGTTCAAGCTGCGCCGCAAGGCCGACAATGCCTCGCTGATCGAGATGGTGCTGGTGCCTTCGGGCATCCCGCGCTTCGTGCGCCTGCCCGACCAGCCGGACCTGTTCGTGCCGGTAGAGGCGGTGATCGCCCGCTTCGCGTATATCCTCTTTCCCGGCTTCACCATCCGCGGCAGCGGCGTGTTCCGGGTGCTGCGCGACAGCGACATCGAGTTCGAGGAAGAGGCCGAGGATCTCGTCCGCTTCTTCCGCTCCGCGATCCAGCGCCGCCGCCGGGGCCGGGTCATCCTGCTCGAACTGGGCGAAGGCTTCGACCCGGATGCCGAGGCGCTGCTGCGCGAGGAACTGGCGCTCAGCGAAGCGCTCGTCACCCGGTCCGCCGGCATGCTGGCGATCGGCGGGCTGGGCGCGATCGTCGATGCACTCGACCGGCCCGACCTGTCGTTCGAACCGTTCACGCCGCGCTATCCCGAACGCATCCTCGAACACGACGGCGACGTCTTTGCCGCGATCCGCGCCAAGGACATCGTCATCCAGCATCCCTACGAAAGCTTCGAGGTGGTGGTCGATTTCCTGCGCCGCGCCGCGGCCGACCCGGCGGTGGTCTCGATCAAGCAGACGCTCTATCGGGCCGGCAACCAGTCGCCGGTGATCAACGCGCTGATCGCCGCGGCCGAGGCGGGCAAGTCGGTGACCGCCGTCGTCGAGCTGAAGGCGCGCTTCGACGAGGAGCAGAACCTGCACTGGGCGGCGCAGCTCGAACGCGCCGGGATCCAGGTCATTTACGGCTTCATCGACTGGAAGACCCACGCCAAGATATCGATGGTGGTGCGGCGCGAGGAAGAGGGGTTCCGCACCTATTGCCACTTCGGCACGGGCAACTACCACCCGGTGACGACGCGCATCTACACCGACTTGTCCTACTTCACCGCCGACCCCGCGCTGGGCCGCGACGCGGCAAAGCTGTTCAACTTCGTCACCGGCTATGTCGAGCCGTCGCGGATGGAGGCGATCGCGATCTCGCCGCTGAACCTGCGCGAAAGGCTGTTCGAACTGATCGACCGCGAGATCGAACATGCCCGCGAAGGCAAGCCGGCGATGATCTGGGCCAAGCTCAACGCGATGACCGAGCGCCAGGTGATCGACCGGCTCTACGAGGCGAGCCAGGCCGGCGTCGTCATCGACCTGGTGGTGCGCGGCAACTGCTGCCTGCGCCCCGGCGTGCCGGGCCTGTCCGAGAACATCACCGTCAAGTCGATCATCGGTCGTTTCCTCGAACACAGCCGCATCTGGGCCTTCGGCAACGGGCATCGCCTGCCCAGTGCCCGGGCCAAGGTCTTCATCACCTCCGCCGATGCCATGTCGCGCAATCTCGACCGGCGGGTCGAGGTCCTGGTCCCGCTCCGGAACAAGACGGTGCACGATCAGGTTCTACGTCAGGTGCTGCTCGCCAACCTGCTCGATACCGAACAGAGCTGGCGCCTGCAGGCCGATGGCAGCTATGTGCGCATGGCGACGGACGATGAAGGCAGGCGGTTCAACGTGCATACCTATTTCATGAAGAACCCCAGCCTTTCCGGTCGCGGCACCGCGCTCGACAGCGAAAGCGTGCCGACGCTGACCTTGCGCGGCGGCAAGCGGCGGTGACCCGCGCGCCGCGCCGGATCGCCGAAAGCACGGATCGAACGGGCCCCGACCGGGCGGTCATCGACATCGGTTCCAACACCGTCCGGCTCGTCATGTACGGCGGCTCGCTGCGCGCGCCCGAAGCGCTGTTCAACGAAAAGGTTTCGGCCAGGCTGGGGCGCGACCTCGCCGAAACCGGGCTGATCCCCGACAAGGCCACCGCGCTGGCGATGACCGCGCTGCGCCGTTTCGCCGCCATCGTCGAGCAGCTGCGCGTCCCGCAAGTCGACGTCGTCGCCACCGCCGCGATCCGCGATGCGACGAACGGCCCCGAAATCCTTGCCGCGATCCGCGGCATCGGGCTCGATGCGCGGTTGCTGTCGGGTGACGAAGAGGCGCGCGCCGCCGCATCCGGGGTCATCGCCGCGTTCCCGGACGCCGCCGGGGTCGTCGCCGACCTGGGCGGCGGCAGTCTCGAGCTTGTCGCGATCAGCGACGGGCAGGACCACCACGGCGAAAGCCTCCCGCTCGGCACCCTGCGCCTCGGCGCCTTGCGCGAGAAAGGCGCCGAGGCGTTCAATCGCGCCATCGCCCGTGCCTTCGACAAGGCGGGCTGGGCCAACGACCATGCCGACGTGCTCTACATGGTCGGCGGCACCTGGCGCGCCTTTGCCCGCTACGCGATGATCGCCAGCGACCATCCGCTGCACGACCCGCACGGGCTGCGCATCACCGCCGCGCAGGCCGACAAGATGGCGAAGAAGCTGCTCAACGCCGACCCGGCGCGCCTGCGCGAGGGTGACGGCATTTCCGGCACCCGCGCCGCGGCGCTTCCCGACGCGGCCGCGCTGCTGCGCGCGATGCTGGCCAATCTCGAGCCGAGGGAGCTGGTCTTTTCCTCGTGGGGCCTTCGCGAGGGCCTGCTCTACCAGCGGCTGAGCGATACCGAAAAGCGGCAGGACCCGCTGCTCGCCGGGATGACCCGGTTCACCGCGCCGCGCGGCGCATCGCTGGCGCAGGCGATGATGATCGCCGGCTGGACCGCCCCGGTGGTGCAGGGCGCGACGGCGGCGAGCGAGCGGCTGCGGCTGGCCGCGACGCTGCTGGCCATCGCCGCGTCCCGGGTGGAGCCCAACATCCGCACGCGCCATATGCTCGACTGGGCGCTGGAAAAACGCTGGCTGGGCCTGGAGATGTCGGACCGCGCGCTGATCGCCGCGGCGCTGCTGGGCAGTTGCGGCAAGCCTGCCTTGCCCGCGGACCTGCTCTCCGTCGCGCCGGAGGCGCAGCTGCGCGAGGCGATCGGCTGGGGCCTTGCCGTCCGCCTTTGCCGCCGGCTCGGCCCCGGGCCGAAGGGCAAGGTCGCGGACTGCGCTCTCTCGATCGAGGGGGACCGCATCGTCCTGACCGCCGGGCCCGCGGGGGCGGACCTCATCGGCGAAAGCGTGCGCGGCGATCTCGACCGGCTGGCGCAGTGGCTGGGGCTGGCACCGGACATTCGCCTTGCGGTCGCAAGCTGAGCGGAAAGGGTTTATGACACTGGTGTGACCGCGCGGCGCCGGGGCTGTTCACGGCGGGGCGCGCCACCCATGATCGAACCTTCAGCGCGAAAGGTACGCAATGGCCAAGTCGCAGACATCCGAAGCCGAGGCACCCGTCGCCGACGATGCGGCCCACGCGCCCGCACGCGAAACGTTGAGCAACAAGCAACTCGCCCGCGCGATCCTCGATCGCGCCTTTCGCCCCCGCATATCGGAAGTGCGCCGGCTTGCGGCAGCCGTGCTGGGAAAAAAGGCCGGCAAGGGCAAGAAGGACAGGAAGGCCAAGCTCGCCCGGCTGCCCGGCCAGCCCAAGGGCAAGCGGGCCAAGGGCCGCAAGAAGCGCACCTGATCGGGTGCGACACCGGCAAAATCGCATGCGGCGGCCGGTTTAACACCACCGTCGCCGAACCGTCACCCGTGCGTCACAAAAGCGCGGCAGAGCCTCCCCTGACAATGGGGCACGGGCATGCGGCGCATAGAGATACTGGTCACGAGCGAACCTTTCGGCGGGACCGCCCCGTTCGTCCATGACGATGTCGCGGTCCACTTCCATCGCTGGTCGCAACTGGGCGAACTGCCGCTGATCGAAGGCGAGCTGTGGGCCTTCGTCGATTGGGTGCTGCCGACCATGTCGGGGCTCGAGGCATGCCGCCGCCTGCGCTGCGACCCGGTTGCCGCCGAGGCCCACATCACGCTGGTGCTCGAGGAGGACGATGTCGACTTGCGCCGCCGCGCGCTGCGCCACGGAGCGGACGACTACATGCTAGGCCCCGTCGATCGCACCGCCCTGCTCGACCGCGTGCTCGCGGTGCAGATCGCCGACGACCTTTCCCGAGAGCCGCGCACGATCCACCACGGATCCATCGCCATCAACCTCGCCGCGCACCAGGCGTCGTACGATGGCGCGCCGGTGCCGCTGATGCCGAACGAACTGCGCCTGCTGCGCTATTTCCTCGAGCATCCGGGCCGGGTTTTCACGCGTGAGCAGCTGATCCACGCGCTGGGCAAGCAGGAACCCCCGCTCGACGAACGCACCGTCGATGTCTGGATCGGCCGCCTGCGCCGTGCGCTGCGCCAGGTCGGCGCGGGCAATCCGCTGCGCACGATCCGCTCGCTCGGCTACGTCTTCGACGGTTAGGCGCCGCCGCCGCCATCGCGCCCAGAAAAAGAGCCCGGCCCGCGCCTTCCCCCCATGGAGGCGCGGACCGGGCTTGCTCATCCGGATCCCGGCAGGATGGCGCCGATCCGGACGGAGACTCCTGCGGCTCCGGGAACGCGGAACCGCAGGAGCCGCAAGGTTCACATCTTGACGGTGGCCGACAGCGCCATCACCCTCCCGACATCGTAGGTGTTCTGGTCGACCCGGTTGTCGCCGAACTGCTGGTATTCCTCGTGCTTCTTGGCAAAGATGTTGCGGGCTTCGAATTTCCATTCGGTGTCGAGCCCGAACATCGCGATGCCCTGCCGTGCGACGAAGTCGACGACGAGACCGGGGTTCTCGATCACGTCGGGCTGGTTCGCGTTGCTCAGGCCGCGGCTCACCACGCGCTTGCTGGCATAAGTGAGGAGCAGGGTCTGCTGCGACAGCGAATCCCGGTCTTCGAGGCTCAGCTGGACATTGCCGATGTGCTTCGACTGACCGGTCAGAGGCGCGCCGTCGCGGAAGAAGTCCGCCGCGTTGGTGCTGCTTGCCGGATAGACCGCGACCGGGTCGCCATCCTTCACGTTGAGCTGCGATTCGGACCAGGTGTAGTTGATCCCGGCGACGATCCGGCGGCTGGCGAAGACGTCGAAATGCTTCTGCAATTCGAGTTCGACGCCGTAGAGATCGGCGCTGGGGGCGTTGGCGAAGCTGGTGACGAGATCGGTGCCGGTGATGAAGCTTTCGATCGGCTTGTCGATCTTCTTGTAGAAACCGGCGAGCGAAAAGCGCTGTTCGGGCGCGAAGTACCACTCGTAGCGGACTTCGGCGTTGGTCAGCTTGCTGTCGGTCAGCGACGGGTTGCCGCGATATTCGCGGTTACTGTCCGGGTCGAAGTAGAACTGGAACAGCAGCTCGCGGAATTGCGGCCGGGCGATCGTCTTCGACGCGTTGAAGCGCAGCTTCATGTCGGGCGTGACGTTCCACGTCACTGTCGCCGTCGGCAGCCAGTAGTCGTTATCGAGATTGGTCGATGCCGTCGATGCGCCCGGGGTGTTGAACACCACCAGCGGCGTGACCACTTCCTTCGCCGTCTCGTAGCGCACGCCGGCATCGATCTCGAACGCATCGCCGAGCTGCGCGTTGATCTTGCCGTACCCGGCGTGGTTGACCAGCGTCGCGACGAAAGCGGGATTGCCTTCGTTCGTCTCGATCAGCTCGATATCGAAATAGTCGATGATCGCATCGCCCAGAAGCAGGTCGGGGCGCAGCATGCCGACGCCCAGCGGGAAGTCGGTCGGCGCGGTGAACTTGAAGTCGCGGCGCGAACTGGTGCGGCGGGTGTCGGCATAGCTGTAGCCGATCGTGCCGACCATGCTGGCTGACAGTTCGTAGGACAGGTCGACGCTGCCCGACCACAGGTCTTCGTTGAGGTCCGAGAAGCTGACTTCGGCATCGCCGCGCTGCCCGTTGTCGAGCACGTTGACGAAGTAGTTGCCGTAGGGGTCGGCCGGATCGTTGGTCCGGGCATATTCGAAGCTCAACTCGTAGGGCGCCTCGCGCTGCGAATTGGCATATCCGGCCCGCAGATCGAGGCTGAGGCCGTCGGCCGGCTTCATTTCGGCCACGATCTGGCTGTTGAGCAGCTGCCGTTCGTACCAGCCGGTGTTCTGGCGGCGATAGGTCGCGATCGTCTGGTTGCGCGATCCTTCGGAAAGACGCGCGCTCTTCACCGTGTCGCGGATGAAGAGGTTGGTCCAGCGGACCTTGCTGTCGCCCGCCTCCAGCCCGAAACCGAGCAACCCGTTGACGACGATGCGGTTGTCGGTGCTGATGCGGTAGAAATCGGATTGCAGCGTCGAAAGGTCGCTATCGAGCGAATACTGGTTGATCGCCCCGCGCGAGCTCCACTTGTTCGAATAGCCGAAGTTGGCGATCACGCCGACCGTCGCTTCGCCCACGTCGAACGACTTGCCCGCGGTCAGGCCGCCGGAAAAGTTGGCCGGCAGGTTTTCGTAACGCTGCAGGATCGAATTGTTCTGGTTGACCAGCGCCTTGGCGATCGGCGCGGTGTCGACGTTGCCCGCGCTCAGCCGCTCGCGGCTGTCGAAAAAGGCCTGGAGGGGCGCCGGGACGTCGCGGGTGCCGTCGTCGAAGCCGGTCCAGTCGCTGCCGCTGCCGAAATAGGTGTAACCGAGCTGGCCCGTCGTTTCCGAATCGTACGACGCGCCCAGCTTCAGTTCGAAGAAGCCGTCGCGCGGCGCGGCCTTGGTCGTCAGGTTGATGACACCGCCGCCGAATTCGCCGGGAAAGTTCGCCGAATAGGTCTTCTGCACCAGCGACGAAGCGATGACGCTGCTGGGAAAGAGATCGAGGGGGACGACGCGCTTCAGCGGCTCGGGGCTGGGCAACGGCGAGCCGTTAAGCAGCGCCAGCGAATAGCGATCGCCAAGGCCGCGGACATAGACGTACCCCTTGCCCACGACCGACAGGCCGGTCACGCGCGACAGCGATCCGGCGATGTCGCCCTCGCCGGTCCGCGCGATCTGCTCGCTGGACAGGACCGAGACGACCTGCGGCGCGGTGCGCACGAGATCGCGCGAGCGGCGGCCCGTGACGACGATCTCGCCGGGCAGGGAGACTTCGGGAGCCTCTCCCTCTTCCGGCCCCTCGTCGGCCAGGCCGTCCTGCGCCGCGACGGTGGCGTCGCCCGTGGTGTCCGCATCTTGCGCCATGGCGGGTGTCGCCAGCGCGGTGGAAAGCAGCAGCAGGGATGCAAGCCGCGTCGTGTTCATTTGGGTGTCCCCCCGGAACAGAAAATTCATGTGAAAAGCGGGGGCGGCCAGAAACCGGCCGCCCCCGCAATCAGGTCGGGCGGCCGATCAGGTCGTCGGCAGCGCGGTGCACAGGCCCGAATTGCCGGTGCCGAAGTTGGCGTTACCGCTGTTGCAGGTCCAGCCGGTGTACCAGGTGTCCGCGCTGTCCCTCACCGCCCCGATGTAGGTGGTGGTGGTAAAGAAGGTGGAGACCGAGTTGGCGTTGAACGCGGTCACCGCCTCGTTCGTGCCGTTGATGAACAGGCTCGCCAGCGTCGACGTGTAGTCGTCGTCGTTGTTGTCGGTGCCGTCGCCGAACGCGGCTTCGGCCGTGCCGGCCGGAACGCCGCTGTCGATGTACTTGGGCGCAAGGCACTGCATGACCGTCGACTTGAAATCGGCGGTGACCGAAGTGCCGCTGAGGCGGAGACACTCGTTGTTCGGCGACACGACGATGCTGTTCATGATCAGGTTGTCGGAGTTGCCGCGCAGCAGCATCGAGGCCTGGTTCGAATTGGCCGCGTTTCCGGCGATCATCGTCGCGTTCGACAGCTTCACGTCGGTGCGCGGCGTGTCGGTCAGGAGGCCGTCCGAATCGATCTCCAACAGGGCGTCGGCCTTGCTCGCGCGCTGCTTGATGATCGCATACTGGATTTCGACCCGCGCGCCGGTGTCGGCGTCGATGCTGTCGTCTTCGGCACCGACCGCGATGTAGTGCTTCATCCGGGTGACGCCGCCGAAGAACTCGGTGCCGTCGTCAGAGCTGTTGTAGCTCATGATGTGGCTCAGCGTGGTGCCCGAACCGATCGCCGACGGGGTCAGCGACTGCAGCTCCTTGTCCGCGCCCAGCACGAAGCCGGAATAGCGGATCTGGACGTATTCCATCCTGCCGCTGTTGTCGGCATCGTTGTTGCCGCCGAACAGGGCCGGATCCGCCGCGCCTTCGACCTGGCGTTCGCACGTGCCGCCCGCCACGGTGCCGACGGTGCAGTCGGTGACCTTGCCACGGCCCATCAGAACGACACCGCCCCACTGGCCCGACGATTCGTCGTTGTTGAGGCCGAGCACGTTGTCGCGGCTGGTGAAGATGATCGGCTGGGTCGCGGTGCCGACAGCATTGATCTTGTTACCGCGGTTGACCGCGAGCCACGACACGCCGGTGCCGCCATAGACGATGACGCCCGGCTCGATGGTGAGCGTGACGTTGGTGTCGGCAGAGCTGGCGGTGAAACCGCCGTCGGTGCCGACGTCGACGCGCCCGGCCATCTGGTAAAGCAGGCCCGGCAGCTTCGGCAAGGTCGAGGAAGCGGTGAACCTGGCCGGCAGGGTGCAGACGCGCCACTCGCCTTCGGGGCCCTTGATCGTGCCGCCGTCGGTCAGGCCGGCGGGATTGGCGATGGTCGGGCAGCCCGCTGCGGGGGTGACGAGCGACGCACCGGGCGTCGGCGTCGGAGTCGGGGCCGGGGTCGGCGCCGGGGTCGGATTGTTGATGATCACGTCGCCGCCGGTGCCCAGCTCTGCCAGGTCGTCGGGTCCGCAACCGCTCAGAATGACGGCGCTGCAACCAGCAAGCAGCAGGCCATGGAGTTTTTTCACGATGAATCCCCCTCAAAAGGTCGAATCGACTGGCCCTGATTGCCAGTGCGTCTCGGCACCTAGGGGTGCTGCGTGACAGTTTGTTTTCGCTAATGTGACGAAATGAATATGACGATGATACGACAAGCATTTGACAAACTGCCGTAAATTTCACGCCCGATCAGTTGGTTGTCGGTTCGGGCGAATCGGATGCCGGTCCGCGCCGAAGGCGGAACATTGCAGTTTTATGACAGTGTGACGTTTTTGTTGCAGATCGGGGGGATGCGGGTGATCCTCGGCTCATAGAAGTTGGGAGAAAGCCGATGGGCCTTGCCGTTATCCTTGCCGCCGCCCTTGCCGCACAGCCGGCGATTCCGGCTGCCGACACCGCATCGAACGTCGAGAACGTCGATGTCGCCTACACCGAACTCGTCGATGGCCGCGATGCTGAAGCGTTGCACAAGCTCGAACAGTCCGCGCTCGTCCAGGCCGGCGATCCGGCTGCGCTGATCAACCTCGGCACCGCCTACGCGCGCGCGGGCGAAGAAGCCAAGGCACGCGCCAGCTTCGCCGCGGCGATGGCCAGCCGCGATCGCTACGTCCTCGAACTCGCCGATGGCACCTGGGTCGAATCGAAGGTCGCCGCCCGCATGGCCAGTGCCGCGCTCGGCGCCGGTGCGGTCCTCGCGCAGAAGTAGACCCGCCGACCGCGCCCGCGGTCCCTCCCCGGCTTGTTCCCCCGGCAAAGGCGATCCTTGCGGCCAGTCCGCAAGGATCGCCCTAACCTTGCAGAAATCGGTGACGATCTCGTCATACGTCTGTCATCAACCTCGCGCAGACGGGCGGCATGCAATGCGCGAGTCGTTCCTCCAGCCTGATCCGTAACGGACGGGCGCTGCCCGTTCTGGCCGGCGCCCTTCTGGCGTGCGGTCTTGCCCCTGCGTCGGCCCGCGCCGACGTGATGGAGATCGGCGCTAGCGGGGCGGTGTGGGTCGCGGGCGGGCCGCAGCTTCCCGCAGCGTTCGGCCCCGATGCCGACGCCCTCGTCCCCGACGATGACGCCGGAGCCTTCGCCGATCCCGCGCTGGCCGGCAACCGGGCTATGGTCACCGATGCCGCCGGCACCGCCGGTCCCGCCCGCTGGCAGGCGCGGGTGGCCGAGTTGGCCGCCAAGTACGACATCAGCCCCGCCCTCTTTGAAGCGCTCGTCTGGCAGGAAAGCCGCTGGAACGAGGGTGCGCGATCGCCCGTCGGCGCCCGCGGCCTCGCCCAGCTGATGCCCGGCACCGCCGCGCAGATGGGGGTCAATCCCGACGATCCGCACGCCAACCTCGAAGGCGGCGCGCGCTACCTGCGCCAGCAACTCGACACCTTCGGCGGCGACATCGAAAAGGCGCTGGCCGCCTACAACGCCGGGCCGGGCCGCGTTCACCGCGCCGGCGGCGTTCCCGCCATCACCGAAACCCGCAAATACGTCGCCGCGATCATGGCGCGACTGACCGATCCTGTCCGGAGATAACAAACCGATGCGCACATTCCGCCCCGCCCTTTTCGCCGCGGCCCTTTTCGCGACGCCCAAGGCCGCCTTCGCGCAGGCCGCCGCCGATCCCAACGGCTCCGGCCCGATCGTAGCCGCGCTCGGCTGGATGCAGGGCACGCTGCTCGGCAACGTCGCCACCGCCGTCGCGGTCATGGCGGTCGCCGCCGTCGGCTTCATGATGCTGACCGGCCGGATGAACTGGCGCTTCGGCGCCACCGTCATCATCGGCTGCTTCATCCTGTTCGGCGCCGGTGCGATCGTGTCGGGCATCCAGTCGACCGCCGCGGTCAGCTGATGAGCCTCGTCCGCCATCCGGTGCATCGCGCGCTGACGCGTCCGCAGATGTTCGCGGGCGTGACATATAACTTCTTCATCATCAACGCGGCCCTGACGACAGAGATCTTCCTCATCACGAAGAGCTTCTGGGCGTTGCTGGCCGCGCTGGCGATCCATGTCGTCGGCTATCTCGCCTGTCTTCGGGAGCCGCGCGTCTTCGACCTGTGGCTGACCAAGGTGAGCCGATGCCCGCGCGTGCCCAACTGGCAGCGCTGGGGTTGCAACAGCTACGCGCCTTAAGGGGGGCCGCACATGCCGAAGCTTTCAACGATGCTGCCCTGGTCGGCCAAGGAGACCAAGGCGGGCGACCGGCTGCCATACCGCGCGCTGATCGACGAGAACGTCGTGCTGCTGCGCGACGGTTCGCTGATGATCGGCCTGATGGTGCCCGGTTTTGCGTTCGAGACCGCCGATACCGCCGAACTGAACGCCCATGCCGCGACCCGCGAGCTGCTGCTGCGCAGTGTCCTCGACGCGCGCTTCGTGATGTACCACCACGTCATCCGCCGCCGCGTCCACATCGAACTGGAGAGCCGCGCCGACGATCCGCTGGCCGCGCATATCGACGATGGCTGGCGGCGCAAGCTGGCGGGCGGTTCGCTCTACGTGAACGACCAGTTCGTGACGCTCGTCCGCCGCCCCGCTCGCGGCAAGGCGGGGCTGGTCGAACGCCTTGCCCGGAAATCGAAACGGCGGGGCGACAGTGTCGAGGCCGATCCGGCGGACCTGCGCAGCCTGCGCGCGGCGGCGACCTCGCTGGTCGCCTCGCTGGGCGAATACGGCGGGCGGTTGCTGGGCGAATACGGGGGCGCCAACGGCCCCTGCTCCGAAGTGCTGGAAATGCTCTCGGCGCTCGTCAACGGCGAGATGCGGCCCGTGCGCCGCCCCGCAGAAGGCACCGACATCGGCCAGATGCTGCCCTACAAGCGGCTCAGCTTCGGCCTTGACGCGCTGGAACTGCGCGGTGCCGATGCGCGCCCGTCGTTCGCCGCGATGGTCAGCCTGAAGGACTATCCCGACACCACCGCGCCGGGCCTTGTCGATGCGCTGCTGCGCCTGCCGTGCGAGCTGGTGCTGACCGAAAGCTTCGCCCCCGCCGACCGGCAGATCGCCCGCGAACGCATCGACCTGTCGCTGCGCCGCCTGCGCTCCGCCGACGAGGAAGCAATGGCCGAACGCCGCGAGATGTCCGCCGCGCGCGACGCGTTGGGCACAGGCTCGGCCGGCTTTGGCGACCATCACCTGTCGCTTATGGTCCGCGCCGCCGATCTCGACACGCTGGACGAGGCGAGCGCGACCTGCGCCGCCGCTCTTGCCGATGCGGGCGCGGTCGCGGTCCGCGAGGACGTGAACCTGGAGCCTTCGTTCTGGGGCCAGATGCCCGGCAACGAAGGCTTCATCGTGCGCCGCGCGATGATTTCCACCGCCAACATGGCCTGCTTCGGCTCGCTCCACGGCTTTGCCATGGGCCAGCCCCACGGCAACCACTGGGGCGAGGCGGTGACGCTGCTGCAGACCACCAGCCTGACGCCGTTCTTCTTCAACTTCCACAATGGCGATCTCGGCAACTTCACCGTCATCGGCCCGTCGGGTTCGGGCAAGACGGTGGTGATGAACTTCCTCGCCGCACAGGCGCAGAAGTTCAATCCGCGCACCGTGCTGTTCGACAAGGATCGCGGCGCGGAGATCTTCGTGCGCGGTATCGGCGGCAACTACAGCCGCATCGCCGCCGGACACCCCAGCGGGTTCAACCCGCTGGCCCTGCCCGACAGCCCGGCCAATCGCGCGTTCCTGCGCGAATGGCTTGGCGTGCTGCTGAAGGTTTCGGGCGCGGAAGAGGAGGCGATGGTCGCCGCCGCCGTCGACGCCGCCTTCGCCAACGATCCGGCGCTGCGCCGCTTGCGCTATTTCCGCGAGCTCCTAGCCGGCACGCGCCGTCCGGAACCGGGCGACCTTGCCAGCCGGCTCGATGCCTGGATCGGCGAAACGGGCCATGGCGGGGGCGAGCACGGCTGGCTGTTCGACAACCAGCAAGACGAACTGGACCTGACGGCCAGGACGGTCGGCTTCGACATGACCGCGCTGCTGGAAAACCCCCGGCTGCGGACGCCGGTGATGATGTACCTGTTCCACCGCATCGAGGGACGGCTGGATGGCGAGCCGACCATGATCCTCATCGACGAGGGGTGGAAGGCGCTCGACGACGAGGTGTTCGCCCACCGCATCCGCGACTGGCTGAAGACGCTGCGCAAGCGCAACGCGCTGGTGGGCTTTGCCACCCAGTCGGCGCGCGACGCGCTGGAAAGCCGGATCGCCACTGCGCTGGTCGAACAGACCGCGACGATGGTCTTCATGCCCAACGCCCGCGCCCGGGCAGAGGATTACTGCACCGGCTTCGGCCTCACCGAACACGAGTTCGAGGTCATCCGTTCGCTCCCCGCGCACAGCCGCTGCTTCCTGGTGCGGCAAGCCGATGCCTCGGTCGTCGTCCGGCTCGACCTGTCGGGCATGCCCGACGTGCTGACCGTCCTGTCCGGGCGCGAAAGCACGGTGCGCAAGCTCGATGGGCTGCGCGAACGGTACGGCGATGCGCCGGCCGCATGGTATCCGGCGCTCACCGGCTCGGCCTGGCCCGAAGACCGGAATGGCGACGACGCCTTCGGCGGCGACATGTGGATCGAGGCGGCGGAATGAGCGCCTGCCAGGACCTGGCGATCAATGCCTCGGCGGGCGTCGGCCCGGCGCTGGGCGCGGTCGACTGCTTCGCCAACCAGACGGCGGCGAACGCCTTCGGGCGGCTGTTCGGCACGCAAGGCTCGCTGCTGCCCGCGCTGACCATCCTGCTGACGCTCTATATCGCGTTCTTCGCGATCTCGCTGCTGACCGGTCGCACCCGGCTCGGCATCTCGGCACTGACTCCCCGGATGATGACGCTTGGCCTCGTGCTGACCTTCGCGACCAGCTGGGTCGCCTACCAGGGCGTGGTCTGGAACCTCACCATCGGCAGCGCCGACCAGCTCGCCGCGATCCTGACCGGCACCAACGGTTCGGCAACGGCCGCCTTCGCGGGCAAGCTCGACCTCATCTTCAACGCCATCGCCGCCACCGCGAGCCAGACCGGCCAGGGCGCGCAGGCCGTCGCCGGCGGACCGGGGCTCGCCTCGCCCACCGGGGTCATGTGGCTGGCGGCGATGATCCTCCTCCTCGGTACTGTCGGCGTGCTGGTGACCGCGCGGATTGCGCTGGCGATCCTCCTCGCGGTTGGTCCGGTCTTCGTCGTGCTGGCGCTGTTTGGCGGCACGCGCGGGCTGTTCGTGGGTTGGCTGCGCGGGCTCGTCATGACCGCGATCACGCCGCTGTTCGTCGTCGTCGGCGGCTCGATCACGCTCGAACTCGTCGTCCCGCTCGTCGCGGGACTGGCCACCGGGGCAGAGATCAACGGGCAGGCCGCCATCGGCCTTTTCCTCGTCGCCTGCGTCCACATGGCGCTGATGATCATGGCGGGCCGTATCGGCGGCACGATGGTCGCCGGGTGGACGGTGTTCGGCCTGGCCGGGCAGAGCGCAGCGGAACGCGTGCCGGCCGTACCGGTCACCATCGCGCCGCAGGAAACCGCCGCCGCCGCCGCCGCGGCACAGGCCGCAGGCTCGCGAGAGCGGACCATCGTGGCGCCCGCCGCGGCCCCCGGCGCCAGCACGCCTGCCCCTGCCGCCGCATCGCATCGCGAAACCCGCGTCGTCACCGGCCCGGCGCCCCAGTTCAATCCTTCGCTGCCGCTGCTTCCGGCGCAGCGCGCGCGCGGGGTCGGAAGCCGCTTTCGCGCCGCCCCCAGCACCATCCGGGAGATGAAAGCATGACCCGCCCCTTGCGCACCGCCGTGCTGATCGCGGCGCTCGCCGCCAGCACCGCCGCGCAGGCCGAGAACCGGCCCCTCGAAACGCGCCCCGCCGCCTCGGCCCCGTCCGATCCGCGCCTGGTCAGCCGCCTCTACAACCCGAACGAGGTCGTTGCGATCGAAGGTCGCCTCGGCGTCCAGGCCTCGATCGAATTCGGCGAGGACGAGCGGATCGAGAACGTCGCCATCGGCGATTCCGAAAACTGGCAGGTGACCCCGAACAAGCGCGCGAACCTGCTCTTCGTGAAGCCGATCGCGGCCCGGGCGCAAACCAACCTGACGGTGGTGACCGACCGCCACACCTACTACTTCGACCTCGCGTCTAGCGCCACGGCGCGTCCGCTCTATGTCCTGCGCTTCACTTATCCCGCCGAAGCCGACAAGCCGAAGAGTGAGGTTCAGCAGGCATCGCTGTCCACCGACGAGAGCGCGATCCTTTCGGGCACGCTCGAAGGGCAGGAGCCGGTCGACCCCTCGCAGCTCAACTTCGCTTGGGAAAGCAAGGGCTTCCAGAAGCTGCTGCCGCGCCGCATCTACGACGACGGCGCGTCGACCTACCTGGCGTGGGGGCCGAAGCAGGACGTGCCCGCGATCCTGATCCTCAACGAAAAGGGCGAGGAAGGGCCGGTCAACTACGCCGTGCGCGACGGGGTGATCGTGATCGAGGACGTGCCCGCGCAGATCGTGCTGCGGTCCGGCAGCGCGAAGGCGACGCTCGTCAATGCGCAGCCGGCATCGCGCCTGGCCGCCGCCGCGCCTGCCAAGGGGAACTGAGCATGGCGCGCCATTCGAACCTCGCCGAAAAGCGCTTCGTCGCCAACGATATCGATCCGCGCGACGAAGGCGGGGCGCAGGTCATCGATCTCGCCACGCGCAATGTCCTGCCCACCGTGACGCAGCGGCGCAAGAGCGACAGCCTCGGCCTCGTCGCCGGAATCGCCATCGTCGCGGCGCTGGGCGGCTTCACCTTGTGGAGTCTCGATTCGGTGCGAAGCGGCCCGCAACAGCAGCCCGCCGCGCCGGCGCCCGCGCCGCAGCAGGCCGCGGCCCCTGCGGTCGCGCCGCCGATGGCCCCGCCGGTGGCCGCCCCTGCTGCCCCTGCCCAGCTTGCCGCGCCCGCACCCTCGCCGGTGCTCGCCGCGCCGCCGCAGACCGGGATCGCGATGGCGCCCACGTCCAATCCGCATGCCAGCCCGACCATCGTTTTCGATGCGAGCGGCCTGCCCGTTCCCATGGTCGGCCCTGCCGGCCAGGCCGGCAGCGCCGGCGAAGGCAACAGCAACGAGAGCTTCGCCGCCCGCCTCGGCGCGGTCGGCGGCACCAAGGCGACGGCGGAGGCCAGCTTCGACCCGCGCACCACGGTGACGCAGGGCACGCTGATCCCGGCGGTGCTGGAAACCGCCATCAACACCGACGTCCCCGGCTATGTCCGCGCGGTCGTCAGCGCCGACGTGCGCAGCTTCGACGGGGCACGGGTGCTGGTGCCGCGTTCGTCGCGCCTTATCGGCGAATACAAGAGCGGGCTCCAGGCGGGGCAGAAGCGCGCCTACGTCATCTGGACCCGGCTGATCCGGCCCGACGGCGTGTCGGTCAACCTCGCCTCGCCCGCGATCGGGTTCGGCGGCGAGACCGGGCTGGCCGGCAAGGTCAACGGCCACTTCTTCCAGCGCTTCGGATCCGGCCTGCTGCTGTCCATCGTCGGCGGTCTGGCCACCGGCGGCGCGGGCGTCATCCTGGGCGGCGGGCAGTCGGCGGCGAGCGAGGCGGTCAGCCAGAACGGCAAGATCGGCCCGACGATCCGGGTCCGGCAGGGCGAGCCGATCCGCATCTTCACCGCCAAGGACCTCGACTTCTCCAAGGTCGCGACCAAGTGAACGCGACGGTCCTGCCACTGGGCCTGCCGGGAATGGACGTGCGAACCGATGTCGAGGGCGTCTCCGAACCGGCGGCAGCCCCGGCGCGCAGCGTCTATCTCGACGCCTACCTCGCCCCGTTCCAGCCGTGGCTGGCGCGGCAGAGCGTGACCGAGATCCTCGTCAACCGTCCCGGCGAGTTGTGGATCGAGGACGGCGAGCAGCCCGGCATGCAGCGCATCGCCGTGCCGGCCATCGACGACCGTCTTCTCCAGCGCCTGGCCGAACAGGTCGCGCGGATCAGCCATCAGGGTATCAACCGCGAACACCCGCTGCTGGCCGCGACGCTGCCGGGCGGAGAGCGCATCCAGCTCTGCGGACCGCCCGCCACCCGCTCCGGCTGGGCGCTGGCGATCCGCCGCCACCGCACGCTCGACCTGCCGCTGGAGGCCTATGACCGCGGCCCCATCCTGCCGCGCGCCGATGCCCCCATGCCCGATCCGCTGATGCAGCCCATCGCGTTCCTGCGTGAGGCGGTCCTGCGCCGGCAGACCATCCTGATCTCGGGCGGCACCTCGAGCGGGAAGACCACCTTCCTCAACGCGATGCTGAGCGAGATCCCCTCGACCGAACGCGTCGTCCTTGTCGAAGACACCGCCGAATTGCGGCTGCCCGGTGCCAACGGCGTCGGCCTGACCGCGATCAAGGGCGATCTCGGCGAAGCGAAACTGACCGCGAACGACCTTGTCCAGGCCGCCTTGCGCTTACGTCCCGACCGGATCGTGCTGGGCGAGTTGCGCGGGATCGAGACCGTGTCGTTCCTGCGCGCGATCAATACCGGGCATCCCGGCTCGTTCTCGACCGTCCACGCCAACACCCCGCGCGGCGCGCTGGAACAGCTGGCGCTGATGAGCATGCAGGCCGGCATCGGCCTCACCCGGCGGGAAACGATCGAATATGCCTCGTCGGTCATCGACGTCATCGTCCAGCTCGACCGGCAGGACGGCAAACGCGGCATCGCCGCCATAGCTCGGCCCAGCGAGCTGACCTGACCGGCGAACATCGCCGACAGTTGAGGACCGTCGCGGAGTCTTGTGATCAGGCACTCGCTGACCGACAAGCGCCGGCAGCGTATGGGAAGTTGGAGCGGGTAGCGGGAATCGAACCCGCATAGCCAGCTTGGAAGGCTGGAGCTTTACCACTAAGCTATACCCGCCCGCGACGCAGCGCCCGGCTTGCGGTCTGCGCTTGCCATTGCCGGGGCTTGCTCGTCAACGCCTCTTTGCATTTTCCGGCCCGGCTTTCCTTTGCGTTAGTTTCGGCCAGCGCCTGTCCCGCTAGGATGCCGGGCCTGTGCAGGACTTTTCGGGAGACACGAGCATGCAGGTTATCGTTGCAGGTTGGATCAAGATGGCAGGCCCGGCCTCGCCCACCTTGCAGTCCGCAACGGGGCTGATCGAGGCCGCGCTCGCCGAGGATGGCTGCCTCGACTACGAGTGGGCCGTCTATCCCGACAGGCCCGACACGATCCTGGTGTTCGAGCGGTGGGAGACGGTGCAGGCCCTGATCGCCCACCTTAACGCCCCGCCCTATTTCGAAATGGGAGGCCACCTCGAAAAGGCGGGCATCGCCGGTGCCGACGTGCTGGTCCACTCGGTTCAGGGCACCCAACCGATCTACGGCGACGACGGCCTCATCGCGGAAGAGATCTTCGGCACGAAGACGCGCTGATCCGCAAACCGTCATAACGGGGCATCGTACGAGAAAGGGCCGCCGGATCGTCTCCGGCGGCCCCTTTTCCTGTGCCCGTCAGGCGCGTGACGCTCAGTGCTTCACGTTGCGCCAGACGTTTCGGTACGCGAGGTAGGCGAGGCCCGTCAGGATGATCAGGAAGATCACCACCGGCCAGCCGGTCTGGTGGCGCTTCGCCAGGGTCGGCTCGGCGGTCCAGACGAGGAACGCGGACACGTCCTTCGCCATCGCGTCGAGGTTGTTCGGCGAACCGTCGTCGAACGTGACCTGCCCGTCGCTGAGCGGCGGCGCCATCGCGAGGTTCAGGTTCGCGAAGTACGGGTTGTAGTGCAGGCCGTCCGGCGTCTTGGCGTCGGGGAACTGCTTGAGCAGTTCGGCCGGCTGTTCCTGGTAACCCGTCAGCAGCGAATAGACATAGGCGGCGCCGTCGTGGCGGGCCTTGGTCATCAGCGACAGGTCTGGCGGGATCGCGTTGTTGTTCGCGGCGCGCGCGGCGATGTCGTTGGCGAAGGGCTTGGGGAAGTAGTCGGTCGCCACGCCCGGACGGGTGTTCGCCTCGCCGGTCACCGGATCGACGCCGGGCACCTGCCAGGCGGCGGCCTCGGCCTTCACCTGCGCTTCGCTGTAGCCGAGCTGCTGCAGGTCGCGGAAGGCGACGTGGCGCAGCGAGTGGCAGGCCGAGCAGACTTCCTTGTAGACCTTGTAGCCGCGCTGAAGCTGTTCGATGTCGAACTTGCCGAACGGCCCGTCGCTGGCAAGGTGCAGCGCCTTGGGGTGCTTGTGGAATTCGTGCTCGACAGTGGGCAGGGCGGGTTCGGTCGCGGCCGAATAGGCCCCGACGGCGAAGGTGACGAGCAGCCAGCCGGTAAAGAAAAGGCCGACGAGGATACCGATGAGGCGGACCATGTGTCTGTTTCCCTTGTCGGCCGGTTACGCGGCGTGTGCTTCGCCGTGCTTGGCGAGCACCGCTTCGGTGATGGAATTGGGCAGCGGCTTCGTCTTCTCGACCATCGAGACGATGGGCAGGATGAGGAGAAAGTGCGCGAAGTAGTAGGCCGAAGCCAGCTGGCTCAGCATGACGTAGGGTTCCTCCGCCGGCGCGCCGCCGCAGTAGAACAGGATCGCCATGCAGGGCACGAAGCCGAACCACCAGAACTTGCGCATCGTCGGACGGAAGCGCGAGGACCGGACCGGCGAGGTGTCGAGCCAGGGCAGGAAGAACCAGACCAGGATCGCCGCGAACATCGCCAGCACGCCGAGCAGCTTCGCCGGTACGAAGAAGAAGTCGAAGGTGAAGGCGCGCAGGATCGCGTAGAACGGCCAGAAGTACCATTCGGGAACGATGTGCGCCGGGGTCGAGAGCGGATTGGCCGGGATGTAGTTGTCCGGGTGGCCCAGGTAGTTGGGCAGGAAGAACACGAAGATCGTGTAGAGCACCAGGAACGCGGCCAGTCCGAAGCCGTCCTTCGCCGTGTAGTACGGGTGGAACGGCACGGTGTCCGATTCCTGCTTCACCTCGACGCCGGTCGGGTTCGACGAGCCGGGGATGTGCAGCGCCCAGATGTGCAGGATGACGACACCCGCGATCACGAAGGGCAGCAGGAAGTGCAGCGAGAAGAAGCGGTTCAGCGCGGCGTTGTCGGGGGCGAAGCCGCCGAGCAGCCAGACCTGCAGCGGCTCACCCACCAGCGGGATCGCGCCGAACAGGCCGGTGATGACCTTGGCGCCCCAGAAGCTCATCTGGCCCCAGGGAAGCACGTAGCCCATGAACGCGGTCGCCATCATCAGCAGGAAGATCGTGACGCCGAGCAGCCAGATCATCTCGCGCGGGGCCTTGTACGAACTGAACAGGAAGCCGCGGAAGATGTGGATGTAGACCACCACGAAGAACGCCGACGCGCCGTTGGCGTGCGCATAACGCAGCATCCAGCCCCAGTTGACGTCGCGCATGATGTGTTCGGTCGAATCGAAGGCGACCAGCGCGTTGGGCGCATAGTGCATCGCCAGGACAACGCCGGTGACGATCTGGATGACGAGGCAGAAGCCGGCGAGCACGCCGAAGTTCCACCAGTAGTTGAGGTTGCGCGGCACCGGGTAGCCCGCGCCGATCGCGTTGTAGACGAGGCGCGGCAGCGGCAGCTTCTCGTCCAGGAACCGCATCAGCGGGTTGGTCGGCTGGTAATGGTTCGCCCAGGGAAAGCTCATCTCTTCAGTCCTCAGCCGACTTTGACGGTGGTATCGGAAGTGAATTCGTACTCCGGAACCTGCAGGTTCAGCGGAGCGGGGCCCTTACGGATGCGGGCCGCGGTGTCGTAGTGCGAACCGTGGCAGGGGCAGAAATAGCCGCCGAACTCGCCCTTCACCTCGCCCTCGCCCGCGCCCAGCGGCACGCAGCCGAGGTGGGTGCACACGCCCATGGTGATGAGCATGTCCTCATGCCCTTCCTTGGTGCGCTCCTCCAGCGTGGCCGGATCGCGCAGCGAGCCGATGTCGACCGCGTTCGCCTCGGCGATTTCCTTCGGCGTCAGGCGGCGCACGAACAGCGGCTGCTTGCGGAAGACGGCCTTGACCGCCTGGCCCGGCTGGATCGCGGACACGTCGAGTTCGGTCGAGCTTTCGGCCAGCACGTCCTTCGACGGGGCCATCTGGCTGATCAGCGGATAGAGCACCGAGAGAGCGCCGACGCCCCCGAACGACACGGCGGCGATTTCGATGAAGTCGCGGCGACGCACGCCGCCGTCTTCACCGTCCGCCACCCGCTTTTCCACGGGAGGGTTGTCGATCGTCGCCTCTGCCATGCCTGGCCATCCCTGATCTGGCCGTCCGGCACAATCGCCGGACAGGAAGGTTCGTATTACCCGGAGTGCGTCCGCCCCCGGACTTGCACGGAGACCCCGCACGCATGGGCAATTCGCCCCATGCAGGACCCGTCTTGGCGCGCCTCATAGACAGGCCGCACGGATTTTCCAACAGGCATTTTAGCCAGATTCCGCATGCGCGAAGCCCGAGCTTTGCGGCCAGGCAGCGGAGCGGGCGGCGAGCACGCGGAAAAGCGTGCCCATCTCGGCAGGGTCGACCAGCCGGTGCAGAGCGGTGGCGAGGGATTCGGCTTGGGCGGGATTCGCCCGCGCCAGCGCCGCCGCGCGCTGCCCGATGCCCAGCGAGAGCAGGAAATCGCCCTGCCCCGCGACTCCGTCGACGACGAGGCCGCCGTGTCGCGCCGCGCTGGCCAGGGCCCCGAAATCGACGTGCGCGGTCAGGTCCGCCGTGCCCGGTGCCGCAAAGGGGTCGGTCCTCTGGTGCCGGGCCACCGCCTGGAAGGTCGAACCGTGGCGCAGCACCTCGTACCCGTAGTCGATCGCCAGGATCGCCCCCCCCTGCGCCGCGACGCGTTCGGCCAGCGCGGCCATGATCGCGCTGGCGGCGGGACACGTCTCGATCAGGGCGCCGTCGGGCGCATCGGCGAGATCGGCGGGAACAGCGGCGTCCATCGGCCGGTCCCCGGCGACGGGCACGAGGACATCGCCGGCAAGCCCCACCATCCGCTCGCGCCAGCCCTGCGCCGTCTTTACCAGTTGCCGGATCGGCAGAGCGTCGAAGAATTCGTTGGCGACGACCAGCAGCGGGCGGTCGTCTGGCAGGGTGTCGATGTCGTCATGGTGGGTCACCGCGCCGAGCAGCGCCGACTGCGCGGCGCGCAGCACCGGCGACCCTTCGACGAGGTGCACGTCCGGCCGTCCGGCCGCCCGCGCCAGCACCCGCAGCGAATCGCGCGCCAGCGTGCCGCGACCGGGGCCGAGTTCGACATAGGCGGAATCCATCCGCCCGGCTCGCGCCCTGAGGTCGGCGAGCCAGCCGCCGATCATCTCGCCGAACATCTGGCTCACCTCCGGCGCGGTCACGAAATCGCCCGCTGCGCCCAGCGGATCGCGCACGGCGTAATAGCGGGCATTGGCCTCGGCCATGTATTGGCCGAGCGGGATGGGCCCGAAGCGGCGGATCAGGCGCTGGAAATGCGCGCCCAGATCGCCTTCGTCACCATCCTGGCGATTGGCCTCCACCGGCGTACGGTCAGGCGTGGTCGCGGGTCGGGGCATCGCCAGTGGCAGCATCGCCCTGGGGGGCGTTCACCGCAGTGCCGCGCTGGCCGATCGGCGGCCTGGTCAGCGCCCAGATCGCCATGCCGACACCGATGGCGATCATCGGCAAGGTCAGCCACTGGCCCATCGACAGGCCGGTCGCCTGCGCGAATTCGGCCAGCTGCGCATCGGGTTCGCGGAAGAACTCGACCGTGAAGCGGGCCAGCGCGATGCAGGCGCCGAACACGCCGACGAGCAGGCCGGGGCGATAGCGGGCACGCGTCAGCCAGAACAGCGAGAGCATGATGACGATGATCGCCAGCCCTTCCAGCCCCGCCTCGTAAAGCTGGCTGGGGTGGCGCGGCAGCGGCCCGGCGCGCGGGAAGACCATGGCCCACGGCACGTCGGTCGGCCGGCCCCACAGCTCGCCGTTGATGAAGTTGGCGATGCGGCCGAGGAACATGCCGAAGCCGACGTTGACCGCGATGTAGTCGCAGACCCGGATGAAGTTGAGCTTGCCGCGCCAGCACACCCAGGCGATCGCCAGCGTCACGCCGATCAGCCCGCCGTGGAAGCTCATGCCCCCGTTCCACAACTGCACCAGCTGGTCCGGATTGGCCCAGAGCGAGGGTTCGTAGAACGTGGCATAGCCCAGCCGACCGCCGACGATGATGCCCAGCGTGCACCAGAAGAACAGGTCTTCGGCGTGGCGCTGCGCCATCGGCGCGCCCGGCTGCTTAAGCATCTTCGTCAGGTGCAGGTAGGCGAGGACGATGCCGACCAGATACGCCAGCGAGTAGTAGCGCAGCGTGAAGAAGCCGAGATCGATGCCCGGGCGCAGGCCGAGGTCCGCCCAGTGGATCGGTTCGGGCGCCGTCTGGGCCGCGGCAGCTAGCATTTCGAGCAAGGGGCTGACTTTCCTTCGGTTCCGGCTCCGGTCCGATTCGGGGTCCGATCGGGTGCCCGATCGCAGGTAGCCGGTGGTTCGGGCGCGCTTTTGGCACAGCGCCGCCGCCGATGGTAGGGGGCAGTCGATGCCGGGGCGGACGCGATGGCCACTTCCCTTGGCCGCGTCGCACCCGATATAGGATGCAGGCCCGCTCCGCCCGGCGTCACGAAGGACCCCACTTGGCCAGTTCCCGCATTCCCAACCAGCGCGCCATCGTCGATCGCCGCGGCCTCGCCGCCCGGCTGGACGCGGCGGTGGCCGAGATGCCCTCGTTCGACCGCAAGCCGATCGTGGCGATGCTGCGCGACGCGCTGGACAAGGGCCGCCTGGAAATCGCCGCGCGCCTGGCCGAGGAGCCCGCCGCCGGGCACAAGGCCGCCGCGGCGCAGGCCTTCCTGATCGACCAGCTGGTCCGCGTCATCCACGACCACGTGATCGACCACGTCTATCCCCTGGCCAACCGGTCCTCGGGCGAACGGCTGACGATCATCGCGGTCGGCGGCTACGGACGCGGCGAGATGGCGCCCCAGTCCGACGTCGACATCGGCTTCATCACCCCGATCCGGAACACCGCGTGGTGCGAACAGGTGATCGAGGCGATGCTCTACTACCTGTGGGACCTGGGGCTGAAGGTCGGCCACTCCAGCCGCACGCTCGACGACATGGTGCGCATGGCGAAGCAGGACCTGACGATCCGCACCGCCATGCTGGAATCGCGCTTCCTGTGGGGCGACCAGGACCTGTTCGAACAGGCGCGGGTGCGCTTCTGGTCCGACGTCGTTCGCGGCACCGAACGGCAGTTCATCGCGGAAAAGCTGGAAGAGCGGGAGGCGCGGCACAAGCGCATGGGCGATTCGCGCTATGTCGTCGAACCCAACGTGAAGGAGGGCAAGGGCGGCCTGCGCGACCTGCACACGCTCTACTGGATCGGCAAGTACATCCACCGCGTGCGCGAACCGGCCGAGCTGGTCGGCGCGGGGCTGCTGACGCAGAGCGAATATCGCGCCTTCCGCCGGGCCGAGAACTTTTTCTGGGCCGTGCGCTGCCACATGCACATGATCACCGGGCGGGAGGAAGACCGCCTGACCTTCGACCTGCAGCGCGACGTCGCCGGGCGGATGAACTTCGTCGACCGGCCCGGCAGCAGCGCGGTCGAACGCTTCATGCGGTTCTATTTCCTGCAGGCCAAGCGCGTCGGCACGCTGACCGGCGTGTTCCTCGCGCAGATGGACGAACAGTTCGCGCAGAAGGCGAGCCGCAAGCTCTTCTCGCGCCTGCGCGAGCGCAAGCGGACGGTGAAGGGCTTCACCATTTCGGGCGGGCGCATCAACGTGCCCGGCGACACCTTCTTCCAGAAGGACCCGGTCCGCCTCATCGAGATCTTCACCCTCGCCAACAAGGAAGGCGTGGAGGTCCATCCCGACGCGATGCGCATCGCCGATCGCGACGCCGCGCTGATCGACCGGTCGGTGCGAAACGACCCGCGCGCCAATGCGCTGTTCCTCGATCTCCTCGCCAGCCACGACAATCCGGAACTGGCGCTGCGCTGGATGAACGAGGCGGGGGTCTTCGGCCGGATCATGCCCGAATTCGGCCGGGTCGTCGCGCAGATGCAGTTCGACATGTACCACCACTACACGGTGGACGAGCACACGATCCGCGCCATCGGCACGCTGGGCCGGATCGAGGCGGGCGAAGTCGCCGAGGCGCATCCGCTGTCGACCCAGCTCCTGCCGAAGCTGAAGCACCGCCGCGCGCTCTACGTCGCGACGCTGATGCACGACATCGCCAAGGGCCGCGGCGGCGATCACTCGGTGCTGGGCGCGGAGCTCGCCGAAAAGGTCGGCCCGCGCATGGGTCTTTCGGCAGACGAGACGGAGCTGGTCGCGTGGCTGGTCCGCCACCACCTGCTGATGAGCGCCACGGCCTTCAAGCGGGATCTGTCCGACCACAAGACCATCGTCGATTTCGTCGAGGTGGTGCAGTCGCTCGAACGCCTGCGCCAGTTGCTGATCCTGACGGTGGTCGACATCGGCGCGGTCGGCCCCGGCGTCTGGAACAGCTGGAAGGGCCAGCTGCTGACCGACCTCTACTACGCGGCGGAGGAACGCATCCGCCTCGGCCACAAGGTCCACGGGCGCGAACGGCGGATCGAGATCAAGCAGCAGCAGGTCGCCGACTTGCTGGGCGAGGACAGCGGCCTCGTCACCAGCATCGGCGCGCAGATGCCGCCATCGTACTGGATCGCCGAGGCCGAGGACGTCATCGCCGCCAACCTGCGCCAGCGCGAGGCGATGGGCAGCGCGCCGCTGTCGATTGAGACCCAGTACTACGCCGCGCGCGGCGCGACGCTGGTGACCGCGATGGCATCGGATCATCCGGGCCTGTTCAGCCGGATCTGCGGCGCAATCCACCTGGCCGGCGGCAATATCATCGACGCGCGCATCCACACGACGCGCAACGGCCTCGCCGTCGACAATTTCCTGGTGCAGGATCCGCTGGGCCGCCCCTTCCGCGAGGACGGGCAGATGCAGCGGCTGGTCAAGGGGATCGAGGACGCGCTGGCCAACCGGGTCAAGCTGGTGCCGCAGCTTGCCGCCCGGCCCACAGCGCGCACCCGCGCCCACGCCTTCGATGTCGCGCCGCGGGTAGAATTCGATAACGAGGCGTCGAACCGCTACACCGTGGTCGAGGTCAACGCCCGCGACCGGCCCGCCCTGCTCAACCGGCTGTCGCGCGCGCTGTTCGAATCGAAGACGCTGGTGAACTCGGCCCACATCACCAATTACGGCGAGCGGGCGGCGGATACCTTCTACGTGACCGACCTTCTGGGCGACAAGATCACCAGCGAAAGCCGGCTGAGGACGCTGGAAAAGAAGCTGCTCGAAGCAGTGGAGGCGACCGAGGAAGCGGCGGGCTGACCGGCGCCCTCGCCAGGATCAGTCAGCGGGCGCATCCTTGCCGCGCGCTGCGGCTTCGGCCATCATCGCCTCGAACCGGGCATCGCCACGCAGCGGCGCCAGATCCGGGTCGATCAAGGCGTGTTTCACGAAGGCCGGGCTGAGATTGGGGATGGCCGAGGCCAGCATCTCGATAGCCCCCTCGAGATCGCCGATGCCCGAGGCCAGCGTGCAAGCGAAATTGTAACGCGCGACGTAGTTTCCGGGATCGACCAGCAGAGCGCGGTTCATCCATTCGGTGGCGCGCCGGTTCTCGCCGATCTCGGCGAGCGCATCGCTGCCCATCGCCATTGCATCGGCGTTGTTGCTGTCCTTCTCCAGCGCTTTCTCGCACCGCTCGATCGTTTCCAGCGCGGCCTCGCGGATCTGGTCCTCGCGCCCCGTTGCGCGGTAGCAGGTCATCAACATGCCACAGGCCTTGTAGCTCGTCCGGTCGAGCGCGACGCAGCGTTCGAACAGCGCGGTCGCATCCTCGAAACGTTCCTGCCGGAAGCGGATCATCGCGGCGATATTGGCGACCTCGAACGAATTGGGCCCCAGACGCAGTGCCTTTTCGATCTGGCGATCGGCTTCGTCGAGGTCGCTCTTGTGGAGCGCGATATAGGCCAGCGCGCCGTAGGCTTCGGCCTGGTCGGGATTGAGCTCGAGCGCCCGCGCCGCCGCGGCGGACCCGTCTTCGTCGGAGCCTACCAGATTGTAGGCCATCATCGTCTGGATGGTGGCCAGCAGCGCCCATGCATCGGCGTAGCCGGGATCGATCTCCACCGCACGGCGCAGGATCCGGGACATCGGAACGTAGTTCTGAATGCTCGAGCCGACGCTGTTGTTGAGCTGCTGGCGCGCCATCAGGAACAGGTTGTAGGCTTCGGGGTTCTCGGTGCCGCGCCGCTCGATCGCCTGTTTTTCGGCGGGCATCAGCTTGACCTTCATCGCCCTGACGATGGCCTGCGACAGTTCGTCCTGCAGCGCGAAGATATCGTCGAGATCGCGGTCGTAGCGCTCTGCCCAGACGTGGTTGTTCGATGCGCCGTCGATCAGCTGCGCGGTGACGCGGACACGGTTCCCGGCCCGGCGAACGCTGCCTTCGAGAACGTGGGTCACGTCGAGATCGCGCGCGACCTTGGGGATGTCGACGATCTTGTTCTTGTACGAAAAGGCCGTGTTCCTCGACACCACGCCCAGCGCCGACACCTTGCTGAGGTCGGTGATGATGTCCTCGGTGATGCCGTCGCTGAAATAGTCCTGCTCGCGGTCGCCGCTCATGTTGGAAAAGGGCAGCACCACGATCGAGACGCCCGCCTGCCGCGTCTTGACGACGGGGGCGAGCGTGTTGCCCGCCGCGCGGCGCGATCCGCCCTCGTTGCCGACCATGCCTTCGACGGTGGCGACGAATTGCTGCCACGCCGGATCGTCGCCATCGCCGCTCCAGTCAGACAGGTCCGCCGTCTGCGTCATGCGGAAGACGATCGGCAACTGGCACGGCGTGATCATGGCCGGCACCATCGTCCGCTTCTGGTCGGCCAGGGTCGCCTCCGCCCGGACCCAGCGCGAGGCGACGGCATCGGGCGACCACAGGACGACGACGGCCTTGGCGTTGCTCAGGGCTTCCTCGATCACCTCGTCGAAGACTTCCCCCGCCTGCAGCGAATTGTCCCACCAGACGACGAGGCCGCGCGCCTCGAAGGCCTCCGCGATGCGGCGGGCGGTCTCGACGTCATGCCGAGCATACGAGACGAAAACGTCCGGAGCAGACACTGGCGAATCCCCACGCAGCGTGAACCCGGGGAGTTGTCCCGTATTTCAAGTGCTTTGGCAATCGCGGGGGGCCGTAACGGCATGGCCCGCCGCCGTCGGCGTGCTTCACCCTGCCGCGCGCAACCGCTCGACCGCCCGTTCCCGCCCGATCAGCGGCAACAGCACCGCCATGTCGGGCCCGTGGTCCATCCCCGTCAGCGCGAGGCGCAGGGGCAGGAACAACGGCTTGCCCTTGCGCCCGGTCGCCTCCTTCAGCGCGCCGGTGAGCGTCTTCCACGCCTCCGCGTCCCAGGCGATGCCTTCCGCCGTCACGGCGGCCTGTGCCACGAATGCGCGGTCGGCATCGGCGACGGCCGGCGCGGGCAGGTCACCGGCGATGACGTGCCACCACGCGTGCGCGTCGCCCACTTTTTCCAGGTTGGGCCGCACCGCCAGCCAGGCCGCCTCGTCCATCCCCTCGGGCAGCCGGTCGCGCGCTTCGGCATGGTCCATGGCGTGGACGATCTGGGCGTTGACGCGCAGCAGTTCGGCCTCGTCGAAGCGGGCCGGCGCGCGCCCGAAGGTGGCGAGGTCGAACCCGTCGGCCAATGCCGGCAACGAACGTTCGGCAACGACCGGCTCCGACGTGCCGATGCGGGCCAGCACGCTTAGCAGCGCCATCGGCTCCAGCCCCTGTTCACGGAATGCATCGACGCCGAGCGAGCCCAGCCGCTTCGACAGCTTGCCCTCGCTCCCGGTCAGCAGCGCCTCGTGCGCGAAGCGCGGCGGGGTTGCGCCCAGCGCGGTGAACATCTGCAACTGGACCGCGGTGTTGGACACATGGTCTTCGCCGCGCAGCACGTCGGTCACGCCCATCTCGATATCGTCGATGGCGCTGGGCAGCATGTAGAGCCACGACCCGTCGGCCCGGCGGATGACGGGGTCGGACAGGCGGTCGCCCTCGAACGCCTGCGGCCCGCGGATCATGTCGTCCCACGCAATCGGTTCGGCGCGGTCGATCAGGAAGCGCCAGTGCGGGGCAAGCCCCTGCGCCGCCTTCTCCGCATGGTCCGCCTCGGTCAGCGCCAGCGCGGCGCGGTCGTAGATCGGCGGCAGGCCGCGACCCAGCAGCACCTTGCGCCGCAGTTCCAGTTCCTGCGCCGTTTCGTAGCAGCGATAGACCCGGCCCGCCGCGCGCAGCCGTTCGAACGCGGCTTCGTAAATGGCGAGGCGGGCCGACTGGCGCTCCTCCGCATAGGGGACGAGGCCCAGCCATGCCATGTCGCGGCGGATCGCCTCGACATGATGCTCTTCGGACCGTTCCGCATCGGTGTCGTCGATGCGCAGCAGGAACCGCCCGCCGGCACGCCTGGCGAGCAGGGCGTTGTGCAGCGCCGTGCGGATGTTGCCGACATGCAGGCGTCCGGTCGGCGACGGGGCGAAACGGGTCACGGTGGTCATGTCTTGTCGCCTAGCCGTGCGCCCGCGGGATGGGAAGGCCCGGAGCAAGCGGCAGCGTTAACGCCAGATGAATTGGGGCTTGCGGGCGTGCCTGCCGCGCAGCATAAACAGCGCCGCACCGGGGCGACACGGACAACGACCCCGGACGGACGAGAGGCAAGGATGGCTGAAACGGCGCGGGTGCACTGGTGCCCGAACTGCAGGTCGTGGGGGCATGCGCTGCGCACCCTCGTCGACCCGCGGCAGGGATACGTGACGGGACACGAGAGCGACCCAGTGTCGTTCGATTACGTGCACGAGGAACATCGCTGCAACGCCTGCGAACGGCCCTTCGCCACCGCCCGGATCACCCGATGTTCGCCCGATCACATCTGGCGCGCCCGCGGCGTGCTCGACCGGCTTCATTCCGGCGCGGAAACGGCGCGGCGGCGCGCGATCCCGCAATCCTGGGACCACCACCCCGAACTGGCGGACTTCTCGGCGGCCATCCTGAAACGCGGGGCGCTGAGCGCCTGACGCTCCGCCTACTGGCGGAACAGGAGGACGGACTGGCTGCGCGTCGGGCCGCTGATCAGCACCCCGTTCTGCTCGGTCCGCCCGACCCGTTGGGCCATGTCGATCGCCGCGACCATCGCCTCGATCTGCGGCGGCAGTTTGGCGGCACAGGGCTGCGGTTTGGGATTCATGTCGATGGTGACTGCGGGCGTGCGCTCGGTGGCGATCCGCGCACCGTTCAGCGTATAGCGCCATGCGATCTGCTGGCAGTTGTCGAACTCGATCCGGTCCGGCCCGATGTGGATCGCCACACCCCTGCTGCCCGAAAGCGGTTCCTCGTTCACGCCCGCCACACGCCATTCGCCGCGTAACGAAGCGACGGGCGGGAGCGGCGGCGGGACATCGCTGGCAGCCAGGGCAGGAGAAGTCTCGGCGGCCACGCCCGGGCCGGTAGGCTCCGCCGTCGGCGAAACATCCGGCCCCGCCTCCACGCCTTGCGAATCGGCCCCACGCTCTGCGCCCTGCCCGCACGAGGCGAGCAGGAGGGCGAGCGCTGCCATCGCGACCCGCCGCATCAGCCCGACCGGAACCGGTGGGTAATCGGATAGCGGCGGTCGCGCCCGAAATTGCGCGCGCCCAGCTTCACGCCGGGGGGCGCCTGCCGCCGCTTGTACTCCGCGACATGGAGCAACCGCTCGATCCGGGTCACGGTGTCGCGGTCGAACCCTTCGCCGACAAGCTGGTCGACGCTCTTCTCGTGCTCCACCAGCCCCAGCAGGATGCCGTCGAGCACGTCGTAGGGCGGCAGCGAATCCTCGTCCTTCTGGTCGGGGCGCAGTTCGGCGCTGGGCGGCTTGGTGATGATCCGTTCGGGGATCACCCGGCCCGCAGGGCCGAGGCCGATCCGGGGCTTGTGCTCGTTGCGCCATTTCGCGGCGCGGAACACGGTGGTCTTGTACGCGTCCTTCAGCGGATTGTAGCCGCCCGACATGTCGCCGTAGATCGTGGCGTAGCCGACGCTCATCTCGCTCTTGTTGCCGGTGGTGACCAGCATCGGTCCGAACTTGTTCGACAAGGCCATCAACGTCACGCCGCGGATCCGCGATTGCAGGTTCTCCTCGGTGATGTCGATGTTCATGTCGGCGAAGTCTTCCGCCAGCATCGCGTCGAACCCGGCGACGGCGGGCTGGATCGGAATCGTGGAAAGGCGGCAGCCGATGAGCGCGGCACACTCGGCCGCGTCGTCGAGGCTTTCCTGGCTGGTGAAGCGGCTGGGCAGCATCACGCACCACACCCGGTCCGGCCCCAGCGCGTCGGCGGCGATGGCGGCGCAGATCGCGCTGTCGATCCCGCCCGACAGGCCGAGCACGATGCCGGGAAAACCGTTCTTGTCGACATAATCGCGCAGGCCCGTGACCATCGCGCAGTAGATATCCTCCGGATGGTCGGACAACCGGTGCAGCGCGCCGGGGATGCAGGACCATCCGTTCTTGCCCTTCACCCAGCGGGTGGTGATCTCGACCTCCTCCCAGTCGGGAAGCTGCGCCGCCAGCGTGCCGTCGCCGTTGATGACGAAGCTGGCGCCGTCGAAGGCCAGTTCGTCCTGACCGCCGATGCGGTTGAGGTAGGCCATCGGCACGCCGGTATCGATCGCGCGGCGCTTGGCGACGCCATCGATACGCAGCACGTCCTTGTCGATCTCGTAGGGGCTGCCGTTGACGCAGACGAAGATCTGCGCGCCCTGTTCGGCCAGGTGGCGGCAGACCGCGGGGTGCCAGATGTCCTCGCAGATCGGCAGGCCGAGCATCACGCCGCGAAACAGCACCGGATCGGGCAGGTCGCCGGGGCTGAACAGCCGCGCCTCGTCAAACGTGCCATAGTTGGGCAGTTCGTGCTTGAACCGGGTGGCGGTGATCCGCCCGCCGTCGAGCAGCGCGACCCCGTTGTGCAAGGCCCCGTCGCGCACGAAGACGCTGCCCACCAGCATGGCCGGCCCCTCCTTCTCCGTCGCCTCGGCCAGCCGGTCCAGTTCCTCTGCCGCGCGCTCGATCAGGGCGGGCTTGAGCACGAGATCCTCCGGCGGATAGCCGATAAGGTTCATTTCCGGAAAGACGACGAGGTCGCTCTGCATCTTCGCGGCCCGCGCCAGCGCGGCAAGCATGGCCTCTGCGTTGGCACGGATGTCGCCGACGATCTGGTTGCACTGGACGAGCGTGATGGCGAGCGTTTCGGTCATGGCGTGGTTGCGGATTCCCCGTTTGGCGTCGGGCCGGATGGCATGGTGGCGAGCCGCGCCGCGGAAGCGACGCGAGCCGGCGATGTCCTATCGGCTAGCGCATTCGTCAGCGGCTTAACAGGGCTTTGGCAAGGCTGCGCCAACACTCCGCCGGGGGATCGGTGCGGTCAGCGGCTCATCATCCGGGCCAGCCGGATCTGGAGCGGTTCGTCCATCAGTTCGCGCAAGTGGCGCAGCACCGTTTCGGTTAGCTTCTGGCGGAAACTGATGCCGATGAAGGCGCCGTTCTTCCAGCGCACGTCGGCGACCATCGGGCCGATATCCTCCAGCGTCATGTGGAACACATCGCCCGCTTCGCAGGCCATGTCGTGATCGCGGAGGCGGCAGCCGGTTTCGGAAAATTCGACGATGGAGATGATGCGACCGGCATAGGGGCCCGACTGGATTCGCCCGAAGGCCGTGCCGCGCCAGCGCTCCCGGGTCCGGGCATCGAGCGGCGACAATGGTCGGTAGGTCATGTCGCCGAATCTCGCGAAAGCCTTGTTCGCGGCCGCGTTTATCAGCAACGAAACTTGCTCAAAGTTAATTCGGCATCGCGCGCAATTCTGGCACAATTGTCATGATTGTCAGCGGGGCGATCACTCTTCGGCGATCGCCTGGGCGCAGGCGACCGCACTGGCCCAGGCCCACTGGAAATTGTAGCCGCCCAGCCAGCCGGTGACATCAACCGCCTCGCCGATAAAGTAGAGACCGGGGACGGCCTTCGCTTCCATCGTCCGCGACGACAGGCCCGCCGTCGACACCCCGCCGACGGTGACCTCGGCCTTGGCGAAACCCTCGGTGCCGCTGGGGTGGAAGGCCCAGCGCTTGAGCCTCTCTCCCGCCGCGCGCAGGGCCTTGTCGCGGGTATCGGCAAGGGGCGCGGCGATGCCCGCATGCGCGGCAAGCCGTTCCGCCAGATCGTGGGCCAGCCGCTCGGGCAGGTTCGCCGCCAGCGCCGAGCGCAGCGTGGCGCGCGGATTGGCGGCCTTCACGGCCAGCAAGTGGTCGGCATCGGCATCGGGCAGGAAGTCGATCGCCACCTCCTCTCCCGGCTGCCAGTAGGACGAGACCTGCAGGATGGCCGGACCCGAAAGCCCGCGATGAGTGAACAGCGCCGCCTCGCGGAAGCGCGCCTTGCCGGCCGAAGCGACGACCTCGGTCGCCACGCCCGAAAGCTCGCGGAACAGCGCGTCCTCTCCTCCCAGCGTCAGCGGAACCAGCGCGGGCCGCGGCTGCACCACCTTCAGCCCGAACTGGCGTGCGAGGTCATAGGCGAAGCCGGTCGCGCCCATCTTCGGGATCGACGGCCCGCCGGTGGCGACGACGAGGCGCGGCGCACGGACCTCCCCCGCCGGGGTCGCGATCACGAAGCGCCCCTCCGCGTGGCCCACCTGCGACACCGGGGATCCGCAGCGCACCACGGCCCCGCCCTTCGCGCATTCGGCAAGGAGCATGTCGACCACCTGCCGCGCCGACCCGTCGCAGAAAAGCTGACCCAGCGTCTTTTCGTGCCAGGCGATGCCGTATGCCTCGATCAGGGCGAGGAAATCGCGGGCGGTGTATCGCGCCAGCGCCGATTTCGCGAAATGCGGGTTGGCCGACAGATACCGGTCGGGCGCGACGTGGAGGTTGGTGAAGTTGCACCGCCCGCCGCCAGAGATCAGGATCTTCTTCCCCGGCCGGTCCGCGCCCTCGAGCACCAGCACACGGCGGCCCTGCTGCCCGGCGCGCGCCGCGCACATCAGCCCGGCGGCACCCGCGCCCAGCACGAGGACGTCGAATTGCGTCCCGTTCACTTGGGGGCGTAGGGGTTCTTCGCGCTGCGCAGCAGGATCCGCACCGGCACCGCGCCGAAGCCGAGATCGCGGCGGAGCCCGTTGACGAGATAGCGGCGATAGGATTCGGGCAGGTCGTCGAGCCGAGAGCCGAAGATCACGAAGCGCGGCGGGCGGGTGCCGGTCTGGGTGATGTAGCGCAGCTTGATCCGCCTGCCGCCGGGCGCGGGCGGCGGGTTTGCCCCCAGCGCATCGTCGAACCAGCGGTTGAGCGCGGCGGTCGGCACGCGCTTGTTCCAGATGTCGCGCGTCTCGAACGCGGCGTTGAGCAGGTTGTCGAGCCCCTTGCCGGTGCGCGCCGACACGGCGACGAGCGGCACGCCCTTGACCTGCGCCAGCCCTTCGTCGAGCGCATGGCGGATGCCGTTGAACAGGCCCGAGGGGTCTTCGGCCACGTCCCACTTGTTGATCGCGACGATGAGCGCGCGGCCTTCCTCGATCACGTGGCTCGCGATCTTGAGATCCTGATGCTCCAGCCCCTTGGTGGCGTCGAGCAGGAGGACCACAACTTCGGCGAAATCGACCGCGTGGCGCGCGTCGGCGACCGCCAGCCGCTCCAGCTTGTCGACCACCTTGGCGCGTTTGCGCATCCCGGCGGTGTCGATCAGCTTCACCAGCCGGTCCTCGCCCGACTTCGGATCGTGCCAGGTCCAGTCGATCGCGATCGAATCGCGGGTGATCCCGGCTTCCGGCCCGGTCAGCAACCGGTCTTCGCGCAGAAGCTGGTTGATCAGCGTCGACTTGCCCGCGTTGGGCCGGCCGACAATGGCGAGCTGCAGCGGACCGAGCGGCTTTTCCTCGTCCTCGCCCAGTGCCTCGAAGGTGTCCTCCTCGGGCTGCAGCGGCTCGAGGATCGGCAGCAGCGCCTCGAACAGGTCGGCGACGCCCTCGCCGTGTTCGGCGGACAGCGCGACGGGATCGCCGAAGCCCAGCGAATAGGCCTCGAAGATGCCGGCATCGCCCGCCTTGCCCTCGGCCTTGTTGGCGATGACCACGATCGGCACCGACGCGCGCTGCAGATAACGGGCGATCTCCTCGTCGAGCGGGGTGAGCCCTGCGCGGCTGTCGATGACGAACAGCGCGGCGGCGGCACCGACGAGCGCCGCCTCGGTCTGCTGCCGCATCCGGCCCGGCAGGCTCTCCGCATCCTCGTCCTCCCACCCGGCGGTGTCGACGATCTGGAATTTCAGGCCCAGCAGGTCGACATCGCCGAAGCGGCGGTCGCGCGTCACCCCGGGCTGGTCGTCGACCAGCGCGAGCTTCTTGCCGACGAGCCGATTGAACAGCGTCGACTTGCCCACGTTGGGGCGTCCGATGATGACGACTTGCGGAAGCATCCGCGCCAAGTGGCGACTTGGCGCGGTTATGGCAAGGAAATTAGCGGCCCTCCGGCTTGCGGAGGGCGCCGATCACAGCGTCGTGAAGATGCTGCCGAAGTCCTTGCCGCCAAGGCCCGCCTTGTCGGCTTCCTCGTAGATCTCGGTCGCTTTCCGGCCGAGCGGCACCCTGGCACCGCTGGCTTCCGCCGCCGCCATGGCAAGGCGCAGGTCCTTGAGCATCAGGGCCACGGCAAAGCCGCCGTTGTAGTCGTTGTCCGCCGGGCTCGCCGCACCGACGTTCGGCACCGGGGTATAGTCGTTCAACGACCAGCAGTAGCCGGTCGATTTCGAGCTGATCTCGTAGAACTTCTGCGGGTCGAGACCGTTGCGCTCGGCCAGCTTCATCGCCTCGCAGGTGCCGACCATGTGCGCGGCCAGCAGCATGTTGTTGCACATCTTGGCGACCTGCCCGGCCCCCGCCTCGCCGGCGCGGATCACCGCCTTGGCCATCGGTTCGAGCACGGGCTGCGCGCGGGCAAAGGCCGAATCGGTGCCGCCGACCATGAAGGTCAGGTTGCCGCCGTTCGCCGCCGCGATCCCACCCGAAACCGGCGCGTCGACCATCTCGTAGCCCGCGGCCGTCGCCGCATCGATCATCTCGCGCACCGTGGCGACGTCGATGGTCGAGCAGTCGAGGATCAGCACGCCCTCGGGCGCGTGGCCGATGACGTCGTTGGTCAGGACGCTGCGCACGATGTTGCCGTTGGGCAGCATGGTGACGACCGCGTCGACGCCCTGCACCGCTTCGCGCACCGTGCCGAACGTCGTGCAGCCGTTTTCGCGGGCGCGGGCGATCGCCTCTTCCGAAAGGTCGAAGGCGGAAACCTCGTGGCCCGCCTTGACGAGGTTCGCGGCCATGCCGCCGCCCATGTTGCCAAGGCCGATGAATGCGATCTTCATGTCGAATGTCCTCTCAGCCGGTGCGCCTCAGCGCCCCTTCCAGTTGCCCGCGCGCTTCTCGACGAAGGCGGCCATGCCCTCGGCCTTGTCCTCGGTCGCGGTCAGCACCTGGAACATGCGGCGTTCGGCGATCAGCCCCTGGTCGAGCGTGGTCTCGAACGCGGTGTTGACCATTTCCTTGTTCATCATCGCGGCAAGCGGCGGCATCGAAGCGATGGTCGCGGCGGTCTTCATCGCGTCCTCGACCAGGTCGGCCAGCGGCACGACGCGGCTGACGAGGCCGGAACGCTCCGCCTCTGCCGCGTCCATCATCCGGCCGGTCAGGCACATGTCCATCGCCTTCGACTTGCCGACCGCGCGGGTCAGGCGCTGCGACCCGCCCATGCCGGGCGCGACGCCCAGCTTGATTTCGGGCTGGCCGAACTTCGCCGTGTCGGCGCAGATGATGAAGTCGGCCATCATCGCGAGTTCGCAACCGCCGCCCAGCGCGAAGCCGTTGACCGCGGCGATCCACGGCTTGCGGACCTTCTTGACGATGTCGGCGGTCCAGCCGGCGAAGAAATCCTCGATGTAGAAATCGGCGGCGGGCTTGTCCGACATCTCCTTGATGTCGGCGCCGGCGGCAAAGGCCTTTTCGCCGCTGCCGGTCAGCACCGCACAGAGCTGCGACTTGTCCGCCTCGAACGTGCCGAAGGCGGCGGTCAGCTCGGCCAGGACCTGCGAGTTGAGCGCGTTCAGCGACTTCGGCCGGTTCAGCGTGATCAGCGTGACCGCGCCGCGGGTTTCGACGAGGATCGTTTCGTAACTCATAGCGGCTTCCATTCCTGGTCTGCGGGCAGCGGCGCGAAGAGGCTCTCGACCATCTCGTCGGTCACGTCCTCCGGCCTGGCCGGCTGCCACTGCGGGTTGTTGTCCTTGTCGACGAGCAGCGCGCGCACGCCCTCGATGAAATCGTGGCGGGTGATTGCGCGCGATGCACCGCGCAGCTCCATCGCCATGTTGTCGGCAAAGCTGTCGCACGCCGCGCCGAGTTCGAGCTGCTTCAGCACGTTCTTGCAGGCCGACGGACTTTTCGTGCGCAGCGTGGCGAGTTCCTTGCCGGCCCATTCGCCGCCGTCAGCTTCGAGCGCTGCAAGAATATCTTCCAGTCGGTCCGACGCGAAGAGCCGGTCGATCAGGGCAAGGTTGCCCTCGATCCGTGCGGGCGGCGGGGCAAAGGACTGCCCCTCCAGCGTCGCCTGGATATCGTCGGGGTGAGAGATGATCCGCGCCTTGGTTTCGGCCAACCGCTCGTGCGGGATGTAATGCGTGGCAAGGCCCACAGCGAGGCATTCCGCCCCGTCGAGCCGCGCCCCGGTGAGGCCTAGGAACTGGCCGAGCCGGCCGGCAAGACGCGGCAGGTACCAGCCGCCACCCACGTCGCAGATGAGGCCGATGCCGGTCTCGGGCATGGCGAACCGGGTGTTCTCGGTCGCGACGCGGTATTTCGCGGGCTGCGAAATGCCGACTCCGCCGCCCATCGTGATGCCGTCCATGAAGGCGACGATCGGCTTGGGGTAGGTGAACATCAGGTGGTTGAGCTTGTACTCGACATCGAAGAAATGCCGCCCGCTCGCGCCCTCGTCCTCCAGCGCCGACTGGCGGAGCAGCGTAACGTCGCCGCCCGCGCAAAAGCCGCGCCCCTCGGCATGGTCGACGATCACAGCAGTAATTGCCGGATCGTCGCGCCATTCGAGCAGCGCCGCGGTCATCGCCTCGCACATGTCGAGGGTCAGCGAATGGATCGCTTTGGGCCGGTTGAGCGAGAGATGGCCGACCGCGCCGTGGCGGTGCACGTGGATATTTTCGGTCACTTCACGAGGTCCCTGCCGACGATCATGCGCATGATCTGGTTGGTGCCTTCCAGGATCGAGTGGACGCGCAGGTCGCGCAGCAGTTTCTCGATCGGATATTCCTTGAGATAGCCGTATCCGCCGAACAGCTGCAGCGCGCGGTCCACGACCTTCGAACCCGTCTCGGTCGCGATCATCTTGGCCATCGCGGCGAAGCGTGTCTTGTCCGGCGCCCCGATCGTGACCTTGACCGCGGCAAGGTAGAGCAGCGCACGCGCCGCCTCCAGTTCCGCCGCCATGTCGGCCAAGGTGAACTGCGTGTTCTGGAAATCGGCGATGGCGCGGCCGAACTGCTTGCGATCCTTGGTATAGGCGATCGCTTCGTCCAGAGCGCGCTGCGCCCCGCCCAAAGAACAGGCGCCGATGTTGAGGCGCCCGCCGTCGAGGCCCATCATCGCGATCTTGAAGCCGTCACCCTCATTGCCGACGAGGTTCGCCTTGGGCACCTTCACCGCGTCGAAGTTGACCGCCGCGGTCGGCTGCGAATTCCAGCCCAGTTTCTTCTCGTTCGCGCCGAACGAGACGCCGGGCATGTCCTTGTCGATGACGACGCAGGAAATGCCCTTGGGACCGTCTTCTCCGGTGCGGACCATGGTCACGTAGACCTCGTTCTCGCCGCCGCCGGAAATGAACTGCTTGGAGCCGGAAACCTCCCAGTGGTCGCCCTTGTCGATTGCCCGCGTGCGCAGCGCCGCCGCGTCCGAACCCGATGACGGCTCGGTCAGGCAGTAGGACGCGATTCGGTCCATCGCGATGAGGTCGGGAAGGTAGCGATCCTTCACGTCCTGCGACCCGAAGCGGTCGATCATCCAGGCCGACATGTTGTGGATCGAGATGAAGGCGCTGGTGGAGGGACAGCCATAAGCCATCGCCTCCATGATCAGCGCGGCTTCGAGCCGCCCCAGGCCGATCCCGCCCGAATCCTCGGACACGTAGATCGAGGCGAAGCCGAGCTCGGCCGCCTGCTTGATGACGTCGCGGGGGAAGATCTTGTGCTCGTCCCATTCCGCCGCGTTGGGCGTGATCATGTCGGCGGTGAACTTCTGCGCCATCTCCTGGATGGCGAGCTGGTCCTCGGTCAGGGCGAACTGGTCGCTCATGTCGCTGCGTCTCTCCCCTTTATGGCGCCGGTCAGCCGCAGCTGATCTGCGTAATGATCATGTTGTCGTCGTAGGACACCGAAACCCGGTCGGGCCGGTAATCCATCGTCACCGCGGTGCGCGGCGGTATCCAGCGCAAGGTGCGCGAACCGGTCGAGGCCAGCAGCTCCGCGCCCATATCGGTGGTGGCCATCTTGCCCACCCAAACTTGCGCGGCGCGGGCGTCGCACGTGCCTTCCGGTTCGGAGACGACCGGATCGGACGGCGCCGTCGCAGTCGTGGCGCAACCGGACAGCGCAAGCGGCGCGGCGACGAGGATGATCAGGCGGTTCATGCAGGGCACCTTTCATAGTTCAGCGGCGCGGCCAGCGCGCCTTCGCCCGTCTCGCTGCGGACCAGCGTCTTGCCGCCGTCCGCGACCGCGAGCGTCATGTCGCGCGACCATGTCTGGCCTTCGCCGGTGAAGGCGAACGTCGCGCGGATGCGATCGGCGCCGCGTTCCGCGACCTCGCCCAGCGTGGCGGTGCTTTCGTAGAAGCGCAAGCGCTGCGATTCGATGGTGAGCAGGCCCTTCGCGTCGCCGCGGGTGGACGTGCAGTCGGCGGCGACAAGGCCCCAGCGACCCTGGATCGGGCCGGGGATGGTCGTTTCCATCTCGTCCTCGGCGGGCGCGGTTGCCATGTCCGAAGGCTGCAAAGCCGGGCTGGCCGGCGCGGGGGGCATGGGCGCGGCATCGCCGGCATCTGCGGTTTCGGCGTCCTGCGGTGTCGTGTCGCTGCCGCAGCCCGCCAGCGCCATCGCCAGCGTTCCGGCAAGAATCAATCGCGATCTCATCGGGTTCTCCTGTCAAATTAGGCAGATGGCCCGCTACGCGCGGGCCATCTCCTGAACGATGGAGGCGATCAGATCGTTTCCATGATCTCCTTGCCGAACAGCTCCTCGTCGCTCGGCAGGGTCTTGGGCGTGGCGAGGGGCTTCGAAACCCAGGTCTCGTTGATCAGGTCGCGCCAGGTGATGTTGTTGTTGGTGCCGTTGCCGCCCCACGAACCGCAGCCCAGCGAGAAGGTCTGGCGCATGCCGTTCCACAGGTTGCCCGAGTTCGACGGCGCCTGCGGCTGGTTCACCATGACGCGGCTGGTGCGGGTGCCCTCGGCCAGCTTCATGATGTTCTCGTCGGAATTCGAATAGATTCCGCACGAGTGCCCCTGGCCCTGGTAGCCCTGGATCCGGTTGGTCAGCGCGATCGCCTCGTCGATGTCCTTGACCCGGTAGAGCGCCATGGTGACGGTCATCTTCTCGCCCGAGAACTTGTGATCGGGGCCCGCGCCGGTTTCGGGCACGATGAAGAACAGGGTTCCTTCGGGGATCTCGAACCCGGCATAGTCGGCGATGAACTTCGCGTCCTGCGCCACGACCTTGGCGTTGATGTGCTCGCCGTCTTCCCAGATCGCGTTCTGCAGCTTCGTCTTCTGCTCGTCGTTCAGGACGTAGCCGCCCTCGGCCTTCAGCTTCTCGAGCATCTCGTCGTAGATCGCGTCGAACAGGATGACCGCGTTGTCGGACGAGCACGATGCGGCGTTGTCCAGCGTCTTGGAGATGCGGATCTTCTCCGCCGCGAAATCGAGGTCGGCGGTGTCGTCGACGGTGATGACCGCGTTGCCGACGCCGACGCCCAGCGCCGGGGTGCCGCTCGAATAGGCGGCGGTGACCATGGCCGACCCGCCGGTGGCAAGGACCCGGTCGCACTGCTTCATAAGCTCGTTGGTCTTGTTGACCGAGGGAGTCTCGATTGCCTGGACCAGGTCGGCCGGCGCTCCCATCTTGACGATGGCGTCGCGCATCAGGTCGACGATCTTCTTGTTGGTCAGCTTGGCGCGCGGGTGCGGGGCGATGACGATGGCGTTGCGGCCCTTGACCGCGCTGATCGCCTTGATCACCGGCGTCGCCTCGGGATTGGTCGAGGGCGAGAGCGCGCCGATCACGCCGACGGGCTTGGCGATCTTGACGATGTTGCGCTCGGGCAGTTCCTCGATCACGCCGACCGACTTGTCGTGGATGATGTCCTGCAGCGTGGCGCGGGTCTTGACCGAGATTTTCAGGAACTTGCCCTGGTAATTGCCGAGCTGCGTCTCGTCGACGGTGAACTGGGCGATTTCCTCGGCGACGCCGGGCTTGGCCACGGCCCAGACCATCGCGGTGATCAGCTTGTCGACCTGTTCCTGCGTGTAATGCGCGATCTGTTCCTGCGCCACGCGGCCGCGTTCGATCATCGCCGCGATCTCGGCATCGTCACTGGTTTCCATCTGAAGGGCAGTAGCCATGGCAGGGTATCCTCGAATTGCGCGTTGTGGGCACGTCACCCGCCGCGAGAGCCGCACAGCGAAGGCGGCGCAAGGACGGTCGTGCGGTCACACGTCGCCCACCGGGGCAACGGGTTGGTAACGCAGATGGCACTCGAGATGTTTGCATTCAACCTTTGATTGTGCAGCCTCGGCCTGCAATAATGCAGGCGGGCAACCGAGCCTGCGATCGCGCGTGGAGAATGCCGTGCAGAGCCTCAACTGGAACGACCTGCAGGATTTTCTGGCCATCGCCCGAACCGGTCAGCTGGGCCGGGCGGCGGATGCGATCGGGGTCGACGCGACGACGATGGGCCGGCGCCTGCGGCGGCTGGAGCAGCGCCTTGGCCGCACCCTGTTCGAGCAGACCCGGCAGGGCCAGGTCCTGACCGAGGCGGGCGAGGCGATCCTCGCCGAAGTCGAGGCGATGGAACAGGCGGCCAGCCGCATCCACGACGCCAGCGCCGAAGGCGAAGGCCCGGTCGGCACCTTGCGCGTCTCGCTGTCGGAAGGGTTCGGTTCGTGGTTCGTCGCCGACAACCTCAGCGAGTTCATCGAGGGCCATCCCCGTCTCATCATCGACCTTGCCATGTCGAGCGGGTTCCTCAGCCCCTCAAAGCGCGAGGCCGACGTCGCCATCGTCCTCTCGCGCCCGCGCGCGGGACCGCTGATCGCGGGCAAGCTTTCGGACTATGCGTTGCGCCTCTATGCCTCGCCCGACTATCTCGAGCAGCACGGGCGGCCGCGGGACGCCGCAGGCCTTGCCACCGGCCACCGCCTGATCGGCTACGTGCCCGACCTGCTCTTCGCCCCCGAACTGCGCTACCTCAGCCGCCTCCACCCCGACCTCGAACCGAGCCTGCGCTCGACCAGCATCAACGCGCAGCACCGGCTGATCGCGGCAGGGGCGGGCATGGGCGTACTGCCGTGCTTCATCGGCGACCGCGATCCGGCGCTCGAACCGGTCCTGCCCGAAAACCGCATCACCGGCAGCTTCTGGCTGGTGACGCACAAGGACACGCACCAGTTGGCGCGCGTGCAGGCGTTCAGAAACTGGCTGACCCGGCTGGTCCGCCGCAACCGGGAGCAACTGCTCCCGGCCTAGCGATTACGCCTTGGCGACGGGCGGATTGTCGCCGAGGTCTTCGTACCACGCCTCGACCGGGCCGTTCAGCTTGATCGTCAGCGGATTGCCCTTGCGGTCGAGCGACTTGCCGGCCTGGACCCGCACCCAGCCCTCGGAAATGCAGTATTCCTCGATGTTGGTGCGCACCGTGTCCTTGAACCGGATGCCGACGCCGCGGCGCAGCTTGTCCGCATCGAAATGCGGGCTGCTCGGGTGGATCGCGAGCCGGTCGGGCGGCACGTCGTTCGCGGCGGGCTGCGTCTGGGTGTTTTCGGCGGGGTTTTCGGGCTCTTCGGTCATGGGCAGCAGCCTCTAGCCCCGCACGCGGTCTTGTCAATCGCATGCTTGCCAAGCCCCGAAGCCTCTGGCAAAGGCGCGCCTCTGTTGGCGACACGGGCGATTCTGATCGTCCTCACACTCGCGAACGGGCGCGTAGCTCAGTGGTAGAGCACACCCTTCACACGGGTGGGGTCGCAGGTTCAATCCCTGCCGCGCCCACCATTTTTCCCGGCGCCCGCCTTCTGTCCGGTCGGATGGTCCGAAAGATCCCGCCTGCCGTCCGTCAGCCCGCGGTGCCGAGCAGGTTCTTCGCCCGCGCCAGGTCCTCCGCGCTGTCGATGTCGATCGCAAGATCGGCGTCCAGCGACACGCCCGGCGCACCGCGCAGCAACCGTCCCGCACCGCGATCCCCCTCCAGCGCCTCCAGCGCCGCGAAATGCCGCGCGCCAAACAGCGCGGGCGGCATCGGACCCGGGCCGCGCGTGCAGATCCGGTCCCCGTCGAAGCCGGCGATGAGCGCGCCGACGTGGTCACGCGGCACCAGCGGCATGTCGGCCAGCGCGATCATCACCGCCTCGACACCCTCTTTCCGCGCCGCAACGACGCCTGTCGCGATCGAGCGCGACAGCGGCGCGCCGGCCGGATCGAGCGGCACGCGCCGATAGCCGGGCAGGATCGGTGTGTTCGGCGCGCAGACGACGATGCGGGAAGCGAAGGCGACGTCCGCGTAGGCCAGCGCCGCCCTTGCCGCGACCGTCATGCCGCACAGCGATGCCGCGAGCTTGCCGCCCCCGAAACGGCTGGCGCGCCCGGCGGCAAGCAGGACCAGCGCGATCCCGCCCCCGGCCATGTCAGCCGACGCTTGCGGCGGGCACGACCGGCGCGATGGCACGATAGGCGGCCACCGTTTCGGCCAGGATCGACAGCGCCAGCGTGGCCGGATCGCGGGTCGAGGCGATGAGGCCGATCCTGCCCCTCAGTCTGCCCACCAGCGTTGCGGGGGTGCCCGCTTCCTCCAGCATGCGGAGCCGCGCGTGGTGCGTGCGGCGGCTGCCGATCGCGCCGTGGTAGAACCCGTCAAGGGCCAAGGCCGCGGGCAGCAGCGCCTGCTCCCAGTCGTGATCGTGGAACAGGAAGACGTGGGCGGTCCAGGCATCGCTCGCGATCGCCGGAACCTCGGAATGGCGGCGCAGCGCGTGAAGCGACACGGGCAGTGCCGTCACCTCCTCGCCCAAGGTGTCCAGCGGCGTGACCACCTCGACCTCTGCGCCCCAGAACGCGGCGAGCCGGGCGAAGACGGCAAGGTCCTCGCCTTGGCCATAGGCGATGATGCGAAGCGCCGGCGTCAGGGTCAGCGCAAAGGCTCCGTCGAGTGGCCCTGCGCCGACACCGCCCTCGCGCACCGCGAGGATGGCAGGCTCGCGCCGCTCGACCTGCGCGACCGCCCCGGCCAGCGCGGCGCGGCAGGGGCCGGGCGTGAAGCAAAGATCGATGCCGCCGCCACACGGCAGCCTGAGGTCGATGTAGGACGAGCCGACGCCGTAGCGCACCGTTCGCCCCGCGCCCGCGGCGATGACCTGCACGGCCTCCTCGACGATCGCCGCCTCGATGCATCCGGCCGAGAACGATCCGACCGACCGGCCGTCCGCCGCCACCGCCATCAGGGTCCCGGGCGAACGCGACGAGTTGCCCTCAATCCCGACGAGGGTGACGAGCGCGGTGGCGAGACCCTGCGCGTCCCAGTCGAGCAGGCGGCGCAGCACGTCGGCCTGCCGCGCGACGAGCGGCGTTGCATTCGCGGGGCTGGAACCGGGCTCTTTCACGTCGGCTACCTTGCCCGCGCCATGCGCGTTCGGCAATGCCCGGCGCCGCGCCGCGAAACACATTTATTTTCAGGCGCAACGATGCCGCATTGCAAAAGCCGACGCTTCTTTTGCATAGTGGCCATGGCCCGACCGGAAGCTAGTGTGGGGCAAGCGCGCGAACCGGCCTTTTCCTTGCCCTGGGCACTGGGCGCTCGGGCGAAAGGTCCCGTGGGGATCGTGCAGGGGCAAAGCGGGAGCAACGAGACAATGGCATCACTTCCTGTGGCAACTCGCCGGGGCGTGCTCGCTGGTGGCGGCGCGCTGGTCATCGCGCTGGCCATGCCGCTGCGCGCGCGGGCGGCGGGCACGGCAGCGGGCGCGGGCGCGGGCTTCGCGCCGAACGCCTTTGTGCGCGTGACGCCCGACAATCTCGTCACCGTGGTCATCAAGTCGATCGAATTCGGCCAGGGCGCGGCGACCGGTCTTGCCACGCTGGCGGCAGAGGAACTGGACGCGGACTGGAGCAAGGTGCGCCTCGAATTCGCGCCCAACGACGATTCGCGCTACGCCAACCCCTTGATGGGCACGATGCTGACCGGCGGCTCCTCGTCGATCGCCACTGCCCACACCCAGATGCGCAAGGCGGGCGCGACCGCGCGGGCGATGCTCGTCGCCGCCGCGGCGAAGGCGTGGGGCGTTCCCGTCAGCCAGGTCGTCGCCGCCGATTCGATGCTCAGCGCGCCGGGCCGCAAGGCGACGTACGGGGACATGGCCGCGATGGCCGCCGCCATGCCGGTTCCCGCCGACCCCGTGCTCAAGTCGCCCGCCAGCTTCAAGCTGATCGGAAAGACTCTGCCCAAGCTGGACAGCGCGGTGAAATCGGATGGCACGGCCACCTTCACGCAGGACGTGACCCTGCCCGGCATGATCACCGCGCTCGTCGCCCATGCGCCGATGCCGGGCGGCAAGGTCGCCAATTTCGATGCCGCCGCGGCCAAGGCGGTGCCCGGCGTGCTGAAGGTGGCCAGCGTGGAAAGCGGCGTTGCCGTCTATGCCCGGACGATGGCCGCCGCGCTGAAGGGCCGCGCCGCGCTCAAGGTCGACTGGGATACCTCGAAGGCGGAAACGCGCAGCAGCGCGCAGCTCGAGGCGATCGCCATGGGGCTGGCCGCCAGGCCGCCGCTGCCGGTCATGGACAACGGCCCGCTGCCCGCCGCGAGCGACGCGGTGAAGATCGTCGAGGGCACCTACACCCTGCCTTACCTCGCCCACGCGCCGATGGAGACGCTGGACGCGGTCATGCAGATGAAGGGCGACCGGATGGACGTCTGGCTCGGCTCGCAGATGCAGGTGAAGGAATGCGAGGCGATCGCCGCGGCGGCGGGCATCGCCAAGGACCGGATCACCCTGCACCAGCAATATGCCGGCGGCAGCTTCGGCCGGCGCGCCACCTTCGACGTCGCCTTCGGGCTGGAGGCGGGCCGCGTTGCGAAGGCCTGGGGCGGGTCGGAACCGGTGAAGTTCGTCTGGACGCGCGAGGACGACATGACGGGCGAATACTATCGCCCGATGACCGCGCACCGCGTCCGCGCGGCGATCGACGCCAAGGGCCAGGTCGTCGGCTGGGACCATGGAGTCGCCGGCCAGTCGCTTGGCAATTTCGCCGCAATTAACACGCTGAACGGCCAGAAGGTCGACGGCATGCTGCTCGAGGGCCTGCGCGAGCAGGGCTATGTCCTTGCCAACCACCGCATCGGCGCAGGCATGCTGGAAAGCCCGATGAAGGTGCTGTGGTGGCGCTCGGTCGGGCACAGCCACACCGGCTATGTCATGGAGACGATGCTCGACCGGCTGTTTGCCGCGCTGGGGATCGACCCCGTCGCGGGCCGGCTTGCGCTGCAGGAGGACGAGCGCGCCAGGGGCGTGATCAGGGAGGCCGCGCGCATGGCCGGCTGGGGCCGCAAGCCCGACAAGGGCCGCGCGCTGGGCATCGCCTACGTCAAGAGCTTCGCCAGCTATGTCGCCGAAGTCGCCGAGGTGTCGAGGGGCGCCGACGGCCTGCCCCGCGTCCACAAGGTCTGGGCCGCGGTCGACCTCGGCCTGGCGGTCAATCCCGACGTCATCGCCGCGCAGATGGAAGGCGGCATCGGCTTTGCGCTGGGCCACGTTCTGCACAGCGAGATCACGCTGGGCGAAGGCGGGGTGATCGAGCAGCGCAATTTCGACGACTACAAGTCGCTGCGGATCAACGAGATGCCCGAAGTCGAGGTCTCGATCATTCCCAGCGACAAGGATCCCACCGGCATCGGCGAACCCCCCGTGCCGCCGCTCGGCCCGGCCGTCGCCAACGCCTGGCTGGCGCTGACCGGACAGGCGGTGGAACGGCTGCCCTTTGCGCGCGGCATTGCGGGGAAGAGCGCATGAGCGTCGAATTCGAACTGAACGGCAAGCCGATCGCCTACGACGGCCCCGCCGATACCCCGCTGCTGTGGGTCGTGCGCGAAAGCGCGGGGCTGACCGGCACCAAGTACGGCTGCGGCGTCGCCCAGTGCGGCGCCTGCACCGTGCATCTCGACGGATCGCCGCGCCGGTCCTGCGTCACGCCCATCTCCATGGTCGCGCGCCGCGCGGTGACGACGATCGAGGGTGCGTCGTCCAAGGCGGCCAAGGCGCTGCAAGAAGCTTGGGTCGAGCTCGACGTGCCGCAATGCGGGTTCTGCCAGTCCGGTCAGCTGATGTCGGCGGCGGCGCTGCTTGAATGGGTCGAGAACCCCAGCGACGACGACATCGACGGCGCGATGGCGGGCAACATCTGCCGCTGCGCGACCTATCAGCGGATCCGCAAGGCCATCAAGCTGGCCGCCAGCCGGATGGGAGCGAAGGCATGATCCGGCGCCCGGTCTTGCGGCCTACCCGCGCACGCATCGCGCTGGCCGCCGCCGCAACCGCGCTGTTCGGCGCGGCGGTGGCGAGCCAGACCGTCGCCGCCCCGGCCCCGGTCCCGCCCCCCGTCGCGGCCAGCGACGCAACCGTGCAGGGTCCGGAAGCCTTCCGTTCCATCGCCGATCCGAAGGCGCGGTCCGTGGCGCTGTTCGGCGAGATGGCGAAGGTCATCGAATCGCCCCGCTGCCTCAACTGCCATCCGCGCACCGACACCCCGACACAGGGCGACGCGATGACCGTGCACAACCCGCCGGTGTCGCGGGGCATGGGCGGGATGGGCGTGCCGGGCATGACCTGCAACACCTGTCACGGCGAGGCGAACTTCACGTTCGCGAACGGCGAAGGCAGCATCCCGGGCGATCCCGCATGGGCGCTGGCGCCGCCGGAAATGGCCTGGGCCGGCAAGACCCGCGGCGAGATCTGCCGCCAGTTGAAGGACCCGGCCCGCAACGGCAACAAGACGCTGGCCGAACTGGTCGAGCACAACACGCACGACCACCTCGTCGGCTGGGGCTGGAACCCGGGCCACGGACGCACGCCGGCGCCGGGCACGCAGGAGCAGTTCGGCGCGCTGACCGCCGCCTGGGTCGCCAGCGGGGCGCACTGCCCGGACTGAGGCGCGCCGCCGCCGGCGTGGGCGCTCAGTCCGCGTAATCCTCGGTGTCGATGGTCGCGCGGATGGCGGGCGGATAGCGGTGCCCGCGGATCGTCCGCCGGTTGACCAGCGCATCGGCCCGCGCCAGCACGTCGGGCGACAGGGTCAGCGTCGCGGCGCGGTTGTTCTCGTCGAAATGCGCGACAGACCGGGTGCCCGGAATCGCGTGGACGTGGTCGCCCTGCGCCAGCACCCAGCCGAGCGCGAGCTGCGCCGGCGCAATCCCGGCCTCCGCCGCGAGGGTAGCGAAATCGCGCAGCACGGCGCGGTTGTGCTCCCAGTCTTCGCCCAGGAAGCGCGGCATCCTGCGGCGCAGGTCCTGTTCGGTCAGGGCTGCGACGTCGATGTCCGCCGCCAGCGCCCCGCGCGCCACCGGCGAAAACGCGACGAGCGCGATGCCGAGCTCGCGCGTCGCCGCCATCACGCCCAGTTCGACATTGCGGCTCCACAACGAGAATTCGTGTTGCGCGGCGGCGAGGGGATGCACCGCGTGCGCCTCGCGGATGTGCGCGGCCGACCATTCGGACACGCCGTAGCCGCCGATCTTGCCCGCCTCGATCAGCCGGACCATCGCGCCGACGGAATCGGCGATCGGCACCGCGGGATCGAACCGGTGCATGTAGAACAGGTCGACATGGTCGGTGCCCAGCCGCTTCAGGCTGGCGTCGATGTTGGCGGCGATCGCTTCGGGGCTGCAGTCGACGCCGCGCTTGGGGCCATCGACGACGATGCCCGTCTTCGTGGCCACGAACACCTCGTCGCGGCGCCCGGCGATCGCCTCGCCCAGCATTTCTTCGCACAGCCCGCCGCCATAGATGTTGGCGACATCGAAATGGTCGCACCCGGCGTCGAGCGCGTGGCGGAACAGGTCGATGGCCGCCTTGCGCGAATCGGGCGGGCCATAGGCCCAGGCGACGTTCATGCAGCCGAGGCCGACGGGGTTGAGCGCCTGACCGGCGATAGAGCGGGTTTTCATCGACCGCTGCCTTGCCGATCGATCCGCCCCGGTCAAGTGGGCGGCGCTGCCCGCACCCGCACGCCCCTTGTCAGGTGACGAGGCGAGTCATCGGCCCGGCGATCCCGGCGACGTCGACCTCCATCCGGACCACCGCGCCGCCCCGATCCTCGGGCTTCCGGCCGCCGGTCGAGATGTAGAGCCCGTGCGGATCGCCCGGCCCGAAGGCAGGGCAGATTATGTGGTCGTAAGGCAGCGTCAGTTCGTCGAGGATCGCCCCGTCGGGCGAACAGCGCAGCAGGCGCGGCACATCGTAACAGGCGAGCCAGAACGCGCCGTCCGTATCGACGACGAGGCCGTCGCCATCGGGCACCTCGATCACCAGCGTCCCCGCCGCGATGTCGGGCATGCCATCGTTCTGCAACGGATAGCGCCACACCCCGCGCGAGGTTTCCGAATGGAACAGATATCGCCCGCAGGCGCTCGTCGCGATGCCGTTGGACGCGAAGACGTCGCGGCGCAGGACGGTCACCTCGCCCCTTGCCGTGGCGTGGAACAGCATGCCGGGTTCCGGCGGCAGGCCCTTTTCGAACACCGACACGAAATCGAGCGTGCCGCCGAACAGGCCGCCACGCCCGTCGCCCTCCATGTCGTTGACCGCGACGATCGGCTGCCCCTCGATCTCGGTGAGCCAGGGGGCCGCGGTGCGCGTCGCCGGGTCGACCACGACGATGCCGCCGCGCCCGCCGCACACCCCCCTGCCCGATTCGTCGAGCAGCATGCCGCCGACCCAGATGCGATCGGGCAGCACCGTCTCGGCATCCCGTCCCGGCACGCGGCGATGGACGCCTCCGCCCAGCAGGTCGGCGAACCACACCGTTCCGTCGGCACCGACGCGGGGGGCCTCGATAAAGGCGTAACCTTCGGCGACGACCGCGAAGTCGCGGACCATCCGGGGGCTGGAAGCTTCGCTCATCGTCTTCTCCCGCGCTGGGCCCATCGCCTGGCGGGCCCGTTCTCCGGCCATGAGAATGGCCGTCACCGGGCGGCCCGCCACCTATCCTTTTGACGCAATTGCCGCGGGAAAGTCACCGGGTCATCCTGCGACGAAAGAGCACACGCACTCATTTCGCCGATCGGAGAGGGTAGGCCCATGAACGACATCCAGCAGATTATGCGCGATCGCTATCCGGGCAACACCTGGGCCGACGTCGCCCGCCGCGACGGCGCGCTGCCCGACGTGCTCGCGCTCCAGTCCAATCCCGACCAGGACCTGTCGGACATCCCCTTCGTCCGCTACACCGACCAGGCCTGGTTCGAGGCGGAGATGGAGCGGATGTGGCAGCGCACCTGGCAGTTCGCCTGCCGCGACGAGCACGTGGCCGAGCCGGGGGACTGGTTCGTCTACGACATCGGCCGCCTCTCGGTCCTGATCGTGAAGAGCGAGGAGGGTTTGAAGGCCTTCCGCAATTCCTGCCTCCACCGCGGCACCAAGCTGAAACCGTCGAAGGCCTGCGGCTGGTCGTCCGACATCACCTGCCCGTTCCACAACTGGTCGTGGAACCTCGACGGATCGCTCAAATCGATCCCCTGCGACTTCGAGTTCCCACACTTGGAAGTAGCGAAGTCGCATCTCGTCGAAGTGCGGTGCGAGATGTGGAACGGCATGGTCTTCGTCAACTTCGACGCCGATGCCGCGCCGCTGGTCGAATACCTCGAGGTGCTGCCCGATCATTTCCGCAATTGGGACCTGACCGGCTGGTACGTCGCGACCCACGTGCGCAAGCACCTGCCCGGCAACTGGAAGCTGGCCATGGAAGCCTTCATGGAGGCCTACCACACGCCCTACGTCCACCCGGAGATGACCAACGTCGTCGGCGACCACAACATGCAGCACGACGTGCTGTCCCGCCACATCAGCCGCGACTTGTGCGCGATGGCCTCGCCCAGCCCGACCTCGCAGGCCGGCCTGTCGGAACAGGACCTGCTCGACATGATGCTGGTCGGCGACGGCAAGATGGTGGGTGAGCGAGCCAGGGTGCCCGAGGGCAAGACCGCCCGCTGGGTCATGGCCGAACAACTGCGCGCCAGCATGAAGGAACAGTACGGGCTCGACTACTCGGCCCACTCGGTGCCCGAGATGATCGATTCGCTGAAATACCACGTCTTTCCCAACGTGATGATCTATCCCGCGCCCGGCCTGTGCCTGGTCCAGACCTTCCGCCCCGACGGGCACGACCGCGACCGGGCGATCTTCGACCAGTACGTGCTTCACCCCCGCCCCCGCGACGACCATTACGAGGTCGGCGAGATGGAGGAGATCGGCGAGGACGACAGCTTCGCCGGGGTCGAGAGCATGGACGCGTTCCTCGCCAGCGTGCTCGACCAGGATACCGACATCATGCGCATGCAGCGCGAGGGCATGTACGCCAGCGGCAAGGGCGCGCAGACCCTCTCGCTCTACCAGGAATCGCGCATCCGCCATTTCCACAAGACGCTGGGCGAATACGTCGAGGGCGCCCGGTGATGCGCGCGCACATGCAGGGCGTGCACCACTTCGCGCTGTCGGTGCCCGACATCGCCATCGCGCGCCGCTTCTACATCGACCTGCTCGGGGCCGAGGAGATCAGCGGAGGCGAGTGGGAGGCGGGCAACCCGTGGATCGACGCCATCGTCGGGCTTGAGAATTCCGCCGCCAAGACGTTTATCGCACGGCTGAAGAACGTGCAGGTCGAGATCTTCGAATATACCTCGCCCCGCTCTCCCGACGCCGATCCGATGCGACCGGTCAACCTCTACGGCTATACCCACGTCGGCTTCCAGGTCGACGACATCATGGCGACCTACGAGAAGATGCTCGCGGCGGGGCTGACCTTTCACACCGCGCCCGACATGACGACGATCGTCACCGACGAGCACGGCAACAAGACCGGCTTTGCCGCGACGTACGGACGGGATTTCTTCGGCAACGTCTTCGAGATTCTCGAGATCCACGCCAACGACACGATCCTGCCGGTCGCGGTCTGAGAGGAGGCGAGCATGGACCTGGAACTGGCCGGCAAGAAAGTCATCGTCAGCGCCGCGACGCGCGGCATCGGGCGCAGGATCGTGGAAGCGTTCCTCGACGAAGGCGCGATCGTCTCGTTCTGCGGGCGCCGCACCCGTTCGGCAGAGGCGAACCCCAGCGACACCAGCGTCTACGCCAACCCGCTGGCCGGCGACGGCGTGGAGGATGCGCTCGAAGACCTCGAGGGGCGCGGCACGGTGTACGGCAGCGTCGTCGACTGCGGCTATTTCGAGCAGGTCACCGCCTGGGTCGAAAAGGCGGCGCAGGACATGGGCGGGATCGACATCGTCGTGTCCAACGCCAGCGCGCTGGGCGGCATTCCGCGCAGCAAGAAGGGCTGGGACATCAACTACAACGTCGACCTCATGTCGGCGGTGGCGATGTTCGATACCGCGCTGCCGTTCCTGAAGGCATCGGGTGCGGGCGCCTTCGTCCAGATGTCGACCATCACCGCGATCGAGAACCATGCCTTCGGCGAGGCGGGCCTGAGCTACGGCGCGATGAAGGCGGCGCTGATCAACTACACCCACCAGCTCGCGATCGACTACATGAAGGACGGCATCCGCTGCAACTGCGTCGGCCCCGGCCCGGTCTATATCGAGGACGGCAGCTGGGGCTTCCTCGAGAAGGAAATGCCCGACTATTTCGAGGCGAACCGCCTCAAGCATCCCGCCGGTCGCTTCGGCCGGCCGGAGGAGATCGCCGACGCGGTGCTGTTCCTGTCCTCGGCCCGCGCGTCGTGGATCACCGGGGTCAACCTCACCGTCGACGGCGGCTTTACCCGCAACGTCAAGTACTAGCGCCGCGCCGGCTCAGGGCAGCATCGGCGTGTCGGCGAATCTCGTCATGCCCGGCGCGCAGGGGGGCAGCTTGCGCGCATAGCGCGGCAGGCCGGGGCCGATCTCGAACAGGCGATAGGTCTTGCCGTCGTAACCCCGCTCGATGAAGGCAAGTTCGCGGATCATCGGCGAGGATGCCATCGGCGCGTCGGTAAGGATGTAATAGCGGCCATGCTCGCTCGCCTCAGCCACGGCGCCGCGCTCCATCTCCTGGATCGTTCGATAGGGGCGCGCCTGGTTCCAGCGGATCATGTCCTGCATGCAGTCGTCCTCCATGCGCTGGAATCGGATCCCGGTCATCGCCGCGATGCCCTGTCCATGCTGCTGCGGGTAGGCGGCCCAGTGCTCGTCGGCCAAGCCCAGCGCGTGGATCCTGCGCGCCGCTTCCTTCGCGGTGTCGAAGGGGTGGACGAGGTTCACCGCCGCCGTGAAAAGCCCTGCCACGGCGACGATGCCGAGCCAGATCGCGAAGAGCCGTCGCATCGCCCCGCCCTCGTCCAGCATCCGCCAGGTCAGCGCGATCAGCAGGATTCCCGCCAGCATGACATGACGATTGGCCAGGGGATTGAGCGCGACGGAGAACGCCAGCGTCACCGCGAGGAAACCGAAGACGATCAGTCGCATGTCGCCGCGCCCCTCGGTCTGCAGCCATGCCACCGCGAAGAACCCCGTCCACATCGTCAGGCTGAGGGCGTCGGGCAGCGGTGCATCCCAATAGAGGAAGTTCGCACCCTGCAGCGGCAGGAACACGCTCGACACCCGCGCCAGCCAGATCAGGACGCTGCCCATGTCGCGCGTCGACGGCGCATAGACGGAGACGAAATCGGGTGCCGGAAGCACGATCCAAGCCGATACGAGCGAGATCACGATCCACAGCCCCGCCCCCGGCCACCAGATCGCCCTTTCCCGCCAGCGCAGGTACACGAAGCCGAGCGAGATCACCCCGAACAGGAAATCGGTGAACGGCAGCGCCGCGATCAGCAGCCAGACCAGCCGCCGCCGGTCCCACCAGGCCACCACGGCAAATGTCAGCATCACCCCCAGCGTGTAGCTGCGCGACACCGTGTTGTATTCGAACAGGACGAATTCGCTGAGCGCAACGAGCAGGCGGGCCCAGCGGGGGAACGGGCTTTCGAACAGGATGAGCCACAACGTTGCAAAGCCGAGCAGCAGAGTCGCGGCGGGCAGCGCATTGTAAGGGCCGAGCACTTCGGCAAGGCCGCGCAGGAGCAGATGCCAGAGCGGCGGATGCCCCTCGTAGCCGAGATTTTCGAGCAGTTGCGACCAGCCCGGCGACTGCACCGCGATCTGCACGGCCTGCCATTCATCGACGAACGGTTCGTGCCCGGCGACCAGCCAGGCCTGCAGCGCCATGACCAGCACGGCGATACCGCCCCAGACCGGCGGGCGTTCCAGTATCGCGAAGGCCGGACCGCGCGCCGGCTTTGCTGCATCGATCAAGAGAATGCGACCCCGCCCGTTGCCCGTGCGCCCTCTTAGGCCATGGGCCGATCCCCGCCAAGCGAAGTGCCCGGTTATCCCACCTGGTGGGCCACGGCATACAGAGAGGGTCGGCTGAAACGAATTCGCCGCTCGATCGCTATGATTCCCGACAAAGGAGCAAGACCATGGCGGCAAGGGCATACTGGCAGGGGCAGATCAGGCTGGCCCTCGTCTCGATTCCGGTCGAGATCTACGCGGCGACGAAGAGCGGCGCGCGCATCAGCTTCAACCAGATCCACGAACCCACCGGCAAGCGCATCGCCTACGAAAAGGTCGTGCCCGGCATCGGCCCGGTCGATCGCGACGAGATCATCCGCGGCTACGAGGTGTCGAAGGGCAACTACGTCTTGCTGGGGGACGACGAGATCGAGGCGGTCAAGGTCGAGAGCAAGCGCACGCTCGAACTGGTGCAATTCGTCGATGCCGACGAGATCGACCCCCTCTATTACGAGAAACCCTATTACGTCGCGCCGCAGGACGAACTGGCCGAAGAGGCCTTCATCGTGCTGCGCGAAGCGCTGCGCAAGGCGAAGAAGATCGCGCTCGGCCAACTGTCGGTGCGCGGGCAGGAGAAGCTGGTCGCGATCAAGCCCTGCGGCAATGGGCTGCTCCTGGAAACCCTGCGCTATGCCGACGAGGTAAAGCAGGGGCAGAGCTTCTTTCGCGAGATCGGTGCGGAAAAGCCGAAGAAGGAACTGCTCGACCTTGCCACCGCGCTGATCGACCAGCGCAGCGCGCCGTTCGACGCGAGCGAATTCCACGACCGCTATGCCGACGCCCTGCAGAAGCTGATCGAGAAGAAGGCGAAGTCGAAGACGGGCAAGAAGATCCTCGAGGAGGTCGAGGAGCCGGCGTCAAAGGGATCGAACGTCATCGACCTGATGGCAGCCCTCAAGCAGTCGGTCGGCCAGCCGGGCAAAGCCGCCGCAAAGCCTGCGAGCAAGGCACCGACAACCACCCGCAAACGCAAGAGCTCCTGATGGAACTCAACGACCCTGTCCTTGTCCACTGGATCGATTTCGATCTCCTGTCGCGTCTCGGCATCGCGGCGATCATCGGCCTGCTGCTCGGCCTCGACCGCGAGATGCGCGGGCATCCCGCCGGCATCCGCACGCATGGGCTGATATGCTTTGCCGCTGCGGCGATGACCGTCTCGCTCCTCGACCTTTACAGCGAACTCGGCGCAAACCGGGCCGATCCGTTGCGCATCTACGAGGCGGCCGGCGCCTTCGTCGGCATCATCGGCGCGGGGCTGATCGTCTTCAGCAAGGGACAGGTCCACAACCTGACCACGGCGGCGCACCTGTGGCTGGCGGCGGTCATCGGCATTGCCTGCGGCGCGGCGCAATGGCCACTGGTGCTGATCGCCTCGCTGGTCGCGGTGGTGATGCTGACAATCCTGCGGGTGTTCGAAAGCAAGCGCGACGTGGCCCGGATCGGCGCCGACGAGGACGAGGGATCGGCCGATGAGCAAGGCTGACCGCCTTGCCGAATACAACGCGAAGCGCGACTTCGCGAAGACCGCCGAGCCTGCGGGCAAGGCGGCGAGCAGCAAGGGCGGCAATCTCTTCATCGTCCAGAAGCACGACGCGACCCGCCTGCACTGGGACCTGAGGCTCGAGGCCGATGGCGTGATGAAGAGCTGGGCGGTGACCAAGGGCCCCTCGCCCGATCCCGACATCAAGCGGCTGGCGGTGCGGACCGAGGATCATCCTCTGTCCTATGCCGAGTTCGAGGGCACGATCCCCAAAGGCGAATACGGCGGCGGCACGGTCATGCTGTGGGATCGCGGCACCTGGGCGCCGGTCGCGGGCAAGAGCGCCAGCGACATCGAGGAAGGCCACCTGCACTTCACTCTGCAGGGCGAGCGGATGAAAGGCGAATGGCTGTTGATCCGCCTGAAGCCCAAGCCCGGCGAGAAACGAGAGAACTGGCTGCTGCGCAAGATCGGCGATCAATTCGCGCAGGACGGCGATCCGCTGGTCGAGCAGGCGTTGACCAGCGTGCTGACCGGCCGCTCGATGGCCGAGATCGCTGCCGACAAGGGGGGTGAATTCTCGCTTCAGGGCAGGAAGGACGACGCCTTCCTCGCGCAGATGGAAAAGGCTTCGGCGCACAATGCCGGCAAGGCCCAATCCAAGGCCAAGCGCAAGGCCCGCTCGAAGAACATGCCCGCGAAAGACGCGCCGTTGCCGAAGTTTCGCCCGCCGCAACTGGCCACGCTGGTCGATGAGGTCCCCGCCGGCAACGGCTGGATTCACGAAATCAAGTTCGACGGGTATCGCGCGCTGGTCGCGGCGAAGGGCAGCGACGTTCGCGTCTGGACCCGCAACGGCAAAGACTGGACCGACAAGTTCGGCCCACTGGTCGAGGCCATCGCCGCGCTCGATCTGCCCTCGTGCCTGATCGACGGCGAGATCGTCGCCACCGATGCCGGGGGCAACCCCGATTTTTCGACCCTGCAGTCGGTGCTGAAGCGCGGGCACGGATCGCAGGGCAGGAACGATGCGCTGCAATTCCACGCCTTCGACCTGCTCGAACTGGGCGGGCAGGACCTGACCGCCCTGCCCAACATCGAGCGCAAGGAAAGGCTGGAGGCGCTGCTGGGCGCGGCGACGCCGCCGATTCATGTCGCCGATCACGTCATCGGCGCGGGCGAGAAACTCTACAAGGCGATGTGTGCGGCCGGTCAGGAAGGGATCATCGCCAAGAAGATCGACGCGCCTTACGCCTCGCGCCGCAGCAAGGCCTGGGTGAAGGTGAAATGCACCCGCCGGCAGGAATTCGTCATCGTCGGCTTCAAGGCGTCGAAGGCGAAGGGTCGCCCGTTCTCGTCTCTGCTGCTGGCCCAGAACGAGGGTGAGCGCGGGGGCGGCACGCTGGTCTACAAGGGCAACGTCGGCACCGGCTTCGATGGCGACACGATGGAGGCGCTTTCCGGCAAGTTCCGCTCTCGCGTGCGCAAGACGGCGCCGGTCGAGGTCGGGCGAGCAGAGGCGCGCGGCGTGACGTGGCTGAGGCCCGACCTCGTCGCGGAGATCGCCTTTGCCGAATTCACCGCCGATGGCCGGGTCCGGCACGGCAACTTCATCAGCCTGCGCGGCGACAAGCCGGCGGAACAGGTTCAGCCGGAAATCGCCGTCGACGCCCCGCCGGTCGAGGAACCGGTGGCGATCAGCAGCCGCGACCGGGTGATCTTTCCCGAATCCGGCCAGACCAAGGGGCAGCTCGCCGACTATTATGCCATGATCGCACCGATCATGCTGCCTTTCGCGGCGCGCCGCCCGGTCAGCCTCGTCCGCTGCCCGCAGGGGCGCGGCAAGAAGTGCTTCTTCCAGAAGCACGACAGCGGCGCGTTCGGCGATGCGGTGCATCACGTGCCCATCCGCGAAAAGGACGGCGGGGCGGAGGATTATCTTTACGTCGAGGACATGCGCGGGCTGCTGCAGTGCGTGCAGATGGGCACGATCGAATTCCACGGCTGGGCCGCGCGCAGCGACGAGGTGGAAAAGCCCGATCGGCTGATCTTCGACCTCGACCCCGACGAGGGGCTTGACTTCGCGGCGGTGAAACAGGCGGCCAAGGACATCCGCGACCGGCTTTCCGATCTTGGCCTCGCCAGCTTCGCCATGCTGTCGGGCGGCAAGGGCGTTCATGTCGTCGTGCCCCTGACCCCCGGACATTCGTGGGACGCGCACAAGGACTTCGCGAAACGCTTTGCCGAGGCGCTGTCGCTGGCCGAACCCGAACGCTTCGTCGCGACGATGAGCAAGGCCAAGCGCAAGGGGCGCATCTTCATCGACTGGCTGCGCAACCAGCGCGGATCGACCGCCGTGCTGCCCTATTCGGCGCGCGCCCGCGCTGGTGCGCCGGTCGCGGTGCCGATCGCCTGGGGCGAACTCGACGCGCAGGCCAACGCCCATCCCTTCAGCATCGACGATGCCAAACGGCTGCTCGACCGGGCGGCATCGAAGACTCTCGCCGGCTGGGGCTTTGCTGAGCAGTCGTTACCCGACATCTGACCACGCCGATCGCGGCGCACCCCCTTCACGAAGCGGCAACCTTGCGGCATCACTGTGCCGGAAAGTCCATCGAAGAGGAGAACGAAGCCATGGCCAGCCCCTGGGAAAGTGCCGACGGCGGCATGATCGTCACCACCACCCCGACCGTGCAGGGCCGCGAGATCAGCGGCTATCTCGGCATCGTCACCGGCGAGGTGATCGTCGGCGCAAACCTGTTCCGCGACCTCTTCGCCTCGATCACCGATCTCGTCGGCGGCCGTTCGGGCAAGTACGAGGAAGTCCTCGCCCGCGCCCGGCGCGAGGCCATTTCCGAGATGAAGGAAGAGGCTATGAAGCTGGGCGGCAATGCCGTCGTTGGCGTCGATCTCGACTACGAGGTGCTGGGCCAGAACGGTTCGATGCTGATGGTCAGCTGCTCGGGCACCGCGGTGGTGCTGGGCTGACGGGGCGCGACGGGGCAGGGCGCGCGCCCCGCCCCGTCCTGCCATGCCTTTCGGGGCCAATCATTTTTCGGAATTGTCCTGCGTCCGGCAGGACACTCTCTGGTGCGGTCGAGAAGACTCGAACTTCCACGGGCTTTCGCCCACAACGACCTCAACGTTGCGCGTCTACCAATTCCGCCACGACCGCACCTGGAGTAGGAAGCAGCCGTTCGTCCCGGTGGGGTGCGAAGGGGGCCGTCCCTTGGTAGGCGCGTGCCATTAGCAACGGACCGAGAGGTGCGCAACAACCTTTATCGAAGGAATCGCCGCGTCCGCGAAAACGCCGGCGCGGGCGCCGGTCAGCCGGCCTTCCAGCCGATCTCGACCAGCCGGGCGGAGGCGGGAACGTCGGTCACCGCCTCGTTGATCGAGACGGTCTCGCCCGGGGCGATCTCGCGCTTGGGCGGCTCCAGCTCCCAAGTGTAGACGATGCGGTCCTGCGCGTCGCGCAGCACGACCTGCACGTCGGGCACCCGTTCGGTCGCCTTGCCGATATTGGTCACCGTGCCGCTGGCGGCGAAGAACTGCAGACCGTTGGGCAGGGTGCGGCGATCCTGCTTGTCGGCGGGAAAGTCGAGTTCGAGGTTTTCCGAGGGCGGGGCAAAGGCGACCTGACCGACCGGCAGCCACGCCGGCGCGCCGTAGTAGCGCACCGCGGCAAAGGCGGCGGCGGCCACCGCCAGCAGGACGAGGACGACGACGAGGATCAGCTTCAGCCGCGAACGGCGCGGGGCGGGCTCGTCCTCCCATTCCTCGACCGCGACGGATTCGTCGACCGTCGCCTCTTCGGCGGCCATCGGCTCGACTCGGATCGGCGCGGGCGCCGGTTCGGGTTCCGGCTCGGCCAGCGGCTGCTCGGCCATCGGCGGTTCGGCGGTCGGCTGTTCGGGCGGCTGGCGATCTTCGTTCTGGTCGGACCACGCACCGGGCGTGGTCGGCATCGTCTCGCCATGTGGCACGGGTCCCTCGGCGGGTCTCGCCCCCATCGGGCCCAGATAGCCCATGCCGCCATCGAAGGGGCGAGCCTGTGCGTAGGGCGATGCAGGCGGACTGCCGGGCTGCCCGGCAAAGGCCTCGGACCCGGGCGAGGCCGGGCGGGTGTCGGGGGTGTGGGGCTGGGCGAAATCGGGTTCGGGCTGCGGCGCTTGCGGCTCGGGGGCGGCTTCGTCCCAGCCGCCGCTGGTCGGCGCGGGCGGAGCCACCGGGCTGGCGAAATCGTCGGCGGCCGCTTCGCCACCGTCGCCCTTTTCGAACCAGGAATGGCGGCACTTGGCACACCGCACGGTGCGGCCTTCGGCGGGGATCGCGCCGTCCGGCACGGAATAGCGCGTCTGGCAGGCGGGGCAGGCGATCTGCATGAAGCGGACTAAACATCGCCGACGAATCGGGGGCAAGAGTCCGGCGCGCAGTTACTTGCACGCCCGGTGCTTTATCCACACCAATGGGCTGGAAATCGCGCCGCGCCGGGCGCTAGAAGCGGCGCAGACCCGATGTCCGCCCGTTGCGGCGACAGCGAACCGACAGGATCCGTGACCGCCACCCCGCCCCGAACCGAACTGCGCACCGATGCCCGCACGCTCGATCTTGCCAAACCCGGCTTCGGTTCGACGAGCGGGCCGATCGTGCGGTTCGAGAACGTCGGCCTGCGCTACGGCGCGGGGCGCGAGGTCCTATCCGACATCACCTTCAAGCTGCACCCGGGCCGCTTCTATTTCCTGACCGGCGCATCGGGCGCGGGCAAGTCGACGCTGCTGCGGCTCCTCTACCTCGCGCAGCAGCCGTCGCGCGGGGCGATCACCATGTTCGGAGAGGACGCGGCCAGCCTGTCGCGCGCGCGCCGCCCCGACCTGCGCCGCCGGATCGGCGTGGTGTTCCAGGATTTCCGCCTGGTCCCCCATCTCACCGTCTTCGACAACGTCGCCCTGCCGCTGCGGCTGGCGGGCGTGGCGGAGGAGGAACTGGCCGGGCCGGTCACCGACATGATCGAATGGGTCGGACTGACCGGCGCCATCGACCAGCGCCCCTCGACGCTTTCGGGCGGCGAGCAGCAGCGCGTCGCCATCGCCCGCGCGGTGATCACCCGGCCCGAACTGCTCGTCGCGGACGAGCCCACCGGCAACGTCGATCCGCAGATGGCGGTGCGGCTGCTCTACCTGTTCTCCTCGATGAACAAGCTGGGCACCACCGTCGTGCTGGCGACGCACGACACCTCGCTGATGCACCGCCAGCCCGACGCCGCGGTCTTGCGGCTGGAACGGGGGCGGCTGGTCGATCCGACCGGCATGATCCGCAATCCGCCCGAACGGAAGCGCGGGCCATGATCCTGACCCGCAAGGAACAGGCGAGGCTGTTTGCGCGCGAGGGCTTCGGCCGGGTGCGCGGCCTGTTCGCGCCGCGTGCCGCCAGCGCCCCGCTGCTGAGCCATAAGGCGGTGGCGGGGCCGGTGCCGTGGGTCATCGCGATCATGACCGCGCTGACGGTCGTGGCCGCGGCGGGCGGGCTGGCGCTGGCCTCCATCGCGCGCACGGCGCAGGCCGACCTTGCCGGCGGCATCACCGTGCAGATCGCCGGCCCGGCGGCGGGAGAGGCCGACCGGCAGGCCCGCGCGGCCCTGGCGGTGCTGTCGGGGGCCGAGGGCGTCGCGTCGACAAGGCGGCTGGGCGCAGGCGAACGCGAGGATCTGCTGCGCCCTTGGCTGGGCGATGCGACGCTCCGCACCGGCGCCTCGGGCGAGGACGACCTGCTGGTCATGCCCGAACTTATCGAGGTGCGGCTTTCGGGCGCCAGCGACCCCGCTGCGGTCGACCGGGTGCGGACCCTGCTCGCGAAGGCCGCGCCCGATGCCAGCGCCAGCGCCGACATGGACTGGCTCGGCCCTTTGCGCGAGGCGATCTCGGCGCTGCAGTGGCTGGCTGTGGCGCTCGTCGCGCTGCTCGTCTCCGCGACGACGGCGGCGGTCCTGCTGGCCAGCCGCAGCGCACTGACCGCCAATCGCGAGACGATCGAGATCATGCATCTTCTGGGCGCGCACGACCTGCAGGTGGCGCGCATGTTCCAGCGCTCCGCGGCGCTCAGCGCGGCGGCGGGCGGCGCGGCTGGCTTTGCCGTGGCGGAGGCGACGATCCTCGTCCTTGCGGGCAAGTTCGCCGCGCTCGGCCCCGGCAGCAGCGCGGCGGGCCTGCGCTGGTTCGACTGGGTGGTGCTGGTCCTCATCCCCGTGGCGGGCGTCGGGCTGGCGGCGGTGACCGCCCGGCTGACCGTGCTCGCGACGCTGCGCCGGATGCCCTGACGCGCTTTTGCACGGGAAGGGTCGCGCTCGCGCATTGCGGGTCGGGCGCAGCGGGCCTAACTATCCGCAACGATGTTCCGACGCCTCTTCGCCTCCATCCTGCTCGCCTGGGCGCTCGGCTTCGCCGCGTTCGCGTTGATGCTGCCGCGCCCGGCGGATGGGTCGAAGACCGACGGGATCGTCGTCGTCACCGGCGGACCGGGCCGCATCGCGCGGGGGATAGAGGCGCTGGACAAGGGCTGGTCGAAGCAGCTTCTCGTCTCGGGCGTCGATTCCGAAGTGAAGCCCGCCGAGCTGGCCGAGGAGTACGAAATCCCCGCCCGCTTGATGGAATGCTGCATCACGCTGGGCTACGATGCGGTCGACACCCGCTCCAACGCGTCGGAGACCGCGGCCTGGGCACGGGATCGCAAGATCGCCTCGGTCCGCCTCGTCACCAGCGACTGGCACATGCGCCGCGCCGCGCACGACCTGGAGGCGGTGGTCGGCCCCGACGTCAAGGTGCTGCGCGACGCGGTGCCGACGCGCGAACCGCGGCTGTCGATGCTGTTCCTCGAATATCACAAGCTGATCTTCGGCCACATCGCGCGCTGGCTGGACCTGTAAGGGACGACCGGCGTGCGGCACGTGCGGACATGGCTGTTCAAGCTTGCTTTCTATGGCGGCAGCGTGGTGATCCTCGTGCTCTGTTCGATCGCCCTGCTGCTGCCGCGCGCGGTCATCATGTGGCTGTGCCAGTTCTGGTCGCGCTATCACCGGGCCTGCTGCAACGGCGTCCTCGGCATTCGCGCGCGGGTCGAGGGCCGGCGGCATGACGGGCAGGCGCTCTACGCGATGAAGCACGAAAGCTTCTACGAGGCGATCGATGCACCGACGTTCCTCGAAGGGCCGGTCATCCCCTTTGCCAAGATCGAGCTGATGCGCCTGCCGCTGTGGGGCCGCGCCGCCAGTCGCTACGGCATGATCGGGGTCGAGCGCGACGCCGGCGCGCGGGCGGTGCGCCACATCACCCGCGCCGCGCGCGAACGCCTGCCCGAAGGCCGCGACTTCGTGATCTTTCCCGAAGGAACGCGGGTGCCGCACGATCGCGCCGGTCCGCTGCAGGCGGGGCTCTACGCGATCTACAAGATTCTCGGCCTGCCGCTGGTGCCGGTGGCGGTGGACAGCGGGCCGCTGTACCAGGCGCGGCCGATGCGCGGCGGCACGATCACCTATCGCATCGGCGAAGCGATTCCCCCCGGTCTCCCGCGCGAGGAGCTGGAGGCGCGGGTCCACGCCGCGATCAACGCGCTGAACGACCCGCCCGACAACGCCGGCCAGCCGCCCGCCTGAACCGCCGCTCAGTCGGTGGCGGCTTCGTCCTCCGGGAGCGGATGGACGTGGTCGGACCGGCCGAAGTCGGGCCGGGCGTCGTCCTGCCCTTCCTCGATGATCGAGCGGCGGATCTCGCGCGTCTTGGCGAAATGGCCGAACAGCTCGTCGCCCTTTCCCCAGCGGATCGCGCGTTGCAGCGCGGTGAGATCCTCGGAAAAGCGCTGCAGGATTTCCAGCACCGCGTCCTTGTTCGACAGGAACACGTCGCGCCACATCGTCGGGTCGCTCGCCGCGATGCGGGTGAAGTCGCGGAAGCCGCCCGCCGAATACTTGATGACCTCGCCGCGGGTCACTTCCTCGAGGTCGGAGGCGGTGCCGACGATGGTATAGGCGATGAGGTGGGGCACGTGGCTGGTCACCGCGAGGACGAGATCGTGGTGGTCGGGCGCCATCGTCTCGACCGTGGCGCCGATCCGCCGCCAGAAGGCGATGACCCGCACCGTCGCCTCGGGCGGGGCGCCCTTGATCGGGGTGACGATGCACCAGCGGTTCTGGAACAGCGAGGCGAAGCCCGCCTCCGGCCCGGAATGCTCGGTGCCCGCAACCGGGTGGGCTGGGACGATGACCTGGCCCGGCAGTTCCTTCGCGATCGCCTCGGCCACCGAGACCTTGCACGAACCGACGTCGGAGACGACGCAGTCCGGCTTCAGCTTGCCCGTCAGCATCGCGGCGACCGTGCCCATCGAGCGGACCGGGACGCAGAGCACGACGAGGTCGGCATCGGCGACGGCGGCCTCCAGGCTGTCCGGCACCTGATGGGCCAGGCCCCGGTTGCGGGCGACGGCGCGCACGCTCGAATCGGCGTCCCAGCCCGACACGCGGGCGGCGGGCATGTATTCCTGCACCGCAAGGCCGACCGAGCCGCCGATGAGGCCGAGGCCGATGATCGTGACATTGGCGAAGGGGACGTCGGCGCTCATCGGGCGGCCTCCGCCGCGTGCTGGATCGCGGCGGTCACCGCGTCCATCTGCGCCGCCGTGCCGATGGTGATGCGCAGCGCATCGGGCAGGCCCTGCCCCGGCAGGTGGCGAACGGCGAAGCCCGCCCCGGCTATGGCATCCATCGCCGCCTCTGCCGAAAGGGCCCCTTCGAACAGGACGAGGACGAAGTTGGCCTTGCTCGGCACCGGGCGGATGCCGTGATTGCCCAGCGCCGTCATCGCCGCTTCGAAGCGGGTGCGCTCGGCGGCGTTGTGGTCGCGGCTGGCGCGCACGAAATCGGCATCGCGCAGCGCGGCGACCGCCGCCGCCTGCCCGGCCAGCCCGACGTTGAACGGCCCGCGGATGCGGTTCAGCACATCGACGATCCCCGGCGCGGCATAGCCCCAGCCGATCCGGTCGCCGGCTAGGCCGTAGATCTTCGAAAAGGTCCGGGTGACGAGCACGTTGGCTTGGGCCTGCGCCAGCGCGAGGCCGCCGTCGTCCTCTTGCGGATAGAGGTATTCGCCATAGGCCTGGTCGACGACCAGCAGCACGTCGGGCCGCAGCCCGGCATGGAGCCGCGCCAGTTCGGCGGGTGGCAGCCAGGTGCCGGTCGGGTTGTTGGGATTGGCGACGAAGACGACGCGGGTCTTCTTCGTCACGCAGGCCAGCAGGGCATCGACATCGGTGCCGTAGTCGCGATCGGGCGCGACCACCGGCGTCGCCCCGCAGCGCCGGGCGGCGATATCGTAGACGGCAAAGCCGTAGCGGACGTAGACCACCTCGTCGCCGGGCCCGGCAAAGCCCTGCGCGGCAAGGTTGAGCAGTTCGTCGCTGCCGGTGCCGCAGACGATGCGCGCCGGGTCCAGCCCGTGCACTTCGCCCAGCACTTCGCGCAGCGCCCGGCTGTCGGGGTCGGGATACGTCGCAGGCGCGCTCGCCCCGGCCCGCGCGGCGAGCGCGGCGGCGCTGGTGCCCAGCGGGTTCTCGTTGGCCGAAAGCTTGATCAGCGGGCGTCCGTCGGCGCCCGCCGACTTGCCCGGGACATAGGCATGGATGGCGGCGATCCACGGCTTGGGAGCGGGAACGTTTGCGGTTGCGGATCCGGTGCCTGACATGCGGGCGGCTCTAAAGGGCGGCGGGGCAAGATCAAATGTATCTTTTGCAACCATGCTCCGGCTTGCGCGGAAAGCAACGCGCCTGCCACCTGCGGCGTTGACAGGGGCAGCGCTTCGCCGCAATCCCGGCGCCCCATGGCAACGCGCCTCGAACCCCTGACCGCGGGCCACGTGCTCGAGCTCGCAGAACCGCTGCCGCTGGACAGCGGGCGCAGCCTAGCGGGCGTGCGCATCGCCTACGAGACGTACGGCACGCTGAACCCGGACGCGTCGAACGCGATCCTCATCTGCCATGCGCTGACCGGCGACCAGCACGTCGCCAGCCCGCACCCGATCACCGGCAAGCCGGGCTGGTGGATCCGCATGGTCGGCCCCGGCAAGCCGATCGACACCGACCGCTTCTTCGTCATTTGTGCCAACGTCATCGGCTCGTGCATGGGTTCGTCCGGCCCCGCCAGCCCGGCGGACGACGGGCGGCCCTGGGGCATGCGCTTTCCGGTCATCACCATCCGCGACATGGTCCGCGCCCAGGTCGCGCTGGTCGATGCGCTGGGCATCGCGAAGCTGCACGCGGTCGTCGGCGGATCGATGGGCGGGATGCAGGCGCTGAGTTGGGCGGCCAATTTCGGCGACCGGATCGATGCGGCGCTGGTCATCGCCAGCACCTCGCGCCATTCGGCCCAGAACATCGCCTTCCACGAAGTCGGGCGGCAGGCGATCATGGCGGATCCGGCTTGGGCGGGCGGCGACTATTACTCCGCCGACGGGTCGGACCCGCGCAAGAGCGGGCCGGAAGCGGGCCTTGCCGTCGCGCGCATGGCCGCGCACATTACCTACCTGTCGGAACAGGGCCTGACCGAGAAGTTCGGCCGCCGCCTGCAGGACCGGCCCGACGGCAGCAAGGGGGCCAAGACCTTCGGCTTCGACGCCGATTTCCAGGTCGAATCGTACCTGCGCTACCAAGGCCTGTCGTTTACCGACCGGTTCGACGCGAACTCGTACCTCTACATCACCCGGGCGATGGACTATTTCGACCTGGCAGAGGAGGCGGGCGGCAAGCTGGCCGACGCCTTTGCCGGCACGAGGGCGCGGTTCTGCCTCGTCAGCTTCGATACCGACTGGCTCTACCCCACCGGCGAATCGCGGACCATCGCCCATGCCCTGAACGCGCAAGGCCTGCCGGTCAGCTTCGTCGAGCTGTCCGCCCCCTACGGCCACGACAGCTTCCTGCTCGACGTGCCGGAACTGGACCGGGTCGTCGCGGGGTTCCTGCAATGAGCCCGCTGACCCCCGGCGCGTTGCGCCCCGACCTCGCGGTCATCGCCGATCATGTCGAGCCGGGGGCGCGGGTGCTCGACATCGGCTGCGGCGACGGCGAACTGATGGCGGCGCTGACCGCCAAGGGCTGCGACGCGCGCGGGCTGGAACTCGATCCCGGCAATGTCGCCGCCTGCGTCGGGCGCGGCCTGTCGGTGATGCAGGGCGATGCCGATACCGACCTCGCGTTCTATCCGGACCGCAGCGTCGATTACGCCATCCTGTCGCAGACGCTGCAGACCACCCGCCGCCCCGATCTCGTGATCGAGAACCTCTTGCGCATCGCGCCGCGCGGCTTCGTCTCGTTTCCCAATTTCGCGCACTGGCGGGTGCGCCTGTCGCTCCTCCTGGGTGGGCGGATGCCGGTGACGCGGCTGATCCCGGTCGCCTGGTACGAGACGCCCAACATCCACCACCTCACCATCGCCGATTTCCGCGCGCTGATGGCCGAACGCGGCATCCGGGCCGAGCAGGCGTGGTACTTCACCAACGGTCGCCCGTCGCAGCAGGCAATGGCCAACCTGACGGCGGAACACGCGGTTTTCCTCGTCTCGCGCTGACGGTCCACAGGGGGTGGAAAACTCGCGCGGCGGATTGCCGCGGCGCCCCCTTGCACCGCGTCCGGCTTGGCCGCATTACGCTGCCCCATGCCTGCTGCCGATCCCATTCCGTTCGCCGCCGTCAACGATGACGAGGGCCAGAAGCTGCCCGCCAACGTGGAGGCGGAGGCCGCGTTCCTGGGCGCCGCGCTGATCGACAACCGGGTTATCGAGGAGATGAACATCCATCTCCTGCCCGACCATTTCTTCGAACCGCTGCACAAGCGCATCTACGAAAAGATGCTCACCCTGCTCGACCGCAAGGCGGTGGTCACCCCGGTCACGCTCAAGCCCTATTTCGAGGCGGACGAGGGGATGAAGGCGCTCGGCGGGATCAACTACCTCGCCCGGTTGACCTCCGATTCGCAGGGCCTGATCGCGCCGTGGGACCTGGCCGAGCAGATCTACGATCTCGCCCTGCTGCGCCAGCTCGTCAGCGTCGGGCGGCAGCTCGTCACCGATGCGATGGACACGTCGGAAACCGTCGATCCGATGCAGCAGATCGAGCAGGCCGAAAGCGCGCTCTACAAGGTGGCCGAAGGCTCGACCACCGGGACCGAGACGCAGAGCTTCGCGATGGCGACGCGCACCTCGATCAAGATGATCGAGCAGGCGCTCAATTCCGGCGGCCATGTCGCGGGCGTCACTACTGGCCTGTCTTCGGTCAACCAGAAGCTGGGGGGCCTCAAGAACTCCGACCTGCTGATCCTTGCCGGGCGTCCTGGCATGGGCAAGACCTCGCTCGCCACCAACTTCGCCTTCAACGCCGCCAACCGCCTGCGCCGCGACCTTGCCGACGGCATCAGCGAGGAGGAATCGGTGGGCGCGGCGACCGCGTTCTTCTCGCTGGAAATGAGCGCGGACCAGCTTGCCACGCGTATCCTTGCCGAACAGTCGGGCATTTCCTCGGAAAACCTGCGCACCGGCAAGATCAGCCGCGAGGATTTCCAGGCCCTGTCGCGCGCAAGCCAGGAACTGGCCGAACTGCCGCTCTACATCGACGACACCCCGGCGCTGACCATCGCCGCGCTGCGCGCCCGCGCCCGGCGGCTGAAGCGCAAGCACAACATCGGCTTCATCGTCGTCGACTACCTGCAACTGCTGCAGGGTTCGGGTCGCGCCAACGACAACCGCGTCAACGAGATCTCGGAAATCTCGCGTGGGTTGAAGACGCTGGCCAAGGAACTGAACGTGCCGGTGATGGCGCTGTCGCAGCTGTCGCGCGCGGTCGAACAGCGCGAGGACAAGAAGCCAATGCTGTCGGATCTTCGCGAATCCGGCTCGATCGAACAGGACGCGGACATCGTGCTCTTCGTCTATCGCGAGGATTACTACGTCAACGCGCTCGAACCCAAGTTCCCGGACGAGAACGACCCGGCCGACGTGCACGAGAAATGGGAAGCCTGGCGCGCGAGGATGGAGCAGGTGACCGGCATCGCCGAACTCATCGTCGCCAAGCAGCGCCACGGCTCGACCGGACGCGTGCGAATGCGGTTCGAAGCGCGGATCACCAAGTTCTCCGACCTCGCCGAAGACCAGTTCGGGGATTACGAGTAAGGCGGCAAATTCCCATTCGGTTTGCCCGACCGGTGTGCTATCGCTTCGCTCGCGGGCCGGTGCGGACGCCCGCACAGGTGCTCCGCGCACTCAAGCTCCGCTCCCAAGAGCCGTGTCGCACGGCCAGGAGCCGGTATGCCCGAGGTCGAAGAGCCCGCGATCCCACGTTTGTCGCTGCTTGCGCTGTTCGCGAAATTTCTGCGTTTCGGCCTTCTCGCCTTCGGCGGACCGGTCGCGCAGATCGCGATGATCCGGCAGTCGCTGATCGAGGATGAGCGCTGGATCACGCCCGCCCGGTTCAATCGGCTGCTGGCGGTGATGCAGGTTCTGCCGGGGCCGGAAGCGCACGAATTGTGCGTGCATATGGGCATGATGGCGCGCGGCCGCATCGGCGGGGTGATTGCCGGGCTGGGCTTCATGCTTCCGGGGTTCGTGCTGATGCTCGCCTGCGCCTGGGCCTACGCCCAGTATATCGACGGGCGGGCGATACTCACCGGCGTCCTGTTGGGCGTGCAGGTGGCGGTGCTGGCGGTCATCGCGCGGTCGGTGCAGCGGATCGGGCAACATATACTGATCGATGCGGCGCTCTGGGGAATTGCCGCACTCGCCACCGTCGCCACCTTGGCCGGGGTGCCGTTCTGGGTCGCGCTCGCCGCCGCGGCGCTGGCCTGCTCGCGTCCGGCCCGGCCCGCCACGGCGGTTGCCGTGACAGCCGCCATCGTCCTGACGGCGTGGCTCACGCTGCCCGCGTCCGACGGTGCAGCACTGACCGGCACCTCCCCCGCATTGCAGCCAGCAGGGCTTTTCGTGCTGTTTCTTGCCGGCCTCAAAGGGGGTCTGCTGACCTTCGGCGGCGCTTACACGGCAATCCCGTACGTCCGCGCCGACACGGTCGGTCGCGGATGGCTGGGCGATGGTGCGTTTCTCGATGGTGTTGCCATCGCCAACATGCTTCCCGCCCCGCTCGTGATCTTCGCCACTTTCGCGGGTTATCTGGCGGGCGGCTTCCCCGGTGCGCTGGCGACGACGGCGGGCATGTTCCTGCCCGCTTTCGCCTTCAGCCTGATCTTTTACGAAAGGCTGGAAATGGTCGTCGATCGCCCCCGGCTGCATCGCGTGCTCGATGGCGTGGCGGCCGCGGCGGTGGGGATCATCGCCGCCACCCTCATCCAGCTGGCGGTCGCTGCGTTTCACCGGCTGGAAATGCCCTGGCTGGCCATGCCGATCCTTGTCGCCGCAAGCGTCGCAGCCTGGCGGCTGAAGGGCAAATGGGTAACGCCCGCGATCGTGGCAGCCGGGGCCGCCGCGGGCGGTATTCTGTTGACCTGAACGGGAACCGGCAACCATTCGCCACACCGGCCTGGCGGGGCGGGAAATTTTGCGCTGTCCTACACGTCGTGCAAGCGCCATGCTCACCGCCGCTCTTTGCCATCGTCAGCCTCCGGTCGAAAACCTGTCACCCGTGACGCCTCTGCCGAAGGCCGCACGAACCCTCGGCTATTGGTGTCTTGCGGCGGGTGACAGGGTGTCGCCTTTGTCACCCACGGCCTCCCGGCAGGCGGGTGGGCGCGCGGCTAGAGACCCAGGTTGAGCCGGCGGCTGACGGTATAGTCGAGCACGCCGACGAGAAACCAGGAAAGCCGCCAGCGCAGGCGGTTCCACCAAGTCGCGCGCACCTCGTGCACCTCCGGCGTGATGGCGAGCGAGGCGTCGGCGTGCTGCGCGATGAACGCGCGCATCCGCTCGGCCAGCGAGGCATCCTCGATCAGCACCATCAGTTCGAGATTGATGTAGAGGCTGCGCATGTCGAAATTGGCGCTGCCGATATAGACCCGGTCATCGAGCACGATCAGCTTGGTGTGCAGCTTGCAGGGCACGAATTCCCAGACCATCGCGCCTTTCCGGAGCATCGGGCGATAGAGCGCGCGCGCCGCGCCGATCGTCGCGCCGTTGTCGCTCTTGCCCGCCAGCACCAGTTTCGTGTGCCCCTTGGCGGCGATCCGCGCGATGCGCCGCACCAGCCGTCGCGGGGGCGAGAAATAGGCCATCATCATGTCCAGCCGCTCGCCCCGGATGAGGTCGTTCGACACGCAGCGCGCCCAGGACGACAGGCCCCGCGTCGGTCCGCCCACCAGCAGTTGCACCGGCCCCTCGCCCGCATCCCATTCGCGCACGATGCGCCGGATCGTGCGCCAGCGCGGGCGCGGCTGCGACACCCAGCCCTGCATCCTGTCGAACCAGCGGTCGAGCATGGCGACGAGGCTTCCCTCGATCACCACGCCCAGGTCGTTCCAGCCGTTGGCCTGCGGCGGGTCGAAATAGCTGTCCTCGACATTGAAGCCGCCCACCATCGCCCGCGTATTGTCGGCGATCACCATCTTCTGGTGGTTGCGGATGAGGTAGCGCTGCGTCCAACGGGAGGAAAAGCGCCAGACCTCGCCGCCCGCGTCGCACAGCGGCTGGAAAAACGCGTCGCTCGCCGCCGCGCCGAAGCCGTCGATGACCAGCTTCACCTCCACCCCGCACAGCGCAGCCTCGACCAGCGCGTCGCGAACCCGCCGCGAACTCGCATCCTCGGCAAAGATATAGAAGCACAGGTTCAGGCTGGCCTTTGCCGAAGCGATCAGGTCCAGCAGCGCGGCGAGCCGGTCCGCCCCGGCGGGGTAGAAGGTCAGCGCCTGTCCCTGCGCCGAAAATTCGAAGGGGGGCGGATCGCGGTAGCCCGGCTCTTCCATCTTCGCCGGTTCGAGATCTGCGGGGGTGGCATCCATCGACCCGATGTGGACCCTGCCGCGCGCCGCCGCAATCCTTGACTCGCAGCGCCTTGGCCCCTAATTGCGGCCCTTTCCCGTATTCGAAGCTTTTTACGGAGTGCCCCATGGCGCGCGTTACTGTCGAAGATTGCGTCGACAAGGTTCCCAACCGGTTCGACCTCGTCCTGCTCGCCGCGCAACGCGCGCGCGAGATTTCGGCCGGTGCCGAGCTGACCGTGGACCGCGACCGCGACAAGAACCCGGTCGTCGCCCTGCGCGAGATCGCGGAAGAGAACGTCCATCCCAAGGACCTGAAGGAAACCCTGATCCAGGGCCTGCAGAAGGTCGCGGTCGACGATGACGACGAAGTCGATGAAATCGGCTCGCTGTCGCGCTCGGCGGAGGCGCTGCGCCTTACGGCCGCCGCGCCCACGCGCAACAATTCGCTGGGCGGCGACTACGACGGCTGATCGCTGACGCCACCGGCAAGAAGAAACGGGGCGGTCCTGCGGGGCCGCCCTTTTTCGTCGGGCAAGATCGCCTGCCACCTTTCTCCGTGACGCCGGTAAAGCTACACTCTGCGCCGGACAGGGAACGGACGATGAATGCCGATGCGATAGAGGGACTGGGCGGCGTGGTCGAGGGCGGTGCCATCGCACGCGCGGTCGAGCCGGGACACGGCGCCGCGCCTAACCCGCGCGACGGTCGCGCCGGCGCAGGCCATTTCCACGAGACCGCCTGTCTCAACTGCGGCGCGGATCTCGCCGGTGCCTATTGCGCGCAGTGCGGCCAGCATGCCCACCTGCACCGGACGATGGGCGCATTCTTGCACGATCTCGTCCACGGCGTGCTCCATCTCGACGGCAAGACCTGGCAGACGGTGCGGATGCTGGCGCTGTGGCCCGGCAAGCTGACCCGCGACTACATTGACGGGCAGCGCGCCCGCTACGTATCGCCGATGGCGCTGTTCCTCTTCGCCATATTCGCCATGTTTGCGGTTTTCTCGATCTCCGGCGCGTCGCAAGGCGCGCTGATCGGCGAGAGCGCGGCGGTGAACCTGGAACAGGCCAGCGCGCAGACGCAGCGCCAGCGCGATGCAGCGCAGGCCGAACTCGACGCGATGGCCGCCGACGATCCCGACCGCGCCGAGACCGAGGCGCGGATCGCCACGCTCGACCGGGATCTCGCCACGATCAAGACCATCCAGGTCGGCAAGGTGGAGGATTTCGCCGTAGAGGCCGAGGAAAGCGCGATCGGCCCGCTGGTTCACAAGTGGCGGGAGAATCCGCGGCTGATGCTCTACAAGATGCAGTCGACGGGCTACAAGTTCTCGTGGCTGCTGATCCCGCTGTCGCTGCCGTTCGTCTGGCTGCTCTTCGCCTGGAAGCGGCGCTTCGGGCTCTACGACCACGCGGTCTTCGTGACGTACTCGATCTCGTTCATGTCGCTCTTGTTCATCGCGGCGAGCCTGCTGTCCTTTGCCGGGGTGGCGGGCGATGCGCCGATCCTGATCGCCTGCCTCGTCGCGCCGCTCCATCTCTACCGGCACGTCAAGGGCGGCTACGAGCTTGGCCGCGCCGGCGCCTTGTGGCGCACCGCCGCGCTGCTGATCTTTGCCTTGGTCGTGGTGATCCTGTTCCTGCTGATCCTGCTCGCCCTCGGCGCGATGGGATAGCGCGGTGTCCTTTGAAATTGCGGGCTCGCGGCAGGCGCGCATGATCCGCCAGATGATTACCCGGACCCTCGTCGCCGTGTCCGCGCTTACGTTGCTGGCATCCTGCATCACCTTGCCGCATCGCCCTACGCCGGGATGGCAATGTCAGACGCAGGCACCCTCCGGCCATGCCCGCGCCTCTGCGGACCTTGCGACGGACGGCTCGCTCATCCTCGCGATCTGGTCGTGGAACATGCCCGGCTACGCGCCACCCTATGCCGTCGCGGCCTATTCGGGCGACGGCAACGCGCGCCGCTACGACGCGCCGACGACCGGCGTGGTGCGCCTGCCGCCAGCTTCGGGCAAGGCCGAAATGGCTCTCGCCCATATGCCCGGCGAGGCGGGATGGCAGGCAGCCATAGCGCGGGGCAGGGCGAAGGGCCTGCGCGACGAGGTTACGATCGACTGGGACCGGCTGACCGTTCTGGCCAAGCAGTCGGAGCCGCTGTGGGTCCTGCGCCGACACGCGACCGGACTGGTCGAGAGTGTCGAGGTTTCCAAGGAGGAGATCCTGGCCGGCGAGCACGCTCTGGCCGAAGTTCGGGCGGAATTGGCTGCTATGGTCGCCGATCCCGCCAATCGATGCGTGAAAGTCGACGACCTCTACCCCGAGATCATCGTGACCTGACCCAGTCAGTCGGTCCCGTCGAGCTTGCCGTCACCTTGGCTGAGGTCGGTCTGCTCGTCATTCTGCAACTTGGCCTGAAGCTTTTCGGCGCCTTCGCTGATCTTGTCGGCGGCGACGATCGCGCCTTCACGCGCCGCGTTTTCGACCACCTCGGCATTGTCGCGCGTGTCGTCAGCGGCCTTCTGTGCGAAGTCCTGCGCGTTTTCCTCGGTCCGCTCCGAGCACGCGGAGAGACCCAGGGCCGCAGTCGCGGCGATCAGGGCGGTCAGGGTCTTGCGCATGTCAGGTGTCCTCGTCGTAGTTCCGTCTGGTAACGGGACTACGCGGGGTGACACGGCTCGGTTCCCCGGCCGCCCTTCGCGGATCATGCCCCCTGCGGTGCGGTGCCGCCGAACTTGCGTCCGGCCTTCGGCACGCCGATCGCGCCGGTGCCGACCGGGCGACTGGGGCCCTTGGGCGCGTCGGGACGGTCGATCTTTCCGTCGGCCAGCAGCTGGTTGATCTCTTCGCCGTTCAGCGTCTCGTACTCCAGCATCGCCTGCGCCAGCAGGTGGAGCTTGTCCTCCTGCGTCTTCAGGATGTCGGTCGCCCGGGCATGCGCATCCTCGACCAGCTTGCGGATCTCGGCGTCGATGAGCTTGTTGGTCTCCTCGCCCGCCATGGTCCGGCTGGTCTGCCCCATGCCGAGGTAGCCTTCCTGACTCGCCTCGTACTGCAACGGGCCCAGCTTGTCCGACATGCCCCACTTGGTGACCATGTTGCGGGCCAGGTCGGTGGCGTACTGGATGTCGCTCGACGCGCCGGAACTGACCTTGTCGTAGCCGAAGATGATCTCCTCGGCGACACGGCCGCCCATCGCCACGGCGAGGTTCGCGTGCATCTTGTCCCGGTGGTACGAGTAGTTGTCGCGTTCCGGCAGGCGCATGACCATGCCCAGCGCGCGGCCGCGCGGGATGATCGTCGCCTTGTGGATCGGGTCCGATGCGGCCTCGTTCAACGAGACGAGCGCGTGGCCCGCTTCGTGATAGGCGGTCATCTTCTTCTCGTCGTCGGTCATTACCATGGAGCGGCGTTCCGCGCCCATCATGACCTTGTCCTTGGCGTCCTCGAACTCTTGCATCGCGACGAGGCGCTTGTTGCGCCGCGCGGCGAGCAGCGCCGCCTCGTTGACGAGGTTGGCGAGGTCCGCACCCGAAAAGCCGGGGGTACCGCGCGCGATCGTGCGGCTGTTGACGTCGGGCGCGAGCGGCACCTTCTTCATGTGGACCGACAATATCTTCTCGCGACCGTCTATGTCGGGCACCGGAACGACGACCTGGCGGTCGAAACGGCCCGGGCGCAGCAGCGCGGGGTCGAGCACGTCGGGGCGGTTGGTCGCCGCGATGATGATGATACCCTCGTTCGCCTCGAAGCCGTCCATCTCGACCAGAAGCTGGTTCAGCGTCTGCTCGCGCTCGTCGTTCGAATTGCCGAGGCCGTGGCCGCGATGGCGGCCGACCGCGTCGATTTCGTCGATGAAGACGATGCACGGCGCGTTCTTCTTCGCCTGTTCGAACATGTCGCGCACGCGGCTCGCGCCGACGCCGACGAACATCTCGACGAAGTCGGAACCCGAGATGGTAAAGAACGGCACGCCCGCCTCACCGGCGATGGCACGGGCAAGCAGCGTCTTGCCGGTACCGGGCGAACCGACCAGCAACGCGCCCTTCGGAATCTGGCCGCCCAGCTTGGAAAAGCGCGAGGGGTCCTTGAGGAACTCGACGATTTCTTCCAGCTCCTCGCGCGCCTCGTCGATGCCGGCGACATCGTCGAAGGTGACGCGGCCCTGCTTTTCGGTGAGCAGCTTGGCCTTGGACTTGCCGAAGCCCATCGCGCCGCCCGCGCCGCCACCCTTTTGAACCTGGCGTAGGGCGAAGAACGCGATGCCCAGGATCAGCAGGAACGGCAGCGACTGCGCGAGGATATAGAGCAGGAGGTTCGGCTCTTCGGGGGCCTTGCCTTCATACTTCACGTCGTTTTCGGCGAGCAGCGTCGTCAGCGTTGGGTCGGTGCCGACGGGAATGGTGCTGAAGGCTTGGTCGTTCTTCAGCGTGCCGGTGATCCGGTCGGGCGCGATCTGAACGTCGCGGACCGAGCCCGATTCCACTTTCTCGCGGAAGTCGGAATAGGCGATCTGCGTGCCGGTGGGCGCCGCGCGGTCGCCGAACATCGAGACGACGAGGAGCAAGCCGAGGAAGATGCCGCCCCAGATCATCAGGCTTTTCAGCCAGGGATTGCCGGAGGGCTGCGGATCGTTTTCGTTCATGGGCGTGGGACTCACCTTTCCTACGGCAATGTAGGGTTCGCGCGGTGAATGACAAGCGAACGAAACCGCGCGATGTCGGCGTTCGGGCCGGCGGGCTCAGCCCTCGCTGCGCGGCGGTGCGGCGGTGAAGTGCCAGACACCGGCACGCGGGGTGCACATCACCCCGGCCAGCGTCGCCTTCTCGCCGCTTTCCAGCGTGTCGAGCAGGCGGGCAACGTCCTCGCCGCGTGGCGTCCCCTCGGTCGCGTACCGGGCGACGATCTCTTCCAGCACGCGGAAGCGGACCGAGCGCGGGCCGGCCGGATTGTAGGCAAGTTGCCGCCCGTCCTCGCTGAGGTTGGTCTGCGCGGCGAATTCGTGGCGGGCGGCGAATTCCAGCACGTCGGCCATGTCGCGCAGGTGAACCGCGCTGGCCGCGAGCCGCATCGGGTCGAGCCAGTCGGCCTGCGCGAGACCCTGGCGGATGCGGGCGCGGTCGTAGGCGGGATCGGCGTTGGTCGGATCGTCGACCGGTTCCAGTCCGGCGCGCTCGACAATGCTGGCGAGGTCCGCGCGGGACAGCGACAGCAGCGGCCGGATCAGCATGACGTCGTTGCGGCCCGGCATCAGCGCCCGGTCCCGCATCGCGCCCAGCCCGCGCAGCCCCGATGCGCGGTTGAGGCGCATCAGCAGCGTTTCGGCCAGGTCGTCGGCGTGGTGCGCGGTGGCGACGAAGCGGATCTGCTCTCGCGCCGCCCACGCCCCCAGCGCGGCGTAACGCTCGCCCCGCGCCCGGGCCATGACGTTGCCGCCTTGCGGAACGTGGACATGGAGCGTTTCGTGCGGGATGCCGAAATCGGCGCAAAGTCCGGCGACATAGGCGGCCTCCTGCGCCGCTTCGGCTCGCAGTCCGTGGTCGACCGTCGCGACGCGGATCGCGGTGGGAATGATCTGCTGCGCAATGACCAGCAAGGCGAGACTGTCCGGCCCGCCCGATACGGCGAGGCCGAGTGGCTCGCCCTCGGTCAAGCCGAGGCGCCCGCATTCCTGCGCAAAGCGGACCGGCAGGTTCATGACGTGATGCTGTGCCTCCTGATCGCGCCGCTCCCGCTATGCCTTATGGCCTACTTGCAGCCCGCCTTCTTTGCGGTTTCTGCCGAGAGCCCGGCCAGGCGACCGCCCGCCTCGCTGGGGTAGACGAGGCGAAATTCCTCGAGCGCCTCGCAGGCCTTGGCCTTGTTGCCCAGCTGCATCGTGGCGATGGCGAGATAGACGAGGCTGTCGGGGGCCCGCGCACCGCCGCGGTTGTCGAGATAATTCTTGAGGAAGGCCTCTGCCGCCGGACGCGGCTTGCCATCGTCGAGGTAGGCACGCCCCAGAAGGTTCTGCGCGTAGCTCGCCTTGGAATGCTTGGGGAATTCCTTGACCGTGGCGGCGAGCTGCTTCTGCGCGGCGGCGTAGAACTTCGCGTCCCACAGGCGGTAGCCGTAGCTGTAGGCATCCTCGCCCGCATCGCCGGTGTTCGGCTTCTCGATGTCCGCGACGGTCAGCTTTGCCGGGGCCGCAGCGGGCGGAGTGGTGGGGGCGGCCGGTTTGGTGAGCGCCGCGGGGGTGGCCTTGATCGGAGCGGAGGCGGCGGGCGCGGGCGTCGAGCCGATGCCGCCGTCGGGTTCGACCGGGATCGCGTCGAGCTGGCGGGCCTTGGCCTCCAGCGTGTCAATCCGCGCGCTCATCACCCGCAGCGCGTTCTGGTTGACCTCCGTCTGCGCGGTCAGCGAGGCGAGCGCCGCCTCGACCGCGTCCATGCGGGTGAGCAGATCGGTGACTGCGCCGGTCGACGGAGCGGGAGCGGGGGTCGCGGCCTGCTGCGGCACGATCTCGGCCTCGAAGTACTTGCCGTCGGCGCCGGGGAAAACCTTGCGCTGCAGCGCCTTCACCTCGGCTTCGAGCTTGCGGATGCGGGCGGCGTCGTCCTGCGCGGCGGCGGGGATCGGCGCCAGCAGCGAGGCCGACAGCAACGTACCCAGCAACAGGGCCGGTACGCGTCCGGCAAGACCCGAATGGCGGCGGGCCGGATGGTGGGGGGCCGGATGCCGGGAGGCAGAACGGGCGGATTTCATGAAAACGGACCTCTCTGGTGCTCGTGTGTGGGGCCGTCGTGCCAAGGTCTTGCCAAACCGGCGCTTAACGGCCCCTGGAAGAACGGACGTCATCCGGCGGGCGCGCGGGGCTGGCCGGGGACGGGTGTCGCAGGTGTCGACTGGCGCGCGGTCAGCGAGGCGGCGTCGACCGGAACGTCCCTCATCGTTCGCTGCTCGGTCGCGAGCGGCGGCACCTGGCGCCCGCCGATGGTGATCTTCAGCGCGTCGGGCCGTCCGGTCCACAATTGCGGTCCATCCGCGCCGGCCGGAACCGTGAAGCTTTCGTTCAGCGCCATCTCCTTCTGGAACAGCTGCTTGCCGGTCCGGTCGTAGAACTTGACCCAGACCGCGTCCGCCGTGGCGGTAAAGGTGACGTCGCCCGTCGGTGCAGGGGCCGGGGTCGCTGCCGGTGCGACGCCAGGGGCGGCCGCGACAGTCGGCTGCGGCTGCTCCAGCGCGGGCAGCTCGCTGGCCGGCATGAAATAGCCGCGAAAGGCGAAGAAGCCGACGACGAGGATGATGACGAACAGCGCCGCCACGCCCCAGGCCAGCGCCGCCGAGGGGATGCGCGCCGGATCGCCGGGTTCGAGATAGTCGATATTGCGCGTCGGCACAGGCGCGCCGACGACACCCAGATCGTCGCGCACGCCTTCCACGACCGGCGCTTCGTCGATGCCCAGCGCACGGGCATAGCTGCGTGCGAAGCCGATGGCATAAGTCTTGCCGGGAAGGTCGGCGAAGCGCCCTTCCTCGAGCGCGAGGAGGTGTCGCTTGGCGATCTTGGTCCGTTCGCCCATTTCGTCGAGCGACAGGCCCTGCCGCTCCCGCTCCGCCTTCAGCGTCCCGCCGACGCCGTCGCCGGGAACCGCGGCATCCTCTGATTCGGGGCTGTTGCCGGTATCGATGTCGCCTTCGTCCACTCGCTCTGTGCCCTTGCTGGTATCGCCCCGGCGCAAGGCAAGCGCGCCACACCGGTCAAGTCAAGGCGGCCACGCGGGATTTGCGCTACTTGTTCTGGAAAGACGAAAAAACTCCGCCGCAACGAAGCTTCCGCGGCATGACCCCTGCCGAGCGGCGGCCCGGCGCGTCAGTCCCAGTCGATGCCGCGTTCCTCGGCCCAGGCGATCATCGCCCCGCGCAAATCCTGCACCGGTTCGCTCAGCCAGCGTTCCATCGCGCGGCGGATTTCGGACGTATCGATCTTGCGCACCATTTCCTTGATCGGCCCGACCGAGGCCGGGGTGATCGACAGCCGCCGGATGCCGATGGCGATCAAGGCCAGCGCTTCGAGCCGGCGGCCGCCCATCTCGCCGCAGACCGTGACGTCGATGTCGTGCCCCGCAACGCCCAGCACCACCCGGCGGATGAAGCGCATGATCGCCGGGCTCAGCCAATCGTAACGCTCGGCCAGTCGCGGATTGGACCGGTCCGCGGCGAATAGGAACTGGGTCAGGTCGTTGGTGCCGATCGACAGGAACGACAGTTTCGGCGCCAGCACGTCGAGCATTTCGGCTAATGCCGGCACCTCGAGCATCGCGCCGTAGCGGACCTGTTCGGGCAGCATCTTGCGCCGCGCGCGCAGGAAATCGGCCTGCTGTTCGAAGACGGCGCGGGCGGCATCGAATTCCCAGGGCTCGGACACCATCGGAAACATGACGTTGAGCGTCCGTCCGGCCGCGGCCTCCAGCAAGGAGCGGGCCTGCGCCTTCATCAACCCCTCGCGCGCAAGGGCGAGGCGCAGCGCGCGCCAGCCCATCGCGGGATTTTCCTCGTCCATGCCCTCTTCGCTGCCGCGCAGGTACGGGAGCGACTTGTCGCCGCCGATGTCGACCGTGCGGAACACCACCGGCTTGTCGCCGGCCGCATCGAGCACGTCGCGGTAGAGCCTGGTCTGCCGGTCGCGTTGCGGCAAGGTGGCGGAAACGAGGAACTGGAACTCGGTCCGGAAAAGGCCGATGCCGTCCGCGCCCGTCGCCGCGAGCATCGGCACGTCATCGCGAAGGCCCGCATTGACCATGATGGTGATGCGCTCGCCGTCCTTGGTGAACGGCTCCACGTCGCGCAGCGCGGCATAGCCGGCCTGCTTTTCGCGGTTGCGGGCGGACTTTGCCTCGAAGGCCTCGCTGATCGCGGGACCGGGGCGGATGTTGCAGATGCCCTGCGTCGCATCGAGCAGGATCTCGTCGCCTTCGCGGACATAACCGCGCAGGCCCGGTACGCGACCTAGCACCGGCACCCCCATGGCGCGGGCAACGATCACGACGTGCGCGGTCAGCGATCCTTCCTCCAGGATCACGCCCTTCAGCCGCCGCCGGTCGTATTCGAGCAGTTCGGCCGGGCCGAGGTTGCGCGCGATGAGGATCGCATCGCCGCGAAGCCCCATCGTCGCCGCCGTGCCGACCTGGCCGGACACGATCCGCAACAGGCGATTGGACAGGTCCTCGAGGTCGTGCATCCGCTCGGCCAGCAGCGGATCGTCGATCTGGCGCATCCGCATCCGGGTGCGCTGCTGCACCCGCTCGATCGCCGCTTCGGCCGTCAGGCCGGAATCGATGGCCTCGCGGATGCGCCGCGACCAGCCCTCGTCGTAGGCGAACATCTTGTAGGTCTCGAGCACTTCCTCGTGCTCTCCGCCCACCCCGAATTCGGCCTGGCTCGCCATCTTGTCGATCTGGTCGCGCATCTTGTCGAAGGCGAGGTAGACGCGTTGGATCTCGGCCTCGGTATCCTCGGCCATGACGTGTTCGATGTTGATGCGCGGCTGGTGGAACACCGCGTGCCCGGCGGCAAGGCCCTTGACCAGCGGAAGGCCGGTCAGCTGCTGCGGCTCGGTCATCTGCGGGCTGGCCGACAGGGCGTCATGTTCGTCGATCAGGCCGGCGTTGCTGATCAGCTCCGACAGCACCATCGCGACCGTCTGCAGCGCCTCGATCTCCACTTCCTCGTAGCGGCGCGGATCGGCGTGCTGGACGATGAGCGCGCCGACCGCGCGTTCGCGCCGCACGATGGGCACGCCGGCAAAGGAATGGAACTTCTCCTCGCCCGTTTCGGGGCGGTAGAGGAAGTCGGGGTGAGCCGCCGCCTCGGCCAGGTTCAGCATCTCGACATTGGCGGCGATGGTGCCGACAAGCCCTTCGCCGACGGCAAGGCGGGTGACGTGGACCGCGCTCTGTTCGAGGCCCCGGGTGGCGAAGAGCTCAAGCATCCCTTCGCGCAGGAGGTAGATCGAGCAGACCTCGCTATCGAGATTTTCGCCGATGACGTCGACGACCTGGTTCAGCTTCGCCTGCGCGCTCAGGCGCGAGGCCATCACCTCGTGCAGATTGGTGAGGATCGAGCGGGCGGAAGTGACGGCCGAGTTCATTTCGGCGCAATAAAGCACACCGGACAGGCAGGGTGAAAGGGCTAATCCGGGCGATGAGGCTGACCGGCAAAACTAACGCCCCCGAGCCGGATGGTCGGGGGCGTCGTCTATTGCGGCTTTTGGCCTGGTCAGTGGAGCGCGAGCTCTTCCTTGATCTTGAGCTTGGCGCGCTTCAGCCACTGGATTTTCGCACTATCGGGCACGGGACGTGCCTGCTCGTCGCGAAGCTGACGGTCGAGCCCGGCATGCTTGGTCTGAAGAGCGGTGATGTGCGTCGATTCCATGGCAATCTCCTGCGTTGGTGTTGAGTAAACCCCCGAACCCCGACTAGCGACCCTGGCGGTCAGCGATCCCGCGACTCGTTGGCCCCGGATCGATGACGTGGTGATTGAAACACGGTTTGCAGCGGTTGCGAAGCGGTGATGGCGAATTATTTCGACCACCCGTCGCGCCGCGGCGACCAGCCGTGATTGCCTTGGTGCTTGCCGCGCTCAGGCGATTGCAACGCGCGGCGGCCCGTGCGAAAGACGCGCGCCGCCGGTTGCGTCCGGCAGCGAACGGGGTTGAACTGGGGCTGCACCGGCCGGACCGGTGGCTGCTGGAGGGCATTGCGCGCATGACCGAGGACGAGATGCGCAAGCGGCTTGAGATCCTGCGTGTCGAGCATCGCGATCTCGACGCGGCGATCGCCGCGCTGGCCGAAAACCCCGCCACGCAGTTGCAGGTCGCCCGCCTGAAGAAGCGGAAACTGCTGCTGAAGGACCAGATCGCCCTGCTCGAGGATGCGCTGATCCCCGACATCATCGCCTGAGCGGCAGGCTCGCGCCCTAGTAGCCCAGCGCCTTGTAGATCCCGAACAGGCTGGTCGCGGTCAGGACGATGCCGACGAAGATGAGCATCGGCTTCAGCGGGATGTGACGCGCCGCATAGGCGCCGAGCGGCGCGGCGGCCATCCCGCCGATGATAAGGCCCAGCGTTGGCCCGGCCAGGTCATCCAGCCCGAGATGCGCGATGAACATCGCCGAAACCGCGATGGTCAGGAAGAATTCGACCGAATTGACCGTGCCGATGACCTTGCGCGGCTCCACCCCCTGCACCAGCAGGTTCGAGGTGACGACCGGCCCCCAGCCACCGCCGCCCGCCGCGTCGAGAAACCCGCCGACGAGGCCGAGCGGCGCGACATGCTTCGCCTCGCGCGGCTTGGGCGGCCAGAAGATGCCGCGCGCCAGAAGGTAGAGGCCGATCAGCGTCAGATATGCCAGCACGTAGGGCTTGACCACCGAGGCGTCGATGTTGGTGAGCAGGTACGCCCCGGTCAAACCGCCGATGACGCCGGGCACCAGCAGCTTGAAGAACAGCTTCTTGTCGATGTTGCGATGAAGCAGGTGGCTCATCCCCGACGTCGCGGTGGTGAAGCATTCGACGATGTGGACACGGGCCGAGGCCGCGGCCGGCGGCAGGCCGATCACGCCGACCAGCAGCGAATTGCAGATCACCCCGAAGGCCATGCCAAGCGCCCCGTCGACCAACTGCGCGGCGAATCCGACGCCAACGTAGGGCAGCAGCGCCTGTAAGGAGGCGAGGTCCATGTCCGATTCTCCGCAAGTCGAGCGCGGGAATTAAATCCGGATCGTGGCTTGGCCCAAGCAGATTTCCATCGGGGGACGAAAGCCTGTCTTTCGGTCCCCCTTCCGGGCGTTCAGCGGCGGCGGTAGCGGAAGTACCAGACCTCGTGCCCGAGGCGCCGGGCCTTGGCCTCGTACCGGGTCTCCGGCCAGCCACCGGGACGGTTGAGAAAGTCGGCGGGACCGTTGCACAGCCACTCGAACGCTTCGGCGTGGCGCTGCATGACCATCAGCGCGTGCTCGACATAGACCGGGTGGTCGGTGCCGAAGCGGAATTCGCCGCCAGGCTTCAGCTTCGCGGCGATCATCTCCACCGGCCCGTCGTTCATCATCCGCCGCTTGGCGTGGCGCGCCTTGGGCCAGGGGTCGGGGTGGAGCAGATAGACGAACGAGAGCGCGCCGTCGGGCACGCGCGCCAGCACGTCCAGCGCGTCGCCGTGCTGGATGCGGACGTTGGCGAGGCCGCCTTCCTTGACGTGGACCAGCGCCTGCGCGACGCCGTTGACGAAGGGCTCGGCGCCGATGAAGCCGTGGTCGGGCAGCAGATCGGCGCGAAAGGCCATGTGCTCGCCCCCGCCGAAGCCGATCTCGAAATGCAGCGGGCGGTCGTCGCCGAACAGGCGCTTTGCGGTCACAGGCCCTTCGGCGGGCACGGCGATCTGCGGCAGCAGGTTGTCGACGAGGTCCTGCTGCCCGGCGCGCAAGGCCTTGCCCTTGGCGCGGCCATAGAGCCGATTGAGCGTGGTCGGATCGCCTTCCTTGTGTGCCGTCATGGGTCGCAGCCGTTGGCGAAGCGGCGCGCCGCGGTCAAGCCGCCATCACAACAGGTGCGTTGCCAGCATCAGCACGAAGACCAGTTTCAGCCCCACGTTCATCGTGAACACGGCAGCCGAGGCCAGATCCTTCGCCGCCCCGATCATCGGGTGCATTTCCGGGTGAAGCCGGTCGCAGACCGATTCCAGCCCCGCGTTCAGCAGTTCGAGCGCGAGCGATCCGCAGATCGCGAGAACGACAAGCGCCCACCAAAGCGCCCCCGGCCCGACCACCGCGGTCAACGCGAGGAGGACCACGCTGGCGATCGCCTGGTCTCGAAACGCGCGTTCGCTGCGCCATGCGGTGGCGAGGCCCTTCATCGCGTAGCTCGCCCGCCGCAGCAGTCCGCCGTTCTTCTGCGCCAAGCAAGCCTCCGTCATGTCACCCGTGTCCGCACCTCGCGGCTTCCCGGCCCCAGCGCCGGATCGAACACGAACCGCACCAGTAGCATGGTCCATGACCGATGCGAGGGCAGCGTGTCGAACATTTCCGGTGCAACAGCGCGCAACAGGGGCAGGCGGTTCCACGGCACGCGCGGCATGTCGTGATGTTCGACGTGATAGCCGGCGTTGAAGGTCAGCCGGTTGACCCAGCCGTAGCAGGACGAGGTTTCCTGCCCCGGAAAGATCAGGAAGTGTTCCTGGATCCACCGCCCGCCGAGCGGATGAAGACCGAGGGCAAAGACGTTAGATAGCAGCAGGTAGGCCAGCGCCTGCCAGCCGAGCGTCGCCACGACCAGCGCATCGAAGGCGACTTGTGCGAACAGGCCGCCCGCGAACCAGCAATCGACGATCGGCACGCCCTTCATCCGCAGCGGACGGAGCATCTGCATGAACGGCATGGCCAGCAGCCAGAGCGCCTTGCGAAAAGTCGAGGTGCCGACCCATTGCACTTCCCAGCCGCTGGCGATGTCACCGTCGAGGATCGCGTCGCCCTGGTGGCGATGGTGGAGCAGGTGGTGCCGCCGGAACGGCACCGCGGCGGGCATGCCCAGCGGCAGGCCCGCGACGGCGCCGAGCAGCTTGTTCGCCCGCGTCGTGCGCAAGACGAGATCGTGGGTGGTTTCGTGGATCAGCACCCAGAGCATCAGGGCGAACAGCGCGCCCACGCCGTAGGCCATGGCAGGCGCCAGCCACCACGGCCCCATGCCCGCCAGCGCGGCAAGCCCGCATTGCCCGGCACCGACGACACCGATCCAGCCCGCAGTAGCCGGATTGCGTCCGACCAGCTTACGGACCTCGGGATGGGCCGCCACGATCATCCGCCGCCGGGCGGCGTGCGGTTCGCGGTCTTGGCGATGATGGCGCGGATCGGATGCGCGCCGGGCGAGCGGACCGGTGTGAATGGTAGTGTGGAGCATGATGCGACCTCTCCCGAAGGATCGCGTCATGATGCTTCGTCTCGATGCGACCTGGCAGGTGCAATGCCACGCGCCGTGCGCTGCATTTTCGCGCCACGGTGTTGCAAGAAGTTGCCGGCCAGTGACATTCCGGCAGGCCCGATCAGGCCATGCCCAACGAAAAGGCGGGCGCAGCCCAGCCGCGCCCGCCTTCAGGGAAAGGTTTTTTACGTCGCGGCGGTCAGGCCGCCTGCATCTCCGCGCCCGGATCGCGCAGCACGTAGCCGCGGCCCCAGACGGTCTCGATGTAGTTCTCGCCCCCGCAGGCCGTCGCCAGTTTCTTGCGCAGCTTGCAGATGAAGACGTCGATGATCTTCAGTTCCGGCTCGTCCATCCCGTTGTAGAGGTGGTTGAGGAACATTTCCTTGGTCAGGGTCGTGCCCTTGCGAAGCGAGAGGAGCTCGAGCATCGCGTATTCCTTGCCGGTCAGGTGCACGCGGGCACCGTCGACCTCGACCGTCTTGGTATCGAGATTGACCGACAGCTTGCCGGTGCGGATGACCGATTGCGAGTGGCCCTTGGACCGGCGCACCACGGCGTGGATACGGGCAACCAGTTCCTCGCGATGGAATGGCTTGGTCACGTAATCGTCGGCACCAAAGCCGAACGAGCGGACCTTGGAATCCATTTCCGAAATGCCCGAAAGGATCAGGACCGGCGTCTGCACCTTGGCGACGCGCAGCTTCTTGAGCACGTCGTAGCCGTGCATGTCGGGAAGGTTCAGGTCGAGCAGGATGATGTCGTAATCGTAAAGCTTGCCCAGATCCAAACCCTCTTCGCCAAGGTCGGTCTGGTAGACATTGAAGCCTTCGCTGGTGAGCATCAGCTCGATCGCCTTGGCCGTCGTCGGTTCGTCTTCGATCAGTAGGATACGCATTGCATGGCCCCCTGGTATGCCCGTGACCGGCTTCGCCCCCTTGAACCTTGCGAAGCTGGCGGTGTGAATCATTAACCATCACCAGATTCGTTTAGAAAGGTTAATAAAGCCTCAACGCGTTAACGATTCCCAATAGAGTCTTAATTGCAACAGGTTGCCGGCGCATATCCCGAGCTATCGCGGCGCTTGCCGCAAGGAGTGACTCATCCAGAAACGGAAGGATGCCACGGCCCTTTCTAGCGCACGCCCATCAGACGCTTCTGCCGTCGCCGCTGCACCGAACTGCCCAGCCCGATCGCCTCGCGGTACTTGGCGACGGTGCGCCGGGCGAGTGCGAAGCCCTGCGCCTTCAGCAAATCGACCAGGGTGTCGTCGGACAGGATGTCGTCGGGCTTCTCGGCATCGATCAGCCGGCGGATCGCGGCCTTCACCGCTTCTGCCGAGGCGCCGCCTTCCGCCGACGTGCCATCCGCGTCGTCGCGGGTGCGCGCCACGCCCGAGGAGAAGAAATACTTCAGTTCGAACGTTCCCCGCCCGCAATGGAGGAACTTGTTCGAGGTGACGCGGCTGACGGTCGATTCGTGCATCTCGACCGTTTCGGCCACTTCGCGCAAGGTCAGCGGGACCAGTGCGCTGACCCCGCGCTGAAAGAAGCCTTCCTGCCGCCGCACGATCTCGCGCGCGACCTTCAGGATGGTCTTCTGCCGCTGGTCCAGCGCCTTCAGCAGCCAGTTGGCGTCGGCCAGCTTTTCGCCCAGCCAGCCGCGCGAGGCGCGGTCCTTGCCGCAGCCCTTGCGCAGCGTGGTGTAGTATTCGCGATCGACGACCAGCCGCGGCAAGGTGTCGCGATTGAGCGCGATGTGCCAGCCCGAAGGCGTCGCGGCGCCTTCCCCGCCCGCGGCATCGCGGCCCATCGGGCGCACGAAGACATCGGGCACGACCGGCGGTGCGGCATCGCCGCCGATGCGGCATCCCGGCTTGGGATCGTAGCGGCGCAGTTCGGCGATCATGTCGGCCAGGTCCTCGTCATCGACGCGGCACAGCCGCCTCAGCTGCGCCATGTTGCCCCGCGCGACAAGGTCGAGGTTGCCGATCAGCGCCTTCATGCACGGGTCGTAGCGATCGGCCTCGATGGCCTGGAGCGCGATGCATTCGGCAAGGTCGCGCGCGCCGACGCCGGTGGGGTCCAGCGTCTGGACCAGCCGCAACCCTGCCTCCGCCTCTGCCAGGGTGATGCCGAGAAGGTCGGCGATCTCCTTCAGGGGTACGGTCAGGTAGCCGGCCTCATCGAGCTGGTCGACGATCTGGTGAGCGACGAACTGCTCGGCCAGCGGGCCTCCGGTCGATCCGATCTGGGCATGGAGATGATCGGCCAGCGTCTCGGCGCTGTCGCTCGCGCGCTCGACGGGATCGAAGTCGCCGCCTGCGCCGGGGTCCGAACCCGATCCGCCGCCCCCCAACGCGCCGCCCCCCAACGCGCCGTCGTCGAATGCGCCGGTGTCGAAGTCGCGGTCGAGCATCTCGCCCGCGATGTCGAGCGCGGCCTCGCCCTCGCCCGCGCTCATGTCGGCGCTGACGGGATCACCCTCGGTCGCCAGCGGCACCGTCTCGACCCCGCCGCCGCCGTCGATCTCGACCAGCGGATTGTCGGCCACCGCCTCGGCGATGAAGGATTCGAGTTCGAGGTTCGACAGCGCGAGCAGGCGGATGGCCTGCTGCAGCTGCGGCGTCATCACCAGCGATTGCGTCTGCCGCAGGTCGAGGCGTGGACCCAGCGCCATCGATCAATCGCAAGAAGGGGGCGAGGTGCGCATCGCGATCAGAGGGTGAAGCCCTCACCCAGGTAGAGCCGGCGCACATCCTCGTTCGCGACGAGGTCGGAGGGGCTGCCCGCGAACAGCACCTGCCCGCCGTAGATGATGCAGGCGCGGTCGACGATGTCGAGCGTTTCGCGCACGTTGTGGTCGGTGATCAGCACCCCGATGCCGCGGCTCTTCAGCTCGATGACCAGGTCGCGGATGTCGCCGATCGACAGGGGGTCGATGCCCGCGAAAGGCTCGTCGAGCAGCATGATCGAGGGTTTGGCGGCCAGCGCCCGGGCGATCTCGCAGCGCCGCCGTTCGCCGCCAGAAAGCGCCATGGCCGGGCTTTCGCGCAGGCGCGTGAGGCCGAATTCGCCGAGCAGCCGCTCCAGCTCCGCGGCCCGGACGCGCTTGTCGGGCTCGACCAGTTCAAGCACGCAGTTGATGTTCTGCTCCACCGTCATGCCGCGAAAGATGCTGGTTTCCTGCGGCAGGTAGCCGAGGCCGAGGATCGAGCGACGGTACATCGGCAGCTTGGTGACGTCGACGCCGTCCATCAGGATGCGCCCGGCATCCGGCTTCACCAGGCCCATGATCGAATAGAAGCAGGTCGTCTTGCCCGCGCCGTTGGGACCGAGCAGACCGAACACCTCGCCCTTGCCGACGCTCAGCGAGATGTCGGTCAGCACCGCTCGCTTGTCGTAGCTCTTGGCGATGGAGATGACCTCCAGCCCGCCCTGCGGCACGGGCCGAGAGGCTGCGGCAGGCTCGATCGCGGCGATGGTGTCGATGATTCGTCTCCAGTTCCTGCCCGCCCCGGCCATCGGCGAACGGCGGGCCTACCGCGCTCTCTTAATACGCCAAGACAGAGGTTTGAACCCCCCGGCGCTCCATCTGGCAGGATTCGTGCATGGCCTGCCCGCACGGCACGGCGGCGGGTGACCGTCCCGGGGTCGGACGGATTTCGCGAAATCGCGAAAATCCGGGCCTTGACCATACGGCCGGGGGCGTGATCTACTTCTCGCTTGGCGGGTTTCGGACCGACCGGCTCAGGCTGGTCGACTCGCCGGGGACAGGTACGATGAAAAAAGTCGCCCTCTTGGGAAAGGATACCGACATGGCACGCAGCGTGTCCCGACACGACGCGGACCATGACAACGCCCATCACGTTGCAAAGGACTGGCGACGCCGGATCAGCGACAATCTGGCCTATGGCCTTCTGACCTATACCGGCCTTCAGATCTTCGTCACGATGAAGCAGCTGAAGGAAGTCAGCAATTCGATGCTGCCCTACCTCGCGCTCGTCGTGCTGGTGGGCGCGATCATCCCCGCGGCAAGGATGCTGGAACGGCACTGGGACCGGCTGGACGATGTTGAGGCCCTCGACCCGGTCCATGCCTGCCGCTTCCGCCGTGATCGCATGATCATCTGGCTTTCCGCCATCGGCCTGCCCTTCCTCCTGGCAGGGCTGGCCCGCGGCTTTGCGATGATGGGCGGCTGACACCGCGACGCGCTCGCCTGCGGGAGGCACCTTGCCGCGCGCGGCGACTGCGCTTACTGCTGTCGCCATGATCATTTCATACGAAACCAGATGCTGAGCGGCGACAACGCGCTCGACCGCTGCGGAGAGCTGATCGCCTGCGCTCGCAGGCTGGGCGCGGACGGGGCCGATGCGGTCTATGTCGGCAGCCAGTCGGAAAGCGTGCAGGTTCGCCTCGGCGAACTCGAGGACGTCGACCGGTCCGAATCCGAACATTTCGGCCTGCGCGTCTTCATCGGCATGCGGCAGGCGACGATCGGGTCCAGCGCGGTCGATGCCGGCAGGCTCGAGGAACTGGCCAGCCGAGCCATCGCCATGGCCCGCGCCGCGCCCGAGGACGAAAACGCCGCGCTCGCGCCCCGATCGCTGCTGATGCGTCACGCGCCGCCCGATCTCGATCTCGTATCGACGCTGCCGGGTCCCGAAGAGCTGCGCGAAGCGGCGCTGGCGGGCGAGGACGCCGCACGCGCCGTGACGGGCGTGACCAACAGCGAAGGCGCCTCTGCCGGCACCGGGCACAGCGTCATCGCGCTGGCCACCAGCGACGGTTTCGGCGCCAGCTATGCCCAGTCGCAGCATTCGCTCTCCGCCGCGGTCGTCGCGGGCGAAGGCAGCGGGATGGAGCGCGGTTCCGAATGGCGCGTCGCGCGCCATCGCGGCGACCTGCCCGACGCGGCGTGGATCGGCCAACGGGCGGGGCGCCGCGCGGTCGACCGGCTCGGCCCGACCAGCGTCCGCAGCGGCGCGATGCCGGTGGTGTTCGATCCGCTGGCGGGTCGATCACTGCTCGGCCACTTCGCGGCGGCGATCTCCGGCCCGTCGATCGCGCGGGGCGGCAGCTTCCTGCTCGACCGGGAAGGCGGACAGGTTTTCGACAGCAGCGTGACGATCGTGGACGATCCGCTGGTCGCGCGCGGGCTGGGCTCGCGTCCGTTCGATGGCGAGGGGCTTGAAACGCGGGCCACGACGCTGATCGACAAGGGCGTGCTGACCGGCTGGATGCTCGACAGCGCCTCGGCGCGAAAGCTCGGTCGCCAGCCGACCGGCCACGCCGTGCGCCAAGGCGGAGCGGCACCGAGCGTGTCGTCGTCCAACCTGACCTTGCTGGCGGGCGAGCCCAGCGTCGCCGAACTGATCGCCGACATCGCCGAAGGCGTGCTCCTGACCGAGCTGATCGGCCCCGGCGTCAATATCGTCAGCGGCGACTACAGCCGGGGCGCTGCGGGCTTTCTCATCCGCGACGGGCAGATCGCCGGGCCGGTTTCGGGCATCACCGTTGCGGGCAACATGGCCGACATGTTCGCCAACATGCATCCCGCCCGCGATCTGGACGTCGTCTATGCGACCAACGTGCCGACGCTGCGGGTCGATGGCATGACCGTCGCGGGCTCCTGACAGCGGTGCGCGGGGCGGGCGGCGCGGCTCGCACGCTCGCGGCGCTGCTCCCGCTGCTGGGGTGTCGCCATCGCTGTCATCGCGCTGTTCCGCTGGCTCGCGGCCTGGCAGGGGCTGTGGCGCCGGATCGAGCCCAATCCCTTCGTCGTCGAAGTGGCGGCGTTCGCGGTGCGTTTCGTCGGCATCCTGGTGGGCCTCTATTTCGGGCTCAAGATTCTCGGCGCGACAGCCTTGCTCGGCGCGTTGCTGGGGGTTGGCGGGGTGATCGGCATCGCCATCGGCTTTGCCGTGCGCGACACCGTCGACACCTACATCTCGTCGATCATGCTCTCGGTGCGCCAGCCGTTTCGCGCCAACGACCATGTCGTGATCGAAGGGAACCAGGGTCGCGTCATCCGCCTGACCGGCCGCGGACCGTCTTGGTGTCGCTGGACGGCAACCACTTGCGCATTCCCGGCAGCACCGTGTTCAAGGCGTTGATCCTCAACGAAGCGCGCAACCCGCAGCGCCGGTTCGAATGCGATCTGGGCGTCGATGCCGACGACGATCCGGTCGCGGCGTTGGCGGTGGGGACGGGCGCGCTGGGCACGATGAAGTCGGTGCTGCGCTCTCCCGAACCCTCGGCTCGGATTATGGAGGGTGGCGATTCGAACATCGTCCTGCGCTTCCTCGGCTGGGTCGACCAATCTTTCCGCCGACTGCGACAAGGCGCGGCCGCGCTGGCCGGCCTGTCGCAGGTAGCAGCGGCGGGACTGAAGAAGCCGAGCGAGGCGGGAGCCGCGTCGCCCGTTGCCGAACCGAAAGTCGGTGCGAAGCCCGTCGCGCCCGACTAAACTCCGCCCGGCCGGCGGCAAGGCGGACCTGCTCGATGCGAGCAGGCCCGTCGAGTAGGGCTGGATCAGCCCTTCTTGTTTTCGTTGTAGCGGTCGATCGATTCGATGACGATGCGCTTGGCTTCGGCGGCATCGCCCCAGTTGCCGACGCGCACCCACTTCTCGGCCTCGAGGTCCTTGTAGTGGGTGAAGAAGTGCTCGATCTGCGAGAAGATGATCGAGGGCAGGTCCTTCGTCTCGCCGACGTCGGAGTAATAGGGGAAGGTCGTGTCGACCGGCACGCAGATCAGCTTCTCGTCGCCGCCGTGTTCGTCCTCGAGGTTCAGGACGCCGATCGGCCGGGCGCGCACGACGCAGCCCGGAATGAACGGGCTGCGCGCGATGACCAGCGCGTCGAGCGGATCGCCGTCGGGCGAGAGGGTATGCGGCACGAAGCCGTAGTTGGCCGGATAGCGCATCGGCGTGTGCAGGATGCGATCGACGAACAGCGCGCCCGATTCCTTGTCGAACTCGTACTTCACGGGTTCGCCGCCGGTGGGCACCTCGATGATGACGTTGAGGCTTTCGGGCGGATTGTCGCCGGTGGGGATCTTCTCGATCTGCATGGGAATGTCCTGTCGTCTGGCACGATTCGTCGTTTTGCACTGCAGCAACCGGCAGCGTCGCATGCGCCTCTAGCGCGGCCTTGGCACCGCGCCAAGGCCCGCTTTGGTCGTAGATGCTTTCTTGCCGCGCCTGCACAATCGAGCGAGCCGCGATCGCGCGGGGACGATCCCCTACTTGCGCCGCGGCTCGAGCCAGCGATCGATCGGGGCCGTCCCCTTCACCGCCTTTTCCAGCCATGGCCAGCGCAGTCCGCCCGTGTAGGGGACCGAAACCGTCATGTAGCGGTCGCCGCGCCTGACCAAGAGGTCGACCTTGCCGGCGGTCTTCGCCTCGGTGATCGCCTTCTTCATGACGTCGGCGCTGTATTCGGTGCCGTTGACCGCGACCACTTCCATACCGTTGACGAGGCCCGCCTTGAAGGCCGGGCTGTCCCAGACGGTGCTGCCGATCGCGCCCTTCTCGCTCAGCGTCAGGCCGAGCGAGTGCTCGAGCCGCAAGGCTCCCTTGGCCATGAGGGAAGCGTCGAAGGGATTGGGTTCTTCCTTGTAGACCAGCTTGTAGCCGCCCAGTTCGATGCCGCCGAGCGGCGGGGGCGCATCGGCCGCATAGACCCGGTCGCGCAGGAACTTCGCCCAATCGTGCGGGTGCACGGTGTTGAGCGCGGTGACCACGTCGTCAAAATCGTAGGTGATCTGCCCCCAGTCGCCCGGGTGGCCGCCGAAGAACAGCTTCGCGAAATCGTCGAGCGATCTGCGCCCCTTCGATTCGCTGCGGATCAGCATGTCGGCTTCGAGCCAGATGAGCGCGCCTTCGTTGTAGTACTCTTCCCCGCGCGAGAAGCTGTAATAGGGCTTGCTCGCGCGCTGGCCGATCTGCGGATCGTTGGTGGTGTCGACCAGCGGACGCCAGCTGCGCCCCGGCTGGTTGACGTAGCTCGCCGCGGTGCGCGCGATCTCGCCCAGCACCATCTCCTTGGACTGCATCCCCGAACGGGCCGAAAGCGGGAGGTCCCAGTACTGGGTCTGCCCTTCGTAGACCCAGAGCAACTCGTTCTGCATCGGCTGGCGATAGTCCGGCGTCCACGAACCGACGGGCCGGCGGAACTTGCCGTTCCAGCTATGCGTCAGCTCGTGCGGCAGCAGGTCGACCCGGTACTCGCTCTTCTTCCAGTCCTGAAACAGGTCGCCCGGCAGGGTGTTTTCCGACGAGCGATGATGCTCGAGCCCGATGCCGCCCAACCGGTCGGTGACGCCCAGCAGGAAGTCGTAGTGATCCCACTGCTGGTTACCGAACAGGATCACCGCCTCGTCCATAAGGGCGCGAACCTTGGCGATCTGGTCGTCCTTGACCGCAGCGAGCTGGTCGGGCTTGTCGGCGAAGACCTGCAGCTGCGCGTTCTGGCCCAGGTCGAATTCGCGGTGATGCGCGCCGGCAAAGATCGGCGAATCGATCAGCGTCTCGTAGTCGGTCTGGGCCCAGGTGACGGTGTCGCCCGTCCGGCTCATCCCGTCGAGCGCGGTCGCGACCTTCCAGTTCGTGGGAAACCTGACCGTCGGCACCACTGGGATCTGCCGCACGTAATGCCCAGCCGGATAGAGCGTCATTTCCTCGAACTTCAGGTTCAGCATCTCGCGCGTCATGACGACGCGCCCCTCGCCCGAGGTGAGGGGAGAGGTGTAGACGAGATTGGCAACGATCTCGGTCGCGCCTTCCGGCAGGTCGAGATGGAAGGCGTAGAGCTCCACCGGGTCGCGCACCCAGCCCACATCCTTGCCGCCAGCGCTGAAGTGGATGCCGGTCAGGTTCGCGATCCGCGCGAGGCCGGCGTGCTTGCCCGGCAGCCATTGCGGATAGAGCAGCGTCAGCTTGCGGCTGCCCGCCGGGATCGGGATCGTCTCCACGGTGCGGAACACGCCGCGTTCGAGATCGGTCGCATCGACGTCGATGCGGATCGTGCCGCCCGGCCACGGCCTGTCGACCGGATCGGGCACGCTGCGCGTGACGCGAAGCCCTTCGGCCGGCTGGCTGAGCGAAGAGGGCATGGTTTCGGCAAATGCCGGAACAACCGGAGCGCCAAGGGCGACGAGGGCGCAGGCCGATGCGAGCGCAAACTTGGGGGATGGTTTCATCGCCTACTATCTGGCAAGGCGGTCGTCGCATTGCAACCTTATTTCGCAGCGTGATTCCAGTGGTTTGTGCCGACACGCGGGGCCGTGCCGCAGCCCGCGCGGCATCGCCGGGCGTGCCGCTCGCCGTCCGACGCTTTTCAGTCCGCGCCGTTGGCGCTAAGGCGCGCGGCCATGAGCGACGGCAAACCCACGACCATCGAGACCCCGCAGGCGATCCGGGGCACGCAGGACATCTTCGGCGCGGAGGCGGAGGCCTTCGCCCACGTCGTCGCGACATTCGAGCGGGTGCGCCGCCTCTACCGCTTCCGCCGCGTCGAGATGCCGGTCTTCGAGAAGACCGCGGTGTTCAGCCGCAGCTTGGGCGAGACGACCGACGTCGTGTCGAAAGAGATGTATTCGTTCGAGGATCGGGGTGGGGAATCCCTGACCCTGCGCCCCGAATTCACCGCTGGCCTGGCCCGCGCCTACCTGACCGACGGGTGGAAGCAGTACGCGCCGCTCAAGGTCGCGACCCACGGCCCGCTGTTCCGCTACGAACGCCCGCAGAAGGGCCGTTATCGCCAGTTTCACCAGATCGACGCCGAGATCATCGGCGCGGCCGAACCGCAGGCCGACGTCGAACTGCTGGTGATGGCGGACCAGCTGCTGCACGAACTCGGCATCGCGGACGGGGTCACGCTGCAGCTCAACACGCTGGGCGACGGCGACAGCCGCGAGGCGTGGCGCGCCGCGCTGGTCGAATACTTCCGCGATCACGCCGCCGAGCTTTCCGAGGATTCGCAGGACCGGCTGGAGCGCAATCCCTTGCGCATTCTCGATTCCAAGGACCCGCGCGACCGGGCTTTCCTGCCCGACGCGCCGCGCATCGACGCCTATCTTTCGGGCGAGGCGCAGGACTTCTTCGGCGCGGTAACCAGCGGGCTCGATGCCGCGGGCGTCAGGTGGAACCGGATGGATTCGTTGGTGCGCGGGCTCGACTATTATCGCCACACGGCGTTCGAGTTCGTGACCGACCGGCTCGGCGCGCAAGGGACGGTACTGGGCGGCGGGCGCTACGACGGGCTGATCGAGACCTTGGGCGGGGCGCATACCCCGGCGGTCGGCTGGGCTGCGGGGATCGAACGGCTGGCGATGCTGGTGGGCACGCGCGAGGCGGAGGTAACCGACGTGATCGTGGTGGTCGAGGACGATGCGGCGATGGCCGAAGGCGTGGCCGCGGTGTCGCGTCTGCGCCGCGCCGGGACCAGCGCCGAACTGCTGGCCAGCGGGTCCCCCCGCAAGCGTTTCGACAAGGCGGTGAAGATGGGAGCCAGGGCGATCTACGCGCTGTCGGTCCGCGACGGGGCGGTCGCCAACCGCATCAAGGCCGAAGACGGCATGGCCGCGACGATCGAGGCGGCGCTGGCGCGCTGAACCGATGCAGATGTCCGCCGCCCAGATCTCCGACGAACGCCTGTCCCAGATCGCGCACCGCTTCGCCGAACTCGAAGCGCGCCTCGCGTCGGGCACGCTGGAGGGCGAGGGCTTCGTGCGCGCCAGCCGCGACTATGCCGAGCTGGAACCGGTGGCGCGCGAGGCGGCGACAGTCGCGGCGATGCGCGGCGAACTGGACGAGTTGCGCGCCATGCTGGCCGACCCCGAGATGAAGGCGATGGCCGCCGAGGATATCGCCCGGATCGAGAGCGAATTGCCCGAGGCCGAACAGCGCCTCGCCATAACGCTGCTACCGCGCGACAGCGCCGATGCGCGGCCCGCGATGCTTGAGATCCGGGCCGGCACCGGCGGGGACGAAGCCGCGCTCTTCGCTGCCGACCTGTTCCGCATGTACGAACGCTATGCCGCCGAACAGGGCTGGAAGGTCGAGACGATCAGCGTCAATGCCAGCGACATCGGCGGGTTCAAGGAAGTCGTCGCCAACATCAGCGGCACCGGCGTCTTCGCCAAGCTGAAATTCGAAAGCGGCGTCCACCGGGTGCAGCGCGTGCCCGTCACCGAAAGCGGCGGGCGCATCCACACCAGCGCGGCGACCGTCGCGGTCCTGCCCGAACCCGACGAGGTCGACGTGCAGATCGCCGACGGCGACCTCAAGATCGACATCTACCGCGCGTCCGGCGCGGGTGGCCAGCACGTCAACACGACCGATTCGGCGGTGCGCATCACCCACCTGCCCACCGGCCTCGTCGTCACGCAGCAGGACGAGCGCAGCCAGCACAAGAACAAGGCCAAGGCGATGCAGGTGCTGCGCGCCCGTCTCTACGAGAAGTTCCGCGAGGAAGCCCACGGCGCCGAGGCCGAGGCGCGCAAGGCCATGGTCGGCAGCGGCGACCGATCCGAACGCATCCGCACCTACAACTTCCCGCAAGGCCGCGTGACCGATCACCGGATCGGTCTGACGCTGCACAAGCTGCCCGAAATCCTCGAAGGGCCGGCACTGGCAGAGCTGATCGACGCGCTGATCGCCGAGGACCAGTCGTCACGGCTCGCGGCGCAGAACGAAGCCGCCTGACGTGAACGGCCCGGACCGCCGCGTCGCTGATGCGCTGCGCGAGGCGGCCCGCGCGCTCGAACCGGTGAGCGACGCGCCCCGGCTCGATGCCGAATGGCTGATGGCCCACGCGCTGGGCTGTTCGCGATCGGCGATGCTGCTGCTGCATGGCGCCGCGCCGGTTCCGCCCGCCTTCGCCGACCTGCTGGCCCGGCGCATGACCGGCGAGCCGCTGGCCTACATCACCGGCGAGCAAGAGTTTTACGGCCTTGCCTTCTGCGTGACGCCCGATGTCCTGATCCCGCGCGCGGACAGCGAGACGCTGATCGAGGCGGCGCGCGAGGAACTGGCCGCCGCGCCGCCGCAACGCATTCTGGACTGCGGCACCGGCCCCGGGACGCTGCTCCTCGCGGCGCTTTCGGCATGGCCCGAAGCGACAGGTCTCGGCATCGAGCGCAGCCCCGCCGCGCTCGCCGTGGCGCGGCAAAACGCGGTGACGCTGGGCATGGCGGACCGCGCCGAGATGCGCCACGCCGACTGGACCGCGCCGGGCTGGGCCGAAGGGATCGGGAGTTTCGACCTTATCCTCGCCAACCCGCCCTATGTCGAAACGGACGATCCCGACCTTGCCGCCGACGTCCGCATGTTCGAGCCGGCCGAGGCCTTGTTCGCGGGCGCGGACGGGCTGGCCGACTACCGCGTGCTGGTGCCGCAATTGCCCGCGCTGCTGGCACCGGGCGGGATCGCGGTGGTGGAGATCGGCTCGCGACAGGCCGAAGCGGTCGCCGCCATCGCCGGGGCCGCCGGCCTGTCCGCCCGGCTCACCCGCGATCTCGGCGATCGGCCCCGCGCGTTCGTCCTCGCGCACAACTGACGCACGGCCCGTGGCGAATTGCGGCGCGGCAAATTGCGATGTGGCGACGAATAAGGGTTGGCAGGACCGGTTTTTGCCGATAACCCCGGACATGGACATGCGGATGGAGGGAAATTCCCGTCACGCCTGTCTATCCTTCCGCTCCGAATTGTCGGTGTCTGCCTCGGGCAGGTTCGATCTTGGACCGTGGAGAGGGCCAGTCGCCTTGCGAATCGGAATGGGGGCGGCCGGATACGAGGGCTTGCCCGTTGCATGGTGCGCCGGGCGTTCCGACTGGTGTGCGTAGGGGCGAAGGTTCGCCCGCGCCGGACAAGGGAACAGTCTTACTTTGAACAACAATCGTGGCAACAACCGCCGTCGCGGCCGCAACAATCGGCAGCAGGGTGGCGGTCAGCACCTCAACCGGATCGACAGCCGGGCGCGCGGCAATGCGCCGCAGATGCTCGACAAGTACAAGAAGCTGGCGGAAGAGGCCCACCGCAACGGTGATCGCGTGCAGGCGGAATACTACCTGCAGTTCGCGGATCACTACTTCCGCGTGATCGCGGACGGAAAGTCGCGCCAGGAAGATCAGCAACAGCAGCGCAGCCGCCGCGACGACGATCGCGACCGCTACGACGACCGGTTCGACGATGCCGACGGCGACGGCCAGGACAGCGACACCGACGCCGAGCAGGAGGTCGAAGCCGCCCCCCGCCGCACGGGCCGCCGGGAAGACAACCGCCGCGACGACAACCGCCGCGACGAGAACAACCCCTTCACGCGCGAAAGCCGCCAGCGTCGCCAGCGCCGCGATGCCGATGACGGCGCGCAGCTCGCGGAGACCGAGGAAGCGGTCACCAACGACGGCGGCCTCGATCCGCAGGCGCTGCCGCCCGCGATCGGCGAGACCGAGGAACGGCCGCGTCGCCGCTCGCGCCTTGCCATTGCCGACAGCGTCGACGATGACGATACGCCCGCCGCGCCGACCGCGCCCGCCGCCGAAGAAGAGCCGAAGCCAAAGCGTCGCGGTCGCCCTCGCAAGGTCCGTCCCGAAGACGGTGAAGTCGCACAGGCCGTGAACGGCTGATCGCGCCGAGGTCAGCGCCGACCCGCCGCCAGCCATGATCCTGCCCGCAACCGGAGCGCAGCGGCGGCTTGCCGCCCTGCCCCGACCGATGACCGCCCTGCTCCCGGCCTTCCTGGCCGGAGCGGCGGCGGCCACGGGTTTCCAGCCTCTCGCGCTCTGGCCGCTGACGTTCGCGGCCGTCGCGGTTCTCCTCCATCTGCTGTCCCGCGCTGCCACGGCGAAGCGCGCCGCTCTGGTCGGGTGGCTGTTTGGCGTCGGCCATTTCTGGGTCGGCAACACCTGGATCGCGACCGCCTTCACCTACCAGGCCGAGATGCCCGCCTGGCTCGGCGGGATCGCCGTCTTCCTGCTTTCGCTTTATCTCGCGGTCTTTCCCGGTATCGCCACGCTGGCGGCATGGTGGGTCGCCCGGCCCGATCGCGCTCCGGGCCGACCGCTTGTTCTCGTGGCCGCGCTGGCCGGCGCGTGGATTGTCGGCGAATGGCTGCGCAGCTGGGTCTTCACCGGCTTTGCCTGGAACCCGCTGGGCGTGGTCGCGCTGGGCGGTTTTGCCCGGCCCGGGCTGGCCCTTGCCGCGCCGTGGCTCGGAACATACGCGCTGTCGGGTCTTGTCATCCTGTTGGCGGGTGCATGGTACTGGGGCGCGCTCAACCGCGCGCACCTTGCCCGCGCGATCCCGGCGCTGCTGGTCCCGGTTGCGCTGATGCTGGTCCCGTTTCCGGCACCGGGCCGGGGCGAAGGCCGCGTACCCTACCGCCTCGTCCAGCCCGACGTGCGGCAGGACGTGCTCAACGATCCGGCGCATTACGAGGACAACTTCGTCAAGACCGTGGCTCTGTCCGGCCCGCCCGCGCCTGCCGAAGTGCCGACGCTTTTCCTCTGGCCCGAATCCGGCGTGCCCGACTATCTGCGCGGCGGCTATCCGCGCCGCTACTATGTCGCCACGACCTTCGGCGCCGACCCCGATCTGGCGCGTCGCCGCATCGCGCAGGTCGTCGGCTCCGGCGGCCTCCTGCTGACCGGAGCCGTCGACCTGGTGCTGAGCGAGGACGGCGACCACGCCGTCGGCGCCCGCAACGTCGTGACCGCGATCGGCCCCGACGCCGGTATCCGCGGCAGCTACGCCAAGGCCCATCTCGTGCCCTATGGCGAATACCTGCCGATGCGCGCGATTCTGGAACCGCTCGGTCTTTCGCGGCTGGTCGCCGGCGCGCTCGACTTCGAGGCGGGGCCGGGACCGCGCACGCTGGACCTTGGCCCCTGGGGCCGCGCCGGGGTGCAGATCTGCTACGAGATCATCTTTTCCGGGCAGGTCGTCGACCGCGGCGATCGTCCCGATTACCTGTTCAATCCGTCGAACGACGGCTGGTTCGGAACCTGGGGCCCGCCGCAGCACCTCGCGCAGGCGCGGCTTCGCGCGATCGAGGAGGGCTTGCCGATCCTGCGATCGACGACCACCGGGATCAGCGCGGTGATCGACGCCGGCGGCGTCGTTCGCCAGCATGTCGATCCGCTCGCCGCGCAGCGGCTGGACGGCATGGTGCCGCCGGCGCTCGCTCCGACGCTTTTTGCAAGGGTCGGCAATATCCTGCCGCTGGGCTGGGCGCTGCTCCTGCTCGTCGCGGCAGCGGTTGCCAGCCGCCGCGCCCGCCGCTAGAGCGGCATATAAAGAAAGCTTTATACGTCGTTCGGGACAGTCATGCGCAGAAATTACCTCTTCACCTCCGAATCGGTTTCCGAAGGTCACCCCGACAAGGTGTCCGACCAGATCTCGGACGCCATCGTCGACCTGATGCTGGCCAAGTATCCTGAAGCGCGCGTCGCGTGCGAGACGATGACCACGACGCAGCTCGTCGTCCTGTCGGGCGAAATCCGCTGCAAGCCGATGTACGACGACAAGAACGAGGACTGGGCCGCCAACGGTTACTGGGCTCCGGGCGCGAAGGAAGAGATCGAGCGGACGGTCCGCGATGTCGTGCGCCGGATCGGGTACGAGCAGGACGGCTTCCATTGGGAACGCCTGCGTTTCGAAAACTTCCTGCACGGCCAGTCTGCGCACATCGCGCAGGGCGTCGACGCCGGCGAGACGAAGGACGAGGGTGCCGGCGACCAAGGCATCATGTTCGGCTTCGCCTGCGACGAAACGCCCGATCTCATGCCCGCGACGCTCGACTACAGCCACAAGATCCTGCAGCGGCTCGCGCAGGACCGGCACGACAAGGTCGCGCCCTTCCTCGAGCCCGACGCCAAGAGCCAGGTGACCCTGCGCTTCGAGAACGGCAAGCCTGCCGCCTGCACCGCCGTCGTCGTCTCCACCCAGCACAAGCCGGGCTACGATACCGGCGAGCGTGAGGCGGAGCTGAAGACCTACGTCAAGGGCGTGATCGCCGACGTCCTGCCGCACAACCTCCTGTCCGACCAGACCGAGTATCACATCAACCCCACCGGATCGTTCGAGATCGGCGGTCCGGACGGTGACGCAGGCCTGACCGGGCGCAAGATCATCGTCGACACTTATGGCGGCGCGGCCCCGCACGGCGGCGGCGCGTTCAGCGGCAAGGACCCGACCAAGGTCGACCGGTCGGCCGCCTACATCGCGCGCTACCTGGCCAAGAACATCGTCGCGGCGGGCCTCGCCACGCGGGTGACGATCCAGCTTTCCTACGCGATCGGCGTGTCGCACCCGCTCTCGCTCTATGTCGACACCCACGGCACCTGCGCCGACGGCGTCACCGACGAGGGGCTGGAGAACGCGATCCGCTCGATCGAAAGCCTTGGCGGGCTGACCCCGCGCGGCATCCGTACCCGGCTGAAGCTGAACCGGCCGATCTATGCGAAGACCGCGGCTTACGGCCATTTCGGCCGCCCTGCGGAGGGGGACCTGTTCCCCTGGGAAGCGACCGACCTCGTCGGCGAACTCAACGCCGCGCTAGGCCGCTGATCGCGCGCCTGCGCGCCGATTTTTATTTTCCTACAGGCCCGACGCGGCACCATCAGGCGGGTTTCCCGACAAGGAGACCCGCCCGCGATGGCCGCACCTTATGATCCGAATCGCCCCGCGCTGACGGCGCGGATCGCCGCCGAACTGATAGCCCACGAAGGGATCGTGCGCGAAGCCTATCGCGATTCGGTCGGCATCTGGACCTGGAGCGTCGGGCTGACCGATGCCTCCGGCCACCGCGTCGGCCGCTATCGCGACAACCCCCAACCGCTGTCCCGCTGCCTGGAGATCTATCTCTGGGTGCTGGAGAACCGCTACCTGCCACCGGTGCTCGCCGCCTTCGGACCGATCGCTCCTGCCGAACACGAGCTGGGCGCGGCGCTCTCGTTCCACTGGAACACCGGCGCGATCGGCCGGGCGGAGTGGATGCGGCTGCTGCGCGACGGCGACCGGGCGGGCGCGAGGGCGGCGATCATGGCATGGTGCCGCCCGGCCAGCCTGACCAGGCGGCGGCGGGCGGAGCAGGCGCTGTTCTTCGACGGACAGTGGGCGGGGGACGGCACCGCGCTGGTCTACGAGGTCGCGAAGCCGTCATACCGGCCCACCGCGGCGCAGCGACAGCCGGTGACGGAGATCCTGCGCGCGCTGCTGGGCGAATCCGAAGCGGCGGAGCTAGTTCCGGCATCGTGCCCGGCACCGCCGCCGATGGATGCGGCAAAGACCTCGCCTGAACCGGCGGCGGGCAACTGGTTCACCCGCCTCTTCCTCGCCTGATCCGTTGCAATTGCAACGAGAAGGGGGCTGACGCAGGGCACCGTCAGCCCTACCTCTGGCGGCGATGATTCGCCCGCTTCCCCTTCTCGCCGCGCTCGCCTTCCTTCCCGCCTGCGCCACGGTCCCGCCCGCCGCTGCTCCGACCGTCGAGATCCGCATTGCCGGGATCAACGACTTTCACGGCAACCTCAGGCCGCTGAAGACGCCGGTCGAAGTCGCGTCGCCGCGCGGCGAGGTTGCGCGGGTTCCGGCGGGCGGCGCGGCGTGGCTCGCGGCGACGATAGCGGCGGTCCGGGCCGAGGCTGCGCATTCGATGGTGATATCGGCAGGCGACATGATCGGGGCCAGCCCTCTCGAATCCGCGGCCTTTCTCGATGAACCGGCGATCGGCGTGATGAATCGCATCGGGGTCGACTTCAACGCGCTGGGCAACCACGAGTTCGATCGGGGCTGGCGCGAACTGAAGCGGCTGCACGGCGGCGGGTGCGAGACGTGGACCGCCCGCACCCCCTGCGCGGTGGAGCCGGACTATGCGGGTGCCGACTTCGACTTTCTGGCCGCCAATGTCGCGACCGCGGACGGGGGCACGCTGTTCCCGGCGCGGGGCACCAGATCGTTCGGGGACGGTGCGACGAAAGTCACCGTCGGCGTCGTCGGCCTGCCGCTGAAGGACGTGCCCCGTCTCGTCACGCCGGGCGGGGTCGCCGGGCTGGCTTTCGGCGACGAGGCCGATGCCGCCAACCGCGAGGTGGCCGCGCTGGTCGCCGAAGGGGCGGACGTGATCGTCGTCGCCATCCACCAGGGTCTCTACACCGAGCCCGGCTCGGCAGTGGACGGCTGCGGCGCGGTGTCGGGCGATCTCATGCCGATCCTCGCTCGGCTCGACAGCCGCGTCGATCTCGTCATTTCGGGCCACACCCACCGCGCCTATATCTGCGACTGGGCGCAAGTGGATCCCGGCAAGCGATTCCTCGTCACCAGCGCGGGCTATGGCGGCTCGTTCGTCACCGACATCGCGCTGACCGTCGATCCGGCGGCCGGGCGCGTGGTGGCGAGGGCCGCGCGCAACCTGGTGGTGCAGAGCGAGGGCAAGGCGAGGGACGGATCCCCGCTCGCGACCAGCGCCGCCCTGCCCGCCCATGCGCCCGATGCCGCCATCGCGGCCTATGTCGCGCGCTATGTCGCGGCGGTGGCAGACGTTTCGAAACGCCCGGTCGGCAAGGTTTCGGGCGAAGTCGTGCTGCCCGATGCCGACGATGTCGAAACCCCGCTGGGCAACATGATCGCCGATTCGCAACTGGCCGCGACTCGCGATGCCGGGGCGCAGATCGCCTTCATGAACAACGCCGGGGTGCGGGCGGGCCTTGTGCCGCAGTCCGACGGGACGGTGACCTTCGGCGATGTCTACGCCGTCCAGCCGTTCGGCAACACGCTGGTCACGCGCACCTTCACCGGCGCGCAGTTGCTGGCGGTGCTGGAACAGCAGTTCGCCGATGCGGCCAAGCGCCAGATCCTGAGCCCTTCGGCAGGCTTCCGCTTCGCCTACGACCGTTCTCGCCCGGCCGGTTCCCGCATCGTGGGCGCAACGCTTGACGGCCAGCCGGTCGATCCCGCCCGCCGCTACCGGGTGACGATGAACAGCTTCCTGGCAGGCGGGGGCGACGGGTTCGCCGGCTTCACGCAAGGGACCGACACGGTGATGGGCGGCGAGGATCTCGACGCGATGCAGGCGTGGCTTTCGGCCGTGCCGGTCCGCCAATTGCCTTTGGCGGGCCGGGTCACGAACCTCACCCCGACCCGATAGGATCGGGGGTCAGAGCGCGGCCTCGATCGCGGCGGTGAGTTCGGGATCGTCGGGCGCGGTGGTCGGTGAAAACCGGGCGATCACCTCGCCGTCGCGGCCGACCAGGAACTTCTCGAAGTTCCACAGCACCTCGGGATCCTCGTTCGGGGTCATGCCATAGTCGCGCAGCTTGGCGCGAAACCCGTCGGCATCGCCCTGCTTGGCGGGGGCCGCCTCGACCAGTTCGGCATAGAGCGGCTGCTTGTCCGCCCCCACGACGCTGGCCTTGGCAAAGACCGGAAAGGTCACGCCGAAGCTCGTTTCGCAGAACGTGGCGATCTCGGCATCGGTGCCCGGCTCCTGCGCGCCGAAGTCGTTGGCGGGAAAGGCGAGCACCTTGAAACCGCGGGCGGCATACTTGTCGTGCAGCGCCTGCAGCCCCGAATACTGCGGGGTCAGCCCGCATTGCGAGGCGACGTTGACGATCAACAGCACGTTGCCGCGATGCGCGGCGGTGCTGTCGGCGGCGCCGTCGCCGCGAGTCAGTGCGATATCCGATAGAGCCATGGCAGTTCCCTTCATCCCGTAACCCGCCAGCCGGGCCGATTCGTCACGAAACGTAGTGCGCCGTGGTCTTCTGCGCCACTTCCTCCGCCGTCACGCCGGGGGCCAGCTCGACCAGGCGGAACGGACTGTCGTGATCGGGGCGCTGGAACACGGCGAGGTCGGTGACGATCATGTCGACGACGTTCTTGCCGGTCAGCGGCAGGGTGCATTCGGGGATGAACTTGGGGTCGCCGTTCTTGCTGGTGTGTTCCATCACGACGATGATCTTCTTGACCCCGGCGACGAGGTCCATAGCCCCGCCCATGCCCTTGATCATCTTGCCCGGGATCATCCAGTTGGCGATGTCGCCCTTCTGGTCCACCTCCATCGCGCCCAGCACGGTGAGGTCGATGTGCCCGCCGCGGATCATCGCGAAGCTCGCCGCGCTGTCGAAATAGGCGCTCTTGTCGAGCTCGCTGATCGTCTGCTTGCCGGCGTTGATCAGGTCGGCGTCCTCCTCACCTTCGTAGGGGAAGGGGCCGATGCCGAGCATGCCGTTCTCCGACTGCAGGGTCACGTCCATTCCGTCCGGGATGTGGTTGGCCACCAGCGTCGGGATGCCGATGCCGAGGTTCACGTAGAAACCGTCCTCCAGTTCCTTGGCGGCGCGGGCGGCCATTTCGTCACGGGTCCAGGGCATCGCGTATCTCCTCGGGCAGAATGGTCGTGATCGCCGTCAGGCGAGGTCATCGGACAGGATAATCGAGCGGCGGGGGAAGAAGAAACCACCCCGCGCCCAGCAGGGAATCGAACGGCGTCGGCGCATCCGCGTCGCGCAGATAGTCGAACAGGGCGTCGAAATCGCCCTTCCGGTCGCCGACGATCGCCTTGATGCAGACGTCGCCGAGTTCGGCATTGCGACGGTCGGTCTTGCTTTCTGCCGGATCGCGGGTGAGCAGCAGGATGTCCCTGCCCGCGGGGTCGAGCCCGCTTGCCCGAAGCGCGCCGCGGACATCGTCCGCGCGGCTTTCATCGAGGATGCCGGACCACAGGATGGTCAGCCCCCCGGCCCGCGCGGTGGCGAGCGCGGCGACAAGGCCGGGCTGCGCGCGGGGCGGCTCCGCCTGCGGCTGGAACGCGACGTCACCGGGGTCGAGATCGACGAGCAGCGCAGGCCGCGCGCCCGAGCATGGCAGGACGGGCGCGGCATCGCCGTCCGCCGCCGGATCGGGGACGACGGACCTGTCGCTGCCGATGCCGTCGATGGCGAAGAGCGCGGCAGCCATGAAATCCTCGGCCCGGTTGGCGGCGAGGGCCGATTTCGGACTTGGTGGCGCGGTTGATGGCGCGATTGGTCCCGGGGCCGGTGTCGGGCTTGCGGCGGGGGCGGGCACGGGATTGCGCGCGTTCGGCGCCGCGATCCTGGCAGGTTCCTTGCGATCCTCGCCCTTCGCCGCCTGCCGCGTCAGCACCGTCCCGGCGGCAATCGGCAGGGCCGCGACGCAGCCCGACACAGCGGCACTCGCCAGCACGACGCCGGCAAGGCCCAAGGCGCGCGGAGACATCGTCAGCTTCCCCTCACCCGCAAGGGGTCTCAGGCCGTCTCGCGCTGGCGTGTCGTGCGGAACTCGATCTTCTTGTCGTAGGGCGCACCGACGATCATGCGCTGCACGTAAACCCCGGGGAGGTGGATGCAGTCGGGATCGAGGCTGCCGGTCGGCACGATTTCCTCGACCTCCACCACGCAGACCTTGCCGCAGGTCGCCGCAGGCAGGTTGAAGTTGCGGGCCGTCTTGCGGAACACGAGATTGCCGCTTTCATCGGCCTTCCACGCCTTGACCAGCGCGAGATCGGCGAAGATGCCGCGTTCGAGAATGTAATCGGCCGGTCCGTTCGGGCCGTCGAAGGTCTTCACCTCCTTGCCCTCGGCCACCTGGGTGCCGACGCCGGTCTTCGTGTAGAAGCCGGGGATCCCGGCGCCGCCCGCGCGCATCCGTTCGGCCAGGGTGCCTTGCGGGGAAAATTCGACCTCCAGCTCTCCAGCGAGGTACTGGCGTTCGAATTCCTTGTTCTCGCCGACGTAGGAACTGATCATCTTCCTGATCTGCCGCGTGCGCAGAAGCTTGCCCAGCCCTTCGCCATCGATGCCGGCGTTGTTCGACGCCACGGTCAGGCCCTTGACGCCGCTGGCCACCACCGCATCGATCAGCCTTTCGGGAACGCCGCACAGGCCAAAACCGCCGCTCGCGATCAGGAGGTCATCGCGCAGCAGGCCGTCGAGCGCGGTTTCGGCATCGGGATAGAGCTTTTTCATCGCGGTTCGGGCCTTTCCTCAGGATCCTGTATTTTGCGCGACCTGTTACATATGTCAGGGTCCCTGTCACGGCGGTACGCTTGCAAAAAGCGCAAGATGCGTTGCGCGGCGCGATCGTGCCCGGCTTCGGGCCGCGCCCCGCTTGCATCCGGCACGGCGCGAGGCCACGGTCGATCCATGATCTCTTCGCGCTCCGTTGACTGGTCAGACGCGCTGGCGCGTGCGCGCGGCCATTCGCCGTTCCTTGCCGGCCTGCTCGACAGATGGCCCGACCTCGAAGCCCTGCTCGCGGCGGGGAAGGGCGAGGCCGCGATCGCCCATGCGCGCGCCGCGGGCCGCGACGCGGCCGATGTCGCCACTGCGCTGCGGCGGGAAAAGCAGGCGCTCGCGCTCGCGCTCGGCATCGGCGACCTGGCGGGCGCATTGCCCTTGCTCACCGTCACCGGCGAACTGTCCGATTTCGCCAGCCGCGCGCTCCATGCCAGCATCGGCGAGGCGCTGGCCCACCGCGTGCCGGGCGCGGCCAACACCGCGATGACCGCGCTGGCGCTCGGCAAGCATGGCGCGGGCGAGTTGAACTATTCGTCGGACATCGATCCGATCCTGCTCTACGACCGGGTCCGCCTGCCGCGGCGCGAACGCGACGATCCGGGCGAAGCGGCGCAGATCGCGGCGCGGCGGGTGGTCCAGACGATGAGCGCACAGACCGCCGAAGGCTACGTCTTTCGCGTCGACCTGCGCCTTCGCCCGGCGAGCGAGGTCAGCCCGCTGGCGATCAGTTTCGATGCCGCGCTCACCCATTACGAGAGCAGCGCGCTTGCTTGGGAACGCGCCGCCTTCATTCGCGCCAGGTCGGTGGCGGGCGACATCGAGGCGGGGCAGCGCTTCCTGGCCGCGATCCGCCCCTTCGTCTGGCGCAAGTCGCTCGACTTCGGGGCGATCGCCGAAGTCGGCAGCCTCGTCCATCGCATCCGCGACGATTATTCCGGCCCGCCGCACCCCGGCCCCGGCTACGACATGAAGAAAGGGCGCGGCGGCATCCGCGAGGTCGAGTTCTTCGCCCAGATCCACCAGCTGATCCACGGGGGCCGCGATCCCTCATTGCGCGCATCGGGCACCCGCGCCGCACTCGACGCGCTCGCGGCGGCCGACATCGTCGCAGGGGAGGATGCGCGCGTCATGGGCGAGGCCTACGACCGGCTGCGCGTCGTCGAACACCGGCTGCAGATGGTGAACGACCGCCAGACTCACGCGTTGCCCGCGGGCGATGCGCTGGACAATGTCGCGCGTCTTGACGGCATGGCCGACGGCGCGGCGCTGATCGCTGAACTGGAGACGATCTGCAACGCGGTTTCGGCCCGCTTCGATCGGTTGGTCGAGGCGCATGGCGGCGCGCGGCGCGTGACGGTGCCTGCAATGGATCTGGACGAACTGGCCGACCTGCCCGCCTTTGCCGATGCGGAGATGATCGAGCGTTTCGCGAGCTGGGAATCGGGCCGGCTCAAGTGCCTGCGCAGCCAAGTCGCCCGCGCCGCCTTCGCCGCGATCCGGCCCCAGCTCCTCGCCGCGCTGGCGAGTGCGGCCGAACCCGAACGCGCGCTGACCCGCTGGGAGAACATGCTGGCCCGCCTGCCCTCGGCGATCAACATCTTCCACTTGCTGGAGGCACGGCCCGCGCTGCTTGAAACGCTGGCGCGTGTCCTCGCCCTCTCTCCGGCCCTCGCCGATGCGCTGGCCCGGCGCGGCGACCTGCTCGATGCGCTGATCGACCGCAGCGCCTTCGACCTGCCCGGCCCGGTCGATGACATCGTCGCGGCCATGACCGACGACGCGCTCGATTACGAGGCGGCGCTCGACAAGGTGCGCCGCGTGGTCGGCGACATGCGCTTCGCCCTCGGCGTTCAGTTGCTCGACCACGCGCACGACCCGCTCGACGTCGCCGCCGCCCTGTCGCGCGTGGCGGAAGCGGCGATCCGCGTCTGTTCGGCGCTGGCCGCGCGCGAATTCGCGGCGGCGCACGGCCGCCTGGGCGACGGGAAGCTGGTCGTGCTCGGGCTGGGCCGACTGGGCGGCGGCGTGCTCACCCACGCCTCCGATCTCGATCTCGTCTATCTGTTCACCGGCGATTTTGAAGCGGAGAGCGATGGCCGGCGCCCTCTCGGCGCGACGACCTATTTCAACCGGCTGGCCCAGCGCGTCACCGCCGCTTTGACCGTGCCGACGGCAGAAGGCGCCCTGTTCGAGGTCGACACCCGCCTGCGCCCGTCGGGCACGCAGGGCCTGCTGGCGGTCAGCGTGGCCAGCTTCGCCCGTTACCACGCCGAATCGGCCTGGACGTGGGAGCACATGGCCCTCATGCGGGCGCGCGTGCTCGACGGGCCCGCGCAGGCGCGCGCGGACGTGCGCGCGGTGATCGAAGGCGTGGCCCACGCCCCGCGCGACCCGGCGCGGCTGCGCGAGGACGTGCTGGTGATGCGCGCGGAGATGGCGACGCACAAGCCCGGCAAGGGTCCGCTCGACGTCAAGCTGTCGCGCGGCGGGCTGGTCGATCTCGAGTTTCTCGTCCACTTCCTGCAACTGCGCCACGCCGCCTGCATCGAGCCGGACCTGCGCCGTGCGGTGCGTTGCCTGGTCGACGCCGGGCACCTGCCGCCCGCCGTGGCCGACGCGCACGACCTGCTGACGCGGGTGCTGGTGACGCTGCGGCTGGTTTCGGCCGATGCGAAGATGCCCCCGCCCGCCGCCCGCGCGGTGCTGGCCGACAATGCCCGCGTCGCTGACTGGGACGCGCTCATCGCCGCTCTCGACAAGGCGCGGGCCTCGGTGGCAGAGGCCTGGTCCACGACTTTCGACGAAACGCTGGAGATTTCCGCATGACCGAACCCGCGCGCCCCGATGTCGGCGATCCCTTCCCGACGACGGCCATGACCACCCCCGACGGCAAGCCGGTGTCGATCGCCGACTTCAAGGGGCAGCCGGTCGTCGTGTTCTTCTATCCCAAGGCCAACACCCCCGGCTGCACGACCGAGGCGAAGGACTTTTCCGCCCTGCTTCGCGAATTCGCGAAGGCGGGCGTCGCGGTGCTGGGCGCGAGCAAGGATGCCCCCGCCGCGCAGCAGAAGTTCATCGACAAGCATGACCTGTCCGTCGCGATCGCCAGCGATCCGGCAGAAGACGGAGTGACCGATGCGCTCGGCGTCTGGACCGAGAAGCAGAACTACGGGCGCACCTACATGGGGATCGAGCGCTCGACCTTCCTCGTCGATGCCGACGGTCGCATCGCGCAAGTGTGGCGCAAGGTCCGCGTGAAGGACCATGCTGCCAGGGTCCTGGAAGCCGCCAGGGCGCTCTGACTGGCGTGCTGCACGGCCTGCCATCCGTTTCCGTCGCGATCCGCGCCGCGCTGCTGACCGGGGATGCGCGGGCCAAGGTGATGGCGACCCGCAAGCTGGTGCGCGACTGGCGGCAGGGGCGGCTCGCCTTCGCCTTCGACTGCGCGATGCCCGACGAACCGGCCCGGCCCGACCGGCCGGAACTGCTTCCGCCCGCGATGATGCCCAAGCGGGGCAAGGGCGGGTCGGAGCGTGGACGCATCGCGTTGTGGCACGCGCTGGCCCATATCGAGTTCGTCGCGATCGACCTCGCCCTCGACATGGCGGGCCGCTTCGGGGCAGAGATGGGCCGCGACTTCGTCGAAGACTTCCTTTCGGTCGCCGCGGACGAGGCGATGCATTTCGCGCTGCTCGACCGGAAGCTGGCGACGCTGGGGAGCCATTACGGCGCGCTGCCGGCGCATGCCGGCCTGTGGTCGGCGGCGCGGGAAACACGCCACGATGTCGCGGCCCGGCTGGCCGTCGTGCCGATGGTGCTGGAGGCAAGGGGGCTCGATGTCACGCCGGGAACCCGCGACCGGGTGGCGGCACTGGGCGACGAGAACGGGGCGCGAATCCTGGAACGAATCCTTGACGACGAGATTCGGCATGTCCGCTTCGGCACCAAGCACTTCGATGAACTGTGCCGTGCGAACGACGAGAACCCGCAGGAAAAATGGCGGAATCTGATCGGATTGCACTTCCGCGGTCGTTTGAAGCCGCCGTTCAACGACTCAGCGCGCGAGACAGCCGGTTTATCGCGCGAATACCGCGCCGGTATTGTCTGATTAACGAATCCGGCCATACCCCTAACTCACGAGAGCGACGGGGGGTTCCGACGATCTCAGATTTTACTACGCGGCGGCCACGATGCAGAGCGCATTTGGCCGGCGTGCCGAGGGGGATCACCCGGCGTTTCCTGTGACCTTTTGGGGGGTCGGGGCCACGCCGAGAAACGAGGTACTTGGCAGATGACGGACGGGTTCACGATTTCAGGTCTCAAGGCTGGCCGCGCGCTGGTGCTGGGCACGATGGCTGTCGCCACGATGGCGATGGCCCCTGCCCCCGCCCTGGCGAGTGCAAGCGCCGCCGCGACGGCCGAAATCAAGGCGCCGAAGCGCGAAACCGCCGAAATCCCGACCAAGGCCGACACCAAGTTCCAGCAGCTCTTCGCCTCGTGGAAGAAGAGCGAGATCGAAAAGCCCGCGATGAAGGGGGCGATGGGCGTGGCCTCGATGCCGTCGCGCATGCCGCTCGAAAACGCACGCTTCACCAGCCTTTACGGTTCGCGCATCCATCCCGTCACCGGCGGTCGCAAGAACCATGACGGCATCGACCTGGCCGCGCCGACCGGCACGCCGATCTACGCCACCGCCGACGGCCGCGTCGAAATGGCGCAGTGGTATGGCGGCTACGGCAACTTCGTCGAGATCGACCACGGCGGCGATGTCGAGACCCGTTACGGCCACATGAGCCGGATGAACGTTTCGTCAGGCCAGGCGGTCAAGAAGGGCGACCTGATCGGGTGGGTCGGCAGCACCGGTCGTTCGACCGGCCCGCACCTCCACTACGAAGTGCGCATCGCCGGCAACGCGGTCGACCCGCAGCCGTATCTGAAGGGCACGCTGGACGATGCCCGCCCCGCCGGACCCAGCGAGCGTTTCCAGCAGTCCTTCGCCGAATTCGCCAACCTTGGCGCCGGCGGCCCGGAGTAAGCCACCCGGTCATCATGGCATGACGCGCCCGAGCAGGCGCTTCATGGCCCGGCCCTTCCACCCGGAAGGCCGGGCCTTGTCATACCCGGCCGGATCGCATCTCGGGGGGCCGGATGTGATTGGCCGCTGACCCATCGGCCGACCCGTTCAGGCGACGACGCGCAGCGACGGGTACTGATCGCGCACCAGTCCCAACCGGTCCTGCCCGTCCTCGACAGGGCGCAGCCGGTCCTCAAACGTTCGCGCCCATTCGCCCAGCCGCGTTTCCCCGAAGTAACCCGCCGTTCCGGCCAGCTTGTGCAGCTGCATGGCCAGCGCGTCCCATTCGGTCGTGCCCCTGCCCTCGGCCACCTGCGCCGCTTCGAACAGCAGCTTTTCCTTGCGGGCGCGATAGCGGCTGGCGAGGTCGTCGTCGTTCTGCGACGACAGGGGCGCGGTGGGCGCAAGGGTAGCGGCGGGCGCCGGTCTTGCCGTCGACAGGGTGCCGCTCGATCGCGCTGGCCAGCGCATCCATGCGCAGCGGTTTGGCGAGATGGCCCTGCGTCCCGGCGCTGCGGCAGGCGACGATATCGTCAGCAAAGCCTTTCGCGGTCAGCGCCACAATTGGCAGCATGTCCGCCTCAAATCCGGCGGGGCGCAACCGTCGCGTCGCTTCCAGCCCGTCGATCCCGGGCATCATCATAGCGCCGCGCGACCGAGTTGTCGGCCTGCTGGAACGGTTCGAAGATCGCGCCGAGGCGGGCCTCCGGTATGCCGATGCCCGTGTCGATCACCGAAATCGCCAGCCATTCGCGGGCGTCCGGCCCGGTCTCCATCCTCGCTTCGAGCGTGACGCTGCCGTCCTCGGTGAACTTCACCGCGTTGCCCGTTTCCGCGATAAGCTGGGCATGCCGGCGCTGCCTGTCGTCCAGATCGCTTCCGAGCAACGGGTCCGCAAAGCCGAGCACGCCGTTCATCGGGGCGCGGATCTCGTGGCTCATGTTGGCGAGGAAGGCGGCCTTGGCCATTGCCGCTTGTTCGGCCTTGCGGCGCGATTCGGTCAGCGCCTGTTCCTGCTGCCTGGCCTGCGTGATGTCGCGGATCGAGGCGATGACGGCCTCCTGCCCAACATGCTGCGCACGGTGGAGATATGCGCGTCGAGCCCTGGGCGCTCCTCGCCGCCCTCGCCGCGGCGGAACTGGAAGGCGCAGGTCTCCTCCTCGCCCGCCAAAGCGGTTGCCGACCGCTCCGCGTTGGCCATCGCCGCCTCCTTGCCGAACAGCCCCGCGAATTCGCGCCCGGCAAGCTCTCCGGAAAGCGCATCGAACAGCGCTTCGGTCGGATCGCCCGACAGGTCGGCCTAGGCGGAGATCGGGAAAGTCATGAAAAACAGGTGGCCAGGTATTTTCCCGGTACGCCGCGAGGCAAGGCGGCGCTGGGGGATCAGGCGAGAAGCCGTTCGGCCATGGCGCGAACCTCGGCGGCCATATCCTCGCGCTCCAGCGCGAGCGCGAGCGTCGCCTCGACGAAGCCGAGCTTCGAGCCGCAGTCGAAGCGCCGTCCGGCAAAGGTCACCGCGTGGAACGGCTGCGTGCCGATCATGCGCGCCATGGCATCGGTCAACTGGATCTCGCCGCCCGCACCCTTGCCCTGCGTCTCGAGCGTGCGCATCACCTCGGGCTGGAGGATGTAGCGACCCGACACGATCTTGTTCGACGGCGCGTCCTCCACCTTCGGCTTTTCGACGAGACCCATGACCTCGGTCAGGTTGCCCCGGACCGCGCCCGGAGTGATGACGCCGTACTGGAAGACCTCCTCGTGCGGCACCTCGAGCACCGAGACGAGGTTGCCGCCGACGTCCTCGTAGGCGTCTACCATCTGCTTCAGGCAGCCGGGACTGCCCCACATCAGTTCGTCGGGCAGAAGGATGGCGAAGGGTTCGTCCCCCACCACGGCGCGCGCACACCAGATCGCGTGGCCAAGACCCAGCGGCTCCTGCTGCCGCACGGTAACGAGGTTGCCGGGCGTGAAGCGCGTCTGGTCAAGCGCGCTCATGTCCTTGCCCCGTTCGCGCATCGTCGCTTCGAGCTCGTAGGCGATATCGAACTGGTCGACGAGCGCGGTCTTGCCCCTCCCGGTGATGAAGATCATCTGCTCGATCCCCGCCTCGCGCGCTTCGTCGATCGCGTACTGGATCAACGGCCGGTCGACGATCGGCAACAGTTCCTTGGGAATCGCCTTGGTCGCGGGAAGGAAACGGGTGCCGAGACCGGCGACGGGAAAGACAGCCTTGCGAATGGGCTTGCGGGGGGCGTTCATGGAACTGCTTTTCGTCCTGTGCTGCGACCGGGGCATGACAGCCTAGGCGGATCGCCCGGCGGCAGGCAACCCGGCGATGCCAACGGGAAGCGGATTGCCCGGGCCGCAAAACGGGCTAAAGGCGAAGGGATGGACAAGATCATCATCGAAGGCGGCAAGCGCCTGTCGGGCAAGCTGCCGATCTCCGGCGCGAAGAATGCCGCTCTCACCCTCGTTCCCTGCGCGCTGCTGACCGAAGAGCCGCTGACGCTGCGCAATCTGCCCCGGCTTGCCGACATCGACGGGTTCATGCACTTGATGAACCAGTTCGGCGTATCGACCACCATCGCCGGTTCGCGGCCCGCCGATTTCGGCCGGGTCATGACGCTGCAGGCGCCGCGCCTCACCAACACCACCGCCCCTTACGAACTGGTGCGCAAGATGCGCGCGTCGATCCTGGTGCTCGGCCCGCTGCTGGGCCGTGCGGGAGAGGCGACGGTCTCGCTGCCCGGCGGCTGCGCCATCGGCAACCGGCCCATCGACCTTCACTTGAAGGCGCTGGAGGCGTTCGGCGCGACGATCGAGCTGACCAGCGGCTATGTCCGCGCCCATGCGCCCGACGGCGGCCTGCCGGGCGGCGACTATTCGTTTCCGGTCGTGTCGGTCGGCGCGACCGAGAACGCGCTGATGGCCGCGGTGCTGGCGAACGGCACCAGCCGGCTCGACAATGCGGCGCGCGAGCCGGAAATCGTCGACTTGTGCAATCTTCTCGTCGCGATGGGCGCCGAGATCGATGGCATCGGCGAATCGCTGATCACCGTGCACGGCGTGAAGCGGCTGCACGGCGCGACCTACCGTGTCATGCCCGACCGGATCGAGGCGGGTTCCTATGCGTGCGCTGCCGCGATCACCGGCGGCGACGTGACGCTGATGGGCGCGAACATGAAGGATATGAGCGCGACCAACCACGCGCTGCGCAACGCGGGGGTGCATGTCGAGGAGGTCAAGGGCGGCATCCGCGTCGCCTGCGACGGCCCGCTGCGCGCCGTGAACCTTTCGACCGCGCCTTTCCCCGGTTTTGCCACCGACATGCAGGCACAGATGATGGCGCTGCTGTGCGTGGCGCAGGGCACCAGCGTGCTGACCGAGACGATCTTCGAGAACCGCTACATGCACGTGCCCGAACTGAACCGGATGGGCGCGCATATCGAGACGCAGGGCCGCACCGCCATCGTCCACGGGGTCGAGCACCTGACCGGGGCCGAGGTGATGGCAACCGACCTGCGCGCTTCGATGAGCCTGGTGATCGCCGGGCTCCGCGCCGAGGGCGAGACGACCGTGCACCGGCTCTACCACCTCGACCGCGGGTACGAGCGGCTGGAGGAGAAGCTCTCGCTCGTCGGCGCGAACATCCAGCGCGTCGGCGGCGACTGAGCGGCGTGTCGGCGACGCGCCGCCTCCATTAGGGCCACGCCGGGATGGCGCTGTTCAAGGCCGTCATCGGCTGGATCGCGCGGCACGTCGTGCTGTGGATCCTGCTGATCGGCGCCATCCTCGTCTTCAATGCCTGGCGCACCGGAGCGGACCGGGACGCCCGCGCCGACCGGCTGGAACAGGTCCTGGCGCAAGTCGAGCAGGAACGCCGCGCCGGCGAGTCCGCGCTGCGCGAGGCGGAGGCCGACGCGCGGGGCCGCTCGGTCGAGGCGCTGCAGGCGATGCTGGCGCGCGCCGAGGCCGAGCGCGACCGGCTGGTCGCCCAGCGCCGGCCCGACATCCGCCGCAAGACCAGCATCGCGACGATGGACACTGAACTGGTGCTCGCCGACCAGGCGCTCGAACTGCGCATCGCGGTGGCGGAGCGCAAGGTGGCGGGGCTGGAGCGATCCATCGCGGCAACCCGCGCACAGCTCGACAGCGCGGCGATGATCGCCGCCTCGCAAAAGGCCTGGGTCGAAGCGGATCGCCGCTGGAAGGTCGCCCGTGCCGCCTGCAATGCCGCCGAACAGGCCGTCGACCGCTACGAGACGCGCGGCAGGATCGGGCGCTGGTTCGGCGACCTCACCGGCGAAGGCGACCGGCTGCGGCTGGACCGCGACCACAAGTGCCTTGTCGTCGACGACCTGGAAACGCGCGCCACGGCGATCAGGGACATCTGGGACCAGGCGCGACGCGGCGGCGCACAGGCGGCGCGGGCCGGTCAATGGCCGCGCGACAGGCTGGAGGCGGGCGATGCCATGATCCGCGAGGCGATCGCCGCCGACCGTGCCGGCGCGGCAAATTCGCCGCGGGGCTTCGTGCAGCGCAAGTGGCGCGAATGGAGCATGGCCGACATCCTGTGGCAGGCCTTTGTCGCGCTGCTGCTGATCGTCGCCATGCCCTACCTGTTGCGCCTGCTGTTCTGGTTCGTGCTCGCTCCCATCGCCGAACGGCGTCCCGCCATCCGCATCGCGGTGCCGGGCGGGGTCGCGGCGCCGATGCCGCCGGCCGAACGCTCGCGCACGTCGGTCAACGTCCGGCTAAACGCAGGCGAGGAACTGCTGGTGCGGCAGGATTACCTGCAAAGCACCATGGCTAGCGGCAGCAAGGACACGCGCTGGCTGCTCGATTTCGGACACCCGCTCTCCAGCCTTGCCAGCGGTCTCTATTTCCTCACCCGCGTGCGCGGTGCGGGGACCGACACGACCATCTCCGCCGTCGTCGATCCGTTTGCAGAGGTTACCGAGGTCACCCTGCCCCAGGGCGGTGCGGCGGTGCTGCATCCGCGCGCGCTTGCCGCCGTGGTCCAGCGCGAAGGCAACCCGCTGCGGATCACCAGCCACTGGCGGCTCGGCTCGCTCAACGCCTGGCTGACCCTGCAATTGCGCTATTTCGTCTTTCACGGCCCGTCCCGCCTCATCGTCAAGGGCGGGCGCGGCATCCGGGTCGAGCCGGCGGGGCCAGGCCGCGTCTTCGGGCAGGACCAGTTGGCAGGGTTCAGCGCCGACCTGGCCTATGCCGTCACCCGGACCGAGACGTTCTGGCCTTATTTCCTGGGCCGCGAATCGCTGCTCAAGGACCGCGTGCTGGGCGGCGAGGGGATGCTGCTGGTGGAAGAAGCGCCGATGGCCGGCCGGCGGGGCGGTGTTCGCCACGGTCTCGAGGGCGCGGCTGACGCGGTCCTGAAGGCGGTCGGGCTTTAAGCGCCTCTCCGCGCGGTTTCCGCAACGACCTAGCGCATTCGGCGAAACCATGAGGCCGTCCGGGCGTTGGTACGGGAAAGACAAGGAGATTTCCCGATGAGCCTCATCAAGATTGCCGCCCTTGGCGCGCTCGGTTACGCCGGGTATCGCTATTTCCAGAAGCAGGGCCACACCGCTCACGCCGCCTTTGCCGATGGCCAACCGGCACCCAGCCCCGCGATGTCCACCACCCCCGTCCGCGACGCCGGGGCGATGCGCGACAAGCCGAAGGCCTGGTCGAAGACCGACGAGGCGCTGGACGAAAGCTTCCCGGCCAGCGATCCGGCCACCAACTACTGATCCCAGTCGATCCCCAGCGAGAGGGGCGGGCATGTCCCGCCCCTTTTCCGTTGGGACGCACGACATTCTGGACCTGACATGACCTACAAGCGCTTCTTCGCGATGATCGCGGTTTCGACGTTCGTGATGTACGGCCTCATGTATCTCAACACCTACGAGGCTTCGCACGTCTGGTTCAGCCAGACACGGGCCTGGATGGCGCTGCTGATGGGCGCGGTCATGGCGATCATCATGCTGCTCTTCATGTGGACGATGTACGATCGCCCGCCGGTAAAATTCGCCATCGTCGGCGTCAGCGTCGCCGTTTTCGCGCTCTCGCTGTGGCTGGTGCGCAGCCAGGAGACGGTCGGCGACATCAGCTACATGAAGGCGATGATCCCGCACCACTCGATCGCGATCATGACCAGCCGCCGCGCGCACCTTTCCGATCCGCGAGTGCGCGATCTGGCCAACAACATCATCGATGCGCAAGTAAGGGAAATCGGCGAGATGGAAGCGCTCATCGCCGATATCGAGGCGAACGGCGACAAGGCCGGCCAACTCGCGCCGGTGCACTGATAGACGGTCGAACGTTCAGGGAAGGCGAGCGGTGACGAGCCAGACGCGGATCGCGCTGGCAAGGCCGGGCGGGGTCGGGCTGACGATCCGCTCGGCGTCGATCCTCGCGACCAGCGCGTTGACCGACAGGCCTTCTTCGGCGGCCACGTCCTTCAGCATGTCCCAGAAGACCGGCTCGAGACTGATCGAGGTCTTGTGCCCGGCGATATCGACCGAACGTTTCACCGGCGGGTGGTAGGGCGCGCTCACAGCACGATCCGCCACAGCGTCGATTGCGCGCAGGGGTGGTGAGCGTCGGCGTCGAACGGTCCGACGCGCTGGCCGCCGGCTTTCTCGATCGTGCGCACCGATGGCAGGTTGTCATCCTGCGCGGTCAGGTCGATGTGCGGCAGGCCCATGGCCCGCGCCTCCGCCGCGATGGCGCGCAAGGCCTGGGTCGCAAAGCCGCGTCCGCGATGGCGCGGATCCACGACATAGCCGACATGCCCGGGAACGCCCGGCGGCAGTTTCGCGGTGCCCGGTTGCCAGCGCAGGTTGATTGCGCCCGCAAAACCGTGGTCATGCCACATCCAGCGGGTGTAACCGGGCAATCGCGGCTGGATCGTGCCGTCGGGCCGGACGAAGGCCGGACCCTTCCCCTGCGGATCGTGCAATTCGTCCAGCAGCCCGGCAGGATCGTCGGCCAGCTTGGCCAGGTGGTCGCGGCGCGAACCTTCGGGATCGACGTTGCTGGGGGTAAAGCCCGCTTCGAGCGCGGCGCGATATTCGTCGAGCATGAACAGGGTCGGCCTGACGAGTTCCATGGGCGCGACCATGGCCCTGCGATGCGCTTCGGTAAAGCACTGATCGCGCGATCTATGTGTCGCGATCCTCCGCCGTGATCGCCCAGCGTTCGTGATCGCGCCACGCGCCGTCGATCATCAGGTAGCGCGGGCTGTAGCCCTCCCGCCGAAAGCCGGCCCTGCGAACCAGGGCAATCGAACGATCGTTGCCGGGCTGGATGTTCGCCTCCAGCCGATGAAGCCCGATCCCCTCGAACGCCTCTACCAGGAGGAGTTGCAGCGCATCGCCCATCAGCCCCCGGCCCGACGTGTCGGGATAGCCGTGATAGCCAAGGTACGCGCTGCAGAAATTGCCCATCACGATCTGCGTCAGGTTGAACACGCCGACCAGCGCCCGGCCGCGTACGGTTCGCGCCACGAACGATCGGTTGACCGGCTCGCTCGCCCGCGCCAGCCACGATGCGAAACCCTCCGGCTCGGTAAACAGTGCGACATAGGGCGCATGCCAGTCGCGCGATTCCAGGTTTGCTGCGACGAGTTCGTCGCAATCCGCCTCGCCGGCGAGATCGAGGCGGACGCGGGCGGACGGTGCGGCGCTGCCCATGTCAGGCCGCGCTCCAGTCGATCGGGCCGCGCCCGTGCGCGACGAGAAAGGCGTTGGCACGGCTGAAGGGGCGCGATCCGAAAAACCCGCGATAGGCCGAAAGCGGGCTCGGGTGCGGGCTGGCGATCAATCCGTGCCGTGTCCCGGGGCCAAGCCCTGCCACCCGCTGCACCTTGGCCTGCGCATGGCTGCCCCACAGGATGAAGACGCAAGGCTCCTCGCGCCCCGCGACCGCCGCGACACAGGCGTCGGTCAGCGCCTCCCACCCGCGGTTCTGGTGCGAGCCGGCGCGGCCCGCCTCCACCGTCAGGGCGTTGTTGAGCAGCAGGACGCCCTGCCGCGCCCAGCCAGAGAGATCGCCGGTCAGCGGCGGGGCGATGCCGCAATCCTCGGCCAGTTCCCTGTAGATGTTGCGCAGCGAGGGCGGCAACCTCTCTCCCATCGGCACCGAGAAGGCGAGCCCGTGCGCCTGGCCCGGCCCGTGATAGGGATCCTGCCCCAGGATCACGACCTTCACCGCGGCAAGCGGGGTCAGTTGGAGCGCGCGCAACCGCTCATGCGCTGGCGGATAGACCGTGCGCCCCGCCGCCTCTTCTCCCGCCAGCCAGCGGTCCAGCTCGCGCAGTTCCGCGCCGGACAGTGCGGGTTCGAGCGCGGCGGCCCAGTCGGCGGGGACGGTATCGGTCATGGCGGCGCTTCTTAATCGCGCAAACCGGCTCGTGCCAGCCGCCTCTTTTCCTTCGTGCCGGTTCCGCCTAAGGGCTGATCATGGCAGTCTACCTCCACGAAGAAGATCTCCCCGCAGACGTTCTCGCCCCCGGCCCGGTCGCGGTCGATACCGAGACGATGGGCCTCGTCACCCGGCGCGACCGGCTGTGCGTCGTCCAGATATCCGACGGCAGGGGAGACGAGCATCTCGTCCGCTTCGCCGCGGGCAGCGCCTACGACGCGCCGAACCTGAAGGCGGTGCTGGCCGATCCTGCGCGGGAGAAGTATTTCCACTACGCCCGGTTCGACCTTGCCGCGATCTGGCACTACCTCGGCGTCATGGCCGCGCCGGTGTTCTGCACCAAGATCGCGAGCAAGCTGACCCGCACCTATACCGACCGCCACGGGCTGAAGAACCTCGTCGTCGAACTCCTCGGCAAGGACATTTCGAAGCAGCAGCAGTCGAGCGACTGGGGCGCGCCCACCCTGATCGAGGCGCAGAAGGAATATGCGGCGAGCGACGTCCGCTTCCTGCACGACATGGTCGCGATCTTCCGCGAGCGCCTGGCTCGCGAAGGACGCACCGATATGGCGCAGGCCTGCTTCGATTTCCTTCCCACCCGCGCCCTGCTCGACCTGTCGGGCTGGGAAGATAAGGACATATTCAGCCACGAGGGCTGATCAGGGGCTGGCAACGCGCGCGCCCGCACCCGATATGGACCCGACATGACCGCACAGGCCGACATCATCCGCGACAAGCGCCGCCTGATCGCCCGGCCCGGCGGCGCGCACGACCGGCTGGTGCGGACCACCGTGATGATCCTGCCGGTGCTGATCGGTGCGCTTTTCGCGATGATGGTGCTCACCCCCCTGTCACCGCGCGGCGAGATCAGCTTCCTGCTCGACCGCGACAAGGTGCAGGTGACCCCCAACCGCCTGTCGGTGGACAAGGCGATGTACCGCGGCCTCGATTCCGGAGGGCGGCCCTTTGCGGTGATGGCCGGCAACGGGGTGCAGCAGACCCGCGACATCAAGCAGATCGCGATGAACGACGTGACCGCGCGCATCCTTCTCGACGACGGACCCGCCGAATTGCTCGCGCAGCGCGGCATCTACGATTTCGGCGCCGACATGGTGACCGTGCCCGGCGCGGTGAATTTCGTCGCCGCCGACGGCTATCGCATGATCGCGCGCAACGTCTCGCTCGACCTCAAGAACCGGCGGCTTGTCGGCGACGGTCGGGTGGAGGGGCGCATTCCCGCCGGAACCTTCAGCGCCAACCGGCTGGAGGCGGATTTGCAGGCTCGCACCATTTCCCTTATCGGCAATGCCCGGCTGCACATGCAGCCCGGATCGCTCAGGATGCCATGACCGTCATGACCTTCTCCCTTTCCCGTTCGCTTCGCCTCGGTCTCGCAGGCTTCGCCGTGACCGCCGCCGCGCTGATCGGGGCGCAGCAGTTGTCGGCCCAGTCGATCGCCGGGTTCAATTCGAACCAGCCGGTCGACTACGCGGCGGACCGCATCGAATTGCAGGACCGGGAAAATCGCGTCGTCCTGTCGGGCGCGGTCGACATCCGGCAGGGCGATCTCCGCCTCAACGCCGGGCGCACCATCGTCAACTATACCGATGCCGGATCGCTCAAGATCCAGCGCATCACCGCGACCGGCGGCGTGCGCGTCGCCCGAGGCAACGAGACGGCGAGCGGAAATGTCGGCGTCTACGATTTCAACCGGCGCATCATCACGCTCGTCGGCGACGTCAAGCTGCGCCGGGGCAGCGACACGCTGAACGGCGGGCGGCTGGTTATCGACCTGACCACGGGCGTTTCCAGCGTGGACGGGCGCGGTTCGGGCTCCTCCTCTGTCATCGGCGGGACCTCGACCGGTTCGGGCGGGCGGGTCAGCGGAAGCTTTTCCGTCCCCGGCAACTGAACGAGGGCGACGGCGTCAGGACTTGCGCCCGGCGGATCGCAAGACTTCGACCACGGCGCGGCGATAGGCTGCGAAGGTAAATTCGGCCGCGCGGGCGGGCGCCGCATCGCGCCAAGCCGCCATGCGCTGGCGGTCGTCGACAACCGCCATCATCGCGTCGCGGACCGCTTCGACCGTCAGTTCGGGCAGGAGCAGCCCCGTTTCGGGCGTGACGGCATGGCTTGCCCGCGGGGTCTGGATGATGCCCATACCGCTCGCCAGCGCTTCGTAGAGGACGATCCCGCCTCCTTCGAAAAAGCTCGGGAAGACCAGCACGTCGTGGGTAGCCATGATCGCCGGGACTTCGCTGCGGGGAACAGGCGGAACATGGACGACCCGATCGGCGAAGCGGCCCCATTGCCGGGCGGGAAGATCGAGCCGACCCACCAGCGTCAGGCTGGCACCCGATGCCGGGATATGGGCAAGGGCCTCGAGAATGAGATGCACGCCCTTGCGCGGGGTCACGCCGCCGACGAACAGGAAGCGGACCGGACCCTCACGCTCACCGGCATCCCGCGACGACGGCACCGCGAACAAGGTCTCGTCGTAACAGTACGGCACGACGCTGACGGGCGCGGTCAGGGGTGGCTCGCCCGGTGCCAGCAGCGATTCACGCGTGAACTCGCTGCCGGCGACGACATGACCGGCCAAGGCCAGTTCCTCGTCTTCGATCGCGATCCGCCTTGCCGAATGCCTCTCGCCCTTGCGAAGCAGCCATTCGGGAAACTGCTCCTCGATCTCGGCGAGAATGCGGTCGATCCGGCGCAACGACGGAGTCGTCCGGTCGAGGATGCGGACATGGTCGGCCGCTTCGGCAAAGGCGGTCAGCGAACTAGAATTGTAGCCCCAGAGAGCGGCTCCGGGCCTGTGCCGCGCCAGGTTCGCGACCTGCCGACCGAACGCGAGGTTGCCGGCAAGATCGATGCGATCCGCAAGCCGGTCTCGTCCTGACCGGCGGGCCATTCGCTCGATCCACTCGTGCCAACCGAAAGTGCGAACGAGCGCCGGATCGAGCGCGGGATGGCGATAGCGGGCGAATTCCCGCCGTATCGCCCGCCCCGGCAGACCGGGGATGAGGTTTTCGAGGCTGAACGGCAGCCGGTCGCGGCGATGGAAGATGGAGGTGGCGTAAGTATCGAGCAGGCGCTCCTGCTGGAACGCCAGCGCGGTCTGCCAGCTGTGCTGGGTGCCCGGATGGAAGACGATGGCCCGGCCGGATCTGTCGCTCGCAATGCTCACCGCGCAAGCCCTCGCGCATTCACGCGGACTTGTCCATCACGCCACCTGTGGCGCGATCAAGAAAACATTTTCCTACACGCCCGGATGTAGTTAACCGATTTGGTTCCTTCCTGCAATGGAGCGAACCATGCCTGATTCTCCGACCATCCAGATGCCGGCCGGTTACGCGCCGGCTTACGCCCTCGCGTTCCGCAACGCGGACGGCGGCCTTTCCGTGGTGGGGTCAGACACCCCCCTGCCGACGCAAGCGGCCGTCTCGCTCGCGCCCGCCCCGGAACCTGCCGTCCCCGCCGCACTGACCGGCCAAACCGCTGTCACCACGAGCGCGGGCCCCTTCGTTCCGCTGGCGGATCGTCCCGTCGTGATCACTCTTGCGGGCACATGGCAGGGAACCGTTCGCCTGCTGCGCTCGGTCGATGGCGGCACCACGCGCGTGCCGCTCACGGCCGGGGGTTTGCCGTGGGCAAGCTACACCGGGAACACCTGCGAAATCGCCTGGGTCGAGAACGAAAGCGGCGCATCGCTGTATCTCGACCTGTCGCCGACATCCGGTACCGTCAGCTACCGGGTGGCACAATGAGCGGGGTCGACATCGTCGCGCGCGGAATGGCCGTTGCCGCCGGCGCGTCGCAACCGGCGCTGTTCACGCAGTTCGCGGATCGCGCCTTGCCGGCCGGTCTCACCATCGTTCAGACCAGCGGCCACGCCACGGCAGGAATGGGCGCGGGTCGCTACTGCCACGACGCGCTGGCGACCGCGGCCCTTCTCGAAGCCCACCCCCGCTTCGCCTTCCGCGCACGCGACGGTCGCGTATTCCGCCTGCTTCCCGAAAATGGGGTCGTAACCGTGGAGCAGGGCGGCGCCGTCGGCGATGGCGCGGCCAACGATCAGCCCGCGATCCAGGCCACGATCGACTACGCGGCGGCCACGGGCATCGCCGAAGTCAAGTTCGAGGCGCGCCACTATGCGGTCTGGGCAATCCCGCGCAGCGCGCCGCGCATCGACAGTTCGACCGATGAAGGTCACCCGATCGTGATCCGCAGGACGGTTGCCCTGACCGGGCTTCCCGGTACCCGCACGGTTCTCGACTTTCGCGGTCTTGACGGGGCCGACCCGGAAACGAACTGGCAGGTCGTGCCGGAGAGCACCGGAGGAGCGCTGACCGCCTGGCGCGGCGGCGGCATCTTCGTCATGGGCGATCGCACGCTTCCGCCCGAAGGCGTTCCGCTGAAAGTCGAGGTGATCGAGTTGCACAATCTCGTGCTGCAGGGAAACCGCGTCCGGACCGGCAATTCGACGCCGGGCGCCGATCCCGACACCGGCGATGGCTGGGACATGTCGGACAAGGGCTTCAGCGTCCAGGATTGCCACGTCGGGGACGTCCGCGTGGTCGATTGCGAAATCCACGGCTTCAAGGGCGAACTGTTCTACGTCGGCGCGCTCAGCGGCGGGGATCTGGTCGCGCATCGCTGCCATTTCCACACGACCAACGCGAACGTGTGGAACCCCGGCACCAACATGAAACTCGATGCCATGCAGTGCGAGTTCGGCAACGGGCATATCGCGCACGAAGACACCGGGAAGCAGTTCGCACGCTATACCGCCTGCGTCTGGCGCGATGCTGCTTCGGCGAATTTCGGCGGCGGTCCCGCCAACGGCTTCGGCGCGAACTACCTCTTCCCGACTCGCAGCGACCAGAGCGAGCCGCCGCTGACACAGCTCGACGGCTGCGAATTCCGCAACATCGGCGACGTCTATGTCGGGTGCTGGGTTCGCGGCCGGCTTCGCACGGTGGATTCGCGCGTCCTGTTCTCGACGAACCTCTACAGCGAACTGCGCGATGTCGACATCGAGATCGAGGCGTGGATGGATCGACGCGGCAATTTCGCGCCGGTCGTCCTCGAAGGTCCCGACACGCTCACCGAGCAGATCCCCGGCGCGGCGGCGGGCACATACCGCAAGGCGCCGCGCAACATGCGCGTTCACGTGCGCGCGATGCGCACATCGCTGGCCATCGCCAACGGCATCGAATGGATCGCGCCGACCTGGTATGGCTATATCGAACCGAGCGTCCGGTTGATCGTCGAGGGGGAGGGAAACCTCACTCCCTACACCTGGTCGCCGACCTCGATGCCGAAGATCGACCTTCGCGACTACAATACCACGCACCCGGCACAATCGACGTTCGGCGGCGCCCAGTGGAGCGGCATCATCAATTCCTCGCGCAGCGTGACGCCCTCGGCGGTCCACATGGGCTTCGACCAGGAGGGAGCCGGACCGTTCGACATCACCTTGAACAGGTTCCCGAACGGCGGGGCCGGATTCGGCTATGCGAACGGCCAGAAACTGCGCATCTACCTCCAGTCGAACCAGGGCGCGCTGCGTTTCGTCAAGGACACGCCGGGCATGCGCCTTTCGCAAACCCGGACGCTAAAGGTGCGCAAGGACTTCATCGAGTTCACCTACAGCGCGTACGAGGGCGGTTACTGGGAGGAATCCGCCTTCTTCACCAGCGCCGATCCGGGGACCTGATCGTCGCCGTCAGGAATCGGCGAGAAGCGATCGCATCCCGTTGACGAAGTGGCACACGTCGCCGCGCATGGCGGAATCATGCGCGGCGGCGGCCATGGCGGCATGACGGTCTTCGTCGCTCGCCACGTATTCCATGGCCGCCACCAGCTGTTCGACCGATCGGGGCGCGATCACCACGCCATTGATCAGGTTGTCGATCACTTCGTCGACCGCACCGCAATTGCTCGATGCAATCACCGGCAGTCCGCACGCCAGCGCCTCGATCGCGACAAGCCCGAATTGTTCTTCGGTGCTGGGCATCAGCAGCGCGAGACCGCCGTGCATGAGATCGGTGACCGCCGCGGTTTCGAGCAGACCGCGAAATTCGACCTGTTCCGCAAGGCCTAGGGCGCGGGCCTGCTCCTCCAGCGAAGCGCGGAGGGGGCCATCCCCCGCGATGAGCAGCCGTCGCCCCGGTCCGTGCCGGGCGACGAAAACGGCCATGGCGTCGAGAGCCAGCGCGATGTCCTTCTTGGGCACCAGCCGCGCGACGACCACGAACGGCCGATCCGCGAAGGCCACGGACGATGCCGGAGATCCCTGCCTGCGCAACCGCGCAATCGACAACGTGTCGTATCCGGCCGCGATCTTCCGGACGCCGAGGAAACGCAGATACTCGCCGGTTCGCCGGCTTCCCGCGAGCGCGCCGCGGTAGGGACGCAGCATTTGCGCCTTGGCCGACTCCCGCTTCCAGTTACGGTCGTAGTCGTCGAATTTGGAATCGATCATCGTGAAGACCGGCATGCCCCGCATGGAAAGCATCGTCGCGGCCAGAAAGACGCCGGGCATCTCGTAGTGGCAGAAAAAAGCCGCCTGCGCGCCGCTGCGGCGCACTGCGCGCACGATGGCCCGAGCCATGGCCACCGGGCCCAGATCGCCCATGCCGGAGGCAAGGCTGACGACTTCGACGCCTTCGGGCGCGCCGGGTTCCCAATCGTAGGTGCCGGAGCGCTCGGCCAACTGGATCGCCGTTACCGAAAAACCGGCACGCGCCGCCGCCTCCAGCCTGTCCCAGTGACTGGGTCCGAAGTTTTCCCAAAGGATGGCCACGCGGCCGGGCGTCTGCATTGGCGTCTCGTTCCGCTTGTCACGATCGTGCCCGAACCGGCGGCGCAGCGGCGATTTGATCGCTCCGCTGCCGACATGACCTTGTCCGAAAAGGGTAAACCGGGGTAAAGCCCGACGCGCAAGGGCCAATGAGGAGTGATCCCCCGGTCGCCCGGCCAGTCGGTGCCCCGCTCCTCAAGGAAGCCACATGTACGATTTCGTCCTGCTTGCCTCCCTGCTGGTCTTCGTGGGCACCACACTGGTCTACGTGCGGCAGCCGGCAGCCTGCCTGATGCACCCCGCGACGATCTATTCCCTGTTCCACGGCTTCATCTTCGTGCTGCGGCCGATCGTGGCACGGATCAGCGATTTCACCTTCGTGTACACGACCTTCGGTTTCTATCCGTCGCTCAGCGACAAGATCACCGTCATCCTCGCCGCCAACCTGGGATACCTGACCTTCATGGCGGTCAGCCTTGCCGTGGCGCGCGATCCCGTCGTCTTCCGGCACGACCCGGAAATCGTCGCGCAGCGCAGGACGTTGCGCCGGCCTTTCGTCATCGCGGCCCTGCTGCTCGCGCCGGTGAGCATCGCGGCCATCCTCTACCAGTGGAATACGTCGAGCAACCTGACCTCGACGATGATCTATGACGAGACGACCCGCACCTCCATTAACACGACCGGCAGCGGCTATTTCTACGAATTCCAGCTTGTCGGCGCGACCCTTGCGGTGCTGTTCGCATGGCTTTTCCGGTTTCGCCTCTGGTCACTTCTGCCGTTCGGCTTGTTCGTCCTGCTGAAGGCCGGTTCGGGCGGACGCGGCGCGTTCATCTACGCCGCGGCCATGATGATCATCTTCTACCTCTACGATCAGCGCCGGCGCTGGCCTGAACTGAAGGCGTCGCTGCTGGGCATCATCGCGCTCACGCTGTTCAATCTGGTCGTCGTCGATCGCGGACGAAGCATTCGCGCCCTTTTTGTCGCGCAGCAGGGGGATGTCTATCGGCTCGACAACCTCAAGCCGCTGGAGCACATGGACTTCGCCAATCTCGAGTATTTCGAATACATCGTCTATATCGTGCCGCAGCGGACCGGGACGTACGACTACTTCCTGTCCAATCTCCAGATCTTCACCGAATGGGTCCCGCGCACGTTATGGCCGGGCAAGCCCGCGGGTCCGCCGGTGCAGCTCTTCAACATCTATGACTATGGTTCGCCCTTCGGCATGACGCTGTCGCTCCCGGGTTTTGGCTGGTTCGAACTCGGCTACCTGGGTGTCGTGATCCAGTGCGCGGCGTTCGCGGCGCTGTTTTCGCTCATCTATCGCCGCTGCATGCGCCCCGATGCCAATATCATGACGATCGTGACCAGCCTCCTGTTCACCGCGATCGGCATCGTCGGATTTCGCGACGGATCGCTGCTGTCGCTGATGAAGATGACGTTGTTCTACTTGGCGATTCCCCTGGGTCTCACCTGGGCGATCGGACGCATCATGGGGATCCGCACTCCGGGCGGTGTCGGTTCGAAGCGAGGGACGCGCCCGGTTGGTGCCGCGTCTCTTGAAGCCGAGACCGATGGAGTGAAGGCCGAGGCGATCCCGGCTACGCCGGCGGAACGGCGGCGGCGGCTCGCCGCGCTGGTGCCGGCACCCCGGTTCTAGCGGCCGCTCCGCAAGACCCGTTCCCGCAGCGCGCGTCGCACCGCGGGGGTGCGCACCTCGATCAGCGCTGCAAAAGCCAGTCCGGCACAGAAGACGACGAGGACAAGCACCAGGAGCACCGCGAGCGCGAGCGGGCCGGGTGACATCCGCGCGCCAGCAGTCAGGGTGTTGAGCGTCATCGCCGCCAGCAGCAAGGCCAGCGGGTAATGCAGGGCGTAGAGCGAATAGCTCCCCGTCTGGCCCCAGCGCTGCAGGAAGAGCGGCGCGCTTGGCAGGCGTGCCGACGAGCGGAACAGCGCCAAGAGCAGGAGCGCGAACATGCCCGCCAGGACAAGGTCGCTCGCCGCGCCCCCCCATTGTGAGGCGAGGACCGCCGTAACCAGGAAAGCCCCCGACGCGCCAATGCTTTCCAGAAGGGGCCAGCGCGCCCGTCCGGCACGGCCGCTATCGACCACCCACCAGACCGCGGCGCCCGCAAGCCAGCATGCAAAGCCGAAAGCGACCTCGGGCCACAGCGCCATCACCACGACTGACGCCAATGCCCATGTGACCCGTCGCCTTGCGAACAGGAGGAAGAGCGCCGGGAAGCAGACATAGAACCAGAACTCGTAGGCGAGCGACCAGAGCGGAGCGTTCGATCCGAAGGTCGGCGCGAACAGGCCTTGCCCGAAGGCAAGGTTGCCTACCAGCGACGATAGTCCCAAGTCCTGCGCGATGCCGTCCTTGACGCTATGAGCGCCGGACGTCCCTTCATAAAGCGGCCCGCCCACCCATGTCAGGCCCGCCTTGTCGACAACGAAGGTGAGCGCGAGCGCGGCGACCAGCACGACTTGCAGGCGGGTTACCCTATCGATCATGTAGAGCGGCCAGAACGAGGGCGCGTCGATGCGGCGCATGACGCTCGCGGTGATCCAGTATCCGCTGATCACGAAAAAGACGATGACCGCCTGATGGCCGAGCCCTGTCCCGGCGTAGGCGACCGCCCACCGCCAATCGCCGGCGTAATCCTGCCAGAGCATGTCGCGCAGGTGTCCGACCATGACCGCGAAGGCGGCGACGATCCGCATGGCGTCGATCCACCCGTGGACCACGACCTGCCGATCACTGGCGAGACTTTCGTCCATGACCTTGGTCGGCGCGGTCGCCATCAGGCGCCATCCCTGTGCAGGCGCCGCCCCATCGCCAGCACCCGCGCGGGCGCGGCGCGCAGCGCGGCCAGGTGGACCATGCCGATCGAGCGGGCCTGGTATGCGATCCACGCCAGCATGACGGCGTCGAACGCCGCGACGGCCGCCGCCGCGCCGACGACGCCGAACTGCCGCGCCAGGAACCACGCCGCGAGCACCTCGCAAAGCGCGAGGGCGGCGAAGAAGTAGCTGAACCGTCCCGGCTGGTTGATGGCCATGATCAGGTTGCTGAGCGGCACCCAAAGTCCGTTCAGCACCATGGCCGCCGTCAGGAAGAGGACTACGCCGATCGAGGGATGGATCGTCCCGCCCGTCCAGACCGTCACGAACCATTGGCCCAGAAAGGCGAGGCCGATCGCCGCCGGGACAAGCACGACAAGCCCGAACACGATCGACAGGGCGACGATGTCCTCGCTCTTGGCGCGATCTCCGCGAGCGTGGGACACGGTGTATTCCGGCATCGAGGCGACATTGACCACGCTTGTCACCTGGACGGCCGCTCGTGTCAGGGTGCGCACGCTGGTGAACAACGGCACCGCCGCCGCGCCAAGAGCGGCGCCGACGGCGATCACGATCCCCTGCATCGACAACGCGTAGCATAGCGGCACGAGGATCATGCCGAGCGCCGGCCGCAACAGGCCCTTGAGAGCGCCGTAGCGCGGACGCCAGTGCCATTGCGCAAGCCAGGGCACGCGCCGCGCGAGCGTAACGCGCATCAGGACGAGGAAGACGACGTGGCCGATCAGGTAGCACAGCGCCGCGCCGAGCAGGCCGCCCCCGGCCATCACCCAGATCCACAGCGCCACCGTTTCGCACAGGGTTGCCGCCGTCATCAGGTTGACCGCGGCGGGATAGTGGCCGCCGGCCCGCAAGCCGCCCAGCGCGACCGCGAGATGCTGCCCCAGCACGCACCACCCGACGATCGCCGCCATGACCCACAAGGCCTGCCCTCCGGTCGCCGCCTGCGCGAAATCGAGCCAGTGGGCGCCGGGCCCAGCCAGCACCAGCATGACAAGGACGGTGATGGTCAGCCCGATCCAGGTCATGAGCGTCTGCAAGGCCTGCATCAGGTCGAGCGCCGCGTCGTCGCGCCCCTGCGCCGCCGCCATCGACACCTCGTTCGTCGCTGCGCCGATCAGGCCCAGGTCGCTCATCGCGAGGTATTGCGGGAAGGCGAAGAGGATCAGCCAGATGCCATAGACCTCCAGCCCCCAGTTCGAGGCGAGGATCGGCACCGAGACGAGCTGCATCAGCATGTTCACCGCCTGGCTGGTGCCCTGCGCCCCGATGTTGCCGGCAAGCCCCGGACCGCGCATCCGGCGGAACACGTGCCCGATCATGCTGCGCGTATCCCGGCCCTGCGCCGCACTTCGCCTTCGGCCGTCGCGATGATGGCATCCTGCGACCAGCGTTCCCGGGCGCGCCGCCGCCCTGCATCGCCGAGCCGATCGGCAAGCGGCGCATCGTCGGCCAGCGTGGCGATGGCCGACGCCAACGCCGCCGCGTCCCCGGGCGGCGTGACCAGTCCGCACCCCTCGACTTCGTCGGCCAGTCCCGTCCCCGCCGCCGCCGTCGCCACGACCGGCCGCCCGGACCGGAGCATGTTGGTCAGCTTGGAGGGCAACACCAGGTCGGCCGCGCCCGCCAGCTGCGGCAGCAGATGACAGTGCGCCAGCGCAAGCAGTTCCCCCACTCGTTCCGCCGGCTGAAGATCGTGGAACTGCACATTCGCGAGCCTGGCGGCCTGTTGTTCGAGAAGGCGGCGGTTCGGCCCTTCGCCGCAGATGACGAAGACGATGTCGCGACGATCCGCCAACTGGCGCGCCGCCTCGATCACGATGTCCAGGCCCTGCTTGTTGGCGATGTTGCCGGAATAGAGCGCGACCTTCGCCTCGCCGAGCTGCCAGCGCGCCCGATAGCCGCCGTCGGGCGGAGAAGTCCCGCTATCCGGTGCATGGTTCGACCAGTTGCGCATCTCGAATATACGGTCGGGCGAAACGCCCTTGGCTGCAAGGCGCGCGCGCATGGCCGGGCTGATGGTGGAAACACAATCGCCAGAGCGAAGCAAGGCACGCTCGACCCACCGGCCGATGCGCGCCAGCAGTCCGTCGCCTGCCAGCAGGCCGGTAGCCTGCGCCGCCTCCAGCTCGAAATCCTGCACGTGGATCCACAGCATCGCCCCGCTCAGCCGCGCCGACAGCCATGCCACGGGCACCGCCAGCAGGGACGGCGCGACGACGAGGACCGCGTCGGGTCGCAAGGCGCGGGCCCGGCGAATCGCGGGGAACAGCGCCGCCAGCGAAAAGGAGCTCAGATGCACCAGTCGCTTCATCCCGCTCGGCATCGCGGGAATGTAATGCGGGCAGCGCGTAACGCCGACACCGCGCTCGACCCGGCGATGCCAGCGGGCCGGAAACCCGTCCGCCGCCTGCCACTGCGGATAATACGGCCGCCCGGCGACGACCTCGACCACGTGCCCGAGCGACGCGAGCCCTTCCGCAAGACCCGCGGTGTAGGGACCGATGCCGACCGGCTCCGGCGCGTAATTGAGACCGACGATCAGGATCCGCACGGCGGGCTTTTCAGGCTGGGCGGTCGAACCGGACGTGACGCGCGCCCGAGACGAGGAAATCCTGGTAGACCCGCGCAATTCCGTCCTGGAGGCCGATGCGCGGCTGCCAGCCCAGCGCCGTCAGCCGCGAGACGTCGAGGACCTTTCGCATCGTCCCGTCCGGGCGCCCGCGGTCGAAGTCGAGCGTTCCTTCGAAACCGACGGTGGCGCAGACCAGTTGCGCCAGTTCGGCAATCGAGAGATCCTTCCCGCAGCCGACGTTGATCGGCCCTGCTGCCGAGTGATGCCGCATCAGGAAGACGCAGGCGTCGGCAAGATCGTCGACGTGCAGGAATTCGCGCCGGGGCAGCCCGGATCCCCACACCGTCATCGTCTGCGCGCCGCCGAACTTGGCTTCGTGCGCCTTGCGGATCAGCGCAGGCAGGACATGGCTTGTCACCAGATCGAAATTGTCGCCGGGCCCGTAAAGGTTGGTCGGCATGGCCGAGATGAAATCGCAGCCGTATTCGGCGCGATAGGCGTCGCACAGCATGACCCCGGCGATCTTGGCGACGGCATACCACTTGTTGGTCTGTTCCAGCGGGCCGGTCAGCAGTGCGCTTTCGGTGATCGGCTGGGCCGCTTCGCGGGGATAGATGCACGACGAACCGAGCATGAGCAGCTTCCCGACCCCCGCCTGCCGCGCGGCCTCGATCACGTTGGCCTCGATCATCAGGTTGTCGTAGAGGAACTGCGCCGGGTAGCTGTCGTTGGCGAGGATGCCGCCGACGCGCGCCGCCGCCATGAAGACCGCGTCGGGCCTCTCGCTCGCGAACCAGTCTCGCACCAGCGCCTGTTCGCGCAGATCGACCTCGCGCCCGGCTGTCAGGACTTCGCAATCCTCCTGCGCGAGACGGCGCACGATCGCCGATCCGACCATTCCGCGATGCCCTGCGACATAGACGCGCTTGCCGGAAAGATCGTAGGTGCCGGTCATGCCGCAAGGCCCAGTTGCGTGCGATCGATCCAGTCGAGCAGGCCCGCCTCGCTGCTGGCGATCTTGCGCGCGAAATACCGGTCGCTCGTGGCGATCATATCCCTCGTCCGCTCGCCGTCCCGAAGCCAGCGACCCTCATCCCGCGCGACGAGGACCAGCGGCGCTTCGTAGATGTTTTCGCCGCCGTAGTCCGTGGTCGGGCCATGCTGGCGCCCGGCGCGCGGTCCGGCCGCGATGAGCGTCTGGAAAAACAGCTCGTCCGGGGCAAACGCCGTTCGCAGGGCATCGTGCAGCCGCCGATCGCGATCGTTGGCGGCGAGCACCTCCTCCACGGTCGCGCGGCTGAGGCACCACCACGAGGCGCCATGGTAGAGGGGCAGCCCACCGCTTTCCCGGTGGAAGTCGCGCCCCACGGAGCGGGCAACCCGGTTGCGCACCCGTCGCGCCGTGTCGTCGATCCGCGCGAGGATCGGCCAGCCCGCGCGGAGGCCGGCCGGCAGATAAGGCGCCTGTCGCCAATGACGTCCGACGAGCCCGGTGAGGATCGATCCCCGGTCGACGCGAACCATCTGGATGATGTCTTCGCCATTAAGCGCGGAAAGCTTCTGTCGCAGAGCCGCAAGCGGCCTGATCGGATAGCAATGACCCGACAGGAGCAGCGTGTGACGGGCGAGCCCGTCCGCCTGCGCCGCGCGAAGCAGGTCGAGCGTCGCCTCGACCATGGCGAAGCCGGCCCAGTCGATCGCATGGCGGCGATCCAGCACCGTGACGTGATCCATGTCGGCCAGCGTCGAAGCGTCGAGGTCCGCTGCCTTGGCGTCGAGATGGACGTAGACGCTAGACGGCGCAAAGCGATGGCATAGCCGCTTCAGCATGGCCGGATCGTCATGCGCCAGCACCAGGAATGCGAGATCCCCGCTCACCGGCCCGCCCCGGTCCCGACGAGCTTGCGCCCGACCCGGCGGGCGATGGCGCGCGCCGCCGGCAAGGCGAGCGCGGCGTGGCCGATGCCGGCCCCGACAGCAAGCCTGCGCAAGCCGTCGATTTCCTGTGTGATGGCATGCCGGACATCCGCGGCGGGCCCGAAACCGGGCAGTTGCGCCGGCGCACGGAAGCGCAGGACATATCCCTGCAGGATCGCCTCGCTCAAGTCTGCGCGGGCATCGGGCAGGTCGAACGCCATCGCCGGATCGGTCAGCGCCGCGCATCGCGCCAGCCAGTATCCCATGGTCAGGAACCACGGGCTGCTCGAGATCGTGATCGATCCCTCGTGCGCGGAAAACTGCGCGACTTCGGCCTTCGAGCACGAGACCGCACCCGCCTTGTCGTCGCCCAGCGCCACGAAGTAGAGCAGCAGATCGGGTCCGATCGCGCGCCGCCACATGAAATATTCGCGCAAGGGCGTGGCACGCGATACGGCTTCGACCCGGGCCAGCCACCGTTCCACCGCCAGGCGCGGGAAAAGGGCCGCCGCGGGGCTGACGGGCAAGGCAAACCCTTCCGCCCTGCCTTTCCGCAGATAGCCCGATGCCGCCGCGCCGCGCGAAACCTTGATCCGGCCGCCATCGCGCGAAAGCGGCTCTTCGCAGTCCATCGGCCTGATCGCCCCCGTGCCGATGGCGAGCGCAGCGCCCGCCTCCAGCGGCGGAAGCAGCGTGGTCAGGAAATGCGGCGCGACATAATCGTCCGACCAGATGAAGGTGGCATACTCGCCTTCGAACCCGGCCACGTTGTCGCACCAGCTTCGCGTCGGCCCCAGTCCACGGCGATTCTGGCGCAGGCGTACCCGGCTATCCTTGCCGAATTCGGCGTTGAGAGCTTCCCATGAACCGTCGTCGCTTTCGGAATCGAGAACGATCACCTCTCCGGCAACACCCGCGGTCTCGAGCGCGGCGAGGCAGGAACGCACCGTGCGAAGCACCATCGGATTGCGGTTGAGCGTGGGCACGAAGAAGCTGACCCCGGTCATTGCGCCACCTTCTCACGCTGCACGACGAAGCGGGCCAGAGCGGCTTCCAGATCAAAGCCGGGCGCTTCGGGGAGAAGGCGCGCCATAAGCGAAGGATCGCCGACGAGCGTATTGGCGGGAGCGTCGCCGGCAGGCGCGAACACCACGTCGTCCCGGCCCATCGACATCGCGAGCCGGGAAGCGATCTTTTCGATCGAGTGCCCCTGCCCGGTGCAGACATTGACCACGCCGCCGGCCCCCGACAGCGCCAGCGCGACGACCCGCTCGGCCAGCCACGCCGCATCGGCGATGTCCCGGACGCTGGTGCTGCCGAACAGGTCGAGCCGCGCACCCGGCCCGGCCGCGTCGATCCTGGCGGCGAGTGCGGGCACAACGAACAGGGAGTCCTGCCGAGCATCGAAGTAGCTAAACAACCGCATCACCAGCGGGTCGCCCAGAATGCGGCGGGCCCAGTCCTCGCCATGCAGCTTCGTCAGGCCATAATCGCTGACCGGTCCGACCGGATCGTCTTCCAAGAGCGGAAGGTCCGACGGGCGATAGACATGGCTGGTCGAAACCAGCGCCAGCCGCCCGCCGCCGTCCGCAAGGCCGCGCGCGACGTTGATCGTACCGCCGGCATTGACAGCCAGGGCGCGCGCCGTGTCGGCGGCGACCGTCGCGACCGGAACCAGCGCGGCGCAATGGATCACCAGTTCGCAACCGGCTGCCCAGGCGCGGGTTGCCCCCGCATCGGTCACGTCCCCCGCGAACGGGTCCACCGCGTGGCCTTGGCGCGCCAGCGCCGCCGCGACATGGCGCCCCAGCGTTCCGGTCGCCCCGGTGAGGCCGATGCGCGAGGACCGCCCTTCGATCACGCCCGCGCCGCGCGAGCCAGCGCCTCGCAGACGTAGGCTTCATCCTCGTCGCTCGGCACCGGGTTCAGGCCGATCATCAGGCCATTGTCGAAAACGGCATCGCAGTGCGGCAATTCGGCCTGATGCGAGGCCAGGCCCAGCATGCGCGACACGGGATGGCGCAGGAGATTGCCGACGATGATGGGCCGGGTCTCGACGCCGTCCGCTTCCAGCGAGGCCTGGGCGGCGAGCCGCCGTTCGCGGCTGGGGAACAGCAGCGGCGTGGTCATCCAGCTGTGCCGGTCCACGATGTCATCGCCGGGTATGCGGGCGTCGCCCCCGGCTATGGCGGCGATCCGTCCGGCCGCCACCTTGCGCCGCGCCTCGATCATCTCGCCCAGCCGGGCAAGCTGGACCGAACCGATCGCCGCGTTCAATTCGGTCGACCGGACGTTGTATCCGGGCAGCACGAAGCAGAACCGTGGATCGATCGCCGCGGAATCGAAGTCGAGAAAGCCCTCCAGCTTCAGGTTGCGCGACCACCCGTGCGCACGAAGCGCGTAGGCGACATCGGCCAGTTCGTCGCTGTCGGTCAGGATCGCGCCGCCTTCGATCGTCGTCAGGTGATGCGAGAAGTAGAAACTGAACGCGCTGGCCGAACCGATCGTGCCGACCGGCCGGCCGCGCTCGGTCACCGCGCCGATCGTCTCGCAGGCATCCTCGAACAGCAGGACGCCGCGTTCGGCGCAGAAATCGGCCAGGTCCTCGAGGTGGGAAGGGTTGCCGAGCACCGGCACCGCGATGACCAAACGCGTCCGTTCGGTGCACGCCGCCCTGACCGTTTCAACACTGGCGTTGAGGGTGTGAGGATCGACGTCGCAGAACACCGGCGTCAGCCCGAGGTTGGTCAGCGGCTTAAGAGTCGAGGGCCAGTTGAGCCCCTGGATGACCACTTCGTCTCCGGGCGCCACGGCACGCCCGCTGGCCACCAGATCGGGCCTGAGACGCGAAAGCTGGACCAGCGCCTCGATCCCGACGAGATTGGCCGAGGATCCCGAATTGACGAGAATGGCGTGCCGCACGCCGTGCATCTCGGCCAGTTCCCGCTCGAACGCCGCGACCCGCCGGCCCTGCGTGAGGAAGCCGGATGCCAGCACCTCGTGAGCCGCCGAAATCTCGGCGTCGCCCAGGGTGTTGTAGGCCAGCGGAATGCGATAGGGCATCAGGCGTCCTTGTCGATTGGCGCGTCGCGCATGGCTTCGAGATCGGCCTCCACCATTTCGCGCGCGAGTTCGCGCACGCTGGTTTCATGGTGCCACCCCAACTGTTGACGCGCCTTCGACGGGTCGCCCAGGAGGAGATCGACTTCGGTCGGGCGGAAGTAGCGGGGATCAATCTCCACCAGGCAGCGGCCCGTCTGCTGGCAGTAGCCCTTCTCGTCGATACCCTCGCCGCGAAATTCCAGCGGAAGCCCCACATCCTCGAACGACCAGCGCACGAAATCGCGAACCTCGGTCGTCTCGCCCGTCGCAAGAACGTAGTCCCCCGGCTCGTCCTGTTGGCACATCAGCCACATGCCGCGCACGTATTCGCGGGCATGGCCCCAGTCGCGCTTGGCATCGAGATTGCCAAGGTAGAGCCGCTCCTGCCGGCCCAGCCGGATCGCGGCGGCGGCGCGCGTGATCTTGCGCGTGACGAAGGTCTCGCCGCGCAGCGGGCTTTCGTGATTGAACAGGATGCCGTTGGACGCGTGCATGCCGTACGCTTCCCGGTAGTTCACGACGATCCAGTAGGCATAGAGCTTGGCGGCGCCATAAGGGCTGCGCGGGTAGAACGGCGTCGTTTCCCGCTGCGGAACCTCCTGCACCAGGCCGTAGAGTTCGGATGTCGACGCCTGGTAGAAGCGAACCTTGCGCTCCATCCCCAGGATCCGGATCGCTTCGAGCAGCCGCAGGGTGCCGATCCCGTCGGCGTTTGCAGTATATTCCGGTGTCTCGAAGCTGACCTGCACGTGGCTTTGCGCGGCGAGGTTGTAGATTTCGTCAGGTTGCGTTTCCTGCACGATGCGGATCAGGTTCGTCGCATCGGTCAGATCGCCGTAGTGCAGGTGAAAGCGCCGGTCGCTGGCGTGGGGATCCTGATAGATTCCCTCGATGCGGCCCGTGTTGAAGGACGAGGACCGGCGCTTGATGCCGTGCACCTCGTAGCCCTTTTCCAGAAGAAGCTCCGCGAGGTAGGCGCCGTCCTGCCCGGTCACGCCGGTTATCAGGGCAACCTTGCGATTTCCTGCCATTTGCGGTGTTTTCCTTGAAACGAAAGCCAATTAAGGACGAATCCCTACGCGGGCGCACCGTCGGGTGGCAAGATTAAACTGGATGCGCCGCAGCCTGCGCTTTGCTGCTCGCCGCAGGATGGAGAACACGATTGGAAACGCCACTCGGCGGACTGCGAATTGGCCTCCTCACCGCGTCCGCATCGCGGCTCGGCGGGGGCGTGTTCGAGGCAGTGGCGGCGCAGGCGGCGATGCTGGCCGGCCTTGGCGCACAGCCAGCGGTCTTCGCGCTTGCCGATGCGCATGCCGAAGAGGATCGGGGCCGCTTCGGCCCCGTTCCGGTCACGACCCGCGCCGTCCTCGGCCCGCGGCAGGTCGGCTATGCGCCGGGCCTGATCGACGCGCTTCTGTCGGCCGACCTCGACGCGCTCCACCTGCATGGCATCTGGACCTATCCGTCAGCGGCGGGCGCCGCGTGGGCGGCACGCAGCAGCAAGGGTTATGCGATTTCGCCGCATGGCATGCTCGATCCCTGGATCACCGGGCGGGGGCGCTGGAAAAAGGCGCTGGCCCGCGCCGGTTACGAAAGACGCGGCTGGCGCGCAGCGACCTTGTTGCACGCCCTTACCGGGCGCGAGGCGACCGATATCGAGCGGGAGATCCGCGCGGCGGGATCGACCGCTGACATTCGCGTCATCGGCAATGCCGCGCCAGCCGCGAAGCCGCCGCGAAGCGACCCGGGCCGCGATACCGTCTTCATCGGACGCATTCATGCCAAGAAGAACCTCTCGGCGCTGGTCGCAGGGTTTTCGCTGGCAAGGCGCAGGAACGCGATGCCGGCCAGCGCACGCCTGGTCATCGCCGGATGGGGCGATGCGGGCGACATCGCGGCGTTGCGATCCGCCATCGCCGAGGCCGATGCACCGATCGAATTCGTCGGCCCGGTCTTTGGCGAGCGCAAGCAGGCCCTGCTCGACAAGGCCCGTTTCGTCGCGCTCCCGTCGCTGAGCGAAGGTCTGCCGGTCGCCATTCTCGAGGCGTGGGCGGCGGCGACGCCGGTCCTCATGAGCACGGAATGCAACATCCCCGATGGCTTCAAGGCCGGAGCCGCCATCGATTGCGGCATGACCGCGGAACGTGTCGCGCAGGCCTTGGCGCGCGGATACGCCCTTGATGCGGAGGGATGGCGAGCGATGAGCGCTGCCGCTATGGCTCTTGCCGGCGGACCGTTTTCGGCACGGTCGGTTTCGCGGGACTGGGTCGCGTTCTACAGGGAGCTTGCCGCGATGGGGTCCGACATCTCGTGAAGGTTCTCGACGCCAGGGAGAACCGGCCTCTCGACGGGGGCGCCAGCTTCACGGTCGGCAACCGCCTGTTCCGTGTCGCCTGGACGATCGCCTGGTTCGTCGCCGCGCGCTTCACGCCCCCGCCGCTGCACCGCTGGCGGCGGATGATCCTTCGTTTGTTCGGGGCGAACGTGGCCCGCGGCGCGCGCGTTCACGCCAGCGTCCGGATCTGGCACCCCGGCAACCTGACCGTGGGCGAAAGCGCGCTGATCGGCCCCGGCGCGATCATCTACAACCAGGGCCATGTCACGATCGGCGATCGCACCGTGATTTCGCAGCGCGCCCATCTTTGCGCCAGTTCGCACGACGTCCGCGATCCCGCGTTTCAGCTTATCCTGCGGCCGGTGGTTATCGGCAGCAGCTGCTGGATCGCGGCAGAGGCCTTCGTCGGCCCCGGCGTCGCCATGGCCGACGGATCGGTCCTCGCCGCACGGGGCGCGCTCTTCGAAGATGCCCAGGCGGACACGATCTATCGCGGCAATCCCGCAGCGGCGATCAGGAATCGCTGGTAGCGCGATCGGCGGGCTCGACCGCGAGCCGATCGATGCTCACAGCCCCCCGGCCGGGCGCGAGCCACAGACCCACGGTGGCGACGGGGCAGGAAAGCGCCGGCAAGGCCTGGGCACCGTACTGCCCATCGCGGGTCTGCGGCAGCCACGGCGCGCCGCAGGTCAGCGATACCGAAATCCGGCTGGACACCGTCCCGTCCGCCTCTGCCGCGCGCCACGTCACGCGCCGTGCCGTGGCGGGAATGCGCAGTGGCCGGGTCGCCACGAGCCGACTCGCGCTGCTCAGATTTTCAGCCATGAAGGAACCCGAAGGCGAACGCGGCACCTCGATGACCAGATCGCCCTGGGCCGAAAGGGTCCAGCCGAAGGGATCGTTGCTCGCATCCCGCCACAAGCCCAGCGATCCATCGGTGCCCGGCCCAAGTCCCGATCCGCCCGGACAGTGCTGGCGCCAGGTCGTCTCCGCCACGTCGATCCGGCCCCGGTCGCGCAGGGCGCGGGCCATCGGGGCGATGGTGTCGCAGCCCAGCGGGGGCGAGGTGGCGGCGACTTCCCGCACGATGGCCGCGCGCTGCAGCAGCACAGCGGTCGGCGTCGCGGCATCCACGTTCACGTAGGGCGTCAGCCAGACCGGGCGAGCGGCGAGCTTTGCGGCCAGCGCGGTCCGGCCCCGCGGATCGTCTTCCAGCAGGGCGCGGATGCGGTCCGCCTGATCGATGGTCGGATTGGCGCGCAAGACCGCATCGATGCGCGCTGCAGCCAGGTCCCAGTCTCCGCCGAAGACCGACTGTTCGGCCCAGTATAGCTGGGTAACGATATTGCGCCAGCCGCCCGCCGCCGAGACGCGAAACGCGGCATCGGCCCCCGGGAAATCCTTCGTCAGCAGCAATCCCGTTGCCAGCGCCGCAGATGCGTTGCTGTCCATGGGAGCCTTTTCGACAGCCCGCTCGGCGAACCGGATGGCCATGCGCGGATCGTTCGCCGCCAGCGCGATGCGGGCGGCCGCGACGTCGGCGTGGGCGCGGAAGGGGCCCGGCACGACGCGCTCCACCATCGGGGCCGACGCGCTGATCCGGTCCAGCCCCGCGAAGATCGCGGCGAGCGCGTAGAGCGCGACGATGACCGCCGCGATCCCGCGCCAGTGGCGCCGTGCCGGCCGGCTGGGCTCAGCCGCCGGCATGATCCGGCGAGGCGTAGCGATAATATTCGTATCCGTAGTATTCGGAATAGGTGTTGGCCGAGTGCGACGGATCGAACTTCGTCAGCACGGCGCCCAGGATCACCGGGTTCATCGCACGCAGCCGGCGCAGCGCGGTTCGCAGGACGCCGGTCCGGCTGCCCGCCGATTCGACGACGAAGACGACACCGTCCGAAAGCGCGCTCAGGACAGGAGCGTCGGCGAGGCCGAGGACCGGCGGGCTGTCCAGCACGACGCAGTCGTAGCGCCGGGCGAGTTCCTCCAAGAGGTGCGCCATCCGCGGGCTCGACAGCAATTCGGTCGGGCTCGGCGGAACCGGGCCGGACGTGATGACGTCCAGATTCGGCGCGATCTCGTGCAAGGTGTCGGCCGTCAGCGTGTCGGCGCCTGTCAGCAGCCCGGACAGGCCGTGCTGGTTGGCCAGCCGATGACGCTTGTGCTCCGACGGTCGGCGCAGGTCCGCATCGACCAGCACCACGCGCTTGCCCATCCGGGCGAGACCGGCGGCGATGGCGTTGCTCGACGTCGTCTTGCCTTCGGACTGTCGGGCGCTGGTAACCTGGATGATCTTCGGCAGCCCTTCCGAAGTCGAGTAGAGAAGCTGACCGCGCAGCGAATTGTACGCTTCGGACATCGGCGACTTGGGATCGGCCAGATCGTCGTCGGGGTTGTCTGCCGACGCCACCGGGATGACACCGAGCAGCGCCATGTTCATCTTCTGCTCCACGTCCTCCGGCACGCGGATGGCGTCGTCGAGGAGATCGCGCACGAACACGAAGACGCCGGCAAGGAAGACGCCGATCACGAAGGCGATGAGAAGATTCTTCAGCAGGTTGGGCGATGACGGCCCGCCTGGCACTTCAGCCCTGTCGATGATCGACAGGTTGCTGGACGAGATACCGGCCGAAGCGTTCAGCTCCCGATACCTTTGCAGCAGTCCGTCGTAGATCGACCTGTTCGTGTCCGCCTCGCGCGCCAGGGTGTTGTACCGCACCGTCCGGTCCTGTTCGGCAAGGGTGTCGCCCTTCAGTCCGTCGACCTTGCTGCGCAGCGCCTGTTCCGCCTCGAGGGCCGAGACGTACTGCGAACGAACGCTGTTGCGGACCGATTGCGCGACCGAGGCGATCTGCTCGTTTATCGACTTGCGCTCGGCCTGGAGCTGCACGATTTCCGGATAATCGTCGAGATAGCGTGCGCGCAGCGTCTCTAGCTTCGCATCGACGCGCGCACGGTCGGTCATCAACTGCTGCACGGTCGGATTGGCCAGAACGGTCGGAGACGAAAGCGCGGGCATCGCGGCCTCGGCCTGCCAGCGCGCTTCGGCGGCGATCCGTTCGGCGCTGAGGCGATTGGCGGCCTCGTTGATCTGGCTCAGGCTGGCGGTGGTGACGCTGGACGATCCGGTCGCCGGCCCGTCCTCGCCGTTCGAACCGTCGCGGCTGCGGATGAGCCCGGCCCGGCGTGCGTAGGCATTGAGTTCACGTTCGGACCTCTCGAGCCGGGTCCGCGCCTCCTGCAACTGGTCGGCGATGAAGGTCCGCGCATAGGACGAGCTGTCGTAGCGCCGCTGCAGCGTCGACTGGATGAACTGCTCGGCAAAGGCATTGGCGATCCTGGCCGAAACCTCGGGGTTGGCGCTGTTGAAGCTGATGCGAACGACACGGGTTTCGTGGGGCAGGTCGGTGCCGAGATTGGATTGCAGCAGGCCGACGACCATCTGGCGCCGCGCCTCGACCGGTCCGGCCGCGGATTCGGCCGGAAGCTCCATCGCCGCGATGAAGGCGGGATCGTCGTACAGCTTCAGGCTGTTGGCAACGCGCTCCGCGACATCGCGGCTTCGCAGCACCTCGAGTTGCGTGTTGAGGAAACGCTCGACATCCCAGCCGACGTTGGAATTGCTGTCCGCGCCGAGATCTTCGCCAAGTACGTTTTCCGACTGGTCGTTGATCTGCACCGTGGCCGTCGCCGTGTAGCGCGGCGTGGCCAGCATCGTCACGACGACCGCGGCGGCGAGCGCAAGCGCGATGATCAACAGGATCGACAGCAGGTTGTGGCGGATGCGCGACAGGATGTAGCGGACGGTGGCGTTCATCTCGCCAGCGGACGCACCGTATCCCGGCTCGATGAATTCGACTCGCTCCGGTCGCGTCGTTTGGGGGTTGCTCGCCAAGGTGTGTCGGTTCCTGTCAGGTCTGGAAGGGGCAGGTCAGTAGTAGGCAAAGACGTTGAGCAGCGGGACGGTCTTCAGGAAATCCTGAAACGCGCTGCGGACCCGCGAATAGCCGACGACGATGACATCGCCCTGAAGCAGCCGCGGATCCGCCGCCTCTCCGGCGCGGATCATCGCGACATCGAACCGGCCGCCCTGGCGGCGACCGTCGACGTTGCGAAAGATCATCACCTCGTCGAGCTTGGCGAGATCGGTCGGGCTGCGCGCCTGGGCAAGGGCGGTCAGCAGCGTCTGCCCCGGCATCATCTCGTAAACGCCCGGCTGCTCGACCTCGCCCTCCACCGAGACGGTGGCGAGTGCAGGCGTATCGACCATGATGGATACGCGCGGATCGCGAAGATAGCGCGCGGCGAGCATGTCCTTCACTTCGGAAGCGAACTGCGCCTGCGTCTTCCCGGCCGCGCGGACCGTGCCGAGCATCGGCAGAGTGACATTGCCGCTCGCGTCGACCAGCGCCTTGGCGACGCTGAAATCCGCTTCTCGGAAGACGTTCACGTTCAGGCGGTCGCCGGGACGCATGACGTATTCGGCAGGATCGAAGATCGCAGGCGGCACTTCGATCGCGGCATAGGCGTCGGTCCCCACCGGCAACCTGCTCTCGACCGTCTTCTGGCATCCGGAAAGCACCAGCATGGCACCGGCGACAGCAGCGACGCGATTGAACTTCAAGGTCGTGATCCTTCCATCGGAACGGTTCCGGTCGGACGTGTCAGCAGGCCTGCGGCTACGGCAAGAAGACCGGCAATCGCCATCGAACGCAGCGGATAGTCCAAGATGGAGTGCGCGGCAATCGTCGTCAGTGTTCCGCACGAGAAAAGCAGTGTTAATGCAGATACTTCGCGGTCCTTCCCGCCTGCCGCGCGATACCGCTTCCAAGCCTGGAGGATCATCACGGCGACAACGATTGCAACCGCCAGCAGGACCGCTATTCCGGGCAGGCCAGCCTCGATCAGCCATTCGAGATAATCGTTATGTGCACGGTTGGGGCTCGTCTCGTCGAGGACCTCGAGCCGCTCGAACGGCAGGAACAACTGCACGAAACCGCCCACGCCGCCGCCGATCGGCCAATAGGCAAGAGCGGCCGACCAGCCGTCTGTCCAGAGTTCCAGCCGGAAGTCGCGCTGTCCGTCGAAACGCTCGACCGCGCGTGTCAGCGATGGAACGCGCAATGCAAGCCACACCGCGGCGGGCAAGGTCAGGATGCCCGCCGCAAATGTCGCCGCAATGCGCCGATTGCCCACACGCAGCAGGCGCAGATGCGCGAATACGACCGGCAGCAGCATGACCGCGAGGATGGCAATCCCCGTACGCGAACCGGTCAGCACGGTCGCAAGAGCCAGAAAGCCCACTCCGACCGCGGCAATCGCCGCGCGAACGGCCCGCGCCTGCCCTCGGGCGGCCTGGGCGGCGGTAAAGGCGAGGAGCCCGATGACCAGCACGTCCGCTTCGGCGTTGCGGTTCGCCTGAAAACCGGTGAGCCATTCGAAATGGCTGTAATCGTAGAGGTAGAAACCCCGCCCCCCGACAACTTGCGCGGCGCCCAGCAGACCGCCGGCGAAAACGGTTACCGCGATGGCCAGCAGCACGGCCTGCCGCTCGCGGAGGTCCAGTTGCGAAACCATCCAGAGCAGCGCCAGGGGCGGCCCGAGCGCAAGCAGGGAGGAAAGCGTGGCGGCCGGGACCAACGAGACCGGACGCCACGAATCCGCCAGGCCGACCAGATCCAGCGCCGCCCTGGTCATCTCCCTGCCGGGCAACGCCTGCCACAAGAAGGGTGGAAGCGGCACCAGTTGCAGGACCGGAACGATAAAGACGAGCCCGACGAGGATCCACACGCTGGCTGGAGCCGTCCGGCCCCGTACCGTAACGAGCCAGGCAAGAACGCAGACGACCGCGACAAGCTCGAGGGCGATTTCCGTGCCGGGATTGACCGTACCGCCCCCGCCCAGCACGATCGTCGCGACGAGCAGGACGATGCAGATCAGCGCCGCACGCGATTGGATGAGAAAATGGCCCATGCGTTAGCCAGGGAGCGCCAGATCGGCCCGGCTCGCGTCAATCCGTCAATTGGATTGAACGGCGCCACCTTGCCGAAGCCGGGATGTGCGCGCGCCGAAGCCCGAAAAGAAGAAACCCCGCCGGTTGGGCGAGGTTTCCTTTCCAGATGATCTGACCTTGCCGGATCAGGCGGGGCTGTCGGCCTTGTCGTCGCCGTCGCCGAGAACGAGAGCGCCGCCGATGAAAAGCGCGACGCCGAGCAGAGCGAGAATCCAGCCGCTGCCGCGACCGATGACCTCGTTGGTTTCCGCAGCCGGAGCCGAGGCGCGTTCGGCGAACGACGATTGCGGGAGCATGTTGACCGAAGCGGAACCCTTAGCATGCGCAACAGAACCAAGGGCGAGACTTGCGGCGGCAGCGACGCCGAGAACGGTCTTGATGGTGCTCATCGAATGCTCCTACCGGGAAAATGTTAAATCTTGCTGATACTTGCGAGATATGTATCGCGTCGGGACGTCTGTAAACCAAAAAAAGTGTGCAACTGCAAAAAGTTCGCCGACCGTTCGTTCAGAACGCGCGATCGTGGACGACAACGCGGCAGGTCGCGATAAGGATCCCGATGTCGGTCCAAAGCGACCAGTTGTGAAGGTATTCCAGGTCGGCCTGCAATCGGTTGACCAGGTCCGTCTCGGTCTCGGTCGCGCCGCGAAAGCCGCGAATTTGCGCCAATCCGGTGAGCCCTGGCTTCAACGTGTGGCGCTGCCAGTACCGACCATCGACTTCCCAGAAAAGTTTTTCTCCGGCCTGTGAACCGGGGGCATGCGGGCGGGGGCCGACAAGGCTCATGTCCCCCTTGAGGACGTTGAGAAGCTGGGGAAGTTCATCGATCGAAGTGCGGCGAAGGAACGAGCCGATGCGGGTCAGGCGCGAATCGTTGCGCGATGCGGACACCGCGCCATGCTCGTCGGAGGCGGCGATTCGCATCGTGCGGAACTTGTAGATCGTGAAAAACCGGCTGGACCGGCCGGTCCGCTTCTGGGCGAAGATCGCGGGACCGCGATCGTCGAGCCGGATCAGGATGGCGACAGCCAATAGCAGCGGCGACAGAAGGAGGATCGCGGGAACGGTCACCACGAGGTCGAGCGCCCGCTTGATGGCCCGGTCCCGCAGTCCGAGCGGCCGATGCGAAACCCGCAGGAAGCCCTGCCCTCCGGCGCGGCGTGCACCCAGCGCACCCATTTCCTCGACCCGCTCGTCGATCACCTCGCCTTCGACCGCCAGTCCCTTCAGGGCCATCGCCCAGCCGACCCGCGCCTCCTCGGGACAGCTGACCAGCACCCGATCCATCGGGGCGAACCAGGCACCCAGCCGGTCGACCGCGAGCGGATCGCCGATATCGGGTTTCAGCCCAGCCGAATCGGCATCGACACAAAAGGCCTCCGGTACTTCGACCTTGGGCCCGCCGGCGTCGACGATGAGGACGTTCTCGACCCGGTCGCCGCAGCGCCACCTGACGAACCCCTGCATAAGACCGCGGATCGCCGGAAGGGTCAGCGCGGACACCATCATACCCGAGGTGAAAACGACGCGCGAGAAGGTGCTGCTCGTCCCTGCAATGTAATTCAGCAGCACCATGGCCAGCCCTGCCAGGGCAAGCGATTGCAGGGCCTTGCCGACGAGAACGGCCGTGTTCGCAAGGGCGGCAACCGAATAGGCCCGGTTATAAAGGGCCAGGGTCAGGAACAGCGGCAGCATCAGCTGCGCCTGGGTCAGGGCGTGCGAAGGCAGGCTCAGGCCGAAAATCGCGATCGAACCCAACGAAAAACCCAGCAGGATCGCCACGATGTCGGCGAGCATGATGGCAAGGTAACACTGGAGTCGCCGCTTCTCGAGCGAACGGACCGCTGGAAGCGGCAGGACCGGATCGCTGATCGAAAGCAGTTCCATATCCACCGGCAACGGTACCGCGCGCGACGCACGGCCATGCTGTTTCCAGCTGCTTTCAATCGACGACGTATGCGCGTCCATATAGCCCGCTGCCTGTGGTATGACCGAATTTCAATCGCTTAATAGGTGATTCTACATAGATTGCCAGTGCGCTTGCGACCAAGGCCCGCGCAGACCGCACCATTGGCCTTATGGCCGCGACGACGGCTTGGCAGCGCGAGCGATCTGATTGCAACCGGCCGCGAAGAGGAGCGGCGCCGACTGGCTGTCGAAAATGAGGGAGCGGTGCAGTTCGATCAGCCTTTCGCCCAGCCTCGCCAGCCGCGCGCCGCGCCAGCACTGTAACTGACGGGTGATCGCCCCCTGCTCCTTGAAGAACACGCGGCGGGCCTGGACTTCGGCGCTGACGAATCCGGCAACATCGCCCGCGCCGTTCATGCGCGCGGAAATCTGCGCCAGTTGCGCAACGCGCCTCTCCATCGCCAGCACGGTGCCGACGGGATTGAGACCGAGCTGGCGAAACCGCGCCAGTTCGCCGGGCAGCTTCGCCGCATCGCCGGAAAGCACGGCATCGACCAGCGCCATCATCCCGTCGTCCTCGGTCTCCGCCGCAATGGCATCGAGATCGGCGGAGGTGGCATTGCGCGGCGCCTGCGGGTCGGCGTCGAGAAACAGGGCCAGTTTCTGCACCTCCGACGCCGCCATGCGGACATCGAGGCCGACCGAGCCGGCGATGCGCTGGGCGAGATCCGCGCCCATCCGCAGGCCCGCTGCATCGGCCAGGCGGCGTACTTCCGCGGCGACCGACCCGATGTCGGGCGGATAGAACATCGCGACGAGCGCATCGTCCCGCTTCTCGAGCAGCTTGGCGGAGCGCGACTTGTCGGTCGCGCCGCTGGCGATGACCAGGACCGGCCAGCCCTGCGCGATGTCCGCATCGTTGGCATCGGTCAGGATCTTTAGCGCGTCGTGCGCCTCTTCGCCATTGGCGCGCACGACGATGTGGCGGCGATCGCCGAACAGGGAGGTCGAGCGCGTCTCGTCGGCAAGGCGCACCGGATCGCGCTTCAGGTCGCCGCCGTCGATCTCGACCTTTTCACCGGGATCGGGAAGCTGCGCGATGACGCGGACGGCGGCGGCGTGGGCGCCGGCTTCGTCCGGGCCGCAGAAGAAAAAGACCTTGGCGTTGCGGGCGGCCCCGGCGGCCAGTTGCGCGAAGTTCTTTTGCGTTGCCTTCACGGCTCAGCCGGCAGGTTGCCGGGGGGCAGACCGCATCTTCAGCGCGACGTTGGTGACGATCATGTCGGCCACCTCGCGCGTCAGGTTCTCGAGCGCGGTCTGCTCCGCCGCGATGGTCGCATATTCGCTCGACACCACGTCGATGCCCGCGTCCGACCCGGCGGTCGCGTCGAGCAGCGTCTCGCCCGTGGTCAGGTCCACCAGGCGATAGCGCGCGCGCAGGGTCCGGCGTTCGCGCCCGATGGTGTCGTCGCCCAGCAGGCCGAGACCATCGAGCTGATCGTCGAGCCGGACGTCGAGCCGGTAACGTGCGCCGGCATCACCCGATCCCAGTTTCTGGACCAAGGCGTCGCGCATCAGCCAGCCCTGCTGGCCGGGGATGGCCGCGACAGTGACCGCATCGAGGCTCGCGGCAACACGTCCTTCGCCGCCGCCGGCATACATCGGCGAAAGACCGCAGGCAGAGAGCAGGAGCGCGAGAGGAAGGGCGAGGAAGCGCATCACACCACGATATTGACGAGCCGGTCGGGCACCACGATCACCTTGCGGACCGGAGCGCCTTCGAGATTACGCTGGACCTTCTCACTCGCGAGTGCAAGCGCCTCGAGCTCGTCCTTGCCGGTTCCCTTGGCCACCGTCAGCGTGTCGCGCAGCTTGCCCCTGACCTGCACCGCGATGGTGACCTCGTCCTCGACCAGCATGGCCGGATCGTGGGCGGGCCATTGGGCCTGGACGATGAGGCCGGTAAAGCCGGCGCGGGCCCAGGCCTCTTCGGCCAGGTGCGGCATCATCGGCGCGACCAGCATCATCAACGCGCGGATCGCCTCGCTGCGGCTGGCCGAAGACGGGGCTTTTTCGGCGGCGTTGGTCAGTTCGTAGATGCGGGCGACCGCCTTGTTGAAGCTCAAGGCCTCGATATCGTCGGCCACCGCCGCGATGGTCTGGTGCATCTTGCGGGCCAGCGGCCTGTCTTCGCCTTCGGCGCTCTCGTCGTACTGCCCGAACAGCCGCCACAGGCGCTGGACGAAGCGGCCGCAGCCCTCGATGCCCGCCTCGCTCCACGGCAGGTCGCGTTCGGGCGGGCTGTCCGACAGCATGAACCAGCGCACCGCGTCCGCCCCGTAGCGGGCGACGATCTCGTCCGGGTCGACGACGTTCTTCTTCGACTTGGACATCTTGATGACCCGGCCGATCTCCACTGGCCGGCCATCGTCCTTCAGCGTCGCGCCATTTCCGTCGCGGGTGACCTCGCCGGGGCTGTAGTAGACCGGGCGGCCATCGACGCGGCGCTCGTAGGTCTCGTGCGTCACCATGCCCTGGGTAAAGAGCTGCGCGAAGGGCTCCTTCACCTCGACCATGCCGCAATGGGCCAGGGCCCGGGTCCAGAAGCGGGCGTAGAGCAGGTGAAGGATCGCGTGCTCGACCCCGCCGATGTACTGGTTCACCGGCAGCCAGGTCGCCACTTCGGCCGGATCGAACGGCTTGTCGGCGGGCTGGCTGGCAAAGCGCAGGAAGTACCAGCTCGAATCGGCGAAGGTGTCCAGCGTGTCGGTCTCGCGCCGTGCCGGCTTGCCGCATTTCGGGCAATCGACGTGCTTCCATGTCGGGTGACGGTCGAGCGGGTTGCCCGGGGTCCGGAAGTCGACATCGTCGGGCAGCAGGACCGGCAGCTGGTCGGCCGGAACCGGCACTACGCCGCAGCCTTCGCCATGATCGTCGCCGCAGTGGATCATCGGGATCGGCGTGCCCCAGTACCGCTGACGCGACACGCCCCAGTCACGCAGGCGATACTGCGTCTTGGGCACGCCCCAGCCGTCTTCCGCCGCGCGGGTGATGATCGCGGTCTTGGCGTCCTCTACCGGAAGGCCGGTCAGGAAGTCGGAGTTGACGACGATGCCGTCGCCTGCCTCGGCCTCGCCCGCAAAGGCCTTGTCGGCATCGGCGGCGCTGGTGGCGACGACGCGCTTGATCGGCAGCCCGTACTTGGTGGCGAATTCGAAGTCGCGCTGGTCGTGGCCCGGCACCGCCATGATCGCGCCGGTACCGTAGTCCATCAGCACGAAGTTCGCGATCCAGACCGGAATGTCCTCGCCGGTGAAGGGGTGGGCGACCTTCAGCCCGGTGTCGAAGCCCAGCTTATCCGCCGTTTCCAGCTCCGCCGCGGTGGTGCCGCCGGCCTTGCACAGCTTGATGAAGTCCGCCGCCTCGTGGTTCGTCCGGGCGAGCGCCTGCGCCACCGGGTGATCGGCGGCCACGGCGACGAAGCTCGCGCCGAAGATGGTGTCGGGGCGGGTGGTGTAGACCTCGATCGTCTCGTCGAATTTGCTGCCCTTGAAATGGGCCTGCATGCCGGTCGACTTGCCGATCCAGTTCTCCTGCATCAGGCGCACCTTGTCGGGCCACTTGTCGAGGCTTTCCAGCCCTTCGAGCAGGTCGTCGGCAAACTGCGTGATCTTGAGGAACCACTGGGAAAGCTTGCGCTTCTCGACCAGCGCGCCCGAACGCCAGCCGCGCCCGTCGATCACCTGTTCGTTGGCCAGCACGGTCATGTCGACCGGGTCCCAGTTCACCGCCGATTCCTTGCGGTACACCAGCCCGTGCCGGTAGAATTCGAGGAAGAGCGCCTGTTCGTGGCCGTAGTATTCGGGGTCGCAGGTCGCGAACTCGCGGCTCCAGTCGAGCGCGAAGCCGAGGCGCTGGAGCTGCGCCTTCATGTTGGCGATGTTCTCGCGCGTCCAGCCGCCCGGGTGGACGCCCTTTTCCATCGCGGCGTTTTCGGCCGGCATCCCGAAGGCGTCCCAGCCCATCGGGTGCAGCACCTCGTGCCCGGTCATCGCCTTGAAGCGCGCCAGCACGTCGCCCATCGTGTAATTGCGGACGTGGCCGATGTGGATGCGCCCCGAGGGGTAGGGGAACATCTCGAGCACGTAGCTCTTGGGCTTGCTGCTCGCCGAATCGGCGCGAAAAGCCTGCGCCTGGTCCCAGGCATGCTGCCAGCGCCCGTCGGCGACCGACGGTTCAAAACGGTCGTCACTCATCCTGTTTGCCCCTGGCGTGGATCAGCCGTCGAGCGCGTCGCGGCGCAGTTCGCGGGCGCGGGTGAGGATGATGTCCTCCAGCTTCTGGATCGTCGCGGCCTGGACCGGCGCGGCCACCCAGGTGCCGCCCTGCGCCAGCTCGCGGCTGGCCGCGACGCGAAGCGCATCGGCGCGCAAGTCGGTGTCGAGGATGGTGACGGTCACCTTCATCCGCTCCCCGGGATTGGCGGGGTTCGAATACCAGTCGGTGACGATCACGCCGCCGTTCGAATCGGTCTGCAGCAGCGGCATGAAGCTGAGCGTGTCGAGGCTGGCGCGCCACAGGTAGGCATTGACGCCGATCGTGGTGACCTGGCTGGCGGCAAGGTCGGCCTTGACCTCGTCCCGGCTGCCGCCGCAGGCGGACAGCGCGGCAAGCGCCGCCGAGGCCAGCAACATCTTCGCGGGGGTGGAAATAAGGGTCTTGCCGATCATCGAATCTTCCGTGTCCTAAAGCCCGAATGGCTGTCTCTCGCAGGCGGGTCTGCCCCGTCGTCTGGCACGCTCTATCCCGCACGGGCGCGGGCGGCAAGCGATGAACCCGCTTTGCCGGATGCCCATGTGCGGGAGGGTGCGCAACGGTCCATCCCCGACCGGTTCGCCAAGGCGCCCGGCGAACCCATAGGCGCGATCCGGCCTGAACGGAATATGGCCGGACAGCATCGCTTCGTCGCATGACGCGGCAAGACCTGTCGATTCCTTGCAACATGTTGGATAGGAATCGGATATTGCTCGCAGAATTGAGTGGAACGGGCCGCGGCAAAGGCTTAATAAGGAACCCTGCGGATCGGAAGCAGGAGCCGGGAACCGAATGCCTTTCAGGGCGTATCCCGGTGGTTCGAGGAGGAAATTCGGCCGTTATGGCTCAGGGGAATGACACCGGATGGCGACGCGCTGCGCGTGCGGGCTTGGGCCTGCTCGCCGGTTCCGCGTGCGTCATGGGCCTGTCTTCCGCCCTTGCCGCCGTGTCTCCCGGCACGATCACCATCCGCGACCTGAGCGTCGCCGCTGCCGGTGACCTCGGGGCCTTCACGCCCGCTTCGGTCGATCCCCGGCTGATGGCCACTTTCCGCCGCGTCAGCGATGCGAAGGGCGAGAGCGCCAGTTCGCTGTTCCGCTTCACGCCCGCTGGCGCGACCAAGCCGGGCTCGCGCTCGGTCACCGTCGCCGTACGCGTCGATGCCGACACCGCGCGCATGATCTCCAGCCGCAAGGCTCTCGCCGAGGCCGGCCGCGGCATTTCCGCGATCGATCCGGTCGCCTTCAACCTCGGCGTCGCACGCGGCTATCAGAGCTTCACGCAGGCACCTTCCGTGGCCACGGCCAGCGCGCGCGGACTGACCCTGCCGAGCGAGATCGGCAAGATCAGCGCGCCCGACCTGCGCAGCTTTACCCCGGCCAAGTCGGCCTCTGGCAAGAGCCGGTTCAGCCCCACCGTTGAACTCGACAGCGACAATGCGCTTCCGGGCAGCACGCCGCGCACCTTCAACGGAGAGGGCGACCTTTCGGTCGACGTCGGCGGCGCCTATCGCGTGGCCGACAACCTGAAGGTCACCGCTGGCATCCGCTATTCGAGCGAGCGCGATCGCCTGGGCCCGCTGACCGACAGCCAGCAGGACAGCCAGTCGGTTTACGTCGGAACCCGCTTCCGCTTCTGATCCGCGCCCGGCGCGTCTTTCGTCACAATCCCGCAACGATGCGCCGCCAGGCGACGCTTGCGGCTGCGCGCGCGTGATTGGGCACTTCGCATCTGCACAAATTCCCTTGCATTATGCTGCATTGCACAATAGCCGTGCGGGTGCGGGCGGGCGCGACCAAAGTCCGCTTGTGGGCAAGGGCGCAGCGACATAGGCTGCTGCCCGAGGAGATAAACTGAAAGGGAATTCTTGATGACTCGAGTGGCAGTGGTCACCGGCGGCAGCCGCGGGATCGGCGAAGGCATCAGCCTCGCGCTCAAGGACATGGGCATGAAAGTGGCGGCGAACTACGCCGGCAACGAGGCGGCGGCCAAGGCGTTCACCGATCGCACCGGCATCCCCACCTACAAGTTCGACGTGGGCGACCACGAAGCGGCGCTCGCCGGCTGCGCGCAGATCGCCGAAGATCTGGGTCCGATCGACGTGGTGGTCAACAATGCCGGCATCACCCGCGACGGCGTGCTGCACAAGATGAGCTGGGAAGACTGGAACGAGGTGATGCGCATCAACCTCGGCGGTTGCTTCAACATGGCCAAGGCCACCTTTCCGGGAATGCGCGAACGCGGCTGGGGCCGGATCGTCAACATCGGTTCGGTGAACGGCCAGGCGGGTCAGTACGGACAGGTCAACTACGCGGCGGCCAAGTCGGGCATCCACGGCTTCACCAAGGCGCTGGCCCAAGAGGGCGCCAAGTACGGCGTCACCGTCAACGCCATCGCGCCGGGCTACATCGACACCGACATGGTCGCCGCCGTGCCCGAACCGGTTCTGCAGAAGATCATCCAGAAGATCCCCGTCGGCCGGCTCGGCCATGCCGACGAGATCGCCCGCGGCGTGGCGTTCTTCTGCTCGGACGACGCGACCTTCGTGACCGGCTCGACGCTGTCCATCAACGGCGGCCAGCACATGTACTGAGCCTTGGCGGCGAACGGGAAACACCCCGTTCGCCGCTATCCGGCCTGTCGATGCCGGGTCGAAAGCGCCGCCCCATCCTGCCGGGGCTGAACGGTCAACGCGCCAGACCCGACGCGCCTGCCGCCCTTTCTGCCCCGTGTCGCAGGATCGCCCGATCGTCACGCCTGCCCGGTCATGCCGGGCGGCATCGTGCCCGGGCGGACATGGACGAACATGTGCGGCACGTAATCGGCCTTGCCCAGCGCCACCCCGTTGGCCCTCAGGATCGCATAGGCGGTCATCACGTGAAAATAGAACTGCGGCAGGGCCCAGTCCCGTACGTACTGGTCCTCGGTCAGGTCGAAGATCATCCCCATCGGCAATTCGTGCGCGATCTGTCGCGACCCGCTGCCATCGTCGGCGTCCCAGACCAGCGCATCGATCCACGCCAGCGTCCCCTCGATGCGGACGAGCGCGCCATCGATCGTGCCCGGCGCGTCGTCCGCCCTGCGCCCCTCGTCGAGCATTGCGGCCACCAGCGGCGGGAAATCCTCGTCCCGCAAGCGGCACAGCCCCTCGACCGCTTGCACACAGGCAAAGCGCACTTGCGTTGCCAACGGGAACATGTCGGGCGCCAATCGCGCCGAAAGCAGCGCATCGGCCTCCGCCTTGTCCAGCGGAGCAGCGGCCTTGCGCAGCCAGTTGGCCAAGGCGGCAAGGTATTGGGCGTAAGTGGCACGGAGCATTTCGCGGTTCGTCATGGCCGGCGGTGTCACTCATATCTTCGTCAGGCGCAAGACGGACGCCAACGTGCCATCGTCCGCAGCATCGAGACATGCGGCCAGCCCGCGGACGAGTCAGGAGACGAGAGGATGAACAGCGCGAACGAGACCGTCGAAGCCTTCATGGCGATGTGGGCACGGCCCGGCGGCTTTGCCGAGGCGATCCACCGCTACTTCACGCCCGAGACGCATTACGAAAACATCGGTATGTCCGACACGACCGGAATCGATCAGGCCGTCGCCTTCATCGAAGCCTTCGAAGCAGCGTGCGGTTGCCCGGTGACGATTCGCGTAACGACCCTTGCCACCGCGGAGAACGGCGGCACGGTGATGAACGAGCGGATCGACGAAGTGATCGACGACAAGGGCGCGGTGATCTCGACCATACGCCTGATGGGCATCTTCGAGGTCGAGGACGGCAAGATCACGCAGTGGCGCGACTATTTCGACACCGCCGGGCTCGCCGCGGCGCGGGCCAAGTGACAGGGCCACGAAAAAGGGCGCGCTTCCGGCCGGAAACGCGCCCTTCTGTTGTTGTTCGGCCTGTCAGCGCGGCAGTTCGGTGACGCCCATCAGCGCCTCGTCGACGCTGCGCGCACACTGGCGCCCTTCGCGGATGGCCCAGACGACGAGGCTCTGGCCGCGGCGCATGTCGCCGCAGGCCCAGATCTTGCTGTCGCTCGACCGGTAGCTGGCGGTATCGGCGGCGACGTTGCCGCGCGGATCGTATTCGAGGCCCGCCTTGTCGAGCATGCCCGACTTCTTCGGCCCGACGAAGCCCATCGCCAGCAGGATGAGATCGGCGCGCAGGGTAAATTCGCTGCCCTCGATCTCGCGCATCTCGCGATCGACCCATTCGACGCGGACGCATTCGAGCCCGGTGACCTTGCCGTTCTCGCCGACCACTCGCTTGGTTAGGATCGCCCAGTCGCGGTCGACGCCTTCCTCGTGGCTGGACGAGGTGCGCAGCTTCAGCGGCCAGTTCGGCCAGGTCAGCGCCTTGTCCTCCTTTTCCGGGGGCTTGGGCATGATCTCGATCTGCGTGACGCTCGCCGCGCCCTGGCGGTTGGAGGTGCCGACGCAGTCCGAACCGGTGTCGCCGCCGCCGATGACGATGACGTGCTTGCCGGTCGCGGTCAGGGTGCCGCGCGGGGCGGCGCGCTGTTCGTCGTCGCCCGCGTTGCGCTTGTTCTGCTGCGTCAGGAATTCCATCGCGAGGCGCACCCCGCTCATCTCCGAACCCGGGATGTCGAGCGTGCGGGCATCTTCGGCGCCGCCGGCCAGCACCACCGCGTCGAAGTTTTCCTTCAGCGTCGACAGCGCGATGTCGACACCCACTTCGGTGGACGTGCGGAAGCTGACGCCCTCGGCCTCCATCTGCGCCGCGCGGCGGTTGATGAGGTGCTTTTCCATCTTGAAGTCGGGAATGCCGTAGCGAAGCAGGCCGCCGACGCGGTCGCTCTTCTCGAACACCGTCACCGAATGGCCGGCGCGCGCGAGCTGCTGGGCGCAGGCCATGCCCGCCGGGCCCGACCCGACGACCGCGACCGACTTGCCGGTGCGCCGCTCGGGCACCTGCGGCTTGATCCAGTCGTTATCCCATCCCTTGTCGACGATCGCGCATTCGATCGACTTGATCGTGACCGGCTGGTCGACAATGTTCAGTGTGCACGCCGCCTCGCACGGCGCGGGGCAGATGCGGCCGGTGAATTCGGGGAAGTTGTTGGTGGAGTGCAGCGTGACCAGCGCCTCCTTCCAGTTCCCCTCGTACGTCAGGTGGTTCCAGTCCGGGATGATGTTGTTCACCGGACAGCCGTTGTGACAATAGGGAATGCCGCAGTTCATGCACCGCGAGGCCTGGGCGCGCAGCCCGTCCTCGGTGTGCGGAATGACGAATTCCTTGTAGTGCTGCAGCCGTTCCGCGGGGTCCGCGTATGTGCGGTCCACGCGATCGAGTTCGAGGAATCCCGTTTCCTTGCCCATCGTAGTGACCCTTATTCCGCCGCTTCGCTCTGGGCGGCGTGACGCTCGGCTTCCATGGCCTTGAGCGCGTTTTCGTAATCGCGCGGCATCACCTTCACGAACTTGCCGACCGCGTTGTCGAAGTCGTCGAGCAGGGCCCGCGCCTTGGCGCTGCCGGTGTGCAGGTGATGGCGCTCGAGCAGCATCCTGAGGCGTTCGGCGTCGTGGTAGAGCGGATCGCCCATGCCCATGTCCTCGACCGAACGGCCGCGCTGGGTGGGACGGCCCGCGCCGTCATCCTCGTCACGCGTGTTCGACACCGGTCGCAGGTCCACCATCGCGGTGTTGCAGCGCTTCTCGAACGTGCCGTCCTCGTCGTAGACGTAGGCGATGCCGCCGCTCATCCCCGCCGCGAAGTTGCGGCCCGTGGGGCCGAGCACGCAGACCATCCCGCCGGTCATGTATTCGCAGCCATGGTCGCCGGTGCCTTCGACGACCGCGACCGCGCCCGAGTTGCGGACCGCGAAGCGTTCGCCGGCGACGCCGTTGAAATAGGCCTCGCCCGCGATCGCGCCATAGAGCACGGTGTTGCCGACGATGATGTTCTGGCCCGGCTCGCGCGGCGCCCCTTCGGGCGGACGGACGATGACACGGCCGCCGGAAAGACCCTTGCCGACATAGTCGTTGGCATCGCCGACGAGGTCCAGCGTGACGCCGTGCGCCAGCCAGGCGCCGAAGGACTGCCCCGCCACGCCGCTGAAGTTCACGCGGATGGTGTTGTCGGCAAGCCCGGCATGGCCATAGCGGCGCGCCACTTCGCCCGACAGCATCGCGCCGGCGGTGCGGTTGACGTTGCGGATCTCGCGATCGATGCGCACGCTTTCGCCGCGTTCCAGCGCCGGGGCGCTGGCCGCGATCAGGTCATTGTCGAGCGCAGCTTCGAGGCCGTGGTCCTGGGTCTGGGTCCAGAACAGCGTCTTGCCTGCCTCGAGCGGGACCTGGTGGAGCAGCTTCGACAAGTCGACGCCATGCGCCTTCCAGTGGCTGACCGCCTTCTTCATGTCGATCCGGTCGACCCGGCCGATCATCTCGTCGATGGTCGCAAAGCCCATCTCGGCCATGATCTGGCGCAGCTCCTCGGCGACGAAGAAGAAGTAGTTGATGACGTGTTCCGGCTGGCCGGTGAAGCGCTTCCTCAGTTCCGGGTTCTGCGTCGCGACGCCGACCGGGCAGGTGTTGAGGTGGCACTTGCGCATCATGATGCAGCCGGCCGCGATCAGCGGGGCGGTGGCGAAGCCGAACTCGTCCGCGCCGAGCAGCGCGCCGATGGCGACGTCGCGCCCGGTGCGCAGGCCGCCGTCGACCTGGACCGAGATGCGGCTGCGCAGGTCGTTGAGCAGCAGCGTCTGCTGCGTTTCGGCAAGGCCGATTTCCCACGGCGACCCGGCATGGGTCAGCGAAGTCAGCGGCGAAGCGCCGGTCCCGCCTTCGTAACCCGAAATCGTGACGTGGTCCGCCTTGCACTTGGACACGCCAGCGGCGACCGTGCCGACACCCACTTCGGAGACCAGCTTGACCGAGATGCGCGCCCGGTTGTTGACGTTTTTCAGGTCGTGGATCAGCTGCGCCAGATCCTCGATCGAATAGATGTCATGGTGCGGCGGTGGCGAGATCAGGCCGACGCCCGGCGTCGAGTGCCGGGTCTTGCCGATGATCTTGTCGACCTTGTGGCCGGGCAGCTGGCCGCCCTCGCCGGGCTTCGCGCCCTGCGCCATCTTGATCTGGATGTCGTCGGCGTTGACGAGGTACTCGGTGGTCACGCCGAAACGGCCCGAGGCGACCTGCTTGATCGCCGAACGCATCGTGTCGCCGTTGTCGAGCGGCTTGAAGCGCGTCGGGTCCTCGCCGCCCTCGCCGGTGTTCGACTTGCCGCCGATCCGGTTCATGGCGAGCGCAAGCGTGGTGTGCGCCTCCCAGCTGATCGAGCCGTAGCTCATCGCGCCGGTGACGAAGCGCTTGACGATGTTCTCCGCGCTCTCGACCTCTTCGATCGGCAAAGGCTTCTCGGCCTTCTTCAGCTCCATCAGCCCGCGGATGGTGAGCAGTCGTTCGGACTGCTCGTTGATGTCCTTCGCGAACTCCTGGTACGTGGCATAATCGTTGCCGCGCACCGCGTGCTGCAGATTGCTGATCGTCGCCGGGGTCCAGGCATGGTCCTCGCCGCGCAGGCGATACTGGTAGATGCCGCCGACATCGAGCTGGTTCCTGTAGATCTCGGCTTCCGAATAGGCCGCCTCGTGACGGCGCACCGTCTCCTCGGCGACTTCGGCGAGGCCGACGCCCTCGATCGTAGTGGCGGTGCCGGTGAAGTAGGCGTCGATGAACTTCGTCGACAGCCCGACCGCGTCGAAGATCTGCGCACCGCAATAGGACTGGTAGGTCGAGATGCCCATCTTGGACATGACCTTCAGGATGCCCTTGCCGATGGCCTTGATGTAGTTCTTCTCGACCTCGTAGGTTTCGAGCGGGACGTCCTTCTCGACCCGCATCCGCTCCAGCGTCTCGAACGCGAGATAGGGGTTCACCGCTTCCGCGCCGTAACCCGCCAGCACGCAGAAGTGGTGCACTTCGCGCGCTTCGCCGGTCTCTACGACAAGGCCGGTCTGCATGCGCAGGCCCTGCCGCACGAGATGCGCGTTGACCGCCGCCGTCGCCAGCAGCGCCGGCATGGCGATACGGTCGCGCGACTGTGCCCGGTCGGACAGGATGAGGATGTTCTTGTCCTGCAGCACCGCTTCGGTCGCGGCCCAGCACATTTCCTTGATCGCCTGTTCCAGCCCGTCGGCGCCGGTGGCCGCGTCCCAGGTGATGTCAATCGTGGCGGTGCGGAACGCGCCGTCCAGCGCCTCTTCCACCGAACGGATCTTGGCGAGGTCGGCGTTGGTCAGGATCGGCTGGCTGATCTCCAGCCGCTTGTGCGTGCCGGCTTCCTTGCCCAACAGGTTCGGGCGCGGGCCGATCATCGACAGCAGGCTCATCACCAGTTCCTCGCGGATCGGGTCGATCGGCGGATTGGTGACCTGGGCGAAGTTCTGCTTGAAATAGTCGTAGAGCAGGCGCGAACGCTTCGACAGCACCGCGATCGGCGTGTCGGTGCCCATCGACCCGATCGGATCCTCGCCGCTGAACAGCATCGGCTCGAGGAACTTGGAGATATCCTCCTGCGTGTAGCCGAAGGCCTGCTGGCGATCGAGCAGGTCGCCCACGGGCAGCGGCACGTCCTCGGCCTCGGGCTCGATCGGATCGAGGTCCTCGAGCTTGTACTGCGAGTGGTTCAGCCATTCGGCATAGGGCTGCGCCGCGGCGAGTTCGGCCTTGACCTCCTCGTCCTCGATGATGCGGCCCTGCTCGAGGTCGATGACCAGCATCTTGCCGGGCTGGAGGCGCCACTTGCGGGTGATCGAATCGTCGTCGAACGGCAGTACGCCCGATTCCGAGGCCATGCAGACCAGGTCGTCGCTCGTCGTGCAGTAGCGCGCCGGGCGCAGGCCGTTGCGGTCCAGCGTCGCGGCGATCTGGCGACCGTCGGTAAAGGCGACGGCGGCGGGGCCGTCCCACGGCTCCATCAGCGCGGCGTGGTATTCGTAGAACGCGCGGCGGGCCGGATCCATCTCCGGGTTTTTGGCCCAGGCCTCCGGGATGAGCATCATCATCGCGTGGCTGAGCGAGTAGCCGCCGGCCAGCAGCAGTTCGAGCGCGTTGTCGAGGCAGGCGGTGTCCGACTGTCCGTGCGGGATGATCGGCCACATCTTGTCGAGATCGGCGCCCAGCAGCGGCGATTCCATCGTGCGGCGGCGCGCGTTCATCCAGTTCACGTTGCCGCGAACGGTGTTGATCTCGCCGTTGTGCGCGATGAGGCGGAAGGGCTGCGCCAGCTTCCAGCTGGGGAAGGTGTTGGTGCTGAACCGCTGGTGCACCAGCGCCAGCGCCGAGGTGCAGTCGGGGTTGCGCAGGTCGTCGTAGAAGCTGCCGACCTGGTTCGCCAGCAGCAGCCCCTTGTAGACGATCGTCCGCGAGGAGAAGCTGGGCATGTAGAGTTCGGTTAGGCCCGGCAGGCCATGCTTCCTGGCCAGATCCTCCAGCGGGTTCTGCACCTGCTTGCGGATGGCGAGCAGCTTGCGCTCGAACGCGTCCTGGTCCTTCACCGCGCCGCCGCGGCCGACGATCGCCTGTCGGATCACCGGCATCTGCGCGATCACCGTCTTGCCGAGGCCGTCGAGCGTGGTCGGCACGTCGCGCCAGCCGATGAGGTCTTGGCCTTCCTTGGCGATGAACGTCTCGAACCGCTGGACGATGAAATCGCGCGCGGCCGCGTCCTGCGGCAGGAAGCACATCGCGACGGCATAGTCGCCTGCCGGCGGCAGGGTCTTGCCGTGCGCGTCCGCCCACTTGCGGAACAGGGTATCGGGCATCTGGATCAGGATGCCCGCCCCGTCGCCCAGCAACGGATCCGCGCCCACCGCACCGCGATGGTCGAGATTCTCCAGAATGGTCAGGCCCTGTTTGACAATCGCGTTGGATTTGGCGCCCTTGATGTGAGCGATGAAACCCACGCCGCAGGCATCATGTTCGTTGCGCGCATCGTAAAGGCCTTGAACCGGCGGAAAACCCATTGTCACCTATCCTGTCGGGGCCCGGACCACAGTGTCCGGAAATAAAATGCGACTCACTCGCCGCGAATGCGCAGCGAAATGGCGCATCGGACCCCCATGGCGATACAATCGAGTTTTTGCAACTGCACAGAGAATGAAAAGTCACGCGCCCGCGCGAGGGGGCGGCTCTTTTCCTTTGGGATCAGGACTTTGCCTTAGCCGCGATCGAGCCTTTGCAGTTCGGCCAGCGCTTCGCGAAGGCGGAAATCCTGCGGCTTGCCGTGCGGAACCGTCGCGATCGCGCCGCCCATCGGCACGAGGCCCGCTTCGCCCCGCTGACCCGCCTGCTGTCCGCGCGGGGCATGCGACTTGCCCAGCCCGATGTCGATGAGCGAGCCATAGCCAGCGCCGTCGTCCTCAGCGTCTTCCTCCTCGTCGCCCGCGCCGTCGTACCAGTCCGATTCGCTGGCCGAGGAAAGCGAGAAGCGCGGTTGCGCCGGCTCGACGGCGGGAGGCGGCGCGTACGCTTCGGCGACCTGTCGCGGCGGGACGAAGGCAGCCGCCGGTTCGACCGGGGCGGCGGATTCGGGGGCCGGGGCGCCGCGGGAAGCGGGTCCCGCCTCCGCCGCGCATTCGCGTTCGCCATCATAACCGGGCGAGGCTTCGCCCAGCGACGCGGTCGCGGCGGCGGGCGCATCGTCCTCGTCGAACCAGGTCAGGCCGAGTTCGTCCGGCATCGGTACGGAAACGGAAACGGGAGCGGGATCGGCATCCTCGCGCGAAGGCACCGCACTGACCGGCTCTTCCGACGCGACCGGGTCTGCGGCAATCGGCACAGGCGCTTCCCGCTCCGCCTGCGCCGCAAGCAGACGGGCCTGTGCGGCGGCTTCGGCGCGAGCCGGCGAGATCTGCGATCCGGCCGCATGCGGCGGCGGTCCGGGCACCGCCGAGGCCAGGTTGGGTGCCGGCGCGTCCCATTCGTCCGATGCGCTGCCGGCGTGTTCGGGCCGGTCGCGCGTTTCGGCGAAATCGAGATCGTCGCCGTCTTCGGACCCGTGACCCGCCGGCATCGGGTATTCGCTGGCGTGCGGATGGTCGAGGCCGAGTTCGGCAAACGAGACGGCAACAGGCTTCGTCGGGGCAGGATCGGGATCGAGATAATCTGGAATGACCGACCCGCGCTTCTGCCCATCGCCCACCAGATGGCGGCGCAGGCGCGGCACCGATTCGGCCGCCTCGCTCCGCGTGCCGTGCGGGGTGCGGCCGGGCCGTCCGATCAGCCCGACGATCTGCGAGGCGATGACGAACCCGACGATGCCGCCGATCGCGAAGGCACCGATGCGCAGCATTTCCGTTTCGACCACCCCCGCCTGACCCACCGCGGCGAGCAGTTCGAGCAGCTTGGCGTCCGGCACCAGATAGGCGCCGCCGATACCGGCCAGCGCGCCGCCGATACGCAGTAAAGTCGCCAGAATCGGATTGAGCGTGTTCATCGTCCATCTTTCGCAGGGGCCCTGAAAAGATGTCTTAAACACGGGTGGTTAACGGCCCGATAATTCTCCTGCTTCCCGCGCACGCACCGTCAGGCGCCTGTCGCAGCTCGCCTCAGGCGACTGCCTGGAGCCGGCCGCGCGCATGATCGGCCATCCAGCGTTCGGCGATGGGCGCGATCTGGCTGCGCCACTTCGACCCGTTGAAGATGCCGTAATGGCCGACACCCGTCGCGAGGTGATACTGCTTGCGCGCGTCCGGAAGGTTCGGCGTGATGTCGAGCGCGGCGCGCGTCTGCCCGACGCCGGAGATGTCGTCGCGCTCGCCTTCGATGCACAGGATCGCGGTGTCGGTGATCGCGCCGGCATCGACCTTGCGCCCGCGGTGGGTCAGCAGGCCGCGCGGCAGGAGGAACTCCTTGAAGACCGCGTTCACGGTCTGGAGATAGAACTCCGCCGTCATGTCGCACACCGCGAGGTATTCGTCGTAGAAGATCTTCGTCGCTTCGGCGCTTTCTCCGTCGCCGACGACGAGATGCTTGAACATCGCGTAGTGGCTCATCATGTGGTTGCCGAGGTTCATCGACATGAATCCGGCCAGCTGCAAGAAACCCGGATAGACCCGGCGACCGCCGCCCGGATACTGCACCGGCACGGTCTGGATCAGGTTCTGGCGGAACCAGGCGAGCGGCCTTGTCGTCGCCATGTCGTTCACCTCGGTCGGCGCCTGGCGGGTATCGATCGGGCCGCCCATCATCGTCAGGGTCGCGGGGCGGCACGGATGCCGGTCCTCGTTCATGACCGCGGTCGCGGCAAAGGCAGGGACCGACGGCTGGCACACGGCCATGACGTGGGTGCCGGGGCCGATATGCTCGAGAAACGAGATGACGTAGTCGATGTAGTCGTCGAGGTCGAAGCTGCCCTCGGCCATCGGCACCAGCTTCGCGTCGGCCCAGTCGGTGATGTAGACCTCTGCGTTTTCCAGCATCCGCTCGACCGTGCCGCGCAGCAGCGTGGCGTAGTGCCCGCTCATCGGCGCGACGATAAGGAGCTTGGGCGCATCGGCGGGCAGACCGGCATGTGTAAACCGCTTGAGGTTGCCGAAGGGGCGATGCAGCACGTCAGCTTCGATGACATCGCGGGTCTTGCCGCCGCTTTCCACCGTGCGGATTCCGAAAGCGGGCTTCGTGCGCGGCGCGGCGGCGTGCGAGAACACCTCCATCGCCGAGGAGATCGCGGGGCCGAAGCCGGTATAACCGAGCGGATTGCGCGGATTGGCGAGCCATTCGGCACCGATCGAGGCCGCGGCGCTGGCTCCGGCCAGCCATGCCCTCTGCACCTCGTAGATCTGGTAGAGCAAATGTCTTCTCCTGATAACGCGTATCGTCAATATCTGCCTTGGGCACCGTTGTTGCAATGCACAAAGATGTTAGTCGATTGCAAAGCGCGCAAGTCCTGCAAACCTTTGCGATTTTTTTCACCGCGACGCCGCCTGACCGCTTAGAGGCCGTTGCGGCTGGCGATTACCGGCCGGGCGGGCTTTGCGCAGGGTGCAGTTTCGTCTAGGGCGCTGGCCATGGCACGCAAGCGGCGGGGCGGGGCGCCGGAACCCTCGCATCAGCATGAAGCGCCCCGGGCCGAAAGCATCGGCCCGCTGCGGCTGCTGGCCAAGGCGGCGGGCGAATATCCCGGACTGGTCGCAGCGACGCTGGTGGCGCTGGTCATCTCTTCGGCGGCGACGCTCGCCATCCCGTCGGGTTTCAAGCTCATCATCGATCGCGGCTTCGGCCCCGGTGCGGGAGGCGACATCGGGCGCTGGTTCCAGTACCTGCTGCTCATCGTCATCGTGCTGGCCATCGCCACGGGCCTGCGCTTCTTCTTCGTGTCATGGCTGGGCGAACGGGTCGTCGCCGACTTGCGGACGCGGGTGAACCGCCACCTGCTGACGATGCCCCCTTCCTTCTACGAGGAGAACAGCCCCGCCGAGATCGCCAGCCGGATGACCAGCGACACCGCAATCATCGAACAGGTGGTGTCGAGCACCGTGTCGGTCGCGCTGCGCAACGTGCTGACCGCGATCGGCGGCGTGGCCTACATGTTCTATCTCGCCCCCGGCCTGTCGATCTACCTGGTGCTGGCCATTCCGCTGGTGATCGGGCCGATCGTGATGTTCGGCAAACGGGTGCAGTCGCTGTCGCGCGACAGCCAGGACCGCCTGGCCGATGTCGGCGCGATGACCAACGAGGTCCTCGGCGCGATGCAGATCGTGCAGGTCTTCAACCAGGAAGAGCGCGAGCGCGACCGGTTTCGCGCCGCCGTGCAGCGCGGGCTCGACACCGCCAAGGCCCGCATCAAGACCCGCGCGCTCCTCACCACGGTCGTCATCCTCATGGTCTTCGGCGCGATCACGCTGCTCTTGTGGAAGGGAGCGATCGACGTTTCGCAAGGGCAGATCAGCGGCGGCACGATCGCCGCCTTCGTCATCACCGTCGGCCTGGTGTCGGGCGCGTTCGGAGCGCTGACCGAAGTCTACGGCAGCCTGCTCCAGGCGGCCGGCGCGGCGCAGCGGATGGAAGAACTGCTCGCCACCCGGCCCGCGATCACCGCGCCCGAAAGGCCGCAGACCCTGCCGGTGCCGCCGCGCGGCGCGATCGCCTTGCAGGGGGTCACCTTCCGCTATCCCAGCCGCGCGGATCGCGCGGCGCTCGACGCGTTCACCCTGACGGTCGAACCCGGCGAGACCGTGGCCATCGTCGGCCCGTCCGGCGCGGGCAAGTCGACGCTGTTCCAGCTCGTCGCCCGTTTCTACGACCCGCAGGCGGGCAGCGTGAGGATCGACGGGGTCGACCTAACCCGCGCGGACCCGGCCGAAGTGCGCCGCCGCATTGCGATGGTGCCGCAGGAATCGGTGCTGTTCGCCGCCAGTGCCCGCTACAACATCCAGTACGGTCGCCCCGACGCGAGCGACGAGGAGATCTGGGACGCCGCCCGCGCCGCGAATGCGGAGGATTTCCTGCGCGACCTGCCCGACGGGCTCGACACCTTCATTGGCGAAAGCGGCGCGCGCCTTTCCGGCGGCCAGCGCCAGCGCCTCGCCATCGCGCGCGCCCTGCTGCGCGACGCGCCGATCCTGCTCCTCGACGAAGCGACAAGCGCGCTCGACGCCGAGAGCGAGCGCCTGGTGCAGTCGGCGCTCGAACGGCTGATGGCCGGGCGCACGACGCTGGTGATCGCCCATCGCCTCGCCACCGTGCGCGCCGCCGACCGGATCGTGGTGATGGACCGGGGCCGGATCGTGGAGGAAGGCGATCACGACAGCCTGACCGCGCGGGGCGGCATCTATGCCCGGCTCGCCCGGCTGCAATTCCACGAACCGTCGCGCGAGGCGCTGGGCCTGGCCTGACGTCCGGCGGCTCTGCGGGGCATGGGCACGGCGTCGGCACGGGGCCCTGGCACGGCTCGCCCGTCGCAACGGCTTGACCTCGCGACAGGCTCGGTTCATCGATCAAGTATCAAAAGAAACCGACGAGCGTCGTCCCCCGGTCGGCGCGTTCAGGCTATGGCCCTTGGCCATCGAAAACACGAAAAGCGGGACTGAAGCCATCACCATGAAGCGTATCATCCTTGCCGCCGGCTGCTCGGCGCTCACCCTCGCCCTCGCCACCCCGACCTTCGCGCAGGATGCGCCGACCGCCGCGACACAGGCTGCCGCGCCAGTCATCGTCGATCCCGATCCGATGACCTGGCCCGCGATGGGCTTCAACCCGGCCGACGTCGACGCCTCGGTCAAGCCGGGCGACGACTTCCACGCCTACGTCAACGGCAAGTGGGAAGTGGCCAACCCGATCCCGCCGCAGTTCCGCGCCTACGGCGTGACCACCGATCTCGCTCTCAAGGCCGAAAAGCAGGTCGCGCAGATCATCACCGAGATGGGCGCCGCGCATGCCGCCAAGGGCACCTTGCAGCAGAAGGTCGGCGACACCTACAACTCGTTCCTCAATCGCGATGCGATCGACGCCAGGGGCATGGCCCCGGCGCAGGCTATCCTGAACGATCTCTACGCGGTGCAGAGCCAGGAAGACCTGGCCCGCTTCTTCGGCAGGCCCGGCATGCCCGACCCCTTCGGCCTCTACGTCGGGGCCGACGACCTGCATCCCTCGGTCAACCAGGTCTTCTTCTCGATCGGCGGGCTGGGCCTGCCCGACCGCGACAACTACCTGGTCGACAGCGAGAAGAATCTCGAGACCCGCGCCAAGTACAAGGACTACCTCGCTTTCCTGCTCGGCAAGGCCGGCTACCAGGATCCGCGCAGCGCGGCAGAGGCGGTCTACGCGCTCGAACGCCGCATCGCCGTGCTCGACTGGGATCGCGCGGTGTCGCGCAATCCGCAGCTGATCTACAACGAGCTGACCCGCAGCGAGCTGACCGGCATGCCGAGCCAGTTCCCGATGCAGACCTATCTCGACGCGATGGGCCTGGGCGCGAAGGATACCTTCCAGGTCATGGAAATGCGCCCCGACGCGGCAGAGGCGAAGACGCTGGGCCTGAGCGATGCCGACATGGCCAAGCTGGGCGCGGGCTTCCCGGCGCTGGTCAAGCTGGTCGGCGACACCGACCTTGCCACGTGGAAGGCGTGGACCGCGGCGCAGTTCCTCAACTCCTACGCCTCGGTCCTGCCCAAGGATATCGAGGACGCGCAGTTCGCCTTCTGGGGCCAGTACATGGGCGGCCAGCAGGTGCAGCGTCCGCGCGACAAGCGGGCGATCAGCCTCGTCAACAGCCGCCTGGGCGAGGCGGTCGGTCAGATCTACGTCGAACGCAACTTCTCGCCCGAGGCGAAGGCCGCGATGTTCGACCTCGTCGCCAACCTGCGCACCGCGATGCGCCATTCGATCGATTCGCTGTCGTGGATGGACCCGGCGACGAAGGCGCAGGCGCTCGACAAGCTGTCGAAGTTCAACGTCAAGATCGGCTATCCCGACAAGTGGGAGACATACGAGACCCTCGAGATCAGCCCCGACGACGCGCTGGGCAACAGCCTCGCCGCGGCGAAATGGAGCTGGGAACAGGATCTCGATGACCTGTCGAAGCCGGTCGACAAGGAAAAGTGGCACATGTCGCCGCAGACGGTGAACGCCTACTACAACACCTCGAACAACGAGATCGTCTTCCCCGCCGCCTACCTGCAGGCGCCCAACTTCGCGCTGAGCGCCGACCCGGCGGTGAACTACGGCATCATCGGCACGACCATCGGGCACGAGATCAGCCACGGTTTCGACGACCAGGGATCGCAGTACGACGGCGACGGCGTGATGCGGAACTGGTGGAAGCCCGAAGACCGCGCCAAGTTCGAGGCGGCGGCGAAGAAGCTGATCGCGCAGTACGATGCCTTCTGCCCGCTCGACGACGGCAAGACCTGCATCAACGGGCGGCTGACGCTGGGCGAGAACATCGCCGACCTCGCCGGGCTGAAGATCGCCTACGACGCCTACAAGCTGAGCCTGAACGGCAAGGAAGCGCCGGTGATCGACGGGCTGACCGGCGACCAGCGCTTCTTCATCGCCCACGCCATCGGCAACCGCGGCATGTGGACCGAACAGCTGACCCGCACCATCCTGCAAACCGATCCGCATTCGCCCGACAAGGCGCGGACCAACGTGGTGCTGGCCAACTTCGATCCGTGGTACAAGGCGTTCAACGTGAAGCCGGGCGACAAGATGTACATCAAGCCCGAGGACCGCGTGCGGGTGTGGTGATCGCCGCCTGATCTGCCGCAAAGCCGCCAACCGCCCGGCGCACAAGCCCCCGGTCGCTCTTGACTTGGGACTGGCGCCGGGCGACCGGTCGCGCACATGGAAAATCTCGCCCTGACCGCAGTGCTCCTCGGCATCGTCGAGGGACTGACCGAATTCATCCCGGTGTCCTCCACCGGGCACCTGATCCTCGCATCGGCCCTGTTCGGCTACGATGCCGAGGAGTGGAAGGTGTTTAACGTCGTCATCCAGCTCGGCGCGATCCTCGCAGTCGTGGTGCAGTACTGGCGCACGTTCTGGGCGGCCGGCATCGGCATCCTCAACCGCCATCCCGAATCGATCCGCTTCTTCGTCAACCTCGTCGTCGCGTTCCTGCCGGCGGCGGTGATCGGACTGATCCTCAAGGATTACATCGACATCCTGCTTGGTAGCCCGATGGTCGTGGCCTGGGCGCTGATCGGCGGCGGCATCGCGATCCTGGTGGTCGAGAAATACGCCCGCCACGACGGCGGGCCGAGCGGGATCGGCCAGCTGCCGGTCAGACAGGCGCTGGGCGTCGGCTTCATCCAGTGTCTGGCGATGATTCCTGGCGTCAGCCGATCTGGCGCGACGATCATGGGCGCGCTGGCGATGGGCATCGAACGGCGCACCGCGGCCGAATTCAGCTTCTTCCTCGCCATCCCGACGATGCTCGGCGCCTCTACGCTGGAGATCATGGACAACCGCGCGCTGCTCGCATCGAACGCGATGACCGTCGGCTGGACCGAGATCGCGATCGGCTTCGTCGTCTCGTTCATCGTCGCGCTGATCGTGATCCGCGCTTTCGTCGCCTTCGTCAGCCGCAAGGGTTTTGCCCCTTTCGCGTGGTACCGCATCGTCATCGGCATCATCGCGCTTTTCGTGCTCGGTGCCGCGACAAACGGCTGATCCGCCACGCTTTCACGCCTTCATGGGGCTCTGTATCGCACTCGGCTCGTCGACTTTTCCACATCCTCCCGGAACCATATCAGGGCTCGCCACGTTTCCCGATCAAACACCAATTCAAGGAAACGTGCGATGGGCATCATCATTCTTATCATTGTCGGTGGCATCATCGGCTGGCTCGCCAGCATCGTGATGCGCACCGATGCGCAGCAGGGCATCCTGCTCAACGTCGTCGTCGGCATCGTCGGCGCGCTGCTGGCCGGCCTGATCGTCGGCGGGAACACGATCATGAACGGCTTTAGCCTCACGGCGCTGCTGTTCTCGTTCCTGGGCGCCGTCGTCCTGCTTGCGATCGTCAACCTGTTTCGTCGTGGTCGGGTTCGCTAATAGCGGCGTGAACACATGAAAACTTGGGGGGTGACAGCCGATCTGTCGCCCCCCGCCTTTATAAAAGGGGAAAGTAGCATGAAGAAGATTCTCACCGTCGCGGCCGCCGCCGCTCTCGGCCTGACCCTCGCGGCTTGCGACAGCGGCGCCGAAAACCAGATGGAAGATCAGGCCGAGGCCGTCGACGAAGCGGCGGAAGCGACTGCCGACGCGATGGAAGACGCCGGCCAGATCACCGACGAGCAGGCCGACGCCATCGAAGACGCCGGTGAAGCGACCAAGGACGCCATGGAAGACCAGGCCGACACCATGGACGCCGCGCCGCAGTAATCTGCGCGCAATCGCATCCAGACAGGCGGCACCGGGGCAAACCCGGTGCCGTTTGCATTTGGGGTGAAGGGGCTTTTCGGCTATCGCCCACCCTGCTCGCGCTTGACTTGGCAGCCCCTTTCGCGCAAAGGCGCACCGCTTTGCAACACGGCTGCACCGATTCCGTGTTCGCAGATTTACGATTTTCGCGAGTTTGACCGTTCGCGAGGCTGGATCCGTCCCGCCCCGCGGCCACAGGAATTATCAGGAATACGCCATGGCGAAGCCCGCAACCGTAAAGATCCGGCTGGTCTCCACCGCCGACACCGGCTTCTTCTACGTCACGAAGAAGAACCCGCGCAACCAGACCGAGAAGATGGTGCAGCGCAAGTACGACCCCGTCGTGCGCAAGCACGTCGAGTTCAAGGAAGCCAAGATCAAGTGATCCGGCAGCGGCGGGAGCATCGCTTCCGCCGCGCCTGAACGGACCGCGGGCCCACCCCGCGGCCGTCTTGGGCCTGGGTCCATCCTGCGAACCGGCCCACTACCCCGCGCTCCCGCGCCGTCCTGTCGGCAGACGGTATTCGGCCGTTTTTCGGGAACGCCCCCGGTTCACGACGGGTTCAATGCCCGATTGGTAAACGAACCGGGATGAACATGACCACATTCAAGACCCGCACGGCCCGCGCTATCGGCGTCGGCCTCCTTGCGCTCGCGGCCCCCGCGACGCTCATCGCCCCTGCCGCGCCCGTCGCGGCGGCGACATCCTCTTCCGCCCGCATGGACAACGCGGTGAAGGCGCTTCGCGCGATCACCACGATGAAGGCCGACTTCACGCAGGTCGACCGCAGCGGCCAGCGCGTGTCCGGCACGATGACGCTGAAGCGGCCCGGCAAGATCCGCTTTCAATACCAGAAGGGCATCCCGATGCTGATCGTCTCCGACGGCAGCCGCCTGACGATGCTCGACTACGAAGTGAACCAGAAGCAGGTCTGGCCGATCAAGAACAGCCCGCTTGGCGCCCTGCTGAAGCCGGATGGCGACATCTCGCGTTACGGCAAGCTGATGCCGACCGGCAGCTCGGCGGTGACCAGCATCCGTATCAAGGATCCGTCGCATCCCGAATACGGCACCCTGACCATGATCTTCGAAAACAAGGCGAGCGCGCCTGGCGGCATGGAGCTGGCCGGCTGGGTGTCGGTCGACGCGCAGAACAAGATCACCAAGGTGCACCTGGACAATCATCGCTACGGCATGAGCGTGGGCGACGGAACTTTCACGTTCAAGGACGTTCGGGCCCGCACGAAGCGGTAACCGCTCGCCTCGAGGACTGATAAACATCGATGCCGGGCCGCCGTTCAGGTTGGCCCGGCATTTCTCGTTCACCCGTGCGAGGGCGGCGATGAAACGCGGTTAAGGCCGGGTTTCCGTTCATCTGGGCGACAGGGCCGCAGCCCTAAAACTGGTGGCACAAGATGAGCGGGTCCGGGTTTCCCCCCTGTTGCCCGGTTCCAAGCGAAGTTCATCTTGCCGAGCGTGACGAACGCGAATGGAAGCCCTCGACCCACTGCCCCCGGGTCGGGGGTTTTTCATGTCCACGGTGCGCGCGACGGCTTTGGCCGGTGGACTTTGCGGGCGCGGTCACTATTTGCGTCTCCCATGGTTTCTGTTGCCACCTGGAACATCAACTCCGTCCGCCTTCGCATCGACCAGGTCGAGCGCGTCCTGGCCGAGCAATCGCCCGACGTCCTCTGCCTGCAGGAGATAAAGTGCGCCGAACACCTGTTCCCGCACGAAATGTTTGAACGACTGGGTTACAGCCACCGCGCGATCCACGGGCAGAAGGGCTATCACGGCGTCGCAACCGTCAGCCGCATTCCCTTCACCGAGTTCAGCCGCCACGACTGGCAGGACAATGGCGAGGCGCGCCACGTCGGGGTCGAACTGCAAGGCACCGGCCAGGGCCTGATCGTCGAGAACGTCTACATCCCCGCCGGCGGCGATGTCGCCGACCGCGAGGTGAACCCCAAGTTCGGCCAGAAGCTCGACTTCCTCGAACGCATGACCCGCTGGGCCGAGGCGATCGACCGGCCGACGCTGCTGGTCGGCGATTTCAACATCGCGCCGCTGGACTGCGACGTCTACGATCACAAGGCGCTGCTCAAGGTGGTCAGCCACACCCCGGTCGAGGTCGAGACGCTGGGCCGCCTCGCCGATGCGCACGGCTGGGTGGACCTGGGTCGCAAGCACATACCCGCTCCGGAGCGCAATTATTCGTGGTGGTCCTACCGCTCCTACTGGCGCGACAAGGACCAGGGGCGCCGGCTCGACCACATGTGGGCCTCGCCGGACCTTGCCGCGCAGTCGGTGTCGCACCGCTTCGTCGAGGAAACGCGCCGCTGGGAACAGCCGTCGGACCACATCCCCCTCATCACCGAGTTCGCTCTGTGAACCGGTTCCGCCCTGCGAGTGGTTGGAAGCCTTGCGGGTGACGCACCCCAACGCCCGCCACGCCGCGCAGGCGATCGACGCGCTGCGTCACGGCTGGCCGATCCGGCTGGCGGGCGAGGATGGCACCCTGACGCTGCTCTGCGCCGAGACGGGGTACGAAAGCGGGGCGACGACCGCGCCGCGCCTGCTCATTTCCGCCGCCCGCGCCGCCACGCTGAAGCTGGCCAACCAGCGCGAGGCCGCCCTGCCCGATGCGCCGGCGCTGATCCGCGCCGCAGACCCCTTCACCCTGCCGCTGGCCCGCGCGCTGGCCGACCCGTCGCAGGACCTGTCGCATCCGCTGGCGGGCCCGTTCAAAGCCGAAGCCATCGAGGCGGCGCAGGCCGCGCAGGCCGCGATGATCCTCGCGCGCCTTGCCGGGGTGCTTCCCTGCTTCCTCGTCGATCCCGACCCGTGCGAGAACGCGGTCGGCTGCACGGTCGCCGACCTTGCCGCGTTCCAGGATCCCGCCCGCCTGTCGATCCAGGCCCGCGCCCACCTGCCCACCGCCGCCGCGGACGCCTGCGAGATCGTCGCCTTCCGCGCGCCCGACGACTTGCGCGAGCATGTCGCCCTGATCGTCGGCGAACAGCGGTCCGACAGGACACCGCTCGTCCGGCTCCACTCCGAGTGCCTGACCGGCGATGTCCTCTCCAGTTTGAAATGCGATTGCGGGCCGCAGCTCGACGCCGCGCTCCACGCCATGGCGGATGAGGCGACGAGCGGCGGCTTTGGCGTACTGCTCTACCTGCGGCAGGAAGGGCGCGGCATCGGCCTCATCAACAAGCTGCGCGCCTATCGCCTGCAGGACCAGGGCTACGACACGGTCGATGCCAACAACCGGCTCGGCCTGCCGACCGAGGCGCGCGATTTCCCGGTGGCGGCGCGGATGCTCCAGCTCCTTGGCATCGGCGCGATCCGGCTGATGACCAACAACCCGGCCAAGGTCGCCGCGTTGGAGGACGTGGGCGTGACGGTGAGCGACCGCGTGCCGCACCGCCTGCCCGCCAATCCGCACAATGCCCGCTATCTCGACACCAAGCGCGATCGGACCGGTCACCTGCTCTGAAACGGCGGGGCGGAAAAAGCCCTTGCAATGGAACGGCGCCGTGCCCATTTTGATGGCGCGGTACCGGGCCCCTCTGGCGCGGCGCCTTTCGGCTCATGCACAGGAAGTCGCCACGTGATGTCGGACCGCATCGGGCAATCCCGATGCATGGTCCGGACTGGCGTTCCCTCGCGAAACCCGTCGGCTTCATCGTCTTGCCCGATCGAACGCAACGTTTCGGCAGGGAATGAACGATGACCAATTCGATGTATCTGCTTCTCGAACGCCTGCAGCGGATCGATGAGGCGCTGCGCCTAGCCCGGTCGGCCACGCGGCCGGACAACCGCAGGATCGCGCTGCTCGGCCTGCGCCGCGCCTGGCTGCGTCACCGGCTGACGCGGATGTCGCGCAGCGCCGCCCCGCGCCCCGTCCTGACCGCCTGACCGGGAGCGCACGACCATGGAATTCCTCTTTGCCGACTGGCTCGGCACCCCGGCCTGGTTCTGGCTCGCCTTTCTCGCGCTCGTCGCGGCGCTGACTGCGTTCGACCTCGGCATCCTGCACAAGGAGGACCGGGAAATGGGCATCGGCGAATCGCTGAAGCTCACCGGCTTCTACATTGGCATCGCGCTGCTGTTCGGCGGTTGGGTCTGGTACGCCAAGGGCGACACCGCCGGGATGCAGTACTTCACCGGCTTCTTCATTGAAAAGGCGCTGTCGATCGACAACGTCTTCGTCATCAGCCTGATCTTCACCTTCTTCGCGATCCCGGCGAAGTACCAGTACCGTGCACTGCTGTGGGGCATCATGGCGGTGATCGTGCTGCGCGGCCTGATGATCGCGGGCGGCGCCGCGCTGGTGCAAGAAGCCTACTGGGTTCTCTACATCTTCGCCGCGTTCCTGGTGTTCACCGGCATCAAGATGTTCTTCACCTCGGACCACGATCCCGACATCGGCAACAACCCGGCGGTGCGCTGGATCAGCCGACACATGCGGGTGACGAAAGAACTGCACGACCAGCATTTCTTCGTGAAGGTGCCCGACGAGAAGACCGGCAAAATGGTGCACGCGGCGACCCCGCTGTTCCTCGCGCTGGTGGTCATCAACCTTGCCGACCTCGTCTTCGCGGTCGATTCGGTGCCGGCGATCTTCGCGATCACCACTGACACCTTCATCGTCTACACCTCGAACATCATGGCGATCCTGGGCCTACGCGCACTCTATTTCGCGCTCGCGGCGATGATCGATCGCTTCACCTACCTGAAGTATGCGCTCGCCGCGGTGCTGGTGTTCATCGGCAGCAAGATCTTCGTCACCGACTTCGTGCTGGGCGGGGACAAGTTCCCGCCGGTGCTGAGCCTGGGCGTGACGTTCGCGCTGATCGCGGGCGGCGTGGTCTTCTCGCTGTGGAAGACGCGAAAGCAGGAGCCTGCCGTCCTGAAGTAGAAGTGCAGCCGCCGCGGCGGACAATCCCGTCGCGGTGGCCTGCCGGGGATCAGTCGTCGTGCCGCGGCGGCCTGCGGATCAGTCGTCCTGCCGCGGCGGCCTGCCGCGACGGGGCCGCTCGGTCTTGCCGACCTTGACCCCCCGCTTGCCCAGCGCCTCGCGCAGCAGACACTCGATCTCGGCGTTGACCGAACGCAGGTCGCGCGCCGCCATTTCCTCGACCGCGGCGTGGAGCGCCGGGTCGAGGCGAAGGGCAAAGGGCTTTCTCGTACTCATCGCTCCCTAGTGATTGTAGAGCGTGCCGGTGTTGACGATCGGCTGCGTCTCCCGCTCGCCGCACAGCACGACCATCAGGTTCGACACCATCGCCGCGCGCCGTTCGTCGTCGAGATCGACGATATTGCCTTCCGAAAGCTTGGCCAGCGCCATCTCGACCATCGTCACCGCGCCCATCACCAGCTTGGCACGCGCCGCGATAACCGCCTCGGCCTGCTGGCGGCGGAGCATCGCGCCGGCGATCTCGGCTGCGTAGGCAAGGTGGGTCAGCCCCGCCTCGTCGACGACAATGCCCGCTACCTTCAGCCGGTCGTTCAGTTCGGCGAGCAGCTCGCCGTTCACCAGTTCGCCGTCGCCGCGCAGCGTCGTCTCGCCTTCCTCGATGTCGTCGTAGGGATGGCGCGAGCCGACCGTGCGCAGACCCGCCTCGATCTGGATGTTCACGAATTCGCGATAGTCGTCGACGTCGAAGCTGGCCTGCGCGGTATCGCGCACGCGCCACACGACGTTGCAGGCGATCTCGATTGGGTTGCCGCGCTTGTCGTTGATCTTGATCCGTTCGGAATGGACGTTGTTGGCGCGAACGCTGACCTTCTTGCGGATCATCCACGGCCAGACCCAGCGCAGGCCGTGCCGCCGGTCGGTGCCGCGATAGGACCCGAACAGCGTGATGACCGCCGCCTGGTTGGGCTGGAGCATGTAGAAACCGCTCGTCACGAAGGCGAGCACCACCGCCGAAAGCACCAGTGCGACCGGCGAGGGTTCGGGCATCAGCGCGAATTGCGCGCCGATTGCCAGTGTCGCCGCCAGCGCGACGACCAGCATGACGTAGCCGCTGCCCGTGCGAGCCGCCGATTCGCGGCTGGTATCCATCGAATGCAGTTCCATGATTTCCCCCTTCGACGGCCGGTCGCCGCCTTAATTATGATATCATATTTATATCATGTCCGGGGGAGGAGCAAGCGATTCAGGCGTGGCGTCGGATCACCGTCAGGAATTGCTCGCCATAGGCATCGAGCTTCTTGGCGCCGATCCCCGGCAGGTCGGCCAGCGCGGCCCGGCTCTGCGGCCTGAACCCGGCCATGTCGCGCAATACCGAATCGTGGAAGATCACGTAGGGCGGCACGCCCAGCTCCTTTGCCAGCTCGCGGCGCAGTTCGCGCAGCGCGTCGAACAGCGCGTCGCCCACGGGGTTGAGCGCCTGGCTGCCGCCCTTCGCTCCACGCGGGCCGCCCTTCTCGCGCCGGGGCGGGATGACGAGGTCGAGCGGCTGCTCGCCCTTCAGATAGGCGCGCGCTTCCGGCCCCAGCATCAGCCCGCCGTGCTCGGTCGGCAGCAGCGCGCCGCGCACCAGCAGCGCGCGCTGCACCGGCTTCAGCAGCGCGACCTCCTCGCCGGAAACGATCCCGAAGACCGACAGGGAGTCGTGGCCCTGGCTGCTGGCCCGTTCGCTCGACTGGCCGGTCAGCACGCTCTCGATGTAGCCGGCACCGAACGTCTGCCGCGTGCGCGCCACGGCAGAAAGATACTTCTGCGCCGTCACCGTCGCGTCGACCGACTTGGGCGGGGCGAGGCAGTTGTCGCAATTGCCGCAGGTCTCGGGCGGGGTCTCGCCGAAATGGCGCAGCAGGATCGCGCGCCGGCAGCCCGCCGTCTCGACCAGCGCGCCGAGCGCGGCCAGCCGCGCCCGCTCGCCCTGCTGGCGCGCGGCGTCGACCTCCTGCACCCGCATCCGCGCCCTCGCGAAGTCGTCCGCACCCCAGAACAGGTGCGCGACCGAAGGGTCGCCGTCGCGCCCCGCGCGTCCGGTTTCCTGGTAATAGCCCTCGATCGATTTCGGCAGGCCGGCATGGGCGACGAAGCGCACATCGGGCTTGTCGATGCCCATGCCGAAGGCGACCGTCGCGCACATCACCATGTCCTCGCTCGCCACGAAGGCGGACTGGTTCGCGGCGCGCACGTCGGGCGCCAGTCCCGCGTGATAGGCGCGCACCTCGCGCTGGCCGTCCGACAACGCCTCGGCCAGCCGTTCGGTCGCGGCGCGGGTGGGGGCATAGACGATGCCGGGGCCGGGCTGCGATGCCAGCAGGCGGCGCAGCTGCTGGGTCAGCCCGTCGCGTGCGTGGATGGAATAGCGGATGTTGGGCCGGTCGAACCCGGCGACGATCATGCCTTCGGCCGGGATGCCCAGCTGGTTCAGGATGTCGGACCGGGTGTGCGCGTCCGCCGTCGCCGTCAGCGCCAGGCGCGGCACGTGCGCGAACTGGTCCATCAGCGGACGCAGCAGGCGATAGTCGGGGCGGAAGTCATGGCCCCATTCGGACACGCAGTGCGCTTCGTCGATGGCGAAAAGCGCGATGCGGCAAGCGGAGAGGAGATCGCGGAAATGCGGCTGGCTGGCGCGTTCGGGCGCGACGTAGAGCAGGTCGAGATCGCCGCTGCGCAGCCGCGCCACGGTTTCGGCGCGGTTCTCGTCGACGCTGGTCAGCGTGGCGGCGCGGATCCCGTTCGCCTCCGCGCTGCGCAACTGGTCGTGCATCAACGCGATCAGCGGGCTGATGACCACGCAGGTCCCGCCCAGCAGCGTGGCGGGCAACTGGTAGGTCAGCGACTTGCCCGCCCCCGTCGGCATCACCGCCAGCGTCGACTGCCCGGCCATGACCCGGTCGAGCACCTGCCGCTGCACCCCGCGAAAGGCGCGAAACCCGAACAGGTCGTGCAGCCGCACCAGCAGCGTATCGTCAGGCTCGGCAGGGTCGGTCAGCAGGTCGGCCATGGCGACCGGCCATGCCAGACTTGCCGCCCAAGGCAAAACCGGGGGCAGGGATAAGACGAGGCCAGGCGTGGATATCCCCGGCTGGACCGCGCCGCACGCAAGGGCTAGCCATGCGCCGATGAGCGAGCACGGCGACCAGAGCTTCGAACCCCCGTTCCGCCGCGTGCTGGTCACCGGCGCGGCGGGCTTCATCGGCTATCATCTCGCCGACCTGCTGCTGCGCGAAGGAATCGCCGTCCACGGCTACGACGGGATGAGCGACTATTACGACGTCAATCTCAAGCGTCGCCGCTGGCAGATGCTCAAGCAGCATCCCCATTTCACCGCGACCGAGGCGCTGCTGGAGGACATGGACGCCCTGTCCGCGGCGGCAGAGGCCTTTGCGCCCGACGCCATCGTCCACCTCGCCGGACAGGCGGGCGTGCGCTACAGCCTTGAGAACCCGCGCGCCTATCTCGACAGCAACCTCGTCGGCAGCTTCAACGTGATGGAGGTGGCCCGCCGCTTGCGGATCGGCCACCTGATGATGGCGAGCACGTCCTCCGTCTACGGCGCGAACGAGGCGATGCCCTTTGCCGAGACGGACAAGGCCGACACCCCGCTGACCTTCTACGCCGCGACGAAGAAGGCGAACGAGGCGATGGGCCATGCCTATGCCCACTTGTGGAACCTGCCGATCACGATGTTCCGCTTCTTCACCGTCTACGGTCCGTGGGGCCGGCCCGACATGGCGCTGTTCCAGTTCGTCGACGCGATCCTCGAAGGACGGCCCATCGACGTTTACAACCATGGCGAGATGGCCCGCGACTTCACCTACGTCGGCGATCTCGTGCGCGGCATCCGCCTGCTGCTCGACGTGCCGCCGGTGCGCCCCGCGCCGGGCGAGGCGATCCCCGCGGGCGACAGCCTGTCGCCGGTCGCGCCGTGGCGGGTGGTCAACATCGGCAACGGCGAACGGGTGCGGCTGACCGACTTCATCGACGCGATCGAGGCGGAACTCGGCGTGCCCGCGATCCGCAACCTGATGCCGATGCAGAAGGGCGACGTTCCCGCGACCTGGGCCGATGCCTCGCTGCTGCGGCAACTGACCGGCTATGCCCCCGCCATGCCGGTGCGCGAGGGGATCGCGCGCTTCGTCGCCTGGTTCCGCGACTACTACGGCAAGTAGCGCCGCCCGCCTCAGTCGCCGCGAAGCTTCGGTACGCGCGGCCGCGCGCCGTCCTTGATCGCCTCCATCGCGACGAAGGTGGAGGTGCTGGCGACATGCGGCAGGCTCGATATCCGTTCGCCCAGCACCTCGCGATAGCGGCGGATGTCGGCGGTGCGCACCTTGAGCAGATAGTCGAAGCTGCTGGCGATCATGTAGCACTCCTCCACTTCGGGCACGCGGCGGACGGCGGCGTTGAACTCCTCCAGCGCGCGTTCGCGGGTGTCGGACAGCTTCACTTCGGCAAAGGCGACATGGTCGAGATCGAGCGCGGCCTGGTCGACGATGGCGGTAAAGCCCTTGATCACCCCGCTGTCGATCAGGCGGCGCAGGCGATTCTGGCACGGCGTCTTCGACAGGCCGACCTGTTGCGCCAGGTCCGTCACCGACATGCGGCCGTCAAGAACCAGCGCCGCCACGATTTTTCGGTCGAACGTATCCAGATCGTCCGGATCGGGGCGTTTTGGCATCCGAAATCTCCGCTTGCTGACATGATTTAAGTCTTTTCCCCTGAGAATGCCACAATGAAAGGTCGGATCGACCTAACGGCGCGGGATATAAGGAGCGCATGGAATCCCCTGCCGCATTCGCGAACTTTGCGATGCCCATCCGCCCGGCGACTCCCCTCCGCCGGGCCATCACCGCCTCCACCCGCCGGCCTGAACGGGACTGCGTCGCCGCGCTGGTGGAGGCGGCTACCCTGCCCCCCGCGATGAAAGCCGAAATCGCCGCACTGACCGTGCGCCTGGTCGAGGCGTTGCGCCGCGACGGGCAGCGCGGCGGGGTCGAGGACCTGGTCAAGGAATACTCGCTCGATAGCCAGGAAGGCGTCGCGCTGATGTGCCTCGCCGAAGCGCTGTTGCGCATTCCCGACGATGCCACCCGCGACGCGCTGATCCGCGACAAGATCGCGCCGGGCGACTGGCAGGCGCACTTGGGCGAAGGGCGCTCGCTGTTCGTCAATGCCGCCACCTGGGGCCTCGTCGTCACCGGCAGGCTGACGGCCAGCGTCAACGACAGCGGCCTGTCCTCGGCGCTGACCCGGCTCGTCGCGCGGGCCGGCGAACCGGTCATCCGCCGCGGCGTCGACCTCGCGATGGAACTGATGGGCGAGCAGTTCGTGACCGGCGAGACCATCGCGGAAGCGCTGAAGCGCGCCCGCAAGCAGGAGGCGAAGGGCTTCGGCTACAGCTACGACATGCTGGGCGAAGCGGCGACGACCGCGGCGGACGCGGATCGCTACTACGCCGACTACGAACGCGCGATCCACGCGATCGGCAAGGCGAGCGACGGGCGCGGCGTCTATGCCGGTCCGGGCATCTCGATCAAGCTGTCGGCGTTGCACCCGCGCTATGCCCGTTCGCAGGCCGGGCGAGTCATGGGCGAACTGCTGCCCCGGGTGCAGGCGCTGGCGTTGCTGGCCAGGCAATACGACATCGGCTTCAACATCGATGCCGAGGAAGCGGACCGGCTCGAACTCTCGCTCGACCTGCTGGAAAGCCTCGCCGCCGGTCCGGCCCTGGCGGGATGGAACGGGCTGGGCTTCGTGGTGCAGGCTTATGGCAAGCGGTGCCCGGCGGTCATCGACTGGATCGTCGACCTCGCCCGCCGCACCGATCGCCGGATCATGGTGCGGCTGGTCAAGGGCGCCTACTGGGACAGCGAGATCAAGCGCGCGCAAGTCGACGGGCAGGCCGACTTCCCGGTCTTTACCCGCAAGATCCACACCGACGTGTCCTACCTCGCCTGCGCGCGCAAGCTGCTGGCCAGCCGCGACGCGGTGTTCCCGCAGTTCGCGACGCACAACGCCCAGACGCTGAGCGCGATCCATCACATGGCCGGGCCGGATTTCGCCATCGGCGACTGGGAGTTCCAGTGCCTCCACGGCATGGGCGAGCCGCTCTACGAAAAGGTGGTCGGCCCGCTCGGTCGCCCGTGCCGCATTTACGCGCCGGTCGGCACGCACGAAACGCTGCTCGCCTACCTCGTGCGGCGCCTGCTCGAAAACGGCGCGAATTCCAGCTTCGTCCACCGCATCTGGGACGACAGCGTGTCCCCTGCCGAACTGGCCGCCGATCCGGTCGATCTGGCCCGCGCGGTCGAACCGTTCGGATCGCCGCACCCGCTGATCGCGCTGCCCCGCGACCTGTTTGCCGACCGCGCCAATTCGGCGGGACTGGACCTTGCCGACGATCTGACGCTTGCACAGGTGAGCAAGGACCTGCGCGACGCGGCTCGGCACAGCGTCCGCGCCGCGCCGTCGATTGCCGGTCTCGGCGCCGAGCGCACGGCCCATGCCGTGACCAACCCGGCCGACCGCCGCGACGTGGTCGGCCACGCCGCCTTCGCCCTGCCGCGTGACGTGGCCTTTGCGATGAAGGTCGCCGCCGACGCCGCGCCCGGCTGGGCCGCAACCCCGGTCGCCGAACGCGCCGCCTGCCTCGATCGCGCGGCGGACACGATGGAGGCGGACATGCCGCGCTTCATGGCGCTCGCCATGCGCGAGGCGGGCAAGAGCGCGGCGAACGCCATTGCCGAAGTGCGCGAGGCGGTCGATTTCCTGCGCTATTACGCGGTGCAGGCCCGTACCACGCTGGCTGGCACGGTCCCGCTCGGCCCCGTCGTCTGCATCAGCCCGTGGAACTTCCCGCTGGCGATCTTCACCGGACAGGTGGCCGCCGCGCTGGTCGCGGGAAATCCGGTGCTGGCCAAGCCGGCCGAGGAAACGCCGCTGATCGCTCACGAAGCGGTCCGGGTGCTGCACGCGGCGGGCATCCCCGCAAGCGTGCTGCAATTCGTGCCCGGCGCGGGCGATATCGGTGCGGCGCTGGTGGCGGACCGGCGCACGCAGGGGGTGATGTTCACCGGTTCGACCGAGGTCGCCCGCCTGATCCAGCGCGAACTCGCCAGGCGCCTGTCCGCCGAGGGCGGACCGATCCCGCTGATCGCCGAAACCGGCGGGCAGAACGCGATGATCGTCGATTCCTCGGCGCTGGCCGAACAGGTCACCGCCGACGTCATCGCCAGCGCCTTCGACAGCGCGGGCCAGCGTTGTTCGGCGCTGCGCGTGCTGTGCCTGCAGGACGACATCGCCGACCGGCAGCTGGCGATGCTGCGCGGCGCGATGCACGAACTGGTCATCGGCAATCCCGACCGGCTGGCGACCGACATCGGCCCGGTCATCACCGCAGAGGCGCGCGATACGATCGAGGCGCACGTCGCCGCCATGGAGGCCGCAGGTTGCCGGGTCGATCGCCTGCCCCTCCCCGCGGAAACCGCGCACGGCACCTTCGTCGCGCCGACGCTGATCGAGATCGACGGCATCGACCGGCTGCGGCACGAGGTTTTCGGGCCCGTGCTCCATGTCGTGCGCTTTGCGCGCAAGGATCTGGCCCGCACCGTCGCGGCGATCAACGCTACCGGCTACGGCCTGACCTTCGGCCTGCACACCCGGCTCGACGACACCGTGCGCGCCGTCACCGCAGCGGTCGAGGTTGGCAACATCTACGTCAATCGCAACACCATCGGCGCGGTTGTCGGGGTGCAGCCGTTCGGCGGGCGCGGACTGTCGGGAACCGGGCCCAAGGCGGGCGGGCCGCTTTACCTGGGACGGCTGGTGCGCACAGGCTTTGCCGCAGCGCTGCCCGAGGCGCCGGTCGAGCTGCCCGGCCCGGTCGGCGAGCGCAACACTTACGCCCTTCATCCGCGCGGCGCGGTGCTCCTCGTCCCCGCCAGCGCCGATGGGCTGGCCGCGCAGCAGGCGGCGGCGCGAGCGGCAGGTTGCACCACAAAGGTCCTGCACGAAGGCGAGGCGCTGCCGGACACGAACCGCTGGGCCGCCGTGCTTGTCGAGCGTCCGACCCCGGAGCTGCTGACCCGCATCGCGGCGATGGACGGGCCGATCCCGCTGGTCCAGTCGCCCGGAGCGGACGGCGGCTATTGCCGGGCGTGGCTGTGCGAGGAGGTCTCGACTTCGGTCAACACCACGGCGGCGGGCGGCAACGCCAGCCTGATGGCGCTGGTCTAGGACCGGGCGGCGCGGGCCGCTTCGGCCAGCATCAGCGCGCCGGTCAGGCCCGAGTTCTCGCCCAGGCCCGGAGCCTCGATCCGGTGGCGCGCACCGCCGGGGAGGTAATCGTTCGAAAGGGCGCCCGCCCCTTCGCGCACGCGGTCGAGCAGGCCCGGCGCCTTCGTCACGCCGCCGCCCAGCACCACGACCTCCGCCGCGGTCATGGCAAAGAGCGAGTAGCAGAGTTGCGCGAGGTAGCCCGCGATCCTTTCGTGCGCCGGATGGTCGGGCGGCAAGTGCGACAGCAACTGGCCCCAGCGCGCGATGATCGCCGGCCCGCTCGCCAGTCCTTCGAGACAGTCGCCATGGATCGGGCAGTGCCCGGCGAAGTCGGTGTCGTCGACCGCGCGGCGCACGAAGACGTGGCCCATTTCCGGATGCGCCGCGCCGTGGACGGGCTGGCCGTTCAAGACCAGCCCGCCGCCGATCCCGGTGCCGACGGTGACGTAGGCGAGCGAGGACACCCCCCGCCCCGCGCCGTGCGCCGCTTCCGCAATCGCCGCGCCGTTGACGTCGGTATCGAAGCCGACCGGCACGCCCAATCCGCGCGCGAAGTGACCGGCAAGGTCGCAATCCGACCAGCCGGGTTTCGGCGTGCGGGTGATATGGCCCCAGGTCGGCGAAGCTAGGTCGAGATCGACCGGCCCGAAGCTGGCGATGCCCAGCGCCTCGATACTCGCCTGCCCCGCGAACCACTCCATCGCCTCGGCCAGGGTTTCGGCGGGCGTGCGGGTGGGAATGACGTGGCGTGCGGCGATCCCGGTCGGCGTCGGGCCGACCGCGAGGACGAACTTGGTCCCGCCCGCTTCGATGCCGCCGATCATGTCGCGGCCAGCGCGGCGAGCGTGGCCCGGTCGCCTTCGAGTTCCAGCCGCAGGATCGGGGCGGGCACCCCGCCGAAATGACGGTTGGCCTCGGCCACGTCGCCCGGCACCGGTTCCCCTCGCAGGCCCCAGAAATCGACAAAGGCCGAAACCTCGAGATCCCCGGTCACGAACCAGCTATAGGCCTGGAGCGGCTCGTCTTCGGGATTGCGCAGCACTAGGCCGCTACCGTTGAGGGGGCGATAGGGGCCGAACAGATCGTCTGCGACCATGCCGTAAAGACCGTTGGGCATCGTGCGAACGTCGGGCGCGAAGGTGAAGCGCTGGGTCGCCCAAAAGACGTAGTAGCGTCCGTCGTGAAACACCGCGTGGGCGCGTTCGAGTTCGTTGTTGACCCCGTCCGCGTGGATCAGCGGCGGCAGCAGATGCCAGCCATCAGCCTCTAGCCGGGCAATTCCGACCGCGCCGTTGTAATCGCTGCGCGCACCCGCGAGCGACCCTGTGAACAGCAGGTATTCCTGCCCGTCGGCAGGGTCGCGGAAATAGGCCGGGTCGCGGAATGCCTTGATCCGGCCCGCGGCGCCTTCGTGTTCGTCTGCGGGCATGTAGTCCGCGCACCCGGCGACGATGGACGGACGGGGAACGCTCCATCCCTGAGGCAGCCCGTCGGGGCCGATCGTGGCGTGGGCTTCGTAGAGCACCTGCTGGTAACCGCCCGCCCGCTCCGCCGTTCCGGCCGCGGTGAAGAACAAGGACACGCTCGTGCCGTCGCTCATCGCCGATCCCGCCCATTCGCGCTCGTAAGGCACGGGTTGGTCGGGAAGCACGGGTCCCAGATCGCGCCAACCGTCGGCGAGCCGTTCGAGCAGGCGCACCTTCGCTTCGAAATGACGGAGCGAGGGATCGCCCCGGGCGGGCGCGCTCAGCGCCATCCACAACTCGCGCCCCGCGATCGGCTGGGTTCGCCCATCGGCGCCGGCGACGGGCCACATGTCCCAGTAGATGATGCCTTCGGCAAGATCCGACCGGTCGATACCGGCGATCACCGGCACCGCCGGCGCGGCGGCGGGATCGCGGCTTTCGAGGTCTTGCGCCGTCCAGGCCGTGGTCATGCGGATTTCCCGTGTTTCTAGCGTGGATCTGGATAACCGAATCGGGCCGGCCGGCCAAAGGAGGGAGAAGCCGGCCAGCCCGATGTGGCCGCCTCGATCAGAAATCGAAGCGGACCGAGGCCGAGATAGTGCGGCCGTTGATGGAGCGGGCGCGAACGTAGTTGTCGACGCCCGCGACGATCGAACCTTCCTCGGATTCGGTGATGCCGACCGTGTTGAACAGGTTGTTGGCGTTCACCGAAAGCTCCAGCCCTTCCATCGGCCGCACGTTCACGAAGGCGTTGACCTGGGTATAGGCGGGGAAGACCAGCTCGTTGCTGTCCTGCGCGTAGGCCTTGGTCGTGCCGACGATGTTGAGGCCGGTGCGCACGATGTCGAATTCGAGCGCCGGGGTAACCTGATACACGAATTCGGCCTGGCGGCGCGGGGTGTTGCCTTCGTTCGCCGGGGTGATGTTGTCCTTGGCGATTTCCGCGTCGGTCCAGGTGGCGCCGGCGCGCAAGTCGAAGATGCCGCTGCGATAGGCGGCTTCGAGTTCGATGCCCTTGGCCTTGTAGGTACGGTCAAAGAAGCGCTGGCTGGTCGCCTCGAAGTTCTGCTCCTGCGTCTTGGCATAGAAGCCGGTGACGAAGAGACCGAAGCCGCCCGCGCGGTACTTCACGCCCAGTTCGTACTGGTCGACGAAGTCGATCGCGTCCTGCTTGCGGACCGAACCGTCGGGCTGGACCACGCCGAACAGCAGGCGGTCGGCATTGGCGCGTCCGCCGCGGCTGACCCGAGCGAAGACCGCGGCATCGGGATTGAACTGGTAGTTCGCACCCGCGGACCACGACCAGTAGCTGACATCGTAGTCGACCGGGCTGGTATTGGCGTTGTCGATCAGCGAAACGCTGCGTTCGACCGGCGAGATCGTGCCGTCGCCGTTCACGTCGAAGTTGGCGGCCTGCAGCGTGCCCGCGTAAGTGCCCTTGGCCGAGACGTTGTCGTAACGGATGCTGGCATCGAGCGTGAGCGCATCGAGTTCGGCGTTGACCGCGGCATAGGGCGCGTCGATGTCGTAGGTGACGTCGTAACTGCGCTGGCAGCAGTTGCCCCAGAAGGGCACGCCATAGGCGTAGAGGCCGTCGTTGGTCAGGACCGCACCGGTGACCGGATCGACAACGTCGACCAGCGCGGCATTGTGGCCGTCGACTTCGAGCAGGAAGCTGTCCCAGGTCCAGTCCATGTCGATCTTCTGCCGCGCCTTGTAGAAGCCCGCGGTGAAGGTGGCCGAGCCGAGGTCCTTCGAGACCTTGATGTCATTGGTGTAGTTGCCGAAATCGTTGATCTCGGTGTTGAACAGGTGGGTGCGCATCAACAGGCCGTTGGCGTTGTTGAACGGCTGTCCGGCGTTGTCGCCGTTGGCATAGACGAGGTTGTAGTTGCCCGCGACGCCGGTGAGGAGCTCGCCGACCGAATTGCCGATCGCAGCCGCGCCGCCGATTTCCGACGGGAAGGGCGAAACGAAGCGACCCTTGACGTCGGACCAGCGGAAGCGTTCCTCGATGGTCAGGCCGTCGGCCACCTCGAACTGCGCTTCGAGGCCGAGCGAGGTGACATTGGGGTGCATCCCGTCCTTGATGTCGGTGGTGCGATAGCGATTGTTGCCGTCGAGGCCCGAGGCGCTGGTGAAGTTGGCGCTGTGCGGGGTATCCGACAGGATGTCGAAGTTGGTGAAGGAGCGGTACTTGGGATCGGAGTTGCTGCCCGTGACGAGCATCGGCATCGGCAGGTAGCCGATCGCATGGTCGTTCAGATGCTTGGCATAGAGCTTGACGTAGCCGCCGTCGAACTCCTGGGTCAGGTTGGCCTTGATCTGGTAGCCGCTGTTGCCGTTGTACCCGGCATCGCGCGGGCCTTCGCCTTCGCGCCAGAAGCCGCCGACGTTGAAGCGGGTGTTCTCGCCCAGCGAAGCGCCGTAATTGAAGTCGAGCCGGTATTCCTCGTAGTCGAGGCCGACGGTCGCCATGACCGTGCCGCCGTCCTGGCTGCCGTCCTTCGAGATGAAGTTGATGACGCCGCCCGGCGAATTCGACGCGAGGGTCGAGGCCGAGCCGCCGCGCACCGCCTGGATCGAGGCGACGGTCTGGTCCGCGCGCAGGAAGATGTCGGCGTTGCCGAAGGCGATGTCGCCGAACTGCAGGACCGGCATGCCGTCCTCCTGGAGCTGCAGGAACTTGGCGCCGCCCGATGCGACGGGCAGACCGCGCACCGCGATGTTGGCGTTGCCGTCGCCGCCGGTCGATTCCGAACGGATGCCCGGGATCTGGCGGAAGATTTCGGCAGTGGTGCGCGGCGCGGCGTCGGCCACCGCTTCGCTGTCGAGCGCGCTGACCGAGATCGAGGTCTGCAGCTTGTTGGCCGGGCGGGCCGAGGCGGTGACGATGATCTCGTCGAAGCCGAGCGAATCGTCGTTGCTGCTGCTGGCGGCGGCGTCGGCAGGAACCGGCTCTCCATCCTGCGCCAGGGCGGGGGTGGCAATCGTGGCGGTAACCATCGCCGAAAGGGCGGAACCGACCGTCAGGGCATAACGCAAACGCATCTCATCTCTCCTGCTGGATCGCGCATCTTCCGTCGCGAGTCGCCACGTTGGGATACGACATCTGCAATCGTTTGCAACCGTAAACTTGCAAACGATTGCAAAACGGCGCGGTTCGTGTCACCCAAGACGCACGGACCGGCGCAAGGCCGGCTGTCTGGAAGAGGACCGCGCCAATGAAAACGGCTGCAAAACCGCGCCTTTCGCTGCTGCGAATCATCGAGATGAACATCGGCTTCTTCGGCCTGCAGTTCAGTTTCGGCCTGCAGCAGGCCAACATGGGTCCGATCTACGGATTCCTCGGCGCCGACGAGGCAACGATGCCGCTGCTCTGGCTCGCCGGCCCGATGACGGGGCTGCTCGTCCAGCCGATCATCGGCGCGATGAGCGACCGGACCAACACCAGGCTGGGCCGCCGCACGCCCTATTTCCTGATCGGCGCGGTGATCTGCACGATCTCCCTGTTCCTGATGCCCTATTCGCAGGCCCTGTGGATGGCCGCCTCGCTCCTGTGGATCCTCGATGCCGGCAACAACATCACCATGGAGCCCTACCGTGCCTATGTCGCCGACCGGCTGCGCCCCGACCAGCGCTCGATCGGGTTCCTGACGCAAAGCGCCTTCACCGGGCTTGCCCAGACGCTCTCCTACCTCGCCCCGACACTGCTGACATCGTTCGTCGCCAAGGACGTGCTCGACGCCAACGGCATCCCGGTCATCGTCCGCATCGCCTTCATCATCGGTGCGATCCTGTCGATCAGCACGATCGTCTGGTCGGTCGTGCGCGTGCCCGAACTGCCCCTCGATGCCGACGAACAGCGCGCGATGGCGGCCCATCCGCTGACGGTGCGGGGCACGTTGTCCGACATCGGGGCCGCGATCCGCGAGATGCCGCGCCCGATGCGCCAGCTCGCGGTCGCGATGCTGTGCCAGTGGTACGCGATGTTCGCCTACTGGCAGTACATCACCTTCGCCGTCGGGCGCGCACTCTACGACACCAGCGATCCGGCCAGCGCCGCCTTTCGCGACGCGACGCTGACGACGCAGCAGGCCGGGGCGCTCTACAACTTCATCGCCTTTGTCGGCGCGCTGACGCTGATCCCGCTCGTCGCGCGGCTCGGGGCGCGGCTGGTCCACGCGGTCTGCCTGACCGCATCCGGCGCGGCGATGCTGATGATCCCCGGCGTCGATACGCCCGCCGTCCTGTTCGTGCTGATGATCGGCATCGGCATCGGCTGGGCCGGCATGATGGGCAACACCTACGTCATGCTGGCCGATGCGATTCCCCCGCAACGCACGGGCATTTACATGGGCATCTTCAACATGTTCATCGTCATTCCGATGCTGATCCAGACGCTGACCATGCCGCTGATCTATCGGTCGGTGTTGGGCGGCGATCCGCGCAACGTGCTGATGCTGGGCGGGGCATTGATGATCGCGGGCGCCATTGCCACCTTGTTCGTCGATGCCGGACACCGCATACGTCGGAGCGAAGGCGCGATGGCGCATTGACCGGACAAGGGCGAGAACCGATGGCGAGATCGGATACCGATGGCAAACCGGGGGTCGGGCGGGCGCGCACGATCACCGATCTGGCACGGTTGGCCGGGGTCTCGGCGGGCACCGTGTCGCGGGCGCTGGCGGGCAACAGTCTCGTCAATGCCAAGACCCGCGACCGCATCCAAGAACTGGCCCGCGACCACGGATTCCAGCTCAACCGCGTCGCCAGCAACCTGCGCAGGCAGAAGACGGGCGTCATTGGCGTGGTCATCCCGCTCGGCCACGATCGTCGGCAGCAGGTGTCCGATACCTTCTTCATGACCCTGCTCGGCCACCTCGCCGACGCGCTGACCGAGGAGGGCTACGACCTCATGCTGCGCCGGGTCATCCCCGACCACGACGGAGACTGGCTCGACCGGTTCATCGGATCAGGCATGATCGACGGGGTGATCGTGATCGGCCAGTCCGACCAGTTCGCCCGGATCGAGGAAGTCGCCGCGCGCTATCGCCCGATGGTGGTGTGGGGCAACCGCGAACCGGGGCAGGTCCACTGCGCGGTCGGGTCCGACAACCGGCTGGGCGGACAGCTGGCAGCCCGGCGGCTGATCGAGGGCGGGGCCACCCACCTCGCCTTCCTCGGTGATCCCGAACCGATCGAATTCGCCGCCCGCTACGCCGGTGCCCGCGATGCCGCCGAGGCCGCGGGCGTGCCGATCGATGTCTATCCGACACACCTCTCGCCGGACCGGATGGCAGGGGAAATCACCGCGCACATCGACACCATCGTCGGCCGGGCCAACGGCATCTTCGCCGCGACCGACACGCTGGCCGTCGCGGCGCTGCGCGAATTGCGCGAACGCGGTGTCGCGGTGCCGGGGCGGATGCGACTGGTGGGGTTCGATGACCTGCCGATCTCGGCCCAGACCATGCCGCCGCTGACCACCGTGCACCAGGACATCGCCGCGGGCGCGCGCGGGCTTGTCGACCTGTTGCTTCGCCGGATCGCGGGTGAGGACGCGGCAAGCCTGGTCATGCCGCCCGCGCTCGTCGCGCGCGACACGGCCTGACACGCCCTGGCAAACGGGCGCAGGGCGGACCGGACCGCCCGCACCTGTCCCTTAAAGACCCGGATCCTCGATCGCGACAACTTCCTCGGTCGTCGTGCGGCGGCCGTCCTTGGCAACACGCGGCGCTTTGAAGCTGGCGAGCACCGGCTCGTCTCGGCCGTAAATGTCCTTGAAGCTGCGCATCTGCCCGTCGATGTCCTGCGCCATCGTGAAATAGGTGATGTAGACCGGCAGCTGCTTCTTCAGCGGAACCTTGGTGTATTCGCCCGACTTGGAGATGGCGACCGCCTCTTCCTTGGGCACCTGCCCCAGCACCATGGCCAGCGTCAGGGCCAGTTCCAGCGCCCGCTCGGTCCGGATGCAACCGTGCGAATAGGCGCGGTCCGGGTTGTTGAACAGCGCCTTGGCCGGAGTGTCGTGCAGGAAGATCGCGTGCGGGTTGGGCATGTCGAGCTTCATCAGGCCGAGCGAGTTGTTCGGTCCCGGCTGCTGGACCACGGTGACGGTGCCGTCCTCGTTCTTCCAGCCCTTGTAGTTGTGCGACCGCGCATAGGCCGGGCTGCCCAGCACTTTCGCGCCGAGGCCTTCGCCCACCACGATCGACTGCGGCACCGTCCAGGTCGGGTTGAAGATCACGCCCTCGACCGTTTCGGCGAGCTGCGGCGTGCTGGTCCTGCCCGGCTTGCCGACGACGGTGCGATAGGACCGCACGATCTTGTCGTTCACCGTCAGGCGCAACTGGTATTCGGGCACGTTGGTGAGGAGATAGCTGTGCCCCAGATCGCGCGCCAGCCAGCGCCAGCGATCCATGTTGGCGCGGATCTTGGCGAGCTTGGCGCTGTCCGACGCGGGCGTTTCGGCCAGCATCCGCTTGAGCACCGCATAGTCGGGGTGGATCGGATTCAGCGATTCGAGCGCGGGCACGATGCCCCCGCCGGCCAACGCCCCTTCGAGCAGGTCCTTGATCGGCAGGCGCTCGGCATCCGGGTCGGTCACGAACCACTGCTTGCGGGCGTCCATCTCGGTCCGCCCATCGCGCAGGTCCTGTGCCACCCAAGTAAAGGTCCGGCTCGCGATCTCGTTGATGCGGGCCTGGTCCGCGGAGGCGATTGCCGCCTCCAGTTCCTCGGGGCGATAGTCCTTCGGAAACAGGCCTTCCCGGCCCAGCGTGCCGACATAGGCGAGGAGCGCCCTAGCCTGTGCGGAGCTCCACGTCGGCGCGGTGACGAAGAAATCGGTCGGAATCTGCTGCACGACCGCACCCGCGGCCTGCGGCACTTGCGGCGGGGCCTGTGCCGGCGCGGGCGCCGGGACCGACTGCGGCTTGGGGAGCTGCCCTTCGCCGACGAAATCCCGCCCGATCTTGGCGGGCGCCTGCGGATCGGCCTGGGCCAGCGCCGGGGCGGCCATGGCGAACGTGGCAAGGCCCAGCACCGCGGGTCCGAAGACGGCATGGCGACGGGAGACGGGGACGGATCGAACGGCAGGTTTCAAGAAAAGCTCCGACAGGTTGGGTCGCGTTACTACGCCGGCGGGGGCCTCTATGCCCCCGGTGACCGGTCAACGTCTACCGCGACCGGGAGTTTCACGCAGGACTTTGCATAACCTCGCCTTTCGTCACGCTGAATTGCCCCCGCCGGATCGTCTGCCCGCGCATTGACCTCGGCGTGGTCGCAGAGCAGGAAGTGCCGATGTTCGACAAGGCCCACTTCCGCACCGTTCTCGGCTCCTATCCCACCGGCGTCTGCCTGATCACGGCCATCGACGCCGCGGGCGTGCGCACCGGCATGGTGGTCGGCTCGTTCACCTCGATCTCGCTCGATCCGCCGCTGGTCGGCTTCTTTCCCGACAAGGGTTCGAACACGTTCCCCGGCATCGAGCGTGCCGGACGCTTCTGCGTCAACGTGCTGGGATCGGAGCAGCTTGCGCTCTGCCAGCGGTTCGCTTCGAAGCAGCCGGACAAGTTCCTCGACCTGGCGCACGGGGAAAGCCCGTCGGGCCAGCCGGTGTTCGACGAGGCGCTGGCCTGGATCGACTGCCGCATCGAGCGGATCGAGGACATCGGCGACCACTGGCTGGTCGTCGGCCGGGTCGAGGCGCTGGACCTGTGCGGCGGCGATGCCCCGCTGCTGTTCCACCGCGGCGGCTACCACTCCTCGGTCGCGCTGGACCGCTGATCGACGGGCGCCGCCCCCTTCCCGGGCCGCGCGCCGATCAGTGCGGGATGTCGGCCGGCGCGTCGTCGCCCTGCGGCTTCTTCCTGACCCGCGCCAGCAGAAGCAGCGGTATCGCGCCCCAACACATCAGCGCCATCAGCCAGAAATTGTTGAGATAGGCGATCATCGCCGCCTGCTGCGTGACCAGCCCGTCGATCGCGGCAAGCACCGCCTGCCCGGTCGAGCCCAGGATCTCGTGCTGGTCGACGTTGATCGGGAAGGTGGTGTCGGTGATGCGCGCGCCCAGCTCGGCATGGTTGATCTGGATGTTGCGCGACAGCAGCACGGTAGTCAGCGCAATGCCGACCGAACTGCCGAGATTGCGCAGGAGATTGAGCAGGCTGGTCGCATCAGTCCGGTATTCGCCGGGCAGCGTCGAGAAGGCGAGGATGTTGAGTGGCATGAACCCGAAGGCGACGCCGACGCCCTGGATGAACCCCGCCAGGACGATCGAACTCGTGGGCATTTCCGGCGACCAGGCGGTCATCAGCCACAACGACCAGCCCATGATGACGAGACCGATGCCGATCGACAGCCGCGGATCGAGCTTGGCGATAGTCCGGCCAAGCAGCGTGACCGCGATCATCATGCCGATCCCGCGCGGGGTCATCAGCCACCCGGTATCGACCGCCGGATAGCCGTAGATCGACTGCAACAGCGAAGGCAGCAACGCCATCACCGCCAGCAGCACCGCCCCGAACAGGAAGTTGATGGCAAGGCACAGGACGAGGTTGAGATCGGCGAACATCTGGCGGGGGAACAGCGCGTCGCGCCTGGTGATGAAGTGCACGCCCGCCATCCAGAACGCGCAGGCCGCGATAACCGCATAGACGACAATCTCGGCCGAGGCGAACCAGTCCTTGTGCTGCCCGCGGTCGAGGATCAGCTGGAATGCCGCCACCGCGATGCCGATGAGCGCCCAGCCGGCGAGGTCGAATTTCTTGTAAGCCCCCCGGCGGTTGGGCAGGAGCGCCAGCAGGGCGAGGCTCGCCAGCACGCCGACCGGCACGTTGATCAGGAAGATCCAGCGCCAGCTCGCGCTTTCGGTGATGTAGCCGCCGAGAACCGGCCCCATGATCGGGCCGAGCAGGACGCCCTGGCTGAACAGGATCATCATTCGCGGCCGCTCTTCCTCCGAACTGACGTCGAGCAGCACGGTCTGCGCCAAGGGCGCGAGGAAGGCGCCGCCGATGCCCTGGATCACGCGGAAGGCGACCATCTCCTCGATGGTCTGGGCCGCGGCGCAGAGGATCGAGGCCACCGTGAAGGCGATGATCGATCCGACGAAGATGGTGCGGATGCCGAAGCGCCCGACCAGCCAGCCCGCTGCCGGCAAGGTGATGGCGGTGGCCAACACGTAGCTGGTCAGCACCCAGCTGATCGTGTCGGTCGTGGCCGAAAGCGATGCCTGCATGTGCGGCAGGGCGACGTTGGCGATCGTCGTGTCGAGCACCTGCATGACCATCGCGGCCATCGCCGCCGCGATCAGCAGCGGGCGGTTGCGGGTGTGCATAATCGCACCCCCGGCAGGGGGTGCCGCAGGCGGCGCCCGATTGCCGGCAACCGCCTCAGTCATCGCCGGTGAAGACGGTGACGTCGGTCGACAGGCCCGAGATCAGCGGCCGGGACGAGCGCGAATCGATGGCGATGCGGACCGGCACCCGCTGCGTGATCTTGACCCAGTTGCCGGTGGCGTTCTGCGCGGGAAGCACGGAGAATTCCGAACCGGTGCCCGAACCGATCGAATCGACGTGGCCCGAAAGGCGCAGGTCGGGATAGGCGTCGATGCGGATCTCGGCCTTCTGTCCCGGTCGCATCTGGGCAAGGTCGGTTTCCTTGAAGTTGGCTTCTATCCGCGCGCCGTCTTCGCGCACGATCGACAGCATCGGCAGGGCGGCCACGGCGGACTGGCCGACCTGCAGTCGCTCGACCTGCACGACCCGGCCCGAAACCGGTGCGCGCACCACCGTCCGGCCCAGGTTGACCTGCGCCTTTTCCCGCGCAGCACGGCCGGCGGCGACTTGCGGATCGACGCCGGGCACTTGCGCGCCGGTGGCCAGCTGCGCCCTCGCCTTCTGGACCTGCGCCTGCAGCGAGAGCAGCTCGTCGCGCGCGCTGGCGACCGCGTGGGTTGCCGCATCCATCCGGGCGCGGGTGTTGAAGCCGCGATCCATCAGTTCCTTTTCGCGCCGGTAGTTCGCCTGCGCCAGCGCGAGATCGTCGCGCGCACCGGCCAGATCGGCGGCATTGGCATCGACGTCGGCGTCCAGCGCCGTCACCCGCGCCTGCGCCTGCGCGATCTGGGCGTCCGCCTGGGCGATGGCGATCTCGTAGTCGGTGGGATCGATCGCGAAGAGCACGTCGCCCTTCCTGACCATCTGGTTTTCGCGCACGTTCACCCTGACGATCGTGCCGGGCACCTCGCTGGCGACCGAGACGATGTCGAGCTTGAGATAGGCGTTGTCGGTCGAGACTTCGCCCGGACGACCGAACCACCAGGCGAGCGCCCCGGCGACGATGGCCAGCGGCACGCCGAACATCAGCACCTTGCGCGCCAGGCCGCGCTTCGGCTTTTCGTCCCTGGCGCCGCTGTCCTGCCTGGGAAGGGTCATCGGATCGGCCTCAGCCATTGGCGACCGCCCGGCTTTCGCCCTCTTCGATCAGGTTCTGCCGCACCCGTTCCAGCGCATCCGTCACCGACGCGCGTTCGTCGCGATCGAGGCCGTCGAGCGCGGTTTCGATGAGCGCGCCCAGTTCATCATCCATTTCGGCAAGAAGAGTGCGGCCGAGTTCGGTCGGGAAGAGCCGCCACACGCGCCGATCGGTCGGGTCGGCCTGCCGCTCGACAAGCCCGGCGGCGACCATTCGGTCGATCATGCGTCCGGCGGTAATCGGTTCGACTTCGAGAAAGCCCGCCAGCGCGGCCTGGTTCGCACCCGGTTCACGGCGCAGGACGAGAAGCGCGCGAAGCTGGGCCGTGGTGATGCCCGAAGGGCGCGCCACGCAATCGAGCCGCTTGCGGAACAAGCGACCGATATCGGTGGCGTAGTAGATGAAGTTGCGGTCCATAAGCGCCGTTATAATAGCCATGCTTATAATCGGCAAGCTAGCTGAGAGGGCTGGAAGGTGGCACAGCCCGATCCGGCTTTTTCTCCAGATATGATATTGCCATTCATTATCGATTAGGAGTAGGTTCAGACTGTTTTAGCCCTTCCGCTACCTTGACGTAGCGCCCTTTCCCGCGCATCGCGCCCCCGCACGAACGCACGCATCACGCCGCGGCGCGACTCGGATCGACACTCGACCGGATCGCGACACCGCGCCAGGCAAGGGGAATGATCGCATGACCGCAGTCGGCAAGGACACGCTCGGTACCCGCTCGACGATGACCGTCAATGGCAGGACGTTTGCCTATTACTCACTCAAGAAAGCGGCCGAGAAGCTGGGCGACGTTTCGCGCTTGCCGTTTTCGATGAAGGTCCTGCTCGAAAACATGCTGCGGTTCGAGGATGGCGGCTTCACCGTCGCCACCGCCGACGCGCAGGCGATCGTCGACTGGCAGAAGAACCCCGTCGGTCCGCACCAGGAAATCCAGTACCGCCCCGCGCGCGTCCTCTTGCAGGACTTCACCGGGGTTCCCTGCGTCGTCGATCTGGCGGCAATGCGCGACGCGATCGCGAAACTGGGCGGCGACACCGCCAAGATCAACCCGCAGGTTCCCGTGAACCTGGTGATCGACCACTCGGTCATGGTCGACGAGTTCGGCCACCCCAAGGCGTTCGAGGAGAACGTCGAGATCGAGTACCAGCGCAACCTCGAGCGCTACGACTTCCTCAAGTGGGGGTCCAAGAGCCTCGACAACTTCTACGCCGTTCCCCCGGGCACCGGCATCTGTCACCAGGTGAACCTGGAGAACATCGCGCAGGCGGTGTGGACCTCGAATGACGAGAGCGGCGCGGCGATCGCCTATCCCGACACTTGCGTCGGCACCGATTCGCACACCACGATGATCAACGGCCTCGGCGTGCTGGGCTGGGGCGTCGGCGGGATCGAGGCGGAGGCGGCCATGCTCGGCCAGCCGGTCTCCATGCTGATCCCCGAAGTCGTCGGCTTCAAGCTGACCGGCCGCCTGAAGGAAGGCGTCACCGCCACCGACCTCGTTCTGACCTGCACCAACATGCTCAGGAAGCACGGCGTCGTCGGCCGCTTCGTCGAATACTACGGCCCCGGTCTCGCTTCGCTGAGCCTCGCCGATCGTGCAACGCTGGCGAACATGGCGCCCGAATACGGCGCGACCTGCGGTTTCTTCGGCATCGACGACAAGACGCTGGACTACATGCGCCTGACCGGTCGCGAGGAGGACCAGATCGCACTGGTCGAAGCCTATGCCAAGGAGCAGGGCTTCTGGCTGGACCCCGACGGCCCGGCCCCCGTCTTCACCTCGACGCTCGAGCTTGACATGGGCACCGTCGTCCCCTCGCTCGCCGGGCCGAAGCGCCCGCAGGACCGCGTCGACCTCGACGCCGTCGACGACGTCTTCGCCAAGGACATGGCCGAGACCTACAAGAAGGCCAACACCCGCGTGCCGGTCGAGGGCAAGGATTTCGACATCGGCGACGGCGACGTGATGATCGCGGCAATCACCAGCTGCACCAACACCTCGAACCCGAGCGTGCTGGTCGCCGCCGGGCTCGTCGCCAAGAAGGCCGACGAGCTGGGCCTGAAGCCCAAGCCCTGGGTCAAGACCTCGCTCGCACCGGGGTCGCAGGTCGTCACCGACTATCTCGTCAAGGCGGGGCTCCAGTCGCATCTCGACAACATCGGCTTCAACCTCGTCGGCTATGGCTGCACCACCTGCATCGGCAACTCCGGCCCGCTGGCCGAACCGATCAGCAAGGCGATCAACGAGAACGGGCTGGTCGCCAGCGCCGTCATCTCGGGCAACCGCAACTTCGAGGGCCGCGTGTCGCCCGACGTGCGCGCCAACTTCCTCGCCAGTCCGCCGCTGGTCGTCGCCTACGCGCTGAAGGGCACGGTGGTCGAAAACTTCACCACCACCCCCATCGGCACCGGCAAGGACGGCCAGGACGTTTACCTCAAGGACATCTGGCCGACGAACGAAGAAGTCTCCTCGACCATGACCTCATGCATGGACCGCGCCATGTTCCAGGCCCGCTATGCCGACGTCTACAAGGGCGACGCGCACTGGCAGGCGATCGACGTCACCGGTTCGGAGACCTATTCGTGGCGCGCCGGTTCGACCTATGTCGCCAACCCGCCGTACTTCGAGGGCATGACCATGACCCCGCCGCCGGTGAACGACATCGTCGGCGCCAGGCCGCTCCTGATCCTCGGCGATTCGATCACCACCGACCACATCAGCCCCGCCGGTTCGATCAAGGCGGACAGCCCCGCCGGCCAGTGGTTGCAGGAGCACCAGGTCGCCAAGGCGGACTTCAACTCCTACGGCTCGCGCCGCGGCCACCACGAAGTGATGATGCGCGGCACCTTTGCCAACATCCGCATCAAGAACGAGATGGTGCCGGGGACCGAGGGCGGCTTCTCGAGCTACGAAGGCGAGACGATGCCGGTCTACGATGCGGCAATGAAGCACAAGGCCGACGGCACGCCGCTCGTCGTGATCGCCGGCAAGGAATACGGCACCGGCTCGTCGCGCGACTGGGCGGCCAAGGGCACGATCCTGCTGGGCGTGAAGGCGGTCATCGTCGAAAGCTTCGAGCGGATCCACCGCTCGAACCTGGTCGGCATGGGCGTGCTGCCGCTGCAGTTCAAGAACGGCGACACGCGCGAGACGCTCGGCCTTACCGGCGACGACGCCTTCACCATCCATGGCGTCGCCGAGCTGAAGCCGCAGCAGGACGTGATCGTCGACGTCACCCGCAAGGACGGCTCGACCTTCAGCTTCACCGTCGCCTGCCGCATCGATACGGCGAACGAGCTGGAATACTACCGCAACGGGGGCATCCTGCAGTACGTGCTACGCAAGCTCGCCGCCTGAATCAGCCGGGCCGCGGCCTGTTAGAGTCAGGGGCCGGGAACAAGTCGGGGCCCTGGAATGGGCCTGAACGAGACAAGGGCCTCCCCTCGCGCCGGCGGGGGGAGGCCCTTTCGTGTGGCGGACCTCGCGGGGCCGCGGGGTCAGGCGGCCTCGCGGTCCTCGTAGGCCTGTGCTTCCGCCGCGATCAGCAGGTCGGCCAGCATCCAGTACGCCTCGCCCCAGGCGGCCAGCACCTCGTCGGTGGCGACATCGGCGCCCAGCACATCGCGGATCGCGGGGAGCAGGGCATTGGCGACATGCGGGTAATGCTCGGCCCGGACCCCGGTCTCGACATGGCGCGCGACCATCCTGGCCACCGCCGGGCCCAGCACGTCGAGCCGCTCGATGTTCTTCGCATAGGCCAGGATCGCCGCGGCCAGTCGCCTGGGCTGCTCGCCGCTTTCCTGCGCGGCCTGGTCGAACAGGGCGGCGATCGCGGGATCGCGGAACAGCCGCTCGTACATGCGGGTGGTGATGGCGACGCCGTGCTTTTCCAGCGCGGGCGAAGTGCTCTTGACGATGTCCATGGCCTGTTGCGAGGCAACGCGCATACCGGTTCTCCTTATACTGGTATTGATTATGCTAGTATACGGTTTGCCACCGCACCGCAACCCGAATATAGTCGGATCATGCAGCTTACCTTGCACACCGATCTCGCGCTCCGGCTCCTGGTGGTCCTTGCACGATCCGATGGCGCGCCCATGGCCCTGCCGAGCTTTTCGGCAGAGCACCGGGTTTCCTACAATCACGTGGCGAAAGTCGCGCAGAAGCTCGTGCGGCACGGCTACCTACGGTCGGTGCGCGGGCGTACCGGCGGGATGCAGCTGGCCCTGCCCTCCGAAGAGATCGTCATCGGCGATGTCATCCGGCGGATGGAGCCGACCATGCAACTCGTCAATTGTCCGAACTGCACGCTCAATCGCGATTGCGGCCTGATCTCGCCGCTCGATCGGGCGAAGCAGGCGTTTCTCGACGTGCTCGATGCGGTGACGCTGGCCGACGCCGCGAAATCGCGGACGATGGTGGCGGCCTGAGGGGCTAGCTTGCCGTCTCGAGCGCCGGGACGCTGATCTTGCGCCCGCCGCCGAAGATCTCGCGCACCACGATCAGACCCTCGCGCTCGAAATGGTCGAGCAGGCGGCGCACCCGTCCCGGCGAACTGGTACCGTAGGCGCGGGCCAGCTCGTCCTCGTCCGGCGCATCGCGGCCTTCGAGGGCGGAGCGGGCGATGACCAGGAACGGCCCGAGCACGTCGTCGGCGATGCCGCTGCCCAGTGCCCGGATCCGCGCGGCATCCTCGTCCTCCAGCCGGTCCAGCCCGGCGAGGGCGACGGCGAACTCGCGGCGAAAGGCGGCCATGTCGAGCGGCGGGATGTGGACGCCGCGGGCGCGGCAGCGAGTCAAGAACGCCTGGTACAGCGTCGAGGCCGTCTGATACGCCGAATCGGGATGCGCGGCCATTTCGGCCATGACCGCCGCGACCGCGCCGCCGACGTCGACTTTCGGCCCCTCGCGCCGCGAGGCTGCCACCGGGGCCTCGGCCCGCTCCGCCATTGCTGCTCCCAGCGCTTCGACCGGCGGGGCGGGCGCGCGGGGCGGCGGGGCGGGCCGCGCCTCCTGCGCAAGGGCATCGGTCAGGAGCGCGGCCATGTCCGCCTTGGGCGCTTCGGGAAGCGGCATCAACCCGGTCGCCGCCGCCTTGTGCCCGGTGCGGACCGGGCCGATCTTCACCGTCACCGGGCGCCGGCTGATCGCCGGGCCGAGACCGACGAAGCGGCCGCGTTCGAGGTCGCGGATCCGCTCGGCCTGCCGCCGCTCCATGCCGAGCAGGTCGGCGGCGCGCACCATGTCGATGTCGAGGAAGGTTCGGCCCATCAGGAAGTTGGAGGCTTCGGCAGCGACGTTCTTCGCCAGCTTCGCCAGACGCTGCGTCGCGACGATGCCGGCCAGCCCGCGCTTGCGGCCCCGGCACATCAGGTTGGTCATCGCCGACAAGGTCGTGCGGCGCACGTCCTCGGCCATTTCGCCCGCCGCGCTGGGGGCGAACATCTGCGCCTCGTCGACCACGACCAATGCCGGGTACCAGTGTTCGCGCGGCGCATCGAACAGCGCGTTGAGGAACGTGGCGCAGGCCTTGATCTGCTGCTCGACCTCCAGCCCCTCCAGCGCCAGCACGACCGATGCACGATGCGCCCTGACGCGCAGGGCCAATGCTTCCAGCTCGCCCTGCGAATAGGACGCGGCATCGACGACGATGTGGCTGAAGGCATCGGCCAGGCCGACGAAATCGCCTTCGGGGTCGATGACGATCTGCTGGACCATCCCGGCGCTTTCCTCCAGCAACCGGCGCAGCAGGTGCGACTTGCCGGAGCCGGAATTGCCCTGCACCAGAAGGCGCGTGGCAAGCAGCTCCTCGATATCGATGAGGACGGGACGACCCTGCTCATCGCCAATGACGATCTCGGCGTTCACGCCAGTGGCGATACCCCGCGCGGCCGCTCCCGGCCAAGGGTGCGCGGCCCGCTTTCCCCGGTTGCGACGGGGCCGCGCGGAACGCTGCGTGTGATCCGGTGCGGCTCAGCCGCCGAACATCACCGCCCGCTGGCGAAGCTGCGCCAGCGCAGCCTGTTCGGCATGGTTGCGGCACAGCGCCTGTGCGTCGTGTTCCGCCGGCGAACCAGCCTGCCGTCGCGGGCAGACTTTGCGCGCCGCGCTGCGGATGCGCTTTTCGGCCTTGGCGATTTCGGCGGGGTCGGTAAGGTCGTAGCCAGCGAGATCGACTTGCGCCGCGCGCGGCCGTTCCTCCGGTGCCTTGGCAAAGGCCGGGCCGGAACTCAGGACCAGACCGGCACTGGCCAAAGCGGCAAGCAGGAATTTCATCATCTTTCTCCTCGTTCCGGAGAGCCGCTGGCCCTCCCCGAAACGGGAAATGCACGCCAAACGCAGGATTATCGCGCCCGGCTCGACGGCGAGGCGACCCAGTTCGACGGAGGTGCAAACGCGGCGACGAACGCCCGACCGCGTTCGACGGAGGACGTGAGCGCGCGCCTAGTCCTCGAACAGGCCACCCTGCGGCGGCCGGGTGTCGGGGGCGGCGAGGCCGAGGTGTTGCCAGCCGCGATCGTTGAGGCAGCGTCCCCGCGCGGTGCGGGCGACGAGACCGAGCTGGATCAAGTAGGGCTCGATCACTTCCTCGATCGTGTCGCGCGGTTCGGACAGGCCCGCCGCGAGCGTTTCCACCCCGACCGGCCCGCCCTTGTAGATGTCGGCGATCATGTGGAGATAGCGCCGGTCCATCGCGTCGAGGCCGAGCGAATCGACTTCCAGCCTGGTCAGCGCATCGTCGGCGATGGCCCGGGTGACGGTGCTGCTCCCCGCCACTTCAGCAAAATCCCGCACCCGGCGCAGCAGGCGTCCCGCGACGCGGGGCGTCCCGCGGGCGCGGCGGGCGATTTCCGTCGCGCCGTCGGGAGCGATGGCGAGGCCGAGCAGCTTCGCGGCGCGGGTCACCACCCGCTCCAGCTCCGGCACGGTGTAGAACTGGAGACGGATCGGGATGCCGAAACGATCGCGCAACGGCGTGGTCAGGAGTCCCTGCCGCGTCGTCGCGCCGACGAGCGTGAAGGGCGGCAGGTCGATCCGGACCGAGCGCGCCGCCGGTCCTTCGCCGATGATGAGGTCGAGCGCGCGATCCTCCATCGCGGGATAAAGCACTTCCTCGACCACCGGATTGAGCCGGTGGATCTCGTCGATGAACAGGACATCGCCGGGTTCGAGATTGGTGAGCAGGGCGGCGAGATCGCCCGCCTTGGCGATCACCGGCCCGCTGGTGGCACGGAAGCCGACGCGAAGTTCCTTGGCGACGATCTGCGCCAGCGTCGTCTTGCCCAGCCCCGGCGGGCCGAAGAACAGGACGTGGTCCATCGCCTCGGCCCGGCCGCGCGCCGCCTCGATGAAGACGCGCAGGTTCTCCCGCGCCGCTTCCTGCCCGACGAATTCGGCCAGCGACTTGGGGCGCAGCGCCGCGTCCGGGTCTTCGGGCAGGCGTTCCGGGGTCAGGAGTTCGGAGGGTTCGGCCATCGCCACCGGCTATAACCCGCCCTTGCGCGCAAGTCGTCCCCGCAGAAGAAACCATGAACAGGCGAATTCGAAGCGGCGTCCGATATCGCCTCGCGCATGGCCCCGCTTGCCTGTTTGGCCGCTTTGCGAATATGCACGCGCCACTTTGCCGATGGCCATCGGGCCGGCGTGGGGGGGCGCAGGGGTTTGACCGACAACGTGACGACTGGCCCGGCGCATGGCGGGCATCGCGACTGGCGCGTGCCGCTGGCGCTGTGCCTCGCCGTGGCGGTCGTATTCCGGGCGGTGATCTGGGACACGCTTTCGTATCACCACCCGGACGAGATCTTTCAGTACCTTGGCCAGACGCACAAGCTGGTCACCGGCATCGGCATCGACACCTGGGAACAGCACGAGGGCATTCGCGGGCGGCTGATCCCGCAGATGCTGACCCTGCCGATGTGGCTGGGCACGCTGCTCTCGTCCGACGGGACGGTCGCCTATCTCGTCATGCGGCTGTTCGGGGCGGCCATCGCGCTGCTGATCGTGCCCGCCGCCTTTGCCATGGGGGCGGGGGAGGATCGCCGCACGGCCATCGCGCTGGCGCTCGGCGTGGCGACCTGGCCCTACATCGCCGACCTGTCGAGCCACGTCCTGTCCGAAAGCATCGGCGGCGCGGTCGCGCTGTGCGGCGTGGCAGCGGCGATGCATGCCGGCGGCAGCCTGCGTCGCTGGGTGCTGGCCGGATTGCTGCTGGGTCTCGCCACGCTGCTCAGGGTGCAGTTCGCAATCTTCATCGGCGTCTTCGTGCTGGCGACCGCGCGGCTCGACCGGACGGCGTGGACCGGGCTGGTCGCAGGAGGCGCGGCGGCGCTGGCGATCGGCGCGGTGAGCGACCTGATCGCTGGCGCGATGCCGTTCGCCTGGGTGGTGAAGACCTACTGGTTCAACATCGTCGAGAACCGGTCCGCCGCCTTCGGCCTCGACGGGCCGAGCTACTACCTCGTCCGCTTCATCCGCATCTTCGGCATCGCGATCCCCTTCCTGCTGTTCGGCCTGCGCTGGCTGCCGCGGCGCTGGTGGCCGCTCGCCCTCGCAGTGGTCGCCGACATGACCTTGCTGACGGTGATCGGGCACAAGGAGGCGCGCTTCGCCTACCTGTCGGTCGCGGCCTTCCTGATGCTGGCGATGGTCTCGACATCGAAGGCGGTCGACGAGCTTACCGCGCTGTCGCCGCGCACCCGGCTCGCCGGATACGCGATCGCGTGGATCGGCGCGCTCGTGCTGGTCTCTTCGATCTGGCCCGCGCCGCGCGGAAACGACACGTGGTCGCGCCTTGCCGACACGGCGACCGCCGACCCCGCGACTTGCGGCATCGGTTCGTCGCTGGAGAGCTGGTCGGTCATCAACCTTGCCGCGCTGCGCCGCGACGTCCCGGTCTATGCCGATGTGCGCACGGGAGAGGCGCAGGACGATGTCGCCCCGCGCGTCAACGCGTGGATCGCCGACGATCCCGCCACCGTCCCGCCGGGGTTCGCCCAAGCCCGGTGCCTGCCCTATGGCGGAGCACAGATCTGCCTCTACCGCCGGGTCGGATCCTGCCGGTCAGGCCCGCCTTCGCCCAGCGTGATGCAGGCGGTGGTCGACCGGCGACAGGCCGCGCAGTTCATAAATCTGCCGAAGTGACCGGACACTCGGTGCCGGTTAACCCGCGGCCTTCTTCAGGGCGACGCGGACGAGGTCCTTGAGCCCGGCATCCTCGCCCAACTCGGCTTCGGCATGGGCGACCGCCGCGGCGGCGACGCCCGGCTTGAAACCCAGGTTCTCCAGCGCGGAGACGGCGTCGGCGCTGGCGCTGCCCGCCGGATGAACGACCATGTCGCCCCCGCCGATGCCGCCAACAGCCTCGGCAAAGCCGCCGGCCTTGTCCTTCAGCTCGTTGACGATGCGCGCGGCCAGTTTCGGCCCGACGCCATTGGCCCGCGCCACCATCCGGGCATCGCCCCCGGCGCAGGCGCGGCGCAGTTCCTCGGTCGACAGCGCCGACAGGATCGCCAGCGCGACCTTGCTGCCCACGCCCTGCACTTGCGTCAGCAGGCGGAACCAGTCGCGCTCCGCCCCGCTGGCGAAACCGATCAGGCGCATGTCGTTCTCGCTCACCTGCAGGTCGGTATAGACGGTGCAGGCCTCCCCCCGGTTGCCCAGCGCGGTCAGCGTGCGCGCGCTGCAATGGACAAGGTAGCCGACGCCGCCGACGTCGATGACGGCCCAGTCGAGCCCGCTTTCGTCCAGCCTGCCGGAAAGTTTGGCGATCATCGCGCGACGCTAGCGCACCCTCGCCGGCGCGCAAACGCAGCCGGCGACACTATCCCCCGCGCCCTGCCCGCCCCGCGCCCTGTCCGGTCGTGGGCGTATTCAGTCGTTGGCCTGCAGGTCCTCGGGCACGTCGTCCCACGGGCGGAAATAGAGCGGCGCGCATTCGTCGGCGCGGACCCCGCCCACCAGCGTCAGATCGTCCTTGTAGGCGTCGGCGATGAAGTCGAGCGTGGAGAGGTGCCGGTCCTCGAAATACATCGCGTGAACATCGTCGCGCCCCGCGCCATAGACGACCCGCGACACCCCGGCCCAGATCGAGGCCATCGTGCACATGCCGCAGGGCTGGAGCGTGGAATAGAGCGTCGCGCCCGGAAACCGCATCTCGCCCAGCGCCGCGCCCGCCGCGCGCAGGGTGACGATCTCGGCATGGGCGGTGGGGTCGCAGCATTCGGCAGTGTGATTGACGCCCTTGGCGACCAGCTTGCCGTCCTTCACCACCAGCGCGGCGATCGGCGTATCGGCCGGATCGGTGCCCTTCTCGGCGATGGCGTGCTCTATCGCGAGCGCCATCCATGCGGCATCGTCGGTGTCCGGCGTGTCGGTCGTTTCAGTGGCCATGGGGGGCGAGATGGGCATGGGCGATGGCCACCGCAAGCGCATCGGCGGCATCGGCACCGCTGACCTTGGCCAAGGGCAGCAGCACCTTGAGCATCGCCTGGACCTGCGTCTTGTCGGCAGCGCCCGTGCCGACGATGCATTTCTTGACCAGCCGGGTCGCGTGTTCGTGCACCGGCAGCGACGCGCGCCCGCAGGCCGCCAGCACCGCGCCCCGCGCGTGGGCGAGCTTCAGCGTCGACTGCGGGTTCTTGTTGACGAAGACTTCCTCGATCGCGGCGACATCGGGATGATAGGCGCCCAGTACCGCGAAGACCGCGTCGTGCAGGTGGTGGAGCCGGGTGGCGAGATCGGACTTCGTATCGGTCGCGATCTGCCCGTTGGCGATGTGCGACAGGCGCGGCCCATCGACGCGGACAAGGCCCCATCCGGTGCAGGTCAGCGACGGGTCGAGGCCCAATACGATCATGGCCGTGCGATCATGCAGGGACGATCATCGTGCGGCCATCAGATCGGCAGGCCCAGTTTCGGCGCGACCAGCCGCATCAGGCCGTAGAGCACCACCGTCAGCGCGCATCCCGCCGCCAGCGCGGCCCAGAAGGAAACGCCGTGGCGCAGCAGCCACGGAATGGCGAGGAACATCGGCAGCGAGGGCAGGACATACCAGAACGTCGCCTCGCTATGCCGGGCCATGTTCTCCGCATCGGGGCGCGCGTGCCACAGGAACACCATGCCCAGCACCGAGACCAGCGGCAGCGAGGCGACCAGTGCCGCTACCGTCGGCAGGCGTCGACCCAGTTCGGCAATGGCCGCGATCATCGCACCGGCCAGCAGCGCCTTCGCGAGCCATCCCCAGATCATCGCCGCGCCGCCCCCGCCAATCGATCAGCCCAGCTTTTCCATGACCTCGTCGGACACCTCGTAGTTGCCCCACACGGTCTGCACGTCGTCGTCGTCTTCCAGCGTGTCGACCAGCTTGAGCAGGGTCTGCGCGTTCGATTCGTCGAGGTCGACGGTGATGTTGGGCTTCCACGCGAGCTTGACGCCTTCCGGCTCGCCCAGCGACGTCTCGAGCGCGGTGGCGACTTCGTGCAGCGCGTCCATCTGGGTCCAGACGATGTGGCCGTCCTCGCTCGATTCGACATCGTCGGCCCCCGCCTCGATCGCGGCCTCGAGGACCTTGTCCTCGTCGCCGATAGCGGCAGCGTATTCGATCATGCCCAGCCGCTCGAAACCATGGCTGACCGCGCCCGATGCGCCGAGGTTGCCGCCGTTCTTGCTGAACGCGGTGCGCACGTTGGTCGCGGTGCGGTTGCGGTTGTCGGTCAGCGCCTCGACGATCAGCGCGACGCCGCCCGGGCCGTATCCTTCGTAGCGGACTTCCTCGTAATCCTCGCCGCCGGCTGCGGCGGCCTTGTCGATGGCGCGCTGGATGTTGTCTTTGGGCATCGACTGCGCCTTGGCGTTGTTGATCGCCAGGCGCAGGCGCGGGTTCATGTCGGGATCGGGCGCGCCCATCTTGGCGGCCACGGTGATCTCGCGGCTGAGCTTGCTGAACATGGCCGAGCGCTTCTTGTCCTGCGCGCCCTTGCGATGCATGATGTTCTTGAATTTGGAATGGCCGGCCATTGCCGCTGATCCTCGTCTATTTCATCCAGTCTGGCTTGGCCGCGCCCTTACACCCGGCGCGCGGGGTTCGGCAACACGTCAGTCCAAGTTCGGGCGCAGCAAGCGTTCCGCCGTCGGCAGGTCTACTCCGCGCCGCGCCGCATAGTCCTCGAGCTGGTCGCGCCCGACCCGGGCGACGCCGAAATACTGGCTTTCGGGATGGGCGAAGTAGAACCCGCTCACCGCCGCGGTGGGCAGCATGGCAAAGCTTTCGGTCAGCGTCGCGCCCGTGGCCTTCTCGGCATCGAGCAGGTCGAACAGGATCGGCTTCAGCGAATGGTCGGGGCAGGCCGGGTAGCCGGGCGCAGGGCGGATGCCGCGGTATTCTTCGCGGATCAGCGCCTCGTTGGTCAATTGTTCGCCAGCTGCATAACCCCACAGGTTCGTACGGACATGCTGGTGCAAGCGTTCGGCAAACGCCTCGGCGAACCGGTCGGCCAGCGCCTTCAGGAGGATGTCGGAATAATCGTCGTGCGCGGCCTTGAACCGCTCGATGTGCGGCTCGATGCCGTGGATCGAGACCGCGAAGCCGCCCAGCCAGTCGCCCGCCGGGTCGATGAAGTCGGCGAGGCAGAAATTGGCACGGTCACGGCTTTTTTTGACCTGTTGCCTCAGGAACGGCAGGCGCGTCTCCCCGGATGCCCCTGCGTCCAGGACAACATCGTCGCCATCGCGGCGGCAGGGCCAGAAGCCCGCCACGCCGCGCGCGGTGAGCCATTTCTCGCGCACGATGGTGTCGAGCATCGCCCGCGCATCGGCGTAGAGGCTGCGCGCGGATTCGCCGACCACCTCGTCTTCGAGGATCGCCGGGAAGTTGCCCGCCAGTTCCCACGCGCGGAAGAACGGCGTCCAGTCGAAGGCGTCGACCAGGTCGGCGAGGTCCCAGCTGTCGAAGACATGCACGCCGGGCTGCGCCGGCGCCGGAGCCTTCAGCGCCATGTCGGCGGCAAAGCCGTTTTCGCGCGCCTCGGCCAGCGTTAGCAACTCGCTCTGCCCCTTGTTGGCCCGCGCGATGCGCACCTTTTCGTAATCCTGCGCGGTCGCATCGACGAAACCGTCGCGCTGGGTGTCGGACAGGAGCTGCGAGGCGACGCCGACCGCGCGGCTGGCGTCGAGAACGTGGATCACCGGGCCTTCGTAGGCCGGATCGATGCGCAGCGCGGTGTGCACCTTGCTCGTCGTCGCGCCGCCGATCAGCAGCGGGATCGACATCCCGGCGCGCTGCATCTCCTCGCCCACGGTCACCATCTCGTCCAGCGAGGGCGTGATCAGGCCCGACAGACCGATGATGTCGGCATCGTTCTCGTTCGCGGCATCGAGGATCGTCTGCCACGGCACCATGACGCCGAGGTCGATCACCTCGTAGCCGTTGCACTGTAGCACCACGCCGACGATGTTCTTGCCGATGTCGTGAACGTCGCCCTTCACCGTTGCCATGATGATGCGGCCCTTGGCCTTGGCGCCGGGCTGCTTCTCCGCCTCGATATAGGGGATGAGGTGGGCGACCGCCTTCTTCATCACGCGGGCGGATTTCACCACTTGCGGCAGAAACATCTTGCCGCTGCCGAACAGGTCGCCGACGACGTTCATGCCGTCCATCAGCGGGCCTTCGATCACCTCGATCGGCCTGCCCCCCGCTTCCGCGGTGGCGGCGCGCATTTCCTCGGTATCCTCGACGATGTGGGCGTCGATACCCTTGACCAACGCATGCTCCAGCCGCTTCGCCACGGGGTAGGAGCGCCACTCCGCCGCCTGCTTCTCCGCCTCGACCGAGACGCCCTTGTAGCTTTCGGCGAGTTCGATCAGACGCTCGGTCGCAGACTGGCCTGCGCTGCCCGCGAGGGGGCGGCGCATGAGGATCACGTCCTCGCACGCCTCGCGCAGCTTCGGTTCGATCTGGTCGTAGACGTCGAGCTGGCCCGCGTTGACGATCGCCATGTCCAGCCCCGCCGGAATCGCGTGGTAGAGGAACACCGAGTGCATCGCGCGGCGCACCGTCTCGTTGCCGCGGAAGCTGAACGACAGGTTGGACAGGCCGCCCGAATAGTGCGCGTGGGGGCAGAGTTGCCGCAGTTCCGCCACCGCCTCGATGAAGTCGAGCGCGTATCGATCGTGCTCCTCGATCCCCGTCGCCACGGCAAAGACGTTGGGGTCGAAGATGATGTCCTCGGCCGGAAAGCCGATGCCGAGGAGGAGGTCGTAGGCCCGCTTGCAGATCTCGACCTTGCGCTGCTTCGTGTCGGCCTGCCCCGTCTCGTCGAACGCCATGACGACAACCGCCGCGCCGTAATCCATGCACTTGCGTGCCTGGGCGAAGAACGGCGCTTCGCCTTCCTTCATGCTGATCGAGTTGACGATGGGCTTGCCCGACACGCACTTCAGGCCCGCCTCGATCACCTCCCACTTGGAACTGTCGATCATCACCGGCACCCGCGCGATGTCGGGTTCGGCGGCGATCAGTTTCAGGAAGGTGGTCATGGCCTCGACCGCGTCGAGCAGGCCTTCGTCCATGTTGACGTCGATGACCTGCGCGCCGTTCTCCACCTGCTGGCGCGCGACTTCGACCGCGGCCGGGTAGTCGCCCGCCATGACCAGTTTCTTGAACCGGGCCGAGCCGGTGACGTTGGTCCGCTCGCCGATGTTGACGAAGCGCGAGGAGGCGTTGGGATTGTCCATCAGGCAGCCATGATAAAGGGTTCGAGACCGGCGAGCCGGGTCCTGGTTTCAAGGTCGGGCAAGGCGCGCGGGGCGAGTCCTGCCACCTTGCGCGCCATCGCCGCGATGTGGTCGGGGCTGGAGCCGCAGCAGCCGCCCAGCACGTTGACCTGCCCCGCGATGGCCCATTCGCCGACGAAGCCGGCGGTCGTTTCGGGCATCTCGTCGTATTCGCCCAGTTCGTTGGGCAAACCGGCGTTGGGATAGATCATGATGTAGGTATCGGCGATCTGGCTCAGCGTCTTGACGTGCGGGCGCAGCTGCGTCGCGCCGAACGAGCAGTTGAGCCCGACGGTCAGCGGCCGCGCGTGGCGCACCGCGTACCAGAACGCCTCCACCGTGTGGCCCGACAGGTTGCGGCCCGACAGGTCGGTCAGCGTCATCGACAGCATGATCGGCACTTCGCGGCCCAGCTTCTGTTCAAGCTGGCGCACCGCCATGATGCCCGCCTTGGCGTTGAGCGTGTCGAACACCGTCTCGATCAGGATGAAATCCGCCCCGCCCGCGACCAGCGCCTCGGCCTGTTCGAGATAGACCTGCGTCAGGAAATCGAAATCGATCTCGCGGTAGCCCGGATCGTTGACGTCGGGCGACAGCGACAGCGTCTTGTTGGTGGGTCCGATCGCGCCCGCGACGAAGCGGGGCTTGCCATCCCTTGCGGTGAACTCGTCGGCGACGCGGCGGGCGAGCTTCGCGCTTTCCACGTTGATCGCCTCGACCAGGTGCTCCGCGCCGTAATCGGCCTGGCTGATGCGGTTGGCGGAGAAGGTATTGGTCTCGGCAATGTCGGCGCCCGCCTCGAAATAGGCGCGGTGGATCGCTTCGGGCACGTCCGGGCGGGTCAGGGCGAGGATGTCATTGTTGCCCTTCTGGTCGTGCGACAGGCCAAGGTCGCCCGCATAGTCCGCCTCGACCAGGCCCTTGGTCTGGATCTGCGTGCCGAAGGCCCCGTCGGTGATGAGGATGCGCTCCTTCGCCGCGGCTTCGAAAAGGGCGCGGGCCTTGCTGGAAATGAGGGTCATGCTTCGTCTCCGCTCGGGCGCAGGCCGAGGAGGTGGCAGATCGCGTAGGACAAGTCCGCGCGGTTGAGCGTGTAGAAGTGGAAGTCGCGCACCCCGCCCGCGTAAAGCGCGCGGCAGAATTCGGCGGCGATCGTCGCGGCGACGAGCTTGCGCGCGCCGGGGCGTTCGTCCAGCCCTTCGAACAGGCGGTCCATCCAGTCAGGGATGCGCGCGCCGCACATCGCTGCCATCTTGCGCGTCTGCGCGACGTTGGACACGGGCAGGATGCCCGGCAGGATGGGCCGGTCGATCCCCGCCGCCGCCAGCTTGTCGCGGAATTCGAAGAAGCATTCGGGGCTGAAGAAGAACTGGGTGATCGCCCGGTCCGCGCCCGCGTCGAACTTGCGCTTCAGGTTGTCGACATCGCTGTCCGCGCTCAACGCCTCGGGGTGGGTTTCGGGATAGGCGGCGACGCTGATCTCGAACGGGGCGATGGCCTTCAGTCCGGCGACGAGATCGGCGGCGCTGGCGTAGCCGTCGGGATGCGCCTCGAACCGGCCGCCCGGGGTCGTCGGATCGCCGCGCAGGGCGACGATGTGGCGCACGCCCGCTTCCCAGTACTGTTCGGCGACGGCGCGGATCTCGTCCCTGCTCGCCTCGACACAGGTGAGGTGCGCGGCGGCGGGCAGCTTCGCCTCGGCGATGATGCGCGCGACGGTGGCGTGCGTGCGCTCGCGAGTCGATCCGCCCGCGCCGTAGGTGACCGAAACGAATTCGGGCCGCAGCGGAGCAAGCCTGGTCACCGCGTCCCACAGCTGCTCTTCCATCTTCTCGCTCTTGGGCGGAAAGAATTCGAAGCTGACGTTCACGTCGCCCGGCAGATCGGCGAACAGCGGCACCCCCGCCGGAGCGGCGGCCTGGTTGAGACGGAAGGTCATCGGCTGGCTTTTCTCTGGAGATCCTGGCCCCGGCCGGGCGTTGCCGGGCGGGACGAAAGGGCATGAAGCGAAGCGGCGCGGCGGCCGATCCAGATGCGGACGGTCAGTTCCGATCCGGCCAGCGCGCTGTCGGCGATCGGCGCGAAGCCCGCACCGGTCAGCAGCGCCTGCATCTGCGCATCGGTGAAACCGAGACGGGCGTGCGCCTGCTCGTCGCGCAGGTCTTCGCGCGCATGGGCGGCGAAATCGACGATGGCGATGCGGCCGCCGGGCCGGGTCACCCGCGCCGCTTCGGCCAGCGCGCGTTCGGGCGCCTGGGCATAGTGCAGCACCTGGTGGAACATCACCGTGTCGAAGCTTTCGTCGGCGAACGGCAGGTCGAGGAAATCGCCCTGCAGCAGCGAAAGCCGGGCCGGGGGGAGATGCTGCAACCGGGCGCGGGCGATGCGCAGCATTTCCGGGCTCTTGTCGATCGCGGAGACGTGATCGGCGCTCGGCGCGTAGAGTTCGGCGATGCGGCCCGTGCCGGTGCCGATGTCGAGCATACGGCCCAGCCGCGCATCGGCCCCCGCCTCGATGCCAAGCAGGCGGGTCAGTTCGGCCTCCACCGCGCCGTCGGGACTGTGCAGGCTGCGCAGCGCGTCCCATTCCTCGGCATGGCGGGCGAAATACTTGCCCGCGATTTCCTCTCGCGCGGCGCGGATCGCGGCAAGCCGCGCGCGGTCCGCCTCGCACGTCGCGGCAAATTCGGCGTCCTCGTCCTCGGCGGTGGCGAGCAGGGCTTCGGCGGCGGCGGCCATGCCGCCTTGCTCCGCGGCGCGCAGGAAGACCCAGCTGCCTTCCTTGCGCTTTTCCACAAGTCCCGCCTCGGTCAGGATGCGGACATGGCGGGAAATGCGCGGCTGGCTCTGGTCCAGCACTTCGGCGAGTTCGCCCACGGCCAGTTCCATGCGCGCCAACAGCCGCAGCAGCCTGAGCCGCGTCGGATCGTCGAGAGCGCTGGTGAGGTCGTGAACGGTCATCGTGGCGCACGCATATAAAGAAACCTTTATATGTTTGCAACGCCGCCCCTGCGATTGCCGTGCGCGCGGCCTTCGACTAGGCAGGGCCGCGAAACTTTACCCCATCGAAAAGGTCCGCTCCATGAAGAAGACTGCTCTCCGCTCGCTGGCCGTCGTCGCGCCGCTGGCCCTCTCGCTCGCGATCGCCGCCTGCGGTTCGACCGACGATCCCGACGCCCCGGCAGAGGCCGACACGGTCGAAATGCCCGCCGATGAAGTGATGACCCAGCCGGGCATGGATGCCGATCCGGCGATCGACGAGACGGTGACCGACGACGCCACCGCCAGCGACGCGGCGACCGAAGCGCCCGCCGATGCCGCCGCCGATGCCGCCGCCGATGCCGCCGCCGATCTCGAAGCGGCGATGAACACCGACGCGGCCAGCGAATGAGGCTCGCGCTCCCCGCCATGGCCTTGGCCGCGCTCACCGCGCTGGCGGGCTGCGGCGGGGAAGCGGCCGACCCTGCCCCACCGGTCGTGGACGAGGCGCAGGTCCTGTCCGACGCGGCGGAAATGCTGCCGCCCGAGCCCGGTTCGAGCGAGAGCGAGAGCACGAGCGCCGACTAGGCGCGGCGCGGCTGCCCGCCGCGCCGCGCCTTGCGCCTGCCCCGTCTTTCAAAGCTCCTGGGTGATGGTGTTGCCCCAGGTCCGCCGCAGGCGGGGCGAGGCGTAGCTCCACACCCCCTGCACATCGTAGCCGATCGTCCCGTCCCTCTCGTTGTTCAGGTTCTTGCCGAACAGGCTGACGGTCGTGCGGTTGAACTTCACGTTCGCCGAAGCGTCGACCAGGTATTGTGCGCTATTCCTGAGGTTTGGGTTATTGAGGAACGTCACGTCATGCGCGCCGATGGAGTGGACCTCGCGCGCCAGCCAAGCCGAAGCGTCGCTGCCGATGTCGATTTCGTAGAGCGCGCCTGCGGTAAGCGGAATTTTTACAGGTCGTTCGACAACGTGAACGGGTGCGACGATACGTGGTCGATGCGGCCAACCAAGCCGCGAAGCGCGCGCCGCTGACGAGGAGAGAGCCGGTGTTCAAGGTCCTGATTTTGATCAAGCGCAAGCGCGGAATGAGCATCGAGGATTTCCGTCGTCACTACGAGGAAAGCCATGCCCCGCTCGCGATGCGGATGGTGCCGAACCTCAAGCGATACGTTCGCCACTACGCCGCTCCCTATCCCGACGCGGCCTCGATGCCGGACATCCCCTGCGACGTGATCACCGAGTTCGGCTTCGACGACCGCGCCGACTTCGAGCGCGGCATGGCCTATATCCAGGACCCCGAACGCTCGCCGATCCTGGTGGAGGACGAGGAACGGTTCATCGACCGCGATTCGGTCCGCTTCTTCGTGATCGAGGACTGCGAAACGCCGATCCCCGGATAACGCGAGCGGGTCGGGTCCGGCCCGGCTTGCGCTCAGTCCCAGCCGGTCACCTTGCCGCGCCCGGCCTTGACCTGGCCGCGCGACTTCTTGACCTTCAGCCGCTCGGCCTTGCCGACGCGGTTGACGCGGCTCTTCGCCCGCTTCTTCGGCTCGACCTGCGCGTCGACCAGCAGCGCCGCCAGCCGCGCGCGGGCATCGGCGCGGTTCTGTTCCTGCGTGCGGAACCGGCGCGCATCGATGATGAGATCGCCGCTCGCCGAAACGCGGCTGCCCGCCAGCGCCTTGAGGCGGTGGAACACCGGCGGGGTGAGGCCGAGCCGATAGATGTTGACGCGCAGCTGCACCGCGGTCGCCACCTTGTTGACGTTCTGCCCGCCCGGGCCGGAGGCGGTGACGAACCGCTCCTCGGCCAGCGCATGGGCGCGGGCGACCAGCGGATCCGGCTCCTCAGCCACCCGGTTGGTCAGCCATCGGGATCGTCGAAGAAGGGATCGGCCTCCGGCTCGTCCACCGTCGCCGCGAACAGCGGTTCGGGCGCGGCAAAGCCCAGCCGCGCGAAATCGGCGGGAAAGGGCGCGCTCGCCGCGATCGGCGTCTTGCCCTCGCGCTGGACGACGAGGCTGCTGGCGTGGAGCATCGTGCGCGCCGCGCCGCCTTTACCGGATTTCGGCCCGCTGCCATAGACCGGATCGCCGAGCAGCGGCGCGCCCAGTCCGGCCAGCGCGTGGATGCGGATCTGGTGCGTGCGGCCGGTTTCCGGGCGGAACTCGATCAGGGTCGTCCCGTCGCGTTCCTCGAGCTTGCGCCAGCGGGTGAGCGAGGGCTTGCCCTTCTTCGCCGCGATCATTCGCCAGCCGCCCTCCTTGCTGCTGATCTTGGCCAGCGACAGCGCGATCTCGCCCTCGTCCTCGATCACCGTCCCGGCGAGCACGCCGAAATAGACCTTCTCGACCAGCCGATCCTCGAACGCCTTGTTGAACCGCTTCAGCGCCTTGGGGTTGCGGGCCAGCAGCAGGCAGCCGGAGGTGTCGGTGTCGAGCCGGTGGACCGGCGCGGGCGCGCGCTGAAAGCCGAACCGCAATTTGTCGAGATGATCCTCGAGGCTGCGGCCCCCGGCGCGCGGCCGGTCGATGGACAGGCCCGCCGGCTTGTCGATGACCAGAGCCTCGCCGTCTTCGTAGAGGACCGGGATGCTCATCGTGTCTTCTCCAGGGCGCCGACCGCCCGTTCGATCCTGTCCAGCGCCTCGTTCAGCGTCGCCTCGCTCGCGGCGAAGCTGATGCGGAAACCGGCCAAGCCGCAATGATCGCCGCCAAAGGCCGAGGCGGCGACCACCGCCACCCCGTGCTCGAGCAGGTGCAACGCCAGCGCGGCGTCGTCCGCGATCGCCCCGCCGATCAGCGGGTCGGCATCGACGAAGCAATAGAACGCGCCTTGCGGCAACGGGGTCGACAGGCCGGGGATGGCATTGACCCGCGCCACGACGAGATCGCGGCGGCGGCGGAAGGTCTCGCGCCAGTCGGCGAGGAAATCCTGCGGCCCCTCGAAGGCGGCGACGGCGCCGGCCTGGCTGATCGAGGCGGGGTTGCCGCTCGAATGCGACTGCAGCTTTTCCATCGCGCGGACCAGCCATTCGGGCCCGGTGGCGACACCGATGCGAAGGCCGGTCATCGCGTGGCTTTTCGACACGCCCGACACCGTCAGCACCCGGTCCGCCAGATCGGGGCGCAGCGCGGCGAGCGTCGCGTGACGCTCTCCGGTGTAGATCAGCGGCGCGTAGATATCGTCGCTCATCACCATGACCTGCGGGTGGCGATCGAGCACGTCGCCGATGGCCAGCAGGTCTGCCGCCGGGAACACCGCGCCGGTCGGATTGCCCGGACTGTTCAGCAGCAGCCAGCGGGTGCGCGGGGTGATCGCCGCCTCCAGCTGGCCCGCGGTGAAGCGGAAATCGTGTTCGGGCCGGGTCGGCAGCGGCACGACCTCGCCGCCCGCAAAGCGCACGATCTCGGGATAGGAGACCCACCACGGCGCGGGGATCACCACCTCGTCGCCGGGGTTCACCGTGGCGAGCAGCGCGTGGAAGATCGCCTGCTTGCCACCGGCGCTGACGGTGATTTGCGATACCGGCACATCCAAGGCGAGGTCGCGCGCGAAGTGCAGCGCGGCGGCGCGCTTCATCGCCGCGGTGCCGCCGACGGGGGTATAGCGGGTCTGCCCGGCGTCCAGCGCATCCTTCATCGCGGCGACGACATGGGCCGGGGTATCGAAATCCGGCTCTCCCACCGACAGCGAGATGATGTCCCGCCCCTCGGCGCGAAGCTGCGTCGCGCGGTCGGTCATCGCCGTCGTCTGCGACGGCGCGATCCGCTTAAGCGCGCCGGAAATTCGCGGGGCGAAAGGATGCGGGGCGGTCATTTGCGGGGGTCAGTCCTGGTCGATCAGCCGGGCCGGCATCAGCCCGCGCAGCGCATTGCCGATCCAGAAGCCGCGCGCAAGGTCCGCCGCGGTCAGGTCCGCTTCCACCGCGCGGCCCTGCTCGATCAGGGAGGCGCGCAGCACGCCCGGCAGCAGCCCGCGTTCGGCAGGCGGGGTCAGCAGCATGCCGTCGCGTTCGACGAAAATGTTGGTGAAGCTGCCCTCGGTGACGAAGCCGTCCTCGCGCACCAGCACCGCTTCGGTCGCGCCGCAGCGGACGGCTTCCTCGCGGGCGGTGTCGTAGAAGGCGCGGTCGCTCGTCTTGTAGCGCAGCCGCCAGTCGTCGGGCGCGACGGGCAAGGGATGGAGCGTGACGGGAACCGCGCCCTCCACCGGCGCGGGCAGGTCGCTGCCCTCGATGTCCCAGTTGCCGTCGAAATCGACCAGCACGCGCAGCCGCCGCGGCTCGCGATTCAGGAAGCAGAACGCCTGGATGTGGTTGCGAAGCGCATGGCGATCGACCGCGAAGCCCAGCGCCGCGGCGCTGACCTTCAGCCGTTTCAGGTGCAGCTCGATCAGCGGCACGCCGACCATCGGGTCGAAGGCCATCGTCTCGATAAGTCGCAGGTCCGGCCGTGCCGCCGCCACGAAGCTCCCCTTCACCAGGCACTCGGCCCATTCGTCGTCGACCCGCGAATCGATCACCAGGCCGCTTCCCACCCCCATCGTCGCCGCGCCGCCGGCATCGAGCGTCAGCGTGCGGATCGCGACATTGAACGCAGCATCGCCGCCCGGGTCAACCCGCCCGATCGCCCCGCAATAGAGATTGCGCGGGTTATCCTCGATCGCGTCGATCAGCTCCATCGCCCGGATCTTCGGCGCGCCGGTGATCGAGCCGCAGGGAAAGATCGCCCGCAGCAGGTCCAGCGCGCCCGCCCCGTCGCGCAGCCGGGCGCGCACGGTGGAGGTCATCTGGTGGACGGTGGGATAAGTTTCGACCCGGAAGGCGTCGCGCACCGTCACGCTGCCCGGCACGGCAAGGCGCGACACGTCGTTGCGCATCAGGTCGGTGATCATCAGGTTTTCGGCCCGGTCCTTCTCGCTGGCGGCGAGTTCCCCGGCCAGCGCTTCATCGGCGGCGGCATCGCTGCCGCGCGGGCGGGTGCCCTTCATCGGCTTCAGCGTGACGTCGCCGTCCTTCAGGGCAAAGAACAGTTCGGGCGAGAGCGAAAGATGGTGCCGCTCACCGTCGAAGACCAGCGCGGCGTATCCCGCCGCCGCCCGCGCCCGCAGCCGGGCATAGATCGCCAGCGGATCGCCCGCCCAGCGCCCGGTGAGGGGGAAGGTCAGGTTGGCCTGGTAGATGTCGCCCGCCGCGATCGCCTCGCGGATGCGGGCGAAACCGGCGTCGTATCCGGCCCGCTCGATCGCCGGGCGCAGCGGGGAGAGGAGCGGTGGACCAGCGGCCAGGCTGGCCTGCCCGGCCAGCCAGTCGGCCACATCCTCTGCCGCCATGGTTTCGTGGCCCTCGAACGCGGCGAGCCAGACCAGCGGCCGCCCGTTGCCCGCGGCGCGCGGCAGGGCCGCCAGCCGCGGCTCCAGCGCCAGCCCCGCCTCGTAGGCGATGTAGCCCGCAACATGCAGCCCGCGTTCCGCCGCCGCGCCGGCCTCCGCCAGCGTCCGCTCCACCTCTTCGCCGCGCGCCGCGCGGAACAGCCCGACCGGGCCGCGGTAAAGCCGTGCCGGGGCCTGTGCGGCATGCGCCGGGTCGCGCGCATCGTCGAGCAGGACGAAGGGCGTGGAGAGATCGGGCGGGCGCATGGCCGCGCCTAGATGGCGGCACGGCGCATGGGCCGCAAGCCGAACTTGACCGCGATGCGGCCAGCGGTCCAAATCCCGGGCGCAACCAGTGGGGGATTTCCGGCGTGAGTGATGGCAGCAGCGAGACGGCGATCTTCCTCGGCCTTGCCGACAACGGCGAACGGCAATGGCTCAACCTGTCGCGCGCGAACCGCCACGGGCTGATCGCGGGCGCGACCGGCACCGGCAAGACGGTGACGCTGCAGGGCATCGCCGAAAGCTTTTCGGCAGACGGCGTGCCGGTCTTCGTCGCCGATGTGAAGGGCGACCTGTCGGGTATCGCGATGGCGGGATCGCCGACGTTCAAGCATGCCGACAAGCTGGAATCGCGGGCCAGGGAACTGGGCATCGACGACTATGCCTATTCCGATAATCCGGCGATCTTCTGGGATCTTTACGGCGAACAGGGCCACCCGATCCGCACCACCGTTTCGGAAATGGGGCCGCTGCTGCTGTCGCGCCTGCTCGATCTGAACGAGACGCAGGAAGGCGTGCTCAACATCGCGTTCCACTGGGCGGACGAACAGGGGTTGCTGCTGCTCGACCTCGACGACCTTCAGGCGATGCTGGCGCACACGGCGGACAACGCGCCGGAACTGTCGACCCGCTACGGCAACGTCACCAAGGCCAGCGTCGGCACCATCCAGCGCGCGCTGCTCACCTTGCGCGCGCAGGGCGGAGACCGCTTCTTCGGCGAACCGGCGCTGGAGATCGACGATTTCCTGGGCATCGACGACCAGGGCCGCGGCTACGTCAACATTCTCGCCGCCGACAAGCTGATGCGCAGCCCGAAGCTCTACGCCACCTTCCTGCTGTGGCTGCTGTCCGAACTGTTCGAGACGCTGCCCGAAGTGGGCGACCCGGAAAAGCCGAAGCTGGTCTTCTTCTTCGACGAGGCGCACCTGCTGTTCGACGACGCGCCCCGCGCCCTGCAGGAAAAGATCGAGCAGGTCGTCCGCCTGATCCGATCGAAGGGCGTCGGCGTCTATTTCGTGACGCAGAACCCGATCGACATTCCCGAGGAGGTGGCCGGCCAGCTCGGCAACCGGGTGCAGCACGCGCTGCGGGCCTTTACCCCGCGCGACCAGAAGGCGATCCGGGCGGCGGCGGAAACCTTCCGCATCAATCCGAAGCTCGACGTGGCGCAGGCGATCACCGAACTGAAGGTGGGCGAGGCGCTGGTTTCCACGCTGATGGAGGACGGTTCGCCCTCCATCGTCCAGCGCACGCTGATCAAGCCGCCGCGCAGCCGGCTGGGCCCGGTGACCGACAAGGAGCGCGCGATCATCCGCTCGATCAGCCCGGTCGAAGGCAAGTATGACCAGGCGGTCGACCGCGAGAGCGCCGAGGACGTGCTGCTGGCCAAGGCCGCGGACGCCGCCGCCACCGCCGAGGAGGTCGCGCAGAGCAGCCGGGAAGAGGTGGCGAAGCGCCCCCGCAAGACCACCTCGATGTGGGAAAAGGCGGGCAAGGCGGCGGCAGGGGCGGCGGCGAGTTCGGCGGCCGCGGTGATCGCCGCCAAGGTCACCGGCCGCAAGTCGAGCGCCAACCCGGCCAAGACCGCCGCGACGGCGGCCGCAGGCACCATCGCCACCGGCATCGGCGGGCAACTGGTCGGGCGCTTCGTGAGGAACCTCATCGGCGGGTTGATGAGGTAGGGGATTTTTTAGTTTGGCCCCTCAAGCGCCGGGCGCGGGATGCTCTTTGGTTTGGTCCCTCAAGCGCCGGGCGCGGGCCCTCCGGCCCGCCTGGCTACGCGCCAATAAGGCGCGGCGCGCGTTCGCGCTTGCCGGAGTCGCCTACGGCGCCCGGTTGCTCGATCTGGCAATTCGGGCCGCGTAGCGAGTCCCGCAAGGCCGAACGGCCGCCCGAGCCTATGCGAGGCAGCCAAGCCGGGCGGATGCCCGGCGCCCGGCGCCCGGCGCCCGGCGCCCGGCGCTTAGGGGCCTTGAAAATCAAACAGGCAACCTGATTTCCGCCAGCAGGCCGCCTTCCTTGCGGTTGGTCAGCGTCAGCGTGCCGCCGTGCTGTTCGGCGATGGCGCGGGCGAGGGTCAGGCCAATGCCCGCACCACCGGTGCCGCGGTTGCGCGACGGATCGCCGCGTTCGAAGGGTTCGAGCATGCGGGCGATCTCGTCGGGCGGGATGCCCGGCCCTTCGTCGCTGACGCGGATCACCGCCTGCCGCCCCTCGCGCTGCACGGTGACGCAGGCGCCGCCCGCATAGCGCAGCGCGTTGGAGGTGAGGTTGCGGACCGCGCGGCGCAGCCAAGTCGCGCGCAGCGGCATGACGATGCGCTCGGTCTCGCCCAGCTCGACCGGTTCGCCGACGTCCTCGAACTCCTCGATGACAGAGGCGACGAGCGCCGACAGCTCGGTCGGTTCCAGCGGGTCGCTGGGGCGGCCCACCCGCGCCAGCGACAGGATGTCGTCGAGCGTGCGGGTCATGTCCTCGATGGTGCCGGCCATCTTCAGCCGCTCGCCATCGTCGTCGACCGATTCGATGCGCACCCGCAGCGCGGCCAGCGGCGTCTTGAGGTCGTGGCCGATGGCGCCCAGCATCACGTCCTTTTCGTCGAGCAGCGCGCCGATCCGCGCCTCCATCGCGTTGTGCGCCGCGATCAGGCTGCGCGTGTCGAGCGGCCCCTGCGGCTCCACCCGCCCTTCGGCCGAAAGCGCGGGATTGGCGGCAAAGGCGCCGACGCGCCTGGTCAGCTGCGCCAGCGGCGTGGTGATGCGGCGCAGGATCAGCGCGATCACCCCCATCAGGAAGACATAGATCAGGATCGTCTGGACCAGCAGCGTGCGGAGGAAACCCGGCTCGCGCGGCTCGCGCCAGGCGCGGGCGATCAGCCAGGTCTGCTCGCCTTCCATCCGGGCGGCGGCGACGATCATCCGGTCGTGACGCGGGTGGTGTTCGCGGCGCAGCTGGGCCAGCCGGTCGTCCCGGGGCAGGAAGCGGCGCGCCACTGCGCCGTCGATGGCACGTTCGAAGACCTGCACCTCGTCGACCTGCACGCCCTGGTCGGAAAGGATTTCCTCCAGCCGCTTCTCGATCCCCGCTTCGCGAACGTCGTCTGGCTTCAGCGGCGAGACCGGGGCCGAGATGAGCCGGGCGATGCGCGGCCGGCGGCCCTGCGGCGGCAGCAGTTCGCGGCCCTCTGCCGTGCGCAGCACCCGCCCGCCGATCAGGCGAAAGGCGAGCGCGTGGACGATGGCGTTGCTTTCCCGCTCGTTCTGCGCGCGCAACGCGAGGCCCGCGCCGATGCCCTGCGCCACCAGCAGCGCCAGCGCCACGGCGAGCAGCATCTGTCCCTGGAGCGATCTGGGCAGGAAGCGCTTCACGCCGCAGATTCCCGTCAGGCCGGCTGCGGATCGACGCGGGTCACGTCGCTCGCCAGCATGTAGCCGCCGCCCCGGACGGTCAGGATCAGGCGCGGATCGGTGCGGTCTTCCTCCACCTTGCGGCGCAGGCGCGAAATGGCGTTGTCGACGCTGCGGTCGAACAGGTGCGCCTCTCGCCCCTGCACCATGTCGAGCAGGCGGTCGCGGTCGAGCACCTGGCGCGGATGGTCGAGAAAGGCGCGCAGCAGGCGGAATTCGGCCGAGGAGATCGCGACGATCGCGCCTTCGGGATCGGTCAGCCGCCGCTTCAGCGGATCGAGCCGCCAGCCTTCGAAGCAATAGTCCTGCTCCAGCGTCGGCGCCGCCTCGGCGCGCGACGCGCGGCGCAGCACCGAGCGGATGCGGGCGACCAGTTCGCGCGGCTCGAACGGCTTCACCACGTAGTCGTCGGCGCCGATTTCCAGGCCGACGATGCGGTCCGTCGCCTCACCCCGCGCGGTCAGCAGGATGACCGGGGTCTTCTGCGTCTCGACGAGATGGCGGCACAGCGAGAGGCCGTCCTCGCCCGGCATCATGATGTCGAGCAGGACGAGATCGGCCGGTTCGTCGCGCAGCATGGTGCGCGCGGCAGTGGCCGATTCGGCCTGCCGCACGGCAAAGCCCTGCTTGGAAAGGTATGCGGCGAGCGGGTCGCGCAGCGCGTCCTCGTCATCGACGACGAGGATGCGGTCGGGCAGGTCGCTGCTCTGCGGATCGGTCATCTGGGCTCCCGTGCGATCCCGGTGTCCGTTCGGCGTGGCGGGATCGGCGTTTCAATGCAAGAGCGGGGCGTGCCGGATCGCATCGGCACGCCCCGCCCGTTCAGCAGACAGCGCGGCTCAGTTGGCCTGGCGCGCTTCTCGCCGTTCCTTCCACGCGGCGCGCATCTGGTCGCGCGCGGCCTTGCGTTCGGCGTCGGACACGGTGCCGTCGCCGTTGGTATCGACCTTGGCGAAACGGGTTTTCACCCCGGCGTCGAATTCGGCCTTGGTGATCACGCCATCGCCGTTGGCGTCGGCCATCTTGCCGCCGCGCATCGCCATCCGGTCGCCGCGCTTGCCGTGTTCGCCGGCCATGCCGTGTCGTTCGCCCCGCTTGTCATGCATCGCGGCGAATTCGGCGCGGCTGATCGAGCCGTTCTTGTCGGTATCGATCCGGTCGAACATCTGCTTTTCGCGCGCTTCGCGGTCGGCGGCGTCGACCTTGCCGTCGTTGTTGGCGTCCATGCGGTCGAACATGGTGTCCGCCTGCTTGGTCGCCTCGGCGAGAGTCTTCGGCGCGTCGTTCTTCATCATGCCGGGGGCGGCGACGGCAACGGTGCCGGTCGCCAGAACGGCGACACCGGCCGCCAGAAGGGTCTTCCTGATCATCATATCGGTCCTTTGATTCACGATCCCGGAAAACGGTGTCTTCCGAAAATGGTGAAGCCGCGAAAGATGCCGGAACGGGCTTGGGGAGGGGACATCAGGGAGAACCCGTGGGCCGTCATCCTCGCGACTTCTGTTGCCGGTTATACGCATCGCGTGTCGCAGCATTATGCCCGCGATCGGCGATTTTGTCGCATCGTGTATCAGCGCGCAGGGGGCATTCATCTGCGCTCAAGGGTGCAGGAACGGGCGGTGCCCGTCGCGCCCCCTGTCCCGCCTTGGCCGACCCCCGACGCCGCGATGGCAGAAGCGCGATCAGGCCCGTAGCGGGGCGCACTGCTCCTCCAGCCAGGCGAGCGGCGCGCCGGTCAGCTGCGGCCCGACGATCGCCCGGACCTTCGCGTGGTAGGCATTAAGCCACTCCCGCTCCGCCCCGGTCAGGAGCGCGGTCTGGACGAGGTTGCGGTCGATCGGCGCGAAAGTCAGCGTCTCGAAACCCATCATCTCGTGCTCGGCCCCGGCGATCTCGCGGGTTTCGACCAGCACCAGGTTCTCGATGCGGATGCCGTATTCGCCGGTCTTGTAGTAGCCCGGCTCGTTCGACAGGATCATGCCGGGCAGCAGTTCCTGTTCCTTGGGCCGTCCGCCCTTGCCGATGTTCTGCGGCCCTTCGTGGACCGAGAGGTAGCTGCCGACGCCGTGCCCGGTGCCGTGCGCATAATCGAGGCCCGCCGCCCACAGGAACTGGCGCGCCAGCGTGTCGAGCTGGCTGCCGACGGTGCCCTTGGGAAACACCGCCATGGCGAGCGCGATGTGGCCCTTGAGGACGCGGGTGAAACGGTCCTTCACTTCCGCCGGGGGCGCGTCGGGGCCGACCCAGACGGTGCGGGTGATGTCGGTCGTGCCGTCGGCGTACTGCCCGCCCGAATCGACGAGATAGACGCTGTTGGGTTCGAGCTGGCGGTTGGTCTCCTCGCTCACCCGGTAGTGGACCACCGCGCCGTTCGGCCCGCCGCCCGAGATCGTGTCGAACGACAGGTCGGTCAGCCGGTCGCTTTCGGCGCGGAACGCCTCCAGCCGGTCCGACGCCTCCATCTCGCTGACCCGGCCCGAGGGGGCCTCGCTGGCGATCCAGTTGAGAAACTTCGCCACCGCCGCGCCGTCGCGGGCCTGCGCAGCGCGGTGGCCGGCCTGTTCGGCCTCGGTCTTGATCGCCTTGGGCAGGACGACGGGGTCGCGTTCCTCGACCACGGTCGCGCCCGCGTCCTCCAGCGCGCGGAAGATCGCGGCGACGGCACGGTCCGGATCGACGGCGACGGTCTGCCCATTCATCGTCGCCAGCGCATCCTCGAACGCGGCGCGGTCGCGCACGGTCACCGCGTTGCCCAGATGCGCCGACAGTTCGGGCGTGACCTTTTCGGGCGCGATGAACAGGTCGGCGGTGCCGTCGGCAAGGACCACCGCGAACGACAGCGCGACCGGCGTGCGCGACACGTCGGAGCCGCGGATGTTGAACAGCCACGCCACCGAATCGAGCGCGGTGATCACGGTGGCGTCGTAACCCTTCGCCTTGAGCCAGTCGGCGATGACGCCGCGCTTGTCGGCACTGGACCGCCCGGCCAGCGCCTCGTCATGCGGACGGGCGGCGGCGGCGCTGGCAGCGGGCCGGTCCTGCCACACCGCGTCGACGGGGTTGCTCTCCACCGCCACCAGCGTCGCGCCGTTGGCGGCGAGCGCCTTTTCGGCGGCCTTGGCCCAGCCCGGCGAATGCAGCCACGGGTCGAAGCCGATGCGCGCACCCTTGGCGGCGTGTTCGCCCAGCCAGTCGACGGGGCTGGTCTGCGGGATCGATTCGTAGTCCCACAGCCGGCCGTCGACCTGGTCGCGCACCTGCAGGGTATAGCGCCCGTCGACGAACATCGCGGCCCGATCCAGCATGACCACCGCGGTGCCCGCCGATCCGCCGAAGCCGGTCAGCCAGGCGAGCCGCTGGGCATATTCGCCGACATATTCGCTCATGTGCTCGTCGCTGATGGGCACGACGAACCCGTCGAGTTCGCGGCGCTTCAGTTCCTCTCGCAGGGCGGCGAGGCGGGCTTCGTGGGTCTGCATCAGCATGACGTCTATTCATCCAGTCGATCTGCGGGGGCCTAGCCGCCCCTCCGTGCATGGGAAACGCCCCGTTCCGATCCGGCGGGGCCGGTCTTGCAAGGCGGATGGCGGAAACATAGTTACAAGCCCCACGTTCTTCCAGCATTGCTTGGGCCCGGCGCGCGCTCGGCCCACGCGCGATGCGCCCCGCCCTTCCCGCCCGATTTCACGCCGACAGGACAGCTTCCTTTGACCCAGACCGCGCCCGACAGCCTTTCCACCGCTCCGCTCGCCCCGCCCAGGGCCGCCAAACGTCCGCACAGCTTCAGCCATCACGGGATGACGGTCGACGATCCCTATGCCTGGCTGCGCGATGCCGGCTATCCCAAGGTCGAAAATGCCGAGATCCTCGATCACCTGAAGGCCGAGAACGCCTGGTTCGAGGCGCGGATGAAGCCGCTCGAACCGCTGGTCGACACGCTGTTCGCCGAGATGCGCGCCCGCATCAAGGAGGACGACAGCTCGGTCCCGGTCAAGGACGGCGACTGGTACTACTGGACCGAATACGTCGAGGGCGCGCAGTACAAGCAGTGGTGGCGAAAGCCCGTGGCCGGGGGCCGCGACGGGACCGAGGGCAAGGAACTCCTGCTCGACGAGACGGTGCTGGCCGAGGGACACGACTATTTCCGGCTCGGCGCCTTCTCGATGAGCAAGGACGCGACGAAACTGGCCTATGCGACCGATACCGACGGGTCCGAACGTTTCACGATGGTGGTGAAGGATCTCGCCACCGGCGAATTGCTTCCGGACACGATCCCCGGCACGCTGTCCTCGCTGGTCTGGGTCGCGGGCGACCGGGCCATCATCTATTCGCTGGCGAACGAGAACTGGCGCACCGACAACGCCCGCATCCACTGGCTGGGCCAGCCGGTGGAAGACGACGTCGAGCTCTACCACGAGGATGACGAGGGTTTCCGCGTCGGCTCGGGCCTGTCCTCGGACGAGAAGTGGCTGGTCATCGCCACCTCGGACCACGAGACGAGCGAGGTGCGCATCGTGCCCGCCGACGATCCGCTGGGCGAGCAGGTGCTGGTCCGCGCACGGCAGCCGGGCGTCGAATACGACATCGACATCGCGGGCGAGCGAGTCTTCGTCCACGCCAACGACACGCACGAGAACTTCCGGCTGGCCAGGGCAACGCTCGACGCGCCGGGCGAATGGGAAACGGTGATCGAGGGGTCGGACGACTTCTACCTGACCGGGTTCGAGATGTTCCGCGACTTTTACGTCACCGAAGGGCGCCTGCACGGTCTCGACCAGGTCGAGGTGCGTTTCTACGACGATCCGTCGCGGGTCGAACCGGTGGCATTCCCCGAGGCGAGCTACAGCGCAGGGCTGGGCAACAACCCGGAATACGAAACCGAGCTGCTGCAGCTATCCTACACCTCGATGGTCACGCCCTCGACCGTCTACGAATACGATCCGAAGGCCCGCGCGCTGTCGGTGCTGAAGGTGCAGGAGATCCCCTCGGGCTACGACGCGGGCGCGTATCGCACCGAACGGGTGATGATCGCCGCGCGCGACGGGACCGAGATCCCGGTTTCGCTGATGATGCGCGCTGACACGCCGACCGATGGCAGCGCGCCGCTGCATCTCTACGCCTACGGCGCCTACGGCCACGCGGTGTCGCCCTATTTCTCGACCGCGCGGCTCTCTCTCGTCGATCGCGGCTTCATCTATGCCATTGCCCACATCCGCGGCGGCGACGACTTGGGCCGGCGCTGGTATCTCGACGGCAAGCTGGCGAAGCGAACCAACACCTTCAACGACTTCGTCGACGTCGCAAAAGGCCTGATCGAGCGTGGCTACACCGCGAAGGGGCGGGTCACGGCGTCGGGCGGGTCGGCGGGCGGCGAGCTGATGGGTGCGATCGTCAATTCCGATCCCGACCTGTGGGGCGCGGTCGTGGCGCAGGTGCCCTTCGTCGACGTGCTGAACACGATGCTCGACGCCTCGCTGCCGCTGACGCCGGGCGAATGGCCCGAATGGGGCAACCCGATCGAGGATGCCGCCGCCTTCGACCTCATTCGCAGCTATTCCCCGTACGACCAGGTCCGGGCGCAGGCCTATCCGCCGATCCTTGCCACCGGCGGCCTCAACGACCCGCGCGTCACCTACTGGGAGCCGACCAAGTGGGTGGCGAAGCTACGCGAGATGAAGACCGACGACAACGAACTGCTGCTCAAGATGAACATGGGCGCGGGGCACGGCGGCAAGTCGGGGCGTTTCGATTCGCTGCGCGAAGGGGCCGAGGAGTTTGCCTTCGTGCTGTGGCAGCTCGGCATGGCCGAGGGCACGGAACGCGGGGGCGAAACGGTTTGAAACGCCTCCTTGCGCTCCTCTTCCTCACGGCGGTTGTCGCGGGGGGCTGGTTCATCGGCTCGCGGCTCTACGCGGTGAACGATCTTGCCTCCGCCGCGCAGTCGGGCGATTCGGCGCGGCTCGAACGGCGGGTCGATTTCCCGGCCTTTCGCGATTCGCTGAACAGCGAAGTCGACGGCGCGATCGAGCGGCGCGAGATCGGCGGCATCGGGTCGGTCGTGGCCAAGGCCAGTGCCGATTTCGCCATCGACAGGTTCGTGAACCCCGAAACGATCGGCCAGCTCGTCCGCACCGGCCAGGCCGACGGGGTCGGCATCGCCATGCGCGACGACGAGCGCGAGCCGGTTTCGTGGCGCATCGAGGGCGGCGACCTCAATTCCTTCCGCGTGACCGGGCCCGACCCGTGCGGCGCGCTGATCTTCCACCGGGATGGCCTTGGCTGGCGGCTGGCGGGAATCGATCTCGATGGCTGATGCCCAAACGCCGGACGGCGGTTCGCGCTACCGGATGACCTTCGTCGCCGGGGCGGAGCACATCGACTTCATGGGCCACGTCAACAACGCGGTCTGGTTGCAATGGGCGCAGGACATCGCCGGGGCGCACTGGGCGGCGGTGGCCGATCCGGCGCACGTCGATGCCTATCTCTGGGTCGTGACCCGGCACGAAATCGACTATCGCGGCAATGTCGGCGAAGGCGAGGAGGTCATGGCCGAAACCCGCATCGAAACCCCGCCCAGCGGCGCGCGGTTCGAGCGGCGCATCGATTTCTTCGCCCCCGGCATCGACCGGCCGATCGTTTCGGTGCGCTCGCTATGGGCGATGATCGGGCGGGCAAGCCGGCGCCTTGTCCGCATTCCGCCAGACGTCGCCGCGCCCTTCCTCGACTGACGGACGAATCAGCCGGCGCGGCGCTCTTCGGCGCGGCGATCCTGCTGCCGCCGGTCGCGGGCCGGCGCGTCGAAAACCTGGATGCGTTCGCTGATCAACCGGTTGCGGCCCGAATACTTGGCTTCGTACAGCAACCGGTCCGCCTGGCTGTAGAGCTGGCGCATCGAACAGGAGCCGCCCGGCGGACTTTCGATTAGCCCCATGCTGGCGGTGACCGGACCGTCGACGCCGGCGACCTCGTTGGCGACGCGGATGGTGATCGCGCGGCGGAGCTGTTCGGCGCGCTGCTGCACTTGCGCGCCGCGCAACATGACGACGAATTCCTCGCCCCCCAGGCGAAAAGCGATCGCATCCTTGTCGCCGGCCAGCACCGCGGCGACTTCCTGCAGCACGCGGTCGCCGGTGGTGTGGCCGAAACGGTCGTTGATCCGCTTGAAATGGTCGAGGTCGACCACCGCCAGGGCATGGAACCCGTCGTTGCGAAGTTCGGCGAAACGCTGTTCGAGCGCGCGGCGGTTGAAGATGCCGGTCAGCGGATCGAGATCGATCAGGTTGGTCAGCGCGTCGAGCCGGGCGTTCACCCGCTCGCGTTCGCTGCGCATCCCGTCGATGCGGCAGACGATGGAGAAGCAGGCCATCGTCACGTGGGCAAGGATCGACAGGAAGAACGCGACGTCGAGCGCGTTGCCGGGAAGCACGAAGCCCGACTGGCGCAGGATCAGGACCAGGGTCCCCGTCGCCAGCGGCGCCCAGACCCCGGCCTGGACCAGCACGGCGCGGCTGCCCATGCGGCGGGCCTGCCGCGCGGCCATTCCGACGACGACCGCGAGGGGCAGAGGCAACAGCACGAAGAGCACGTGCGCGAGCGGCCGGAACGCAGCGATGGGCGCCCCCAGGATCAGCGCCACGATCAGGGTCGCCACCGCCGTCGCGACCAGCAGGTTGTCGGTGGTCTCGCCCAGCATCTCCGGCTCGAGGTAGCTTCGGAAATAGCCGGCGGCGAGAACCAGCGGCAGCACCGCGATGAGCGAGGAAAGGATGACCGTAGTGCCCAGCGTGATGTCGACGAAGCGGTGGAGGACCCCGCCGCCGACCAGCACGAAGACCAGCATCGACACCTCGGTCGCCGCCATCCACAGCACGAACCGTTCCTTCAGGATACGGTAGAACAGCAGGTTGTAGGCGAGCGGCGCGGCGAGCAGGCCCGCCAGCAGCGCGAGCAGCAGCATCGCCTCGTCGCTCCACCCCAGCGGGCCGTCCGGGCCGTGCCGCGATTCGATCCGGGCCTGCGACACGATGGCCGGGGTCCACGCCCCCTGCACGGCGACGACGATGCCGGTCGCGTCCAGCATGTCGGGCAGCGGCAGGGCGAATTTCGGGCCGTTGGCAAGGTGCGTGACGTCGGCCATGCGATAGGTCCGGCTGCGCAGCGGGCCTTCGGGGCCCATGGCGACGACGGTGATCGTGTCGAAGCGCCCGATATCGGTGACGAAGTGGGTCGGCTCGTCCGGCTGCGCGGCGAAGTCCTGCGGCGTGAAGAACAGCCACGATGTCGGCGGCGTCGCGCCGATGCCCGGCCCGTTGCAGTCCCACGCCGCCATCGTGGGAATCGCGTGCTGCACATCGGCCACGAAACCGCCCGACGCGGTGCAGGCCGGCGCCATCTGCATCCGCACGTGCGCAGCGGCGGGAGACGCCGCCATCGCCAGCAAAAGGACCGCCCCCAACGCCCGGAAAAACCAACCGATCATAGCGCGGCACCGTGCCATGATTCGTTTAGTCACTGGTTAACGGGCGGGAAAGAAATCGCTAGTGGTCGAGGCTCCGTGACAGGCCCGCCCGTCAGGTCGCGATGTCAGGCTCCAGGGCCGGCCGTCAGGTTCTCGAACGGCACATGCTCGTAGCCCAGTTCCCGTGCCACCGCCTCGTACGTCACCTGGCCGGCATGGACGTTGAGGCCGGCGGCAAGGTGCGGATTGGCCCGCATCGCCTCGCGCCAGCCAAGATCGGCGATGGCCAGCGCGTGGGGCAAGGTCACGTTGTTCAGCGCATACGTGCTGGTCCGCGCCACCGCGCCCGGCATGTTGGCGACGCAGTAGTGGACGACGCCGTCGACGACGAAGGTCGGCTCGGCATGGGTGGTGGGATGGCTGGTTTCGAAGCAGCCGCCCTGGTCGATGGCGACATCGACCAGCACCGCGCCCTGCTTCATGCATTTCAGCATGTCGCGGCTGACCAGCTTGGGCGCGGCGGCGCCGGGGATCAGCACCGCGCCGATGACCAGATCCGCCTCGCACACCGCCTCGGCGATGTTGGCGCTGTTGGAAAAGCGGGTCTTGGCGCGGCTTTCGAAATACATCCCCAGCCGCTCGAGCTGTTCGGGACTGCGGTCGAGGATGGTGACGTCGGCGCCAAGGCCCACCGCCATCTGCGCCGCGTTCCAGCCGACGACGCCGCCGCCGATCACCGCGACCTTGCCTGGCATTACCCCCGGCACCCCGCCCAGCAGCACGCCGCGCCCGCCATGCGCCTTTTCCAGCGCGGTCGCACCGGCCTGGATGCTCATCCGCCCGGCGACCTGGCTCATCGGCTTCAACAGCGGCAGCGTGCCGCCCGGCCCGGTCACCGTTTCGTAGGCGATCGCGGTGACGCCGGACTTCACGAGATCGGCGGTCTGCTCCGGATCGGGCGCGAGGTGGAGATAGGTGTAGAGCACCTGGCCCTCGCGCAGCATCGCCCGTTCGGCGGCTTGCGGCTCCTTCACCTTCACCACCATCTCGCATGCGGCGAAAATCTCCGCCGCATCCTCGACGATGGCCGCGCCCGCGGTGCGATAATCGGCATCGCTCGCCCCGATGCCGAGGCCCGCGCCGCTTTCCACCAGCACCTCGTGGCCGTGGATGACGAGTTCGCGCACGCTCTCCGGCGTCAGGCCGACGCGGTATTCGTGGTTCTTGATTTCCTTGGGGCAACCGATTCGCATGGGGCGTGTCCTGACAGGTCTCTCCGTCGCGAAAGGTTACGACTGCAACCTCTCCGGGGCAATCGCCCCGTTCGACCGATCAACGTGCCAGCGCCCGATCAGGTCCGCTCGCGCGCCATCGGGTAGCAGCCGAGCAAGCGCAGGTTCTTCGAATAGAAGCCCAGCTCCTCCAGCGCGAGATCGACCGCCGCGTCGCCGGGCTTGCCGACGATGTCGCAGTAGAACCGCGTCGCGGCAAAGCTCGCCCCGTCCTGGTAGCTTTCCAGCTTGGTCATGTTGACGCCGTTGGTCGCAAAGCCGCCCAGCGCCTTGTAGAGCGCGGCGGGGATGTTCCGGACCTGAAACACGAAAGTGGTCATCGCCGGCCCCTCGATCTCCGCCGGGTCGCGCGGCGCGCGGGCTAGCACGACGAAACGGGTCATGTTGTCGTGCTCGTCCTCGATCCCCTCGGCGACGATGTCGAGCCCGTAGAGCTGCGCCGCCAGCTTCGGCGCGATGGCGGCGAGCGAGGGATCGCGGTCTTCCGCCACCTTGGCCGCCGCGCCCGCGGTGTCGGCGTATTCCATCGGCACGATGCCCCGCTCGCGCAAGTAGCCGCGGCACTGGCCCAGCGCCTGCACGTGGCTGACCGCCGCCGCGAACGGGCCGGGGCCGGTCGCCATCAGCGTGTGGCTGATCGCCATGAAGTGTTCGTCGATGATCGACAGGCCCGATTCCGGCAGCAGGAAATGGATGTCGGCGACGCGCCCGTTGGCGCTGTTCTCGATGGGGATGATCGCCCGGTCGGCCCGCCCCGCCCGCACCGCGTCGATCGCGTCGGCAAAGGAATAGCACGGCATCGGCAGACAGGCCGGATCCTGGCGCAACGCGGCGATGTGCGAATTGGCCCCGGGCGCACCCTGGAACGACACCGCGCGCGCGGGATCGGCGGCGGCGGCGGCCAGCATCTCTTCGACAAGGGCGAGGGCGGGTGCGGGATAGCTGTGCATGGGGCAAGCCCGATACGCCGAGGGCGCGGACCTGCCAAGCCCGAACGATCCTGCCCGGGGGCGCGCCGGGTGTGCAAAGGGCGTCGTGCTCGACGCACCGTTGTGCACTGCGCCATTTCGCGGTGAATCGCCCTTGCGCCGCGACGCATGCGACACTAGAGCGGCGCGCGAGCCCTCGTGCGGGGGCGTGACAGGAACACGTGACGGGTTTTTGCAACGATGAGCGACAAGTTCAACACCATTGCCGGATGGGCCCTGTTCGGCGGGATCGTGGCCATCGGCCTTTCCAGCGTCAGCAGCCGCGTGTTCATGGCTGACAAGCAGCACGAGGTCGAGAAGGAAGGCTACGCCATCGTCGCGGCCGAGGAAGAAGGCGGCGGCGAAGGCGGCCCCTCGCTCAACACCCTGCTCGCCAGCGCCGATCCGGCCGCGGGCGAAAAGGTCTTTGCCAAGTGCACCGCCTGCCACACCATCAACCAGGGCGGCGCGAACGGCATCGGCCCGAACCTGTGGGCGACGATGGGCGAGGAGATCGGCAAGGGCAAGGGCGGCTTCGCGTTCTCGTCGGCGCTGTCCGGCCACGGCGGCACCTGGACGTTCGAGAACATGGACGCGTGGCTCGCTAGCCCGAAAGCCTTCGCCGCGGGCACCAAGATGAGCTTCGCCGGCCTGTCGAAGCCGGAAGACCGCGCCAACCTGATCGCCTATCTCAATGCGCAAGGGTCGAACCTGCCGCTGCCCAGCGCCGACGCGCCGGCGGCAGAGGACGTCGCGCCCGGCGTCGAGACTGCCGACAAGCCGGCGGCAGAGGCCGCGCCCACCGGCCCCGACGCCGCCGACGCGGAAGTCACGACCCCGGTGGCGGGCCAGAACGCGGCGACCGCCAACTGAGGCCAGCGCCCGACCGCAAGTCAAAAGGCCCGCCGGAGCATGCTTCGGCGGGCCTTTTCGTTTATTGTTGGTTTCGTACGGTCAGTGCACCGGCGGATCGACCGCCGGCACCCGGCCCACGGGCGCGACCGGCTCTCCGGGCGTGCGTGGCGGCAGGGCGTTTTCCGGCACGTCGGCAATCATCATGTCGGGCGTCGGCACGTGCTCCAGATTGCGGACGACGACACGGACCTCTCCGCCCGCGATGTGCAGTTCGTTGAAGCTCGGCGGGGTCGAGCGCAGCCGCTGCGACAGCGTTCCGGCACCGATCATGCGCACCGGGCCGTTCGGCGTGTCGTGGACCAGGTCGAAGGCGTCGTGGACGTGGCCGGACAGCACCGCGACCACGCCTCGCTTCGCCAGTTCGGCCAGCGCCTTGTTGCCGCCGCGGGTCAGCGCCGTGCCGCGCGTGCCGACCTCGACCAGCGGGTGGTGGCAGGTGACCAGCGCCCGGGTGCCGGCGGGCAGCGCGTCGATCATGGCGAGGCATTTCTCCAGCGCACGGCCGGTGATCCAGCCCTTCGACCAGTTGAGCCGCCACTGCGCCCGCGCCGCCGTCTTCAGCGGCACGATGGCGACACCCGGCAGTTCGATCTCGCGTTCGATCAGCCCCTCGATCGCGCGGAACCGGCGATAAGGGGTGACGAAGCGCTCGATCGGGTTGAAATAAGGCATGTCGTGATTGCCGACCTCGACCGTGACCGGCACGTCGAGCGCGCTGATCCAGCGGCAGGCTGCGGCGAATTCGCGGTGGCGGGCGCGCATCGTCAGGTCGCCGGTGATCGCCACCGCATCGGGGCGGCAGCGCTCGATCTCCGCCGCGACCCACGCGATGGCGCCTTCATCGACCAGCCCGAAATGGATATCCGAAAGATGGAAGAGGAGGCGTTCGTCGGTGCGCTTTGCTGCCGGATCGCTCACGCCTGCGCCTCGGTGACGATCAGGTCGACCTCGCAGGGCACGACCGTGAACCTGGCGCGGCGGGGCAGTTCGGCACTTTCGCCGTCGATCAGGGTCGGCAGCACTTCGTCCGTGCTTGTGCCCGCTTCGGCCGCCAGTTCGATCGTCATCGCGTCCATCTGCCCCAAGTCATCGTGCGGACCTTTCCGAAAATCGCGCTGCAACAGCGCAACGCCCTGCTGGGCATAGTCGCCCACGGTTTCGGAATGATAGGCCGCGACCGACATCGTCCCCTGTTCCGGGGTGAGCACCAGCAGCGGATAGCCCTCTTCCTTGCCGACCCTCGGCTCGGCGATCCGCACCTTGGTGCCCGCGGCCGATTCGCCGATGGCGGTTACCGCCTGCGTCGCGAAACCGACGATGTCCATGTCGCGCATCGCCTCGCGCACTTCGCCCCATGCGGTGCCGGGGCCGACCATCAGGCCCGCCAGCGCATCGCCGGCATCGCACCGCACGACGCAGGGGCGCTCCTTGCGAAAATCACCCTTGCCCACCCTGGCGACGATGTCCGGCGTCTCGACATCGCCGTGCAGGCGGATCGACAGGAGGTTCATCGTCCCGCCCGGCAGGATGAGGATGGCGCCCGACCAGCCGTAAAGGCCGGTCACCAGCGCGTTGATCGTGCCGTCGCCCGTGTAGATCGTAACGAAATCGACACCGGCCGCGTCAAGCTCGGCCGCGGTCGGCAGCTTGTCCTGCTCGGGAAAGCGGATGACCCTGTCGAGATCGATCGCGTTCTGCGTGCAGCACTCGCAAAGCGCCTCGAAAGCCGCGTCGTCGTAGCTTCCGCTTGCCGGATTGACGACGAGCCAGGTCCGTTTCGAACCGGCTTCGGGCGAGTCGTTTTGCGCGTGTTCCATGGCAGCGAAAATCGCGACGCATGACTGTGGTTCCCGGCTTCGGAATTCCCGCTGCCGGCCACGCCCTTGCGCGTTCATTAATGACAAGACTGTCAAGTAAAACGCGCGTTCGACCGCTGCGGAATCGTCATCCGGATCAACAGGTTCCGAATGTTAACTGTCATAGCTGTCAATATTACAAATCGAAGACAAATGTCTTTTATTAAAAACCGTTCGTATCGCATGTAACGAAACCAAATAACTGGTTAAAATTAGATGGACGCGGGGTTGCGATAGACATAGATGGCGCTCGTCGGTCGATGAACGTCGTTCGTCGACTGTAGATGCCGCCGGTCGGGTCGTCTTGCCCCTTCGAAGAGTCTGAAGGGACGGGACCGGCGGGATGAGCAACAACAGGCTCATCGAACAGCAACCGACTCGAACTCTGGGGGATATCATGATCAAGACCATCTTCATCCCGGCTCTGGCCGGGCTCGCCGTCCTCGCCGCGCCCACCGCCGCTCTGGCGAACACCGCGCAGGACACCGTAACCGTCCGCGTTTCGGCCGCCGACCTCGACCTGACGAGCGACGCCGGCGCCGCCGAATTGCAGAAGCGCATCCGCGCCGCGACCTTCAAGGCCTGTCTCTACGACGCCAAGGGCCAGGTCACGCCCGCCGACGTCCAGTTCTCCTGCGTGCGTGAAAGCAGCAAGGAAGCCCGTCCGCAGGTCGCGCAGAAGATCGCCAGCGCCCGCTTTGGCGGCTGACACCAGCCGTCCAATACCTGGGCCCCGTCCGGACCAGTCCCCCGGTCGGGGCCCATTTTCCCGAGAGAAGGCGGCGCCAGCGATGGTTGCCGCCTTCTTTTTGGCCTGAGCGCGCCGGGTTCCGGCCCTAGCGCCCCGCCATCGCTTTCACCGCCTTGAGATGGGTGCGCCCGATCCGCACCGGTTCGCCCTGGGCGATCTCCGCCGACCAGACGCCCAGCCCTTCGTGGCGCAGCCCGGTGATGAAATCGCGGCGCAGGATGGTCGACCGGTGAACCCTGATGAAGCGTTCCGGGTCGAGCCGTTCTTCCAGCGCGCCGATCGTTTCCAGCAAGAGGTGGCTGGCATCGCCGACATAAAGCCGCACGTAGTCGCGCTCGGCATCGATGCGGTGCACGTCGGCGGCGGCGATGCGCAGCAGTTCGGAGCGGTGCGGCACCCAGAACTCCTCGATCCACGCGGTCGCCCGCGACGCGCCCTGCCCGCTGGACCGGCGGGCAAAGGCGCGGTCGATGGCGCGGGCCAGCCGGTCGGGCGCGACCGGCTTCAGCACGTAGTCGACCGCGTCGAGGTCGAACGCCTCCACCGCGAAGCTGTCGTGCGCGGTGACGAAGACGACCGCCGGGCGCTGCGCCGGGTCGGGCACGGTCTCGGCGATGCGGCGGGCGACCGACAGCCCGTCGACCTGGGGCATCGTCATGTCGAGCAGGACGAGATCGGGGGTCAGCGCCTCGATCATGCGCAGCGCCGCGGCGCCGTCGGCGGCGGTGCCGACGATGCGCAGCCGCTCCATCCGCGCGCAGATCACCTGCATCCGTTCGACGGCCAGCGGCTCGTCGTCGACGATCAGCGTCGCCAGCGCCCGCTGCTCCATTCCGTTTTCCATGTCCCGCGTCCCCCGATGCCGTCGCTTATTCGCCGTCGCCGGTAAACGACAGCGGCATGCGGATCACCGTCCGCCACCCATGCTCCCCGCCCGGACCTGTGCTGTGGCCGGAACGGGGGCCGCTCGCCACGCTGGCATCGTCGCCGAAGCGTGCCTTCAGCCGGTTGCGCACGTTGTCGAGCCCAATGCCGAAGCCGTGCTGGCTGTCATCCGCCAGCGAGCCGCCCGGCCCGTCATCCTCCACCCGGATCACCAGCCGCCCGTATTCCTCCAGCGCGACCAGCCGGATCGTCACCGGACGCCCGACCGGCGCGACCGCGTAGCGGACCGAATTCTCCACCAGCGGCTGCAGCAGCATGCCCGGCACGCGCGCGTTGGCAAGGTGTTCGGGCACCTCGACCTCGATACGCAGGCGATCGGGAAAGCGCACCGCCTCGATCTGCAGGTAGAGCCGCTGCAACTCGATCTCCTCCGACAAGGGCACGTCGTGGGTCGGGTCGCCCGAAAGCGAGCGGCGATAGAAGGTGCTGATCGTCTGGATCATGGTTTCGGCCTGCTCCTTGCGGTCGGTCATGACCAGCGCCGAAAGCGAATTGAGAGTGTTGAACAGAAAGTGCGGATTGACCTGGTAGCGCAGCGACTTCAGCTCCGCCGCCTTGGCCGCGCGGCGATATTCGCCCTCCCGCCGTTCGGCGACGCGAGCCTGCACCGCCTGCCCCATCGCGATATAGAGCGCGCACCACGACAGCAGCAGGAAATAGCGGCCAAGCGCGATGTCGGTCAGTTGCTGCCACATGATCTTGCGGCGCAGCGGCTCCTCGACCTTCAGCATCCGCGCCTCGTCCTCGGCGCTCATCCCCGCGGTCTCGTCGACATTGCGCACCGTGCCGCTGCCGTCGGGGCCGCGGATCTCCTCGGTCACGATTGTCGCGGGCGGGGCGGGCATCGCGGGCGTTTCGGGCGCGGCGGCATCCTCGGCCCGGTTGCCCGGATCGTCGGGGCGCGGCGTCGGGGCGGGTGGCACAGGCGGCGGGGGCACGGGGGGCGGGGGCACGACCGCGTCGTCGCCCGGCACGCCCGGCACGTCGACCAGCAGGTTGCCAGCCTCGTCGCGGCGGATGCGGACGCCCTGGTCCTGGCCGACGCTGCGCACGATCTTCGCCTCGACATCGGCAAAGGCCTTCTGGTTGATGAAGGCGAGCAGCAGCGAGGCCGGCACCGCCGCCACCACCGCGATCAGCACGCGCAGGCCGATGCGGCTATGGTCGAACCCGCGCAGCAGCAGCCAGAGCAGGACGGTCACCCCGATGCCCGCCAGCGTCACGACGAAGCGGCGGGTCAGCAGGTCGGCCTGGAAATCGAATTCGAGGACCAGCCCGCGTGCCGTCGCCAGAAGGAAATAGGCGATCCACAGGACCGTCATCGAAACGAGCACGGCGACGAAGCCGACGCCGCGCTCCTCTGCGGGATCGGCCGGGCCGTCTCGGTTTGCCAACGGGTTCTTCACCGGGCGTTGATAGGACGGGCCCGATGCCTTGGCCAGAGGGGGAGGGCGGCGCGGTCCGCCCCCGGTCGAGGCGAATCCGCGCTTGGTCGATCAGCCCGCCCCGGTCGGCGGTCCGCTCAGGTGCCGGGCAGCAGGTGCTCGCGCGCGATCTTGTCCTTCCAGACCAGCGGGGCGAGCTGGTGGACGTTGTTGCCCTCGGCATCTACGGCGACGGTCACCGGCATGTCCTCGACCTTGAATTCGTAGATCGCCTCCATGCCGAGATCCTCGAACCCGACGACTTTCGCTTCCTTGATCGCGCGGGCGACAAGGTAGGCCGCGCCGCCCACCGCCATCAAATAGGCGACCTTGTGCTTCGCGATCACCTCGGTCGCGCCCTGGCCGCGTTCGGCCTTGCCGATCATGGCGAGAAGGCCAAGCTCGAGCATGGTGTCGGTGAACTTGTCCATGCGGGTCGCGGTCGTGGGTCCGGCGGGACCGACGACTTCGCCGACGATCGGGTCGACCGGGCCGACGTAATAGATCGCGCGGCCGCGGAAATCGACGGGCAGCTCCTCGCCTTTCGATAGCATGTCGGCAATGCGCTTGTGCGCCGCGTCGCGCCCGGTCAGCATGTGCCCCGACAGCAGCAGCCGGTCGCCGTGCTTCCAGCCCTGCACCTCTTCGGGGGTCAGGGTGTCGAGGTTGACCTTCTTGGCCGCCGCATCAGGCTTCCAGCCGACGTTGGGCCATTCGTCGAGGTTCGGCACCGGGATGAAGCTCGGCCCGCTGCCGTCCAGCGTGAAATGCGCGTGGCGGGTGGCGGCGCAGTTCGGGATCATCGCGACCGGCTTGCCCGCGGCGTGGCACGGCCAGTCCATGATCTTGACGTCGAGCACGGTCGACAGCCCGCCCAGGCCCTGCGCGCCGATGCCCAGCGCATTGACCTTGTCGTAGATCTCGATGCGCATCCGCTCGATGTCGGTCCGGGCCCCGCGCGCCTTCAGCTGGCCCATGTCGATCGGGTCCATCAGGCTCATCTTGGCGAGCTTCATGCAGTGTTCGGCCGTGCCGCCGATGCCGATGCCCAGCATGCCCGGCGGGCACCAGCCGGCGCCCATCTGGGGCAGCATCTCGATGACCCAGTCGACGATGTTGTCGCTGGGGTTCATCATCTTGAACTTCGACTTGTTCTCGCTGCCGCCGCCCTTGGCCGCGACGTCGATGTGCACCTTGTCCCCGGGCACCATCTCCACCGACAGCACGCAAGGGGTGTTGTCGCGCGTGTTGCGGCGGGTGAAGGCCGGATCGGCGAGGATCGAGGCGCGCAGCTTGTTGTCGGGATTGTTGTAGCCGCGGCGGACGCCCTCATCGACGACCTCCTGCAGGCTCAGCTTCGAGTTGAGGCGGCAGTCCTGCCCCCATTTCACGAAGACGTTGACGATGCCGGTGTCCTGGCAGATCGGGCGGTGCCCTTCGGCGCACATCCGGCTGTTGGTCAGGATCTGCGCGATCGCGTCCTTGGCCGCGGGGTTCTGCTCGGCCTCATAGGCTTCGCCCAGCGCCTTGATGTAGTCCATCGGGTGGTAGAAGCTGATGAACTGCAGCGCGTCGGCCACGCTGTCGATCAGATCCTGTTCCTCGATCATCACCATGTCGGACATCGCCGAAATCCCCTTCGTCTGCCGCCGGTCGCCCGGATCGAGCGGGCCTTAGCCCCGCCTTCCGGTGATGCCAAGATGGCGCAGGCGCCGCAACGGCACGCACCGGGGGGCTGGCGTTGATCGAACGCGGTCGCGCTCCGGTCGAGGCGCGTTGGCCTCTTGGCGCTGGGGCGGGAATGGCGTAGGGCGCGCTGGCAAGCGGTTTCTTTGCCGCGGTGCCCCACGGGCACGAACCCAGGCCAGACGGGACAGCGCTCCTGCGCGCAAGGCCCGTCACAGACGAAAGAGTGCATCCGCGATGGCCAGTGCCGCCGTTTCGAACTCCAACGACTTCGCTTCCCGATCCGCCGGCGAAATCCCTGGCGAATCCGCGCGCGCCCGGCGCGCCATGGTCGACAGTCAGCTGCGCGTCAGCGGCATCAACGATCCGCGCGTTCTCGCGGCCTTTGCCGCCACCGCGCGCGAGGATTACGTCAGAGCCGACCAGCGCTCGATCGCCTATGTCGACCGTGCCCTGCCGCTGGGCGAGGGACGCATGCTGACCGCCCCGCTCGGCCAGGCGCGACTGGTCACCGAGGCTCTGCCGAAGGACACCGACAAGACGCTGCTGATCGCCGGCGGCACCGGCTATCTCGCCGCCGTGCTCGCCCCGCTCGTCGCCTCGCTCGACGTGGTGGAGGACGATATCCGCCTGTCCGGCCTGCCCGGCACGAAGGCGGGAAGCTGGCACACAAGCCCGCTGGCCGAAGGGTGGCCGGGCGGCGCGCCCTACGACCTCATCGTCATCGACGGCGCGGTCGAGCAGTTGCCCGCGGGCTTTGCCGCGCAGCTCGCCGAAAACGGCCGCATCGTCACCGGCACGCTCGACAGCGGCGTCACCCGCATCGCGGTGGGCCGCCGCTCGGGCGGGGCGATCGCTCTGATTCCGGTCGCCGACATCGCGATGCCGGTGCTCGCCGCCTTCGCCGCGCCGAAGGGGTGGTCGTTCTGATGCACTTGTCGCAGGGCCGCATCCGGGCCGGGCTGCTTGCCGGGGCGGCCATGCTGCTGCCCGCGCAGGCGATGGCCGACACGCTTCAGCAAGCGCTGGCGCTCACTTACCAGACCAACCCGACGATCCAGGCCGCGCGCGCCGATTTGCGCGGCATCGACGAGAACGTGCCGATCGAACGCGCCGACGGCTTGCCGAGCATCGGCGGCAGCGCGCAGTACACCGAATACCTGAAGCAGAGCAGTTCGTCGTTCAACGCGCCCGACCGCCAGCTCAGCACCAGCCTCGATCTCGCGGTGCCGGTCTATTCGGGCGGGGCGGTCAAGAATTCGGTCCGCGCTGCCAAGCAGCGGGTGCAGGCCGGCCGCGCCGACCTGAAGGCGACCGAATCGGGCGTCTTCGCGCAAACCGTCGCCGCCTACATGGATGTCATCCGCGACAGCGCGGTGGTGCAGCTCAACCGGCAGAACGTCGACACCCTCGGCGTCAACCTGCAGGCGACCCGCGACCGGTTCGAAATCGGTGACATCACCCGCACCGACGTGGCGCAATCCGATTCGCGCCTCGCCATCGCGCGCAGCGACCTGCTGACCGCGCAGTCGAACCTCATCTCCAGCCGCGAACGCTACATCCAGCTGGTCGGCAAGCCGCCGGTCGACCTGCAGCCCCCGCCGCCGCTGCCCGGCCTGCCGTCGAGCCCCGAACAGGCGGTCGAGGTGGCGCTGGCCAACAACCCCGACCTCATCGCCGCGCGCGAACGCAGCGCGGCTTCGCGCTACGACATCGAAGTGGCCGGATCGACCCGCCTGCCGCGTGTCGAGCTGTTCACCGGCGGCGGCTATTCCGACTACCTCGGCTCGCTGCGCACCGACGTGCCCGGCGTCAGCGTTTCGCAATCGGCGACAACCGCGCAGGCCGGGGCCCGGCTGTCGGTGCCGATCTTCCAGGGCGGGCGGCCCGCCGCGCTCGAACGCCAGGCGCAGGCCCGCTCGCAGGCCACGCTGGAAACCGAGATCGCGGTCGAACGCGACGTCGTCGCGCAGACCCGCGCCGCCTATTCGGCCTGGGTCGCCGCGAACGAGACGATCGAGGCGACGACCACCGCCGTGTCCGCCGCCGCGCTGAGCCTCGAGGGCGTGCGGGCGGAAAACACCGTCGGCAACCGCACCATCCTCGACATCCTCGACGCCGAGCGCGAACTGCTGACCACGCAGGTCCAGCTCGTCACCGCGCAGCGCAACGCCTATGTCGCGGGCTTCTCCCTGCTCGCCGCGATGGGCAAGGCGGAGGCGGAGGACCTCAATTTCGATGTCGGCCCGCTCTACGATCCGGTCGCGCACTACGACAGCGTGAAGAGCGCGATCTGGGACTGGCGCAAGGAGCCGGACCCCGTCGCGCAGTCGACCCGCACCGTTGACACTCCCGCGCAAGACGCCGACATTCGGGCTCGCTGATCCCCGCCGGGATCGCGGACCTGAAAGGAACGGTTGGACGTGCAGAAGGATGGCGAGCCCTCGGTCGAGGATATTCTCCGCTCGATCAAGAAGGTGATCTCGCGCGAGGACGACAGCTATCGCGGTCGGGCTGAGGATGGCGAGACGGCTGCCGACGCCCCGGTCCAGACTGCCCCCGATCCCCTGCCGAATTCGGGCATCGGTTCGCTTCGCGCCTTCACCCCGCGCGATGCCTTCGGTCGGCCCACCTTCGTCCAGCCGCTGACCTCGGTTTCCCCAGCCACGCCGCCCGTCAATGCGGAGCCAGAGGATGTCGGGCCGGAGGATGCCGGGGTGGAAGATGCCGCGGTCGAGATCTACGATCTCGGGGCCGAGGTGGAGGCGGACGAAGGGCCCGCCATCGATTTCGCCCCGCTGCCCGCCGGGTTCGAGCCGCCCGCCGAAAGCGATGCGGACGAAGCCGAGGGCAAGGATGCGGAGGAGGCTCTGGCCCACCCCGAAGCCAACTTCCAGCCGGAACCGCCCGCCACTCTCGCCGCCCCGGCTGCACCCGAACCTGCGCCCCAACCCGCGCCGGAGCCGACTCTGGCCGCAGCCCCGGCCCACGAGGGCCTCCTCGCCGGGGCGGCCGCCGCCGCGGTGCGCGAGCAGCTCGGCGCGCTGAGCAGCGTGACCGCCGCCGCGACCCGCGCCGAAAGCCCGCCGCACCCGCTCGAGGACGTGGTCCGCGACATGCTGCGCCCGATGCTGAAGGACTGGCTCGACACCCACCTGCAAGGCATCATCGAGCGCATGGTGCAGGACGAGATCGCCCGCATCACCGGCCGCCGCTGAGGCCGGCACGGTGGCGAAGAAGGCCGGCCCCGAGGCGATCGCCCGCGCGCGCGCCGAACTGGCAGTCATGGGCGGGGGCGAGCCGTTCTCGCGCCACATCTTCCTCTGCGCCGATCAGACCAAGGCCAAGTGCTGCCCGAAGAAGGTCGGTCTCGAAAGCTGGGACTACCTCAAGAAGCGCCTCGCCGAACTCGGGCTGGACCGGAAGGGCGGGGTGATGCGGACCAAGGCCAACTGCCTGCGCCTGTGCGTCGCGGGGCCGCTCGCGGTCGTCTATCCCGACGGGGTCTGGTACCATTCCTGCACGCCCAGGGTGCTGGAGGAGATCATCCAGCAGCACCTGATCGGCGGCGAGCCGGTCGAGGCATACCGCCTGACGGTGCCGGACGCGGCGGCGAGCGAAGCCTGACTCTCGCCGCCCCGCACGATCAGTGTGGAACGGCCCCCAGCTCGAACCCGGTCTTGTCGTGCAGGGCGAAGCGGTCGACGATATCAGCGCTCGCCCGGTTGTAACCGACGATCTCCACCGTGCGACCGTCGCGGCGTAGGCGGGCGACGATCTTGTCCAGCGCGGCGACCGCCGAGATGTCCCAGAAATGCGCCGCGGTCATGTCGATCCGCACGTTCGGCGCCGTCTCGGCCATGTCCATCGCCCGCACGAAACGATCGACGGAGGCGAAGAAGATCTGCCCGGTCACCCGGTAGCACGCGGTTTCGCCGTCTTCGGACAGGGTCCGCTCCACCCCGAACATGCGCTGCACCTTGCCCGCGAAGAAGATCCCCGAAAGCAGCACGCCGGCCAGCACGCCCAGCGACAGGTCGTGCGTGCCGACCACGACGGCGACGGTCGACAGCATAACCACCGACGACGGCCAGGGATGACGACGCAGGTTCGGGATCGAATTCCAGCTGAACGTGCCGATCGACACCATGATCATGATGGCGACGAGCGCGGGCATCGGCACTTGGCCGACGAAGGGGCCGAGCACGGCCAGCAGGAACATGAGGAACGCGCCCGCGGTGAAGGTGGACAATCGCCCGCGATCCGCCCGACGTCACGTTGATCACCGACTGGCCGATCATCGCGCAGCCGCCCATGCCGCCGACCAGCGCGGCGGCGATGTTGGCGCTGCCCTGGCCCGCGCATTCGCGCCGCTTGTCGCTGTCGGTCTCGGTCATGTCGTCGACGATTTGCGCGGTGAGCAGCGATTCCAGCAGGCCCACCGCCGCCATCGCCGCCGAATAGGGCGCGATGATCGCCAGCGTGTCCCAGGTCAGCGGCACGTCGGGCCAGACGAGGCTGGGCAAGCCTTGGGGCAGGTCGCCCATGTCGGCCACGGTGTTGACCGGCGCACCGGTCCAGATCGCCAGCGCGGTCAGCACCACGATCGCGACCAGCGGGGCGGGGACCGCCGTGGTCAGCCGGGGCAGCAGGTAGATGATCGCGAGCTCGCCCGCGATCATGGCGTAGGCCTGCCATGTCTCGCCGGTCAGTTGCGGCAACTGCGCCATGAAGATCAGGATCGCCAGCGCGTTGACGAACCCGGTGATGACCGATCGCGACACGAACTGCATCAGGAGGTCGAGCCGGATCAGGCCGGCCACGATCTGGATCAGGCCCATGAGGATGGTGGCGGCGAAGAGGTATTCGACCCCGTGTTCGCGGACCAGCGGGATCACCAGCACCACGACCGCGGCGGTCGCCGCCGAGATCATGCCCGGACGCCCGCCGGTGAACGATATGACGATGGCGATGGCGACCGACGCATAGAGACCGACACGCGGATCGACCCCGGCGATGATCGAGAAGCCGATGGCCTCGGGAATGAGCGCGAGCGCGACCACGATCCCGGCAAGGATGTCGCCACGCGTGTTGGCCAGCCAGTCACGGCGGAGCGAGGCGGGAAATGTCATGAGGTCGTCCAGATGAGATCAGCGGCCCGTGCGGCCGCGTTGTCCCGGGGATAGGCGCCGGGCCGAGCCACTCGCGAAGACGCGAGTCCGTCGATGCTGCGGCCTATCGCCCAGGATGAGGCCAAAGGCAAATCGCGAACCGGCGGCTCGCTGCCGGGGCTCGCCTGATCCGCGCGGGACGGGCGGGTATCGAACCGGTGCGATTTGATTTTCCTACACGGCCGCGCGGCGGCATCGTTCTTCGCGCTCTTTCGAATCGTCGATCCGCACGCCCCCGTCGCCTGACAGGTGTCACCTGTCACCCGGCAGGCCGAAAGCCGGGGATTGCGCGCCCCGGCGCGGGTGGGGCAGGGTGACAGGGTGTCGCCTTTGTCACCCTCTTTGCCGTCCCCCCGGCGTCCCTTCGCCCGCTACTCGATGTTGTCCCAGGCGTCCTTGGCCTCGTCACCGACGCGGTCGTCGACCGCCTCGTCGTGGCCGGTCCCGCTCGACAGGAAGACCAGCCCCATCAGCGCCGCCATCAGCATCATCGCCGCCGTCACGCCCAGCGCGGTCGCGATGTAGAGGTGGATCGAAACGAGCCCGTTGCGCCAGTAGAGGAAGGCCAGCGAGATCGCGACGGTCGTGCTGGTCAGCGCGAACATCCACTTCATCAGTCGCCGATAGCGCGCCCAGGCATGCGCGGCGTTCTTCGGATCGTCGAGAGGGGAGGGGCGGGTCATGGCGGCATCCTTCGAGGCGGGCATCCATGGACCCGGCAAGGCCCGCTGGCAAGACGGCGCGGCTTCTGTCATCATGCTTGCCGAGCCACGGCGCCGCGCCGTCGGCCGGGGCAACCGGGCCGGGCCAGCGCGGCGCGACGGGCAGCGCAAACCTTGGAAAGGAGGGGCCATGAGCATCGCCAGGATCGTCGCGGGTCGCAACCACGAGATCACCACCTGCACCGAGCAGACCTCGGTAAAGGACGCGGTGGCCCTGCTGACCGAGAAACGGATCGGCGCGATGCCGGTGGTCGATGCGAGCGGCAAGGTCGTCGGCATCTTTTCCGAACGGGACGTCATCCGCTGCCTCAACGTCCACGGCGGCGAGGCGCTGGACCTGACTATGGACAAGGTGATGACCTCGCCCGCCGTCACCGTCACCCGCGACACCAGCGAGAACCAGGCGCTGGCGCTGATGACCCGCCGCCGCATTCGCCACCTGCCGGTCGTGGAGAACGGCAACATGGTCTCGTTCCTGTCGATCGGCGATCTGGTCAAGGCGCGCATCGATGAGATCGAGAGCGAGGCGAAGGCGCTGCGCGACTACATCCACAGCGCCTGACCGGCCAATTGTGCCGGTCGCGCCGCTTGCCCCGGGCGGCGGCGCATCCTACCTTTGCGGCATGGAACAGCCCGTCACCCTCAGCCCGTCCGCCGCCGCGCGCGTCGCCGCCATCGCCAGCCGCCAGGGCCGCGACCCGGCGCTGCGCCTCGCCGTCGAAGGGGGCGGGTGCTCGGGCTTCCAGTACAAGTTCGATCTCGCCTCTGCGGTGGAGGACGACGACACCGTGGTCGAGCGGGACGGGGTCAGGCTGATCGTCGATGCGGTCAGTCTCGACCTGGTGCGCGGGTGCACCGTCGACTACGTCGAATCGCTGGGCGGCGCGGCGTTCCGGGTCGAAAATCCCAACGCGGCGGCCGGCTGCGGTTGCGGGTCCAGCTTCTCGATCTGATGCGGATCGCCAGCTTCAACATCAACGGCGTCAAGGCGCGCCTGCCCCGCCTGCTCGAATGGCTCGACGAAACGAGGCCCGACGTCGCCTGCCTGCAAGAGATCAAGTCGAGCGACGAGACCTTTCCGGGCGATGCCTTTCACGAGGCGGGCTACCGCGCGATCTGGCACGGGCAGAAGGGCTTCAACGGCGTCGCCATCCTGCAGCGCGGCGAGGAACCCCCGCACGAGGTGCTGCGCGGCCTGCCCGGCGACGACGACGACACGCACTCCCGCTACATCGAGGCCGAAGTGAACGGCGTGCGGGTGGTGTGCATCTATCTGCCCAACGGCAATCCGGTGCCGGGGCCGAAGTTCGATTACAAGCTGGCCTGGATGGAACGGCTGCGGGTCCGCATGGCCGAATTGCTGGCGGCGGAAATCCCGGCGGTGGTCATCGGCGACTATAACGTGATCCCGCGCGACCGCGATGTCTGGTCGCCTGCCGCGATGGCATCCGACGCGCTGATGCAGACCGAATCGCGCGATTCGTTCTTCCGCCTTCTCCACGACGGTTGGACCGACGCCATTGAACTGCATCATCCGCGCGGCGGGATGTGGACCTTCTGGGACTACCAGGCCGGCGCATGGCAGCGCGACCACGGTTTTCGCATCGACCACGCGCTGCTCTCGCCCGCGCTGGCCGACCGGCTCCTATCCTGCGGAATCGACAAGGAATATCGCGGGCGCGAAAAAGCGAGCGATCACGTTCCGATCTGGATCGAAACGCGGGATTGAGCGTTTGAAGGATTAGAAGGGTTCCGGAAATACGAAAGGCCGCCGGATTGGGGGAATCCGGCGGCCTTTCCGCTTACGCGCGCACTTGGGGGATTTGCACGTTAGCGTTCCATCCGTGCCCTTAACGATAAAAGACGTGATTGTCGATCTGTGCCAGGCGGGTCAGGCGATTTTTCCAGCGCGGCGAAACGTAGCGCGCGTGAAAGAAAAGGGCGCCCTCGGCCTTGCTGGTCCAGGCGTTTTCATGCGCGATCACGGCCAGCTTCTTGGCCTTCTGCCAAGCGTTGCTCGCCTTGTTGATCGAAGGCATCCGCCCGCCTCGCACGAACGAGAACTGCGACGGTTGATACACGACGCCGCAATAGCTCGACGGGAACCGCCCGGATTCGGCGCGGGCGACGACGACGCGGCCCACGGCCAGCTGTCCCGCAAGCGGCTCGCCCTTGGCTTCGAAGTAGATCGCGCCGGCAAGGCAATCGAGCTGCTTGTCGAGCTTGCCGGGAACGTCGCTTTCGGCGACCAGCTCGGCCAGCGAATTGGCGTCGCGAGGCGACTGCTGCGCGATCGGCTCTGCGGCGGACGGCGCGGTCACCGGCTGGACGACCGGAATGGAGACGAATTTGGAAGGGTTCTCGCCTTCGGCCGACGCGGAATCCGAGTCCGCAGTGGTGGCAGAGGCGGTCGCGGTGGCCCCAGCGGGCGCTTCCACGATGGACGGATAGACAGAGGCTTTCGCCAGGGCGCTGGAACCGTCCGTTCCCAGCAGGATGACCCCGAGGGTCGCAACCAGCGAAATCGCGCTGGCGCTCTTTACCTTGCGGCTCATTACTGATCGTTCGAGTGCGGTGAACACCAGTCACAGCGTCTGTAGGAAACGAACCGCCGCATCAGGCCGTCCTTTTGTGTTTCCCGAAACGACGCTGCCGGTCGTTCCCCGTCTGCGCGCCTGTCTTGCGTGCCTTATCGCACGCGTCGACCGCCAACGCCCGGTATGGGGCGCCTGTGCAATTGTGGCGTCAATGTGTCAACAGCAGTAACCCACAAGGGTTGCGATTCAAGCGATGAACCGTTGTGCATTTGCGATATCCAGTTCCACGATCCAGCAATCGCGGTCCCGCTCACCTCGCTTCGCAAGGTAATCATTGAATTCTAACGGCTTTTCGGGATCCTGCCGGCGTGTCGCGACCCACTCGCGCCCCTTTTCCACGCTCGGCATTCGCTCATAAAGCACTGAATCGCGGCCCTTTTCGCAAGTGCACACAAGGATCGTGCCGGCAGTCCTTTCGCCGCGCTTAACCACGGTTGCAAACCCTCCCGCAGCCTCGACCGCCCGAATCAGGGCCGAAACCTCCAGGTGTGCGGGCAGGCGATCGTCTGCCGCCTCTTCCATGTCAGGACACGCGGTAACCGGGCAGCCCGGACAGCGCGATCTGAGAGCGCATGAACGTGCCGGTTCCGCGGCCCACTTCCTCTCCATCCTCGTCGACCAAGCGTGCCTCCGCCATCAGCACGCGGCGTCGACCGCTGATCCATCGCCCCTCCGCCACGATCCGACCGCCCTTGATCGGCCGGGAAAAGTGGAGGTTGAAGGAGGTGGTGAGCAGGAAGCGGTCCGACACCATCGTGTTGGCCGCGTAGAACGACGCATCGTCGAGCATCTTGAAGTAGATCGTGCCGTGCGCGGCGCCCGCGGCGTGAAAGGCGCTTTCGTCGACTTCGAACTGGATGCGGGCCAGCCCTTCGCCGGGAATGTCGAGCCGCGACTTGAAGAGGCTGTTGATGGGAGCGGAGGCGTAAAGGGATTCAAGAGCGCGCCAGTGAAGCTCTGCCCCGCTCGCGCCCCCGGCGGCCTCTTCGCTCATACCCCGCTCCCCGCCGTTGCCTGCGCCGTCCGCCCCGATCAGGCCGCGTCGCGTCCCGAATCGCTGGTCAGCAGGGCATACACGGTCTCATCGTTCTGCGCCTCGCTCAACCGGTCGCGCAGGCGATCGTCCCGCAACATGCGGGAAATCGCGGCTAGCGCGTGGAGATGCGCCGCGCCCGACTGTTCGGGCGACAGCAGGCCGAAAGCCAGATCGACCGGCAGACCATCGGCGGCATCGAAACTGACCGGCGCCGACAGGCGCAGCACGGCACAGATCGGACGACGGATCCCAGGAATGCGGGCATGGGGGATTGCGACGCCGCGACCGAAGCCGGTGCTGCCCAGCCTCTCCCGCTCCTCCAGCGCCTCGAGCACGACGACGGGATCGAGCGCGTAGACCTTGGCGAACTGCCGGGCGAGCGCCTCGATCACCTCGCTTCTGGACAAGGCATTGCTGGTCCCCACCGCGGCGGGGTCGAGAAGATACAGCGCACTCATGGTTCGTTTTTGCTTCTCTGCCTTCACTTTCCGGCCCACGTCGAAGCGCGGGTCCGGACGGACTCGACAACGCGCCGGTCGCGGCGTCGGTTACACCCCGCGCCGCAGCCCCGCACGCCCTTGCGAACTCTTCTCCCTGATTCGCAAACGTCGATGCTCAAGTCCGCTGCCGGCCGCGCCTGCGGCCCGCATCCCTGCGCCGAAACGCCCGCGGACTACTTGATGGACGGTTCGACCCAGCCGATCGTGCCGTCATTGCGGCGGTAGACCATATTATGCCGCCCGGTGCCAGCATTTTTGAAGAACAGCGCCGGCGTGTCGCGCAAGTCGAGCATCATCACCGCGTCCGAAACCGAAGCCTCGGGGATGTCGGTTCGCGTCTCGGCGATGATCGGGGGAGCATCGGCCTCGACGCTTTCTGCCTCCTCGTCCTCGGTCGCACCCTGAAAGACGATGTAGGCCGCCTCCTCCTGCTTCACCGCGTAGTCGGACTGTTCATGCCGATCCTTCAACCGGCGCTTGTAGCGGCGCAGCTGCTTGTCGATCTTCTCCGCCGCCTTGTCGACCGCCTGGTGCGCGTCCTGCGCCTCCGCATGGCCCTTGACGATCAGGCCTTGCATCACGTGCGTGACGATATCGACGGTGAAGCTGTCGTGCGGACCCTTGCCCAAGGTCACCTGCGACGACAGCGCACGGTTAAAGTACTTGTCGACGATTGCGTTCAACCTGTCCGCGGCATGCGCCTGCAGCGCGGCGCCCGTGTCGACCTGATGTCCGGAAACGCGAATGTCCATCGACTACTCCTTTTTTCTGTCTTCTTCCCCTGGATCGCAGGGCGGAGCGTGGTGCCGATTTCGGTATCAGCCCGCGACCGCTCCTTCGTTCCAGATGGGGCCTTTCAGCGTCGCGATAAAGGCCCGGTGGCGTTCGATCTCCTCCACGCTCGCCGCATGGGGACGAGCCGGTCGGAATTCGCGCCGGACCACCACCGTTCCGCTGAAGATCTGCGTCGGCCCCGCCACCACCGCATCGGCCACGAGTTCGAGACCGATCTGCCGCCCGCCGGTCAGTTCGACATAGAGCTGGGCGAGCAGTTCCGCGTCGAGCAGCGCGCCGTGCTTGGTGCGGTGGCTACGGTCGATGCCGTAGCGGGTGCACAGCGCGTCGAGCGAGAGCTTCGCGCCCGGATGCTTGCGCTTGGCGATCTGCACCGTGTCGATCATGCGGCTGGTGCAGACCGCATCGCGACCGCACTGGCCCAGTTCGGCATTGATGAAGCCGAAGTCGAAACCCGCGTTGTGGGCAACCAGCGGCGCATCGCCGATGAAATCGAGAAAGTCCTGAACCTTTTCGGCGAAGCGCGGCTTGTCCGAAAGGAACGTCGCCGACAGCCCGTGCACGGCTTCCGCCTCTGCCGGCATGTCGCGGTCGGGGTTGAAATATTCGTGGTAGACCCGGCCCGTGACGACCCGGTTGACCATCTCGACACATCCGATTTCCACCAGGCGATCCCCTGTGCGGGGGTCTAGGCCAGTGGTTTCGGTATCGAACACGATTTCGCGCATCGGCCCGACTATGCGCCGGGGCAGGCCCCGTGACAAGGGGAGACGGACCGATCGGGACGTGCGGAACGAAGCGGCGGCATGGCTGGTTCTCCCCCTTGCGATGCGCACCCGCCCTCTTTCCGACTTTTCGTGGCTAAGGCCCGATCCGCACGGCATTTTCGTGATTCCCTGCAACGCCTGGATCGACCCTTCGAAGCCGGTAGAGACCGCGCTCGTCACCCACGGCCACGCCGATCATGCGCGCGGGGGTCATGGCAAGGTCGTCGCGACTCGGGAAACGTTGGCCATCATGAACCTGCGCTATGGCGGCGCGCAGGACGAGATCGCCGTGCCGCTGCGCGAACCGGTGGACCTGGGCTGCGGCGTCACTGCGGCATATTTCCCGGCCGGACATGTCCTCGGCAGCGCGCAGATCCTTCTGGAACATGCCGGCGAGCGGGTGGTGGTGACCGGCGACTACAAGCGGCGGCCCGATCCCACTTGCGCCCCGTTTGAAGTGGTGCCGTGCGACATCTTCATCACCGAGGCGACGTTCGGCCTGCCGGTGTTTCGTCACCCGCCCATCGCGGCCGAGATGCACAAGCTCCTCGAAGCGCGCGAGCAGCGGCCCGACGGCTGCGTCGCGGTCGGCGCCTACGCGCTGGGCAAGGCGCAGCGGGTGATCTGCGAACTGCGCAACGCCGGCTATCACCAGCCGATCTACCTGCACGGCGCGCTCGAACGGATGTGCGGCCTTTACGAGGAACTGGGCGTGCCATTGGGCGAACTGCGCAGCGCGACCGGCATCAACCGCGACGAGCTGAAGGGCCAGATCGTGCTGTGCCCGCCATCCGCGCTCAACGACAGGTGGAGCCGCCGCCTGCCCGATCCGGTCACCGCGATGGCCAGCGGCTGGATGCGCGTGCGCCAGCGCGCCCGCCAGCGCAACGTCGAACTGCCGCTGGTCATTTCCGACCATTGCGACTGGGACGAACTCACCCGCACCATCCAGGAGGTCAACCCGGCAGAAACCTGGATCACCCACGGGCGCGAGGAGGCTCTGCTGCGCTGGTGCCAGCTGAACCAGCGGCGGGCGCGGGCGCTGGCGATGGTCGGCTACGAGGACGAGGACGACTGATGCGGGGCGACGACTGATGCGCGCTTTCGCGACCTTGGTCGACCGGCTGACCTATACGCGCAGCCGCAACGCGAAGCTCGATCTCATCGCCGACTACCTGCGCACCACGCCCGATCCCGATCGCGGCTGGGCGCTCGCGGCGCTGACCGGCGCGCTCGACTTTCCCGCCGTCAAGTCGAGCACCATCCGGAACCTTCTGACCGAGCGGGTCGACCCGATCCTCTACGCACTGTCCCGCGACTATGTCGGCGACACGGCGGAAACCGCGAGCCTGCTCTGGCCCGCGCCGGAGGCGCTGGCGGGCGACGACCCGAGCCTGGCCGAAGTCGTCGCACTCTTGCGCGGGATGACCCGGACTTCGGTGATGACCGAGCTGCCCAGGCTGCTCGACCGGCTGGATGCCGACGGGCGCTATGCCCTGCTCAAGTTCGCGACCGGCGCCATGCGGATCGGGGTGTCGGCGCGGCTGGCCCGCGTTGCCTTCGCCCAGGCTTTCGAAGTGTCGGTCGACGAGGTCGAGGAATACTGGCACGGCGTGGATCCGCCCTATCCGACGCTCTTCGCCTGGGCCGCCGATGGCGCGGAACCGCCACGCACCGATCTCGTGCCGCTGTTCCGCCCCTTCATGCTCGCGCATCCGCTGGAGCAAACCGTCGTGTCGCTCGACGACTATGCGGCGGAATGGAAGTGGGATGGCATCCGGGTTCAGCTGGTCCACGTCGGGGGCGAGACGCGGGTCTATTCGCGAAGCGGCGACGACATCTCGGCGACGTTCCCCGAAATGGCGTCGGCGCTCGACTTTCCGGCGGTGCTCGACGGCGAGCTTCTGGTGCGCGGCAGCCACCAGGGCGGCGAAGAGGGCGGTGCGGCAAGCTTCAACGCCCTGCAGCAGCGGCTCGGTCGCAAGACCGTGTCGAAGGCGATGCTGCGCGACTATCCCGCCTTTGTCCGCCTTTACGATGTCCTGCTGCGCGACGGGGAGGACTTGCGCGAATTCGGCTGGGCGCAGCGACGCGCGCACCTCGAAACGCTGATGGACCGGCTGGACCCGGAACGGTTCGACCTGTCGCGCCTGATCGAGGCCGACAGTTTCGACGCGCTTGCCGCGATCCGCGAGGGCGCGCGCGACGAGGCGATCGAGGGCGTCATGCTGAAGCGGCGCGATTCGCCCTATGTCGCCGGGCGGCGCACCGGGCTGTGGTACAAGTGGAAGCGCGATCCGCTGCTGATCGACTGCGTGCTGATGTACGCCCAGCGCGGCAGCGGCAAGCGATCGAGCTTCTATTCCGATTTCACCTTCGGCTGCTGGGACGGCGACCCCGACGAGGGGGCGGAACTGCTGCCGGTGGGCAAGGCCTATTTCGGCTTCACCGACGACGAGCTCAAATGGCTCGACCGGCACGTTCGGCAGAACACGGTCAACCGCTTCGGCCCGGTGCGCGAAACCGACAAGTCGCTGGTGCTGGAGGTCGCGTTCGATTCGGTGCACGAGAGCAAGCGGCACAAGTCTGGCCTCGCGATGCGCTTTCCCCGCATCAATCGCATCCGCAGCGACAAGCCCGCGCACGAGGCGGACCGGATCGCAACGTTGCGCTCGATGGTGAAAGACTAGCGGCTTAGGTCGCGCGTCAGCCGCGCGGCGATTCGCTCCGCCGCCCGGCCATCGCCGAAGACGGAAGAGGGCACGGGCATCGGCTCGGCCAGGGCCATGCGCGCGGCGGACAGCAGCGCCGCCGGATCGTGGCCCACCATCCGCGCAGTGCCTGCGGCCAGCGCCTCCGGCCGTTCGGTAGCCTCGCGCAGGACCAGCACCGGGCGGCCCAGGGCCGTCGCCTCCTCCACCACGCCGCCGCTGTCCGACACGATCAGCCGCGCCGCGCGCATCAGCCGGACGAAATCGAGATAATCGAGCGGACCGGTCAGGGTAACACCCGCAATTCCGCCGAGCCTGTCGCGCAGGACCGCGCTTTCGCCGCGCGGATGCAGCGGCAGGATGAGACGCAAGCCATGTTCTCGCACCAGCGCGGCCAGCCCGTCGCCAATCGCGGCCAGCCGCTCAGGCCCCGTTTCGCGGCGGTGGATGGTGGCGAGGACCAATGGCCTGTCGTCGCGGGCCGCCATGACGGCAACCTCGCCGCCGCTGCCGCCCCCGGCATCGAGCATGCCTATCGCCCGGTGCAGGGCATCGACGACGGTGTTGCCGACCCTCTCGATCCGCCAACCCGCGACACCCTCACGCTCCAGCGCCGCCTTTGCCGCAGACGTGGGCGCGAAATGCCAATGGGCGAGCGGACTGACCAAGCGGCGATACCCTTCCTCGGGCCATGGATGCGCCATGTCGCCCGAACGCAGGCCCGCCTCGACATGTGCCACCGGGATGCGGCGGTGGAACGCGGCGAGGGCTCCGGCCAGCGTCGTGGCGGTGTCGCCCTGCACCACCACCGCGCGCGGTCGCACCCGCTCCATCTCCGCGCCCAGCGCCGCGATCAGCCCACCGAGGAGATCGCCGAGATCGGATCCGTCCGGGCGGGTCATCCGCGCATCGACGACGATGCTCATCGCGGCGAGCACGTCCTGGCCCAGGTCGGCATGCTGTCCCGAATGGCAGAATGTCACCGGCAATGCGCCATCGGCACGCAGCGCCAGCGCCACCGGCGCAAGCTTGACGAGTTCCGGGCGAGTCCCGGCAACGATCATGACGGACAAAGGCTGCGACCCCTTGTGAAAGCGCCCTTGGTGCGCACCGGCGATCGGGACTGGCAAGGGGCGACCGGCGGTTTCTTGACAGAAATCAATGCGCTCTTGCCCGGCGGGAGGCATCGACGGGTCTCGGCGAAAGGTCGCCGACGCAAGGAAGGGCCGGACCGACGATGACCGCGAATGCCGCAAGATCCCCTTACGAGGCGCTAGGCGGCGCGCAGGTCTTCCGCGCCATCGTCGACCGTTTCTACGACCTGTTGGAAAGCGAGCCCGCTTATGCCCGCCTGCGCGCCATGCACGGGCCAGACCTGTCGCCGATGCGCGAAGCACTGGCCGGGTTCCTCTCCGGATGGGCAGGCGGCCCGCGGGACTGGTTCGAGGCCAATCCGGGCCGCTGCATGTTCTCGGTCCACTCCGGCTTCGCGATCGACGCCGACACCGCGGCGCAGTGGGCCGAGGCGATGGAGCGGGCCATCGACGATACCCCGACCGCCAGCGGTGCGCTGAAAGCACAGCTGGCGCAGCGCCTGTCCTCCATGGCACGAGGGATGGCCAGGGCGGCCTAGTCCGCGATCTTCAGCACCTTGTCCCGCGCGGTCGCCCCGCGCACAAGCCCGATCCGCACCGGCGGGATGCCGAGCGCTCTTGCGACCAGCGCGATAACCGCCCGGTTCGCCTTCCCGTCTTCCGGCACGGCGTTGACCCGCGCGCGCAGCTGGCCGGCCTCGATCGACAGGGCATCGGCGGACGCATTGGGCGTGACCCGCACCGCCAGCAGGCCGCAATCGTCGATCAGCGCGCGAACCGCGTCGGGCGCGGGCAGGCCGATGCGCGGGCGGGCCAAGCTTCAGCCGCCAAGCGCGGCCTTGTGGGCCTGGCCGTTCTCGACATAGTTGGCGACGCCGTCCTGCATGTCGGCACATTGCGCATCGGTCAGGTCGCGCAGGAACCTGGCGGGGCGGCCCGACCAGAGCTGGCGCGCGCCGATGGTCTTGTTGCCGGTCAGCATCGCGCCCGCCGCCAGCATCCCGTCGCTCTCGATCGTCGCGCTGCTCATCACGATGGCCCCCAGCCCGACAAAGGCGCGGTCGTGCAGGACGCAGCCGTGCACCATGGCGAGGTGTCCGATCAGCACGTCCTCGCCGATGATGGTGGGCCAGCCGGCGCCGTTGTTCTCCTTCGGACTGTCGCAGTGGATCACGCTGCCATCCTGGACGTTGGTGCGCGCGCCGATGACGATGCGGTTGACGTCGCCGCGGATGACGCAGTTGTACCAGATGCTGACATCGGGCCCGATCTCGACATCGCCGAGGATGCGGCATCCCGGCGCGATAAAGGCGCTGTCGTGGATGCGCGGCGTCTTGCCGTGGATGGCGGCGATGGTGATGTCGGTTCGGGTCATGTGTCAGCTTCCGATGCGCGGTGGTTCCGGCCCTCGCTTTGCCGGGACGGACCCGCCGCGTCAAACCCGCCCTGCCGACGCTATGGTCGGGCAGGCGGCGTCACGAACAGGTCGATCCGGTCGCCCGCGCCCGCGCGATAGCTGTGGGCAAGGTCGGCCACGTCGAACACCTTTTCGCCCCAGCAATGCCAGACGAGATGGCCGCGCTGCCCTTCCATCCCCATGAACCGCAACCAGGGCGTGATCGTCGTTGTGGTCATCTGCGCGGGCAGGCGCCGGACCGAAGGATCGAAGAACGCACCGGCATCGGCACGGATGGTGCGCGCCTCGAGCTGTGGCTGGACCGGGACTTCGAACGCGTGATCGGTGGTCATCGCGACGCCGCCGGCAAATGTAGTCCACGCGACCCGCCCGACGGGATGCGCCCCATCGGCCTCCGCGAAACCGCCAGGCGTCGATTCGCCCGCGCTAGACTGGCCGACGAAGTGCGGCGCCGCCCCGTCCGCTGGATAGACCATTCGCGCACCTCCGGCGAGAATGTTGGCTCGCACGGCGTCGGTCGTGCCGGTGAAGGGGTTCGTGAAGGTATCGAGATGCCGGCCGCTATCGGGATCGGTGAAGAACGACATCGTCGCGCCGGTCATTTCCCAGGCACCGCCACCCATGTCGTGCCCCCAGAATGCCGAGCCTCCGTCAAGGCCGAGGATCGGAAGCGGCACGCAATCGGGTCGAACCGCATAGATCAGGCCCCGATAGCCCCAGATACCGGCGCGCCCGTCGAGCGCGGCTTGCATCTTGATCTGGCCCAGTCCGCTGTGGCGCGGATCGGATCCGCCGGCATCCGATGCAGGCTGCCGTGCCCTTGCGGGTCTGGCGCCGGCCGAAGTCGCCCCGGCGAGCACGCCACCCAGCGCGACAGTGCCTAGAAAATCGCGCCGCGAAACATCGTCCATGCCTTGCTCCCACTCGGTTGGCCAGGCAGCACGATCACCGGGCCCGCACGACTGGTAAACCGCGGCGTGCGCATTTGACCGCCACGTAGTCATCGCAACTCGTGACGACCGGCCCCGGCGGAGCAGCCGGACCCCAGGGGCGTGACCAGCGGCAGATCGTGGCTCAGGTCAGTGCGGCAGCAAGGCGCGCCATCGCAGGGCCGACAGGATCGAAGCCCTGTCGTCGGTCCACGGCGCCTTGCCGGTTTCCTCCAGCGGCGCCCAGTCCTTCGTGCCGGTCACCGCTGGCAATCGCTCGATCTGCGCGGCATCGCGGCTGAGCGCGATCCAGTACGAGGGCGTCGCGTGACGGACCTTCCCGGGCCTGTCGGTGAGCACCCTTCCGGTCAGGCTCGCCGCGCGCGCCATGTCGCCGACCACCGGGGGCAGATCGAAATAGCGGTTTGAGACGTGGACGAGGACGATGCCCTGCGGTCCGACCTTCTCGGCATAGAGCCGCAGCGCCTCCTCGGTCAGGAGGTGCAGCGGGATGCTGTCCGACGAGAAAGCGTCGACCGCCAGGATGTCGAACGACCTGCCGGGCATCTCTTCCAGCTTCTGCCGCGCGTCGCCCAGCACGACCGCCGCTTCGGGCGTGCACCTTTCGAGGAAGGTGAAACGACCTTTCTCGGAAAATTCGGCGACGACACGGTCGATCTCGAAGAAGGTCCATTGTTGGCCGGGCCGAGCATAACAGGCCAGCGTCCCGGTGCCGAGCCCGACGACCCCGATCCGCGCCTTCGACCCGACGAGCGTCTCGGCATGGGCCAGCACGCGGCCGACGCCGCTGGTGCGGGTGTAGTACGTGGTCGGTGTCAGCTCCTGCCCCGGCGCCAGGTTCTGCACCCCGTGCAGCGTGGTGCCGTGCATCAGGATCCGGGCCCGATCACCGGTATCGGCGATGCGATAGACGCCGAAGTAGCTGCGCGACACGTCGGCGGTGTAGGCCTGTACGAGAATGCGGCTGGCGCCCGCGAAGAACAGGATGACCGCCAGCGCCGCCACGAACCAGCCGCGCCGCCCGCTGATGACCAGCCCGCCCGCGATGGCGGGGGCCATCACCAGGATCGCGATCCAGGCCATGCCCGCCGACATCGCCAGCGAAGAGCCGTAGGCCGCGACCATGATAAGCAGCATGACCGCGAGCAGCGACACCCGCGAAAGGCCGCGGTCCGAGCCAAGGGGGATGAGCGCCGCGCTGGCGAGAATGAGCAGCGGATGCTCCCAGACCCAGTTGAACACCACCGGCGCGATCAGCGCGACAAGACTGCCGCCGAGCGCCCCGCCGACCGACATCGCGAGGTAGAACACCGTGAGCCGGTCCGGTGCCGGCCTTTCGTCGTGCAGCCGGGTGTGGAGCGCGGTAGCAACGAAGAACAGCAACGCCGAGGCCACGACGATGGAGGCGATGCCGAGCCCGGTCGTGTTCCAGACCGCCCACGCCCCGCCCAGCATCAGCACCAGCGGGGCGGCCATCACCATGATCCTTGCAAGGCCACGCTGCGCAGCAAAGGCGATGACGAAGCTGAGGAGATAGAGACCCAAGGGCAGGACCCAGATCATCGGCACGGCGAAGATGTCGGTGGTCAGGAAATTGGTCGTCGACAGCATCAGCCCCGAGGGAACCGCCGCCAGCGCGACCCAGAGCCAGAACCGGCGCGCGGGCACCGGCGGCGATGTCGGCTCCGCCCGATGCGCGGCGGCGTCGCCACCGCGCCCACCCGCCAGCAGCCCGCACAAGGCGACGAGCAGGACCAGCGCGACGTATCCCGCCGTCCAGACCAGCGACTGGTCGCGCAGGCCGAGCAGCGGTTCCATCACCAGCGGATAGGCGAACAGCCCCGCGAAACTGCCGATGTTGGACGCGGCGTAGAGCCAGTAGGGATCCTCGTCCCTTGCGCCGGCAACATACCAGCTCTGCATCAGGGGCGCCTGCGCGCTCACCAGCAGGAAAACAGGGCCGACCGAAAGGAGGAACAGCAGCGGCACCCAGAGCACTTCCCAGCCGGGCGCGGCGGGCGGGATCTGGGCCAGTGCCAGCGGCAGGGTCAACGCGGCCAGCGCCAGCAGCACGGTATGGACGATCCGCTGCCGTCCGACCGGCCAGCGTTGCAGAACATGGGCATAGCCATAGCCGCCCAGGAGCAGGGTCTGGAACACGAGCATGGCGCTGTTCCAGACGTTGGGCGCGCCGCCCACCTTGGGCAGCGCCAGCCGCGCGATCATCGGCTGAACCATGAACAGCAGGAAGCTGCCCAGCAGGATCGTGGCCACGAAGATCCACTTGCGCCCCGCGCCACCCCCCGGTGCGATCGATACCCCCATTTTGCGACCCCCCAAGTCGCTACCCCCCATGTCGCTCACCGGCGGCGTTCCTCCCATTGTTCGCGGGTCATCGCGTGAAAGATGATGGTTTCCCCGCCCATCCGGCTGTCCGGCGGCAGGGTGAAATCGAGATCGGTCCGCCGTGTCATGCCCAGCCGCTGCATCAAGCCCCAGCTCGCGGCGTTGGTGGGGGTGGTCAGGGCCAGCACGTGCGGCGCACCGAACCGCGTGAAGGCAAGCCGCAGGCATTCCTCGGCCGCTTCCCAGGCATAGCCGTGCCCCCAGGCATCTTCGCGCAGCCGCCACCCGATCTCGAAGTCGCCGATGGGCGCTCCCGGAAGATCGACCGGCGTCAGACCGCAGAAGCCGAGGATTTCGCCCGAAAGGTGGCCCCCGTCATCCTTGCGCTGCACCGCCCAGAACGTGTGGCCCAGCTCCTCGCTCCAACCGCGCAGCCGTTCGGTGAGGCTGTGGGCGCGTTCGGTATCCATCACTCCGCCGAGCCAGCGCATGACCGCAGGCGTGTTGGTGTGGCGCAGGAAGGGGGCGAAGTCCTCGTCCTGCCAGTCGCGCAGGATCAGCCGGTCGGTCGTCACCCGCACGGCCAGTGCTCCCGCCGCATTTGCTCCCGCCGCATTTCCCAGACCTGGGTGGGATTCTCCAGCGTCTCGTATTCGGGATCGTCGTAGGCAAGGTCGGGGCGGGGCGTCAGGCCCAGCCGCCGGAACACCGCGCCGGAACGGGCATTGCGCTCCGACGTCTGGCCCCAGGCGACCGGCGCATCGGTTCGCACAAAGATCAGGTCCAGCACCGCGCGCGCCGCTTCGGTGGCATAGCCGTGGCCGCACGCCTCGGCGCGGAGCTGGTAGCCCACTTCCGGCCCGCCGCGCATCTCGGCCGGCGCGGCCTCGCCGGTGATCGGCCCGTATCCGGCAAGGCCGAGGAGCAGGCCGTCCGCCTGACGCTCGATCGCCAGCATCCCGTAGCCCCTGGTCGGCCAGCTGTTCAGGAGCCTGCCGAAGGCGGCCCCGGTTTCTTCGGGTGGAAAGGCGCCGCCGATGTGGAAGCGCACCTCATCGGTGTTGAGATGCCGCGACCAGTCGCCCCGGTCACCTTCGCGCCAGGGGCGAAGGATCAGGCGAGCGGTCGTCGCGACCGGGTCAGCCATTCAGCAGCCGCGCAGCCAGCGGTGCGTGGTAGGTCAGCACCCCGCTGGCGCCCGCGCGCTTGAAACTGGTGAGGGTTTCCATGACCAGCGCCTCGCGCTCGCCCGCGCCGGCGGCGACGGCCGCCTCGATCATCGCGTATTCGCCGCTGACCTGGTAGGCGAAGGTCGGCACGCCGAATTCCTCGTGCACGCGGCGCACGATGTCGAGATAGGGCAGGCCCGGTTTCACCATCACGCTGTCCGCGCCCTCGATCAGGTCGAGCTCGACCTCGCGCAGCGCCTCGGCCCCGTTGGCGGGGTCCATCTGGTAGGTCTTCTTGTTGCCCTTGAGCAGGCCGCCCGACCCGACCGCGTCGCGGAACGGGCCGTAGAACGCGCTCGCATACTTGGCGGCATAGGCCATGATCTGGACATTGTGATGGCCGACGTTCTCCAGCGCCTCGCGGATTTCGCCAATGCGCCCGTCCATCATGTCGGACGGCGCGACGATGTCCGCGCCCGCCGCCGCCTGGACCAGCGCCTGCCCGACCAACGCTTCCACCGTCGCGTCGTTGGCGACGTAGCCGGCATCGTCGAGCAGCCCGTCCTGGCCGTGGCTGGTGTAGGGGTCGAGCGCGACGTCGGTCAGCACGCCGAGATCGTCGCCCACCGCGTCCTTGATCGCGCGGATCGCGTTGCACATCAGGTTCTGCGGGTTGTGCGCCTCGCTCCCGGTATCGTCGCGCAAGCCGGGCGGGGTATTGGGAAACAGCGCGACGCAGGGGATGCCCAGCGCCACGGCCTCTTTCGCGCGGGCCGCAATCCCGTCCAGCGACCAACGCGATACGCCCGGCAGCGACCCGACCGGTTCCTCCACGCCCTGGCCGCTGGTCACGAACAGGGGCCAGATGAGATCGGCCGGGGTCAGAACGGTCTCGCGGTGCATCGCGCGGCTCCACGCGGTGGCACGGGTGCGGCGCAGGCGAAGGTGCGGATACTGGCTCATGGCGAGCATCTGCCCGTTTTGCGGCGACGAGGGAAGGGGCGATGCTCCACCCGGCGCGCGATCAGGCCGCGTTCGACAGGCGATCGATCTCGCGCGTCGGCTGGTCGGGCGCCTTTTCCGTCGGGTCCAGCGGCTTCAGCGCTGCGCCCACCGGGGTCTTCTTCAGCTCCATCAGGCGCGCGCGGAATTGCCGCAGTTCCTCGTCCGACAACTGGGCGCGAACGACGAACTTGACCGACATGGGATCGATCGTGCGCCCGCCGCGATAGAGCTCGTAATGGAGGTGCGGCCCGGTCGACAGGCCCGTGGATCCGGCATAGCCGATCACCTGCCCGCGCCGCACCCGCTGCCCACTCGACACCGCGAAGCGAGACAGGTGGGCATAGCCCGATTGCAGCCCGCCGCCGTGGCTGATGCGGATGAAGTTGCCATATCCGCCCCGACGGCCCGCGTAGTTCACGACGCCGTCGGTCACCGCATAGATCGGCTGCCCTGTCCGCGCCCGGAAATCGACGCCTGCGTGCATGCGGGTATAGCCCAGGATCGGGTGCCGGCGCATTCCGAAGCGGCTGGTGATGCCGCCGTTGGTCGGCATGACCAGCCCGGCCCGCTGTTCGCCCGCGCCGTTGGCATCGAAGAACTTGCCCTCCTTGCCCCAGCGCAGCATCTGTGCCTTGGGCGTGCCGCGCCGCGAGAGGCCGGCATAGAGCACATTGCCCACCTCGACCTCGCCCGTCTCGGCCCGCTTGTATTCGATGATCACGTCGAAATCGTCGTCGCCGATGTTGCGGTCGATGTCGATGCCCGAATCCAGCGCCTTCAGGAATTGCTGCACCGAGCGGGCGGGAACCCCGGCGGCGCGAGCCGAGCGATAGAGGCCCGAACCGACCTTGCCGGTGATGCGAAGCGGCGTGTCGTCCACCCTTATGACCCGCTTGTCGAGCGCCAGAGCGCCGCCCTCCTCCCTCACCGACAATTGCAGGTCGAAGCGCGCGCGAAAGGTCAGGTCCTCCAGCGGACGCGGTTCGTGCGGCGATGCTCGGCGGCCAAGGCGGAGCTGAAAACCTGTGCCAGACTCGATATCGGAGATGGGCATCGCCCTGCCGATCAGCTGCTCGGCGGCGCTGGCGTCGCCCGCGCCCACGCCTGCGCGGCGCAGCATCGCGGCCAGCGTGTCGGCCCGGCCCAGTGTCGCGGTCAGCTCGATCACCGGACGTTCGGGCGCGCTGGTCAGCGGCACAACCAGCTTGCTCGGCCCCATGCGCTTGCCCGTATCCGCCCCCAGCGCCAGCGGCGTGATCATCTGCGCGCGATACTCGTCTCGCTCCTCCTCGGTCAGGCGCGTGTCGGGTGCGGCCTGCACCGGATTGAAATCCGGCCACAGCGCCAGCGCCAACGCGATGAGCACGAGCATGAAGGCCAGGCTGCGATACCAGCGCGGCGAACCTATGCCCTGCGCCAGGTCGGTGACCCAGGGTTCCTCCTCGCCCCGCTTCAGGCCGAACTGGCGGATGACGGACGCCAGGTCGCGCCGCTCGACCTCCTCGGTCGCGGCATCGGTGGGATTGTTCACCCTTGTGCGGATGGACCTCGCGTCCAGCGCCCCAGCTCCTGTCTCGTTCCGACCCTTGGCCAGCCGCCGCGCTGATCCTTGGCGCGCGCGGCCGTGCCGACACGGGCGGCAATGGCCCAAATCATGCCTTACGCAAAGTTGCCAAGTCCCTGCATGCACAGGGCGCAACGACGAAACGAGCCTCGCCTGCGACGAACCGACAAGTCGTCGCAGCCGGCGTTGATGGCTTCGGGTGCGCGTCTTGCGGGCGGCGTGCGCCGCTGCCAGATAAGGGGGACCATGGTTCGCGGCACATCAGACGGCGGTATCGTGAAGGCCGTTCTCGGCCCGACCAACACCGGCAAGACCCACCTGGCCGTCGAACGGCTCTGCGCCCATTCCAGCGGGCAGATCGGCTTTCCTCTCCGCCTGCTGGCGCGCGAGGTCTACGACCGGGTCGTCGCCATCAAGGGACCGGACCGGGTCGCGCTGATCACTGGCGAGGAACGGATCGATCCGCCCAACGCGCGCTGGAAGCTCTGCACGGTGGAGGCGATGGACCGCGACGCCGATGTCGCCTTCGTCGCGGTGGACGAGGCGCAACTGGGTGCCGATCCCGAACGCGGCCACGTCTTCACCGATCGCCTGCTGCACGCGCGCGGCCGGGAAGAGACGATGATTCTGGGCTCCGCCGCGCTTACCCCGATGATCGAGGCGCTCGTGCCAGAGGCCGAGGTCGTTTCGCGACCGCGATTTTCCACGCTCTCCCATGCCGGGTCGCTGAAGCTTTCGCGCCTGCCGCCGCGCAGCGCCGTCGTCGCGTTCAGTGCCGAGGAAGTCTATACCGTTGCCGAAATGCTGCGCCGGTTCCGCGGCGGCGCGGCGGTCGTCATGGGAGCGCTCAGCCCGCAAACCCGCAACAAGCAGGTCGCGATGTTCCAGTCGGGCGAGGTCGACTACATCGTCGCGACCGACGCAATCGGCATGGGCCTCAACCTCGATGTTGCGCATGTCGCCTTTGCAGGCCTCGCCAAGTTCGACGGCCATCGCCGCCGGCGGCTGACCGTGGCCGAGATGGCCCAGATCGCGGGACGCGCGGGCCGGCACCAGAAGGACGGCACGTTCGGCACCCTTTCGGGCAGCCGTGGAGGCTCGGGCGCGGGCGTGGCATTCACCGAGGACGAGATCCACGCCATCGAGGGGCATCGCTTTCCGCCGATAGACCGGCTGATGTGGCGCGATGCGCGCCCGCGCCTCGATTCGATCGACACGCTGATCGCCGACCTGTCCGCTGCGCCCGATCACCCGGCGCTTGCCCCCGCGCCCGAGGCCATCGACCTGGCCGTCGCCCGCATTCTCGCCGACCGTGACGAGGTGCGCGCCCGGGCCAAGGGCAAGGCCATGGTCGGCCGCTTCTGGGAGGTGTGCTCGCTGCCCGATTTCCGCTCGCTGGGCGCGGAAAACCACGCCCGCTTCGTCGAGCGGCTATGGCAGGATCTGTCGTCCGGCACCGGTCGGCTGGGGCACGACTACGTCGCGGGCATGATCGCGCAGCTCGACGATGCGCGCGGCGACATCGACACCCTGCAAGGCCGCATCGCGGCGATCCGCTCGTGGGCCTATATCGCGCAGCGCCCGGACTGGGTGCTCGACCGCGAGGAGATGGCCGCCCGCGCCCGCGCGGTGGAGGCCAAGTTGTCCGACGCCCTGCACCAGCGGCTGACCGAACGTTTCGTCAACCGTCGCACCGCCGTGCTGATGAAGAAGCTGGGCGGCGATGCCGCGCTCCTCCCCGTTTCGGTCGGCGACGGCGGCGCCGTGCTGGTCGATGGCGAGGAGATCGGGCGGCTCGAAGGTTTTCGCTTCGACGTCGACCCGCAAGCACGGCTCGAGACGCGCAGGTTGCTGCTGGCGGCGGCGGAAAGGCATCTGCCCGGCCTGCTGAACGCCAGGGCCGACGCCCTGCTGGCCGACGCCGCCGATCATGGCGAGGGGCTAGTCTGGCGCGGCGAGGCCATCCTTTGGCAGAATCAGCCGGTGGCCAGACTTGCCGCCGGTCGACGCCTCCTCGAAGCGCAGGTGAGGCTGGAGCCGTCACTTGCCGCGCTGCCGGGACCGCAACGGGAGAAGATCGCCCGCGCCTTGCAGGAATGGCTTGCCCGCACCCTCGAACGCAGGTTGGAACCGCTGGTACTGCTGGACCGTGCCACGCAGGCGAGCGAGGGCGGCCCGGACCTGCGCGCCCTTCTGATCGCGTTGCGCGATGCCGGCGGCGCGCTGGCCCGGCGCGATGCGGGGCTCGAGACACTCGACCCCGGCCAGCGAACGCGTCTGCGCAAGCTGGGCGTGCGGGTCGGCGCGCTCGACATCTTCATGCCCGCCATGGGGCGAGCTGCGGCGCAGGCCGATTGGGCGGCCCTGGCAAGGCTGGCCGGTCGCGCCGGTCCTCCGCTGAGCGAAACGTTGGCCGCGACCCTTCCGGCCAAGGGCGCACCGCCCCTCTACTACCGGCGCGCCGCGCAGCAATTCGTGCGGGTCGACCTCGCCGAACGGCTGCTCCATGCCGCCCACCAGCGCCGTGAACGCTGGGGCGGGGCGCCGCGGCGACGCGCGCGGGGCGAACCTGCGCGGTTCGCGCTCGATCCCACGCTGGCGCTGTCGATGGGGCTGACGACGCGCACTTATGCCGAATTGCTGCGCCAGGCCGGCTTCATCGCAGCTCCGCCGGCAGTGTTGGCGCAAGGCGGATTTGGCCCACCGGGGCCGCCGCTATGGCGCTGGAAACCCCGGCGCACCGATTCGCCGCCTGCCCGACGCATGCCGACGGAGCGCGGCACGACGAGCAAGGGCAGCGAGGACCCGGCACGTCCCGCCCGCGCCGCAAGTGCCATTGCCGAAGGCAATCCCTTTGCCGGTCTTGCGGAACTGATCCGGTGAAGCGCCCGGCGTCCGGCGGGCCGCTTCCCGATCCGCCGCGCGCGACGCAGCGGATCGACAAGCTGCTCTGGATGCTGCGCCTTTCCCGGACTCGCGGGGCGGCGCAGGATCTGGTCGGTGAAGGGCACATCCGCGTCAACGGCCGCCGCGTCGTGCGCTGCGCCCATCCGATCGGCGTGGGCGACGTGATCACGATGCCGAGCATCGCCGGATCGGAAGATGCGCGCGTTCGCGTGCTGGCGCTGCGCGCCCTTCCCGCAAGGCGCGGGCCGCCCGCGGAGGCCCGCGCATGCTACCATGAAATTGAGAGTGTATCGCAACAAGCCGGGACCGCTTGACGAAGCGAATCCCGCTGCTTTAGTCGCCGGACAAACGGTCCTTGCCGCACGACCTGCGGCCTCGTCAGCGACCGGCTTGAGAAGGAAAGTCGCCAGCCATGACCTACGTCGTCACCGATGCCTGTATCCGTTGCAAGTACATGGACTGTGTCGAGGTCTGCCCCGTCGACTGTTTCTACGAGGGCGAGAACATGCTGGTGATCAATCCCAGCGAGTGCATCGATTGCGGCGTGTGCGAGCCGGAATGCCCCGCCGAAGCGATCCTGCCCGATACCGAGAGCGGCCTTGAAAAGTGGCTGGAACTCAACACCAAGTATTCGGCGGAATGGCCGAACATCACGGTGAAGCGGGATTCGCCCGACGATGCCGACGAGCACAAGGGCGAGGAAGGCAAGTTCGACAAGTACTTCTCGGCAGAGCCGGGCGAAGGCGACTAAGCGCCTCTCGCGTCACGCGATTTACCGGCGGGCACGCGCGAAGCCAACGGCGCTTTGCGATCCTTGCGCGTGCGTGATGCGATGTGTCACGCAAGATTCGCAATTTCCCTTGTTTTATGGTAAAACCCTGCGTGAGCCGGTGCGCAATGTGCCATCCGGCCCCGTCAGGAAAGGCGTTCCCGCAGGTGTAACGACGAACTGGTCGAGGTTTTCGGCCCGGTCGTCCTTACGGCTCGCTGGCACCGTCCCTCAACGGTCGCAAGCGGCGTGCGGACCCCCTACGCGCCATAGAAAGGACAATGCATGACTGCCAAGGCTCCTGCCTTCGACGTCGGAGACTATGTCGTTTACCCCAAGCACGGCGTGGGCCGTGTCATCGAACTGCAAAGCCAGGAGATCGCCGGCATGCAGCTCGAACTCTACGTGCTCAGGTTCGAGAAGGAGCGGATGACCCTTCGCGTGCCGATGAATAAGATCGAATCGATCGGCATGCGCAAGCTGTCTTCGGACAAGACGCTGCGCGAGGCGATGGACGTGTTGAAGTCCAAGCCCAAGGTGAAGCGCACTATGTGGTCGCGCCGCGCCCAGGAATACGAAGCGAAGATCAATTCGGGCGACCTCGTGTCGATCGCCGAAGTGACTCGCGACCTGTTCCGCGCCGACGATCAGCCCGAACAGTCCTATTCCGAGCGCCAGATCTTCGAGGCCGCGTCCAGCCGCCTTGCCCGCGAACTGGCCGCGATGGAAAAGACCGACGAACCGGCCGCTCTCGCCAAGATCCTCGAGATCCTGAACGAGTATGCGCCCAAGTACTACGAGCAGACCGCCTGACCGGACAGTCCGTCCGATCGGCGTAAAGCTGGCAAAAGGGGCCGTCGGGAAACCGGCGGCCCCTTTTGCTTGGCCGCGATCCGCATGCTCGCTCGCGCGTCGCTCATCGGGCAAGGTCGGTCGTTGGTCGATGCGCCGTCCTGTGCGCGGAGTGCCGTACTGTATTACTGCGTTAACACAGATCGGGAGCTTTGCATGACATTCCAGATTCATTTCGACGGCATTCCCAAGGGATTTGGCCGAATGGGCCGGTCGGGCTTCGGCGGCATCGCGAAATTCGCGGCGATCGCGGCCGGCCTCGCCATGGCGGGCATGGTCGCGGGATGCGACGCGGAATCGGTGGCGATGGCGGGGAAGAAGGGTGTGCCGCTGGCCGAGCTCGACCTGTCCGGCGCATCGCCGACCGCGATCGCGCTGATGGGCCCCGACTCGGTGCGCGTCACCGAAGGCGACACGCTGTCCATCGAGGTCGAAGGTTCGGACGAGATGGTTGCCGCAATGCGTTTCACTCTCGACGACAAGACCCTCGGCATCCTGCGCAGCAAGACCGCGCCCGACGGTGAAAAGGCCGTGGTCCTCGTGACCATGCCCGCGCTCGAATCGATCGTCGTGGCCGGTTCGGGCCGCATCCAGACCGGCGCGATGGCGCGAAACGCCGAAGTCGTCATCACCGGCAGCGGATCGGCAATCGGGCGCGATCTCGATGTCGATTCGCTCGATCTGACCATCGCCGGATCGGGATCCTACGCCGCCAACGGCAGGGCCCGCTCGCTGGACCTGTCCATCGCGGGCAGCGGCTCGGCGGGGCTGAAGGACATGACCGTCGAGAAGGCCGACGTCTCCATCGCTGGGTCCGGCGACGGGGTGTTCCGGTCGGACGGCAATGTCTCGGCCAACATCATGGGGTCGGGCGTGGTTCGCGTGATCGGCCGGGCCAGATGCGACGTCAACGCCTTCGGATCGGGCAAGCTGGTCTGCGAGGATGGGGCGACGAGCGAGTAGTCGCGAAGGCGCCTTTCCCTGCCCGGTTAACCGGCGCGCCATGGTTCCTGCCCTATGACGACGGCCGGGTCGTTCGCCATCGGAGGGAACCATGCGACGCAAAGTCATGCTGACATCCTGCCTGCTGGCGATCGCCGCGCCGGCCTTGGGCGGTTGCCTCGCCAAGGCGGCCTTCGACGTGGCCACCGCGCCGGTCCGGGTGGCGAGCAAGGCGGTCGACCTTGCCACGACCAGCCAGTCGGAGGCGGACGAGAAGCGCGGCCGGGAACTGCGAAAGCACGAGGAGGCGATCGGCAAGCTCGAACGCCGGCACCTGCGCGAACAGGCGAAATGCGACAGCGGCGATGCCGAGGGGTGCGAGGCGGCCGTCGCCACGCAGGCCGAGCTTCAGGCCCTCGTCGAAGCTCCGGCGCGGTAGATCACGCCGCCGCGCGGCGCAGGCGATCGGCGATCGCCTCGCCGATCCCCCGTTCGGGAATCGGCACCACGGCAACCCGCGGTTGCGGAGCGGCGGCGGCGGCATGAAGCGCCGCGTAGAGCCGCGATGCCGCCTCCGTCAGGTCTCCCGAAGGCGAGAGATTGAAATCGCCGCCATCGTCAGCGAAGCCGATGCGAAACTCCCCTTCCCGCGCCTCACCGGCATTCAGGCGAACCGGCTTGCCCGGCGCATAATGGCTGGCAAGCTGGCCGGGAGCCTCGATCCCGACGGGCGCTGCCACCAGAGGCGGTCCGAGCACTTCGGCCAGGGCCGCGACCGTGATCGGGCCTGGCCGCAGGACCTGCCAGCCATCGGCACGCAGCGCGACAATCGTCGATTCGAGGCCCTGAGGCGTCTCTCCACCGTCGAGCACCAGCTCGATCCTGTCCGCCAGCGAGCGGGCGACGTGATCGCCACAGGTCGGGCTGACGGCCCCGCTGCGATTGGCCGAAGGTGCCGCCAGCGCCACCCCCGCCTCTGCCAGAACCGCGCGCATGACGGGATGGGCGGGTACCCGGATCGCGACGGTCGGCAACCCCGCCGTCACCGCCGGCGCCAGCCCCGCATCGCTGCGACGCGGCAGGACCAGGGTCAGCGCACCGGGCCAGAACGCCTCGGCCAGCCGCTTGGCCCGTTCGTCGAGCTCGGCGAGCCGCGCCGCGCTTTCGACATCGGCGACGTGGACGATCAGCGGATTGAAGTCCGGCCGGCCTTTCGCGGCATAGATCGCCGCCACCGCCGCCAAATCGTCGGCCCTGGCGGCTAAGCCGTAGACCGTCTCGGTCGGCAGTGCGACGGGTTCGCCCGCAAGCAGACGGCGCGCAGCCTCGACGACACCGGCCCTGTCGGCGGGCAGGATGCGCGGTTTCGAGGCCTTGGCTTTGTTCATGCGCCGTCGCTATAGGCACAGGCTTCAACCCGCAAGGAGGATCCCGGCCCGTGAGCACGTTCGAAGATGCCGGCACCATCGGATCGGACCTGGTGCGCATCGGGGCGCGCATTGCCGCGGCCCTCGAACGGATGGGGCCGCCGCCAGCGCCCGCGACGGATCTTGCCGCTGCACCCGCCTACAGCTGGGATGGGCAAGGCCTGGGCGCCATTGCGCGGCTCGATGCGCCGCCGCTGGCGCTGCTGCGCGGCATCGACCGGCAGCGCGATACCGTGGCCGAAAACGTCGCCCGCCACGCCGCAGGTGCCGACGCGCACGACATGCTGCTTTGGGGCGCGCGGGGCATGGGCAAGTCGGCACTGATTCGAGCCTCCGTTCTGGCGGCTGCGGACGGTGCTGGGCGCATCGCGCTGGTCCAGGCGGCCGGGAATGCGCTCGACACGCTTTCGACGCTCATGGGCCTGCTGGGGGCCTCGGATCGGCGGTTCCTGCTGTTTATCGACGACATCGGCTTCGGCGCGGGGCAGGAGAACGAAGCGCGGCTCTTGCGCTCGCTGCTCGAGGGTGGCGTATCGCCGCGCCCGGCCAACGTGAGGATCGCGGTCACCTCCAACCGCCGCGCCATCGTCGCCCGGCACTTGTCGGAGCAGGACGATCCGATCAACCCTCGCGATTCGGTCGACGACGCGCTGGCGCTCGCCGATCGGTTCGGCCTCTCGATCGGCTTCCACAACTGCTCGCAGGATGACTACCTCGCCATCGTGGCCGGCTATGCCGAGCATTACGGATTGGCGTGGGACGAAGCCGATGCGCTCGAATGGTCGAAGCGGCGCGGGGCCCGCTCCGGTCGCGTGGCCCGGCATTATGTCACCGAACTGGCAGGACGCGTTGGGCGCTCGCTTGAGGGTTAGCGCGCAGGGGCAGCGACGGGCGCGGCCGCTTTCGAACCGGCGCCGCGGACCCGCCAGATGATCCCGCCCGTATCGTCACTGACCAGCAGCGCGCCGGTCCGGTCCCAGGTCAGCATCGTAGGCCGGCCATGCGCCTTGCCATCGCCGTCGAGAAAGCCGGTCAACACCGGGATCGGCTGCTTTTCGAGCGGATTGCCCAGCTTGTCGAAGCCGACGAAGACGACGTCATAGCCCGATACCGGCTTTCGGTTCCACGATCCGTGCCGTGCGACGAAGGCCCCGCTGGCGTACGGCCCGCCCAGCGAAACCTCGTCCGCGAAGACGAGACCGAGCGGCGCGGTATGCGCGCCGAGCGCATATTCCGGATAGCGCACGTATTCCTGCAGATACTGCGGCATCGGTGCTTCGACCCGGCCGTCGTATTCGAACCGGTAATAGATCCATGGCCAGCCGTAGTTGACCCCGATCGGCACGTTGCTCAAATAGTCGGGCGGGCCGTCCGATCCCATCATGTCGCGTTCGTTGACCACGGTCCACAGCTCGCCGCTGTCCGGGTTGAAGTCCATGCCGACCGGATTGCGCAGCCCTGCGCCATAGATGCGGTTGGCGTTGGTCGCGGTGTCGATCTCGTAGATGGCGGCGCGGCCCTTCTCCAGCTCCATGCCCCGCTCGCCGATGTTCGATGCCGATCCGATCGAAACGTAGATATGCTCCCCATCCGGGCTCAGCACGAGGTTGCGGGCCCAGTGGTTGCCACCCTTGGGCAGATCCATCACCTTGACCGGCCCACCCTCGATCCTCGTTTGCCCGGGGCTGAACGGAAAGGCGAGGACGGCATCGTTGTTCGCGACATAAAGCTTGCCGTCGTGCGCCACCATGCCGAACGGCGAATTCAGGTTCTCGAGCAGCACGCTGCGCGCCTCTGCCCGGCCGTCGCCGTCGGCGTCGCGCAGCAGCACGATCTGATTCGCCGAAGGGCCGGCGGCGCCGACCTTGGCCATGAAGAATTTCATGATCCGGTCCTGCAGCGACTTGGCCTCGACCGTCGGCGCATTGGTCAGCGCGACAAGAACGTCGCCATTGTTCAGCGTGAGCATCGCGCGAGGATGATCCAGCCCCTCGGCAAAGCGCGCTACGGAAAGTCCCTGCGCCGCGACGGGAGCATCCCCGGCGGCCCACCCGCTCGGCGTCACCAACTTCACTGTTGGCACCGTTTCGTAATTCGGCGGCGCGATGACCGGATCGGTACCCGTCACTTCGGCCAGTGTCAGTTCGGCGGGCGACCCATGGATGAAATAGGCCGCGAGGCCGACGAGGATCGCCGTCACCATGGCGATTGCGATGAGCGTATTGCGCAGCTTGGAAGTCATGCCTGTTCAATAGGGTGCCCACTCCGCAGGCACAATGGGGACGCACAGGGGGCGTTAAACGGCGGGCACACGCGATGGCGCTTTGCCGCGTCGCGCGTTATGGAGCGGCGCATGTACGATTTCGCCCCCGCCGATACCGGCGACAAACCCGCCCTCTATCGCGATCTGGAAAGCGCCGTGCGCGCGATCACCGATGGCGAGCGCGACGCGGTGGCCAACATGGCCAACTGCGCCGCCTTGCTCGCCGAGTTTCTGCCGGATCTCAACTGGTCTGGCTTCTACCGGATGGTCGGCGACGAACTGGTGCTCGGCCCCTTCGTAGGACGGCCGGCCTGCATCCGAATTCCGCTTGGCCAGGGCGTCTGCGGCACTGCTGCTGCCGAAGCTCGCTCGGTCTTGGTCGAGGATGTCCACGCCTTTCCCGGCCATATCGCATGCGACGCGGCCAGCCGCTCCGAACTCGTCGTTCCGGTGATGCACGATGGAGCGGTGATTGCGGTGATCGACCTCGACAGCCCGGCCCTCGCCCGGTTCGGCGCGGAGGACCAGGCAGGGATCGAGGCGGTGGCCGCGATCCTGTCTGACCGAATTTAGATCTCGCCGCCAGAAAGTCGCTGGCAGATCATGTCGAGCTGATCGAGGGTCTTGTAGCCCACGATGACCTGGCCCGAGGTCGGATCGCCATCCGCCTTGATCTGCACCGGCAGGCCGAGCAGTTCTTCCAGCGTCTTCTGCACCGCGAGAATGTCCGCATTGTCCGCGTCGCGGGGCGGGCGCGCAGCCCGGCGCCTCGGCGCATCGCCACTGGCAGCCTTGCGCACACGCTTCTCGACATCGCGAACCGAGAGGCGGCCGCCGGCAGCGTCCCTGGCGATTTCCTCGGCCTTCTCGCAATTGATCAGGGCGCGGGCATGCCCCATCGATAGCTCGCCCTGTTCGACCATAGTGAGAACGCCGTCCGGAAGGCTGAGTAACCGCATCAGGTTGGCGACGTGGCTCCGCGATTTTTCGACCATCTCGGCAATGTCGGCCTGCGACATGCCATCGCGGCTCGCGAGCCGATTGTAGGCGCGCGCTTCCTCGACCGGGTTGAGGTCCTCGCGCTGGATATTCTCGATCAGCGCCAGCGCGGTCACGTCGCGATCGCTTAGTTCGCGAATTATCGCAGGAATTTCATGGACTTGCGCCTTCTGAGCCGCTCTCCAGCGGCGCTCGCCCGCGACAAGCTGGTATTGGCCGCCCTTTCCCGGACGAACGATGACCGGCTGGATGACACCGCGCGACCTGATGGACTTGGCAAGATCCTCTAGAGCGCCTTCCTCGAAGCGGACGCGCGGATTTTCCGGATGCGGTTCGATGCTGGAGATCGCGAGCATGGCCAAGCCATCGCGAGGTGCGGCAGCACCGTCGATGCCAGAATTCGCGGCGACCGGCTCCTCGCGGCGCGTATCACCGAGCAAGGCGCCCAGTCCCCGCCCGAGCGCGGCGCGGCCTTTGGTCGACGGCTTGGTGGCGACGTTCTCGCTCATGCGGCTTTCCTTCGTTCGGGGAGACGTTCGATGAGTTCGCGGGCCAGGTCCATGTAGGCGCGCGATCCCGAACAATTATGATCGTAGACGATCGCAGGGAGCCCGTGGCTCGGCGCTTCCGAAAGGCGCACGTTGCGCGGAACGACCGACTCGAAGACGAGCTTGCCAAGGACCCCACGAACGTCATCGGAAACCTGATCGGTCAGGCGATTTCGCCGATCGAACATGGTAAGCGCGATGCCCACGATCTCCATTTCCGGATTGAACCGTTCACGGACCTGTTCGACCGTTCGCAGCAACTGGCTCAAACCTTCCAGCGCATAAAACTCGCACTGGAGCGGCACCAGAAGCTTGTTCGCCGCCGTCAGGGCGTTGAGCGTCAGCAATCCCAGCGACGGGGGACAGTCGATGAAACAGATATCGTAACCGGCTCCCGCCAGCCCGGCACCCAGCAGACCTGTTCGGTCATGCATTTCGACCAACTCGATCTCGGCCCCCGACAGGTCGACCTTGGCCGGGACCAGGTCCAGGTTTGGGATGGCTGTCGAAACAACGCACTCTTCAAGCGCTATGCCATCGACCAGGAGTTCGTAGCTCGAATTACCGCGGTCCTCCGCGTTGACACCCAATCCGGTCGAAGCGTTGCCTTGGGGATCGAGATCGACAAGCAGCGTTCGCCAGCCCATCGCCGCCATCGCCGTAGCCAAATTTACGGCGCTGGTCGTCTTGCCCACGCCGCCCTTCTGGTTTGCCACTGCGATGGTAATCATCATCGTCAACCCCGCTTCAGGTACGCCCGAGAAGTGTACCGGTAATGATCCCGGATTGCGGATCGGTCACCGACTGTTCCACGTGGAACAGATGCCGCCACCCCTTCAGCTCCTGCAATTCCTGCTTGGCCGACCGCCCTTTCGGCAAGAGCCAATGGGTAGCAGGTGTGGAAAAGGCGGCGGATAGCTTGAGCAGTTTAGGCAGAGGCGCGAAGGCCCGGGCACTGATCACGTCGAAGTTCTTTTTAGGCAAGGTTGTCACGTTGGCTGTCTGCACGATTATGTTGGAAAGGCCGAGATCGCCAACCTGTGCTTTGAGCCACTGCGTCCGCAACGGACGTTGCTCGACCAACGTGAACTGAATGTCTTCCGCCGCGATCGCGCAAACCAGGCCTGGGAAGCCCGCCCCCGTCCCGAGATCCAGCCAAGTGGAGAGTGTTCCACGTGGAACAAGCTGGAGCAGTTGGAGGCTGTCGACGATATGCCGGGACCAAGCGAGCGGGAGCGTCCCCTTCGCAACCAAGTTCTGCCGGTCATTTTCGCGACGCAGGTTTGCGACCAGCAAGTCCAGTTTTGCAACTTGTTCTGCGCTGATTCCCAGATTTGCGTGCAGCCATTCCTGCGACCACGCGCGATCCCGGTCGTCCTCTGCTGTCACGCGGCATCGCTTTGCTGCAGGCGTCGGGCATGCACCAATACCGCCGACAATGCCGCTGGAGTGATCCCCGGCACGCGACCTGCTGCGGCGAGACTATCCGGCATGGCCCGTTCCAACCGCTCGACCATTTCGCGCGAGAGTCCGGGGATGGTCCCGTAGGGAAAGGTGGCATCGAGCGAGACCGATTCGCTCGCCCGAAGATCCCGGATCTCCGCGTCCTGTCGAGCCAGATACGGCGCGTATCGAGCGTCCTCAAGCACCTCCTCCACAAGGTCGGGGTGCTCGCCATAGTCGCAATCGAGTAACCCAACGCCCACGGAAGCAACGGCGTCGAACCGCATCCAGTCCGCCAGGGGCGCCGGCGGCAAGTCGCGTCGCACCTCTAGCCCCGCCTCACGCAAATCGGTGGGAGAGTATGCGCGTGACAACTCGCCTTCCAAAGCATCACGGTGCTCTTCGCGGCGTTCGAACCACGCGATCCGCTCCGGCCCGACGCAGCCCATATCCAAAGCAATCGGCGTCAGGCGGGTCGTGGCATTGTTGGCCCTGAGCCGCAGGCGATATTCCGCCCGCGCGGTCAGCATGCGGTAGGGTTCGCTGACCCCGTGGAGCGTCAGGTCGTCGATCATCACCGCCATGTAGCTGTTCGCGCGGTCGAGAGCCGGCCCCTCACGATCCTGTACGGCACAGGCTGCGTTGAGCCCAGCGATCAAACCTTGCGCCGCTGCTTCCTCGTAACCGGTGGTGCCATTGATCTGCCCGGCGCAGTAAAGGCCGGGTATCACGCGGACCTGCAAGTCCCGGTCGAGCGAACGTGGGTCGATGTGGTCGTATTCTACGGCGTAACCGGGAATGGCCATCTCGACCTCGGCCAGACCCTCGATCGATCGGAGCATGGCAAGCTGCACATCGACCGGGAGCGAAGTGCTGATGCCGTTGGGATAGATCAGCGCGTCGTCGAGACCCTCCGGCTCGAGGAAGATCTGATGCGAATCGCGGTCGGCGAACCGGTGGATCTTGTCCTCTATAGACGGGCAATATCGCGGGCCGCGCGCGTCGATGGCTCCACTGAAGAGCGGCGAGCGATCCAGTCCCGCCCGGATGATGTCATGGGTTTTGGCGGTCGTGCGGGTGATCGCACAATGCACCTGCGGGTTCGGCCTCTGCCTTGTCAGCGGCGACATGGTCCAAGGATCCTCGTCGCTCGGCTGCCTGTCCAACCGACCCCAATCGATCGTGCGACCGTCAAGTCGCGGTGGTGTGCCGGTCTTCAGACGCTGCATCGGCAAGGCCGCATCACGCATCTGCGCCGCGAGTCGATGCGCGCCCGCCTCGCCAATGCGGCCGCCCTCGAACACGTCCTCGCCCCTGAACATCCGGCCTCCCAGGAATGTCCCGGTGCAGAGCACCACAGCGCTCGAATACAGCCTCGAGCTATCAGCCAGCTCGACCCCGCCGACCCGATCCCCATCAAGAATCAGCGCCGCCACCTCGCCTTCAATTTCCGCCAGATTTTCCTGTCCACGAACCATGCCCTGGATGGCCATGCGGAATAGCTGGCGATCGGCCTGAATCCGGGGACCCTGAACCGCGCTGCCCTTGGATCGGTTGAGCATGCGATAATGGATGGCAGCGGCATCGGCGGCCCGAGCAATCATACCATCGAACGCGTCGACTTCCCGCACGAGGTGCCCCTTGCCCAGCCCGCCGATGGCAGGATTGCACGACATCGCTCCGGTCCGGGATCGATCAAAGGTGACCAGTGCAGTGACGGCCCCGCAACGCGCCGCTGCCGTGGCGGCTTCGCATCCGGCGTGGCCCGCGCCGACAACGATGACATCGAAATGAGGCATGGCCGGCGGTCTAACGTTTAGACTGCGTCGCGTCAAAGTTGTTCCACGTGGAACATCACTTGCCGATGCAGAACCGGCCGAACAAGGCATCGAGCATGTCCTCGGTGGCGGCTCTCCCGGTCAAGCGATCGAAGGCGATGCACGCCAACCGCAATTGTTCTGCCACAAGGAGGGGGTCGATCTCCTCGGCCGCCGAGGCAACGGCAATCCGCGCCTGTTCGAGCAGCACCCCTTGACGCCGGGAAACCGCGACCTGCCCGGGGCGCGGCATCGCAGAGCGCGCACGCTCGACCAGCGCGGTCGCGAGCGCAGGAATTCCCTCCATCGTCTTCGCCGAAACGCGGAAGTCGGGTTGCGACTTGCGGATGCGATCGTCTCGGTCGGTCATGCTCTCGATCTCGATCGCTTGCGACGGCCCCTCACCCTCCGCGCCTAGCCAGATGACGAGATCGGCCTTTCCCACCTCTTCCCTCGCCCGCGCAACACCGATGCGTTCGACCACATCGTCGGTATCTTCGCGGATACCGGCCGTGTCGGATATGAGGAACGGCACTCCGGCAATCGACACCGGGCGCGACAGCACATCGCGGGTCGTTCCGGCAATCGGCGTCGCGATCGCTGCTTCCTCCCCAAGCAAGGCATTGAAAAGACTGCTCTTCCCCGAGTTCGGCGGCCCGGCAATGGTGACCCGATAGCCTTCCCTCAGCGCCTCTGCCCGCGGCACGCCAAGCCATTGGGCCAAGCCGGCGGCCAGCGCGTCGCACCGATGAGCGAAATCGGACGGCATGGTTGCCACGTCATCCTCGTCCGCGAAGTCCAGATTTGCCTCCACCAGCGCGGCCAGCCCGAGTAGCTCGACACGCCACGCCTCGACCTGATGGGACAATGCACCGGTCGCCAGAGCCTGGGCGTTGCGCCGTTGCAGCTCCGTTTCCGCTGCCAGCAGGTCTGCCAGCCCCTCGGCTTCGGCGAGATCCATCCGTCCGTTGGCGAAGGCGCGCCGGGTAAACTCGCCAGGCTCGGCCCGGCGCAGGCGAGGCAGTGCCGCCAGCGCGCTTTCGACGGCCGCGATGACAGCCCTGCCCCCATGCAGATGCAGTTCCGCGCAATCCTCGCCGGTGGCGCTGCCGGGACCCGGCAGGTAGAGGACCAGCGCCCGATCAAGGACGGAACGGTCCGCGTCGCGCAATGTCCTCAAGGCCGCATGGCGCGGCGCCGGGATCGATCCGCAGAGCGCCGACAGTGCTGCGCCCGCATCGGGACCGCTCAGCCGGACGACCGCGATGGCGGCGGGCGGACTCCCGCTCGACAAGGCAAAGATGGTATCCGCGCTCATGCCAAGCGCCCTAGCGCGCCGGGGCGGAGGGCAAAAGTCAGTTCTTGTTCGGCGCCTTGCCGCCAAAGGCCGCGTTGGTTCCGCTCTCGACGATTTGCTGGAACATGCGCAGACCCATCTCGCCCATCGGTGCAAAGCCCTTGATCAGTTCCTGCACCTGGTCGAGGCTTCCGGCACCCTTCATCGCGTTGACGAGGCTGTCGACATAGACGTCGTTGGCGCGCGAAACGTCGGGAAGGCCCATGAACCGCCGCGCCTCTTCGGGCGAGCAGTCGATCTCCACGTTCACTTTCATCCCGGCTTTCCTTCCTGCGCCGCGCGATCGATCGCAAACGACCGGCTGTCCGTCATGACAAGCTGTCACACCCCCTTGGCAAAGTCCATCTAGCCGCCCTAATCCTCGCATCGAACCTGACACAAAGCGGAGCCAGCCATGACCGAGACCGTCCGTATCGCCACCCTTGACGGGGCCGACAGCTTCGATGCCTACGTCGCCTGGCCGGAAGGCACGCCGCGCGCGGCGATCATCGTGATCCAGGAGATTTTCGGGGTGAACCCGGGCATCCGCGCCAAATGCGACAAGTGGGCCGCCGCAGGCTATCTCGCCGTCGCGCCCGATCTGTTCTGGCGCATTGAACGCGGCATTGAGCTGGACCCCGACGTCGAGCCCGAGATGCAGCGCGCCTTCGAGCTCTTCGGCCTAAACAAGCCCGATGACAACGTGAAGGACATCGAGGCAACGATCCACTGGATCCGCCGCGAGGCGGGTGTCCCGAAAGTCGGGGCGGTCGGCTACTGCCTGGGCGGAAAGCTCGCCTACATGACCGCGACGCGCACCGATATCGATGCCTCGGTCGGATACTACGGGGTGATGATCGACCAGATGCTGGGCGAATCGCACGCCATTGCGAAGCCGCTGCTGCTGCATGTGCCGACGGCCGACCACTTCGTGGATGCCGAAGCCCAGGCGAAGATGCACGAGGGGCTGGACGGTCACCCTCGTGTGACGATCCACGATTACGAGGGACTGGACCACGGCTTCGCCACCGAGAGCGGCAACCGCCGGGACGAGGCCGGTGCCCAATTGGCCGACAGCCGCACCGCGGAGTTTTTCGCAGCCAACCTCTGATTTTTTGGCCGAGAAACAGGAAAGGGCGGGCACTCCCAATCGAAATGCCCGCCCTTTCCTTAACCTTCCTGGCGCGATCTCTAAGCGCTACGAACCTTACTGGTTCATAGTCGCGAAGAAGTCCTCGTTGGTCTTGGAATCCTTCATCTTGTCGAGGAGGAATTCCATGGCGTCGACGGTGCCCATCTGCATGAGGATGCGGCGCAGCACCCACATCTTCGACAGGTTGTCCTTGCCGACCAGCAGCTCTTCCTTGCGGGTGCCGGACTTGCCGACATCGAGCGCCGGGAAGATGCGCTTGTCCGCGACCTTGCGGTCGAGGACGATTTCCGAGTTACCGGTGCCCTTGAACTCCTCGAAAATGACTTCGTCCATGCGGCTGCCGGTATCGATCAACGCGGTGGCGATGATCGAGAGCGAGCCACCCTCCTCGATGTTGCGGGCCGCACCGAAAAAGCGCTTGGGACGCTGCAGGGCGTTCGCATCGACGCCGCCGGTGAGCACCTTGCCCGACGAGGGAACGACGGTGTTGTAGGCGCGGCCGAGGCGGGTGATCGAATCGAGCAGGATGACGACATCCTTCTTGTGTTCGACGAGGCGCTTGGCCTTTTCGATCACCATCTCGGCGACTTGTACGTGGCGCTGCGCGGGTTCGTCGAAGGTCGAGGAGATCACTTCGCCCTTCACCGATCGCTGCATGTCGGTGACTTCCTCGGGCCGCTCGTCGACGAGCAGGACCAGAAGGAACACCTCCGGATGATTGTCGGTGATCGCCTTGGCGATGTTCTGCAGCAGCACGGTCTTGCCGGTCCGCGGCGGCGCGACGATCAGCGCGCGCTGACCCTTGCCCTGCGGACTGATGATATCGATGACGCGGGCGGACTTGTCCTTGACCGTCGGGTCGGTCGCATCGAGCGTCAGCTTCTGTTCGGGATAGAGCGGCGTCAGGTTGTCGAAGTTGACCCGGTGGCGCACCACGTCGGGATCGTCGAAATTGACCTTGAGCAGCTTGGTCAGCGCGAAATAACGCTCGCCGTCACGCGGCGCGCGGATCTCGCCCTCGACCGTGTCCCCGGTCCGCAGCTGGAACTTGCGAACCTGATTGGGCGAAACGTAAATGTCGTCGGGACCGGCGAGATAGTTCGCCTCGGGGCTGCGCAGGAAGCCGAAGCCGTCGGGCAGGACCTCGATCGTGCCGATGCCGAGGATTTCCTCGCCGTCTTCGGCCACTTCCTTGAGGATGCCGAACATCAGGTCCTGGCGACGCATGGTCGATGCGCCTTCGACGCCAAGCTCTTCGGCCATTTCGACCAGCTCGGCGGGGGTTTTCTGTTTGAGTTCCTTGAGATGCATGATGCAGTTTCCGTAGGGGACTGGCCGGTTCGAAGCGTTCGTTCGCGATGACGGCGGATTTCGAAGCCGTGGTCCAAGGGCTTGGAGAAAGCGGACCTGATCGCGGCCCCTGCCGTTCGCGGGAAGCCGGATCGACGGCAAGGACGCCGCCTGCTGCCCAGATATGCCGCCGGGCGTCCCTCGTCAATGACCGGCGCGCCATGGCGCCGCGCAAGCGCGCCTAGCCGAGGACGGCTCTCCCGACGATGACGGTGGTGACGATCAGGATCGCGGCGATGCCCGGCACTTCGTTGATCAGGCGCAGCTGCTTGCCGGTCAGCGCCGGCTCTCCGCGCGCGAGTTTGCGCGCATAGCCGATCATCCAGCCGTGATAGCCCGACAGGCCCAGCACCAGAGCGAGCTTGAGGTGAAACCACGCTTCGCCCCATGCCTGGATGGTGAAGGCAAGCGCCAGCCCGAACAGCCAGACCATCACGATAGCCGGGTTGAGAATGATCTTCCTGAGCTTCGCCTCACGCTCCACCCAGCGCGCCGCCTCTTCCGATCCCACGGGCGCTTCCTGGTGATACACGAAAAAGCGCGGCATCATCAACAGGCCGGCCATCCAGAAGATCACGAAGACCACGTGGCCGACCTTCAGCCAGGGATAGAGCAAGGTCAGGATCTCCTGCATGGGGTCGAGATAGGCAGGTGACCCGCCCGCTTCAATCGTGCAGCGGGCGTCGTCAACGCGACCATGCGCGAACGGCGCCCAACAGCTCCTCGACATGGGCGATCGGCGTATGCTGGCCGATGCCATGGCCGAGGTTGAAGACGTGCGGCCGGTCGGCGAAACAGTCGAGCACAAAGCGGGCCCGGTCCGTCATTCGCTGACCCCCGGACAAGAGAAGCAGAGGATCGAGATTGCCTTGCACCGGCATGTTCGCGGGCAGTTCGCGCGCCGCCCACGCCGGGTCGATCGTCTCGTCCACGCCGACCGCGTCGACCCCCGTTTCGCGCGCGTAGGCGGCCAGCTTCTCGCCCGCGCCCTTGGGAAAGCCGATCACCGACACATCGGGGCAGGCGGCGCGGAAACGATCGACGATGCGGGCGTTGGGCGCGATTACCCAGCGCTCGAATTCGTCCGGTGCAAGGCTTCCGGACCAGGAATCGAAAAGCTGCACCGCCTCCGCCCCGGCTCTCGCCTGGCCGATCAGGTATTCGACCGTGACGTCGCCGATGGCATCGACGATGGCCTGGAACGCCGCCGGATCGCCGTAGGCCATGGCCCGGGTCTCGTGCTGGTCGCGGCTGCCCTCTCCGTTCACCATGTAGGTCGCGACCGTCCACGGCGATCCGGCAAAGCCGAGCATTGTCTTGGTCTCGTCCAACCGAGCGACGCACAGTTCGACCGTGCGGTAGATCGGGGTCAGCCGTTCGGGCACCCTCTCCAGCGAGGCGAGCGCCGCATCGGCGAGGCGGGGCGAAAGGTGCGGCCCTTCCCCGGCCAGGAATTGCAGGTCCTGTCCCATCGCGTAGGGCACGATCAGGATGTCGGAAAACAGGATCGCCCCGTCGAACCCAAAACGGTCGATCGGTTGGATCGTGACCTCCGCCGCGGCCTCGCTGTCATAGACGAGGGCGAGAAACCCGCCCTTGTCGGCCCGCAAGGCACGATATTCGGGCAGGTAACGCCCGGCCTGACGCATCAGCCAGAGAGGACGGCGGGACCCATTCGTTCCCTTCAGCGTATCGATTAAAAGACCGGGCATGCGTGTCTCAGAACACCATAAAATAAGTTTTTAAAAGGGTGATTGGAGTCTGTTGGCCCTGTGGAAAGCGGGGACGGGTTGTTCCTGCCCGAATTGTCAGTCCGGCGCCAGAGCGGATCACGCCATGCGAATCCGCACGCTCTCGCGGTCAAACGAAACTTGTCCGCCTTCTCCACAGGCTGTGGCCAAACCCCGACCCTGTCCAGAAATTCCCGGTATCGAATCCGGTACAGCGGGGAGCGTTTGCGCGGTTTGACTTGTCCGCCTTCCTCTCCCGTGGTTTATCCGGTCGTCTTTCCACAGGCCCCGCCGACGATCGGGCCAAGTTCGGGCTGCCACGCGAATCGATGACCAAGCTGCATCTCCATCTCCTGTCCGATTCGACCGGCGAGACGCTGGAGATGATTGCCAAGGCGGCCCTCTCGCAGTTCGACGACGTGGAGGTCGAACGGCACTTCTGGCCGATGGTCCGATCGCACCAGCACCTGGAAAGGATCATGAACGAGATCACCACCAATCGGGGTCTCGTCATCTTCACGCTGGTCAACCAGGACATCCGTACCCGGCTGGAGGAGGCGTGCAAGGCGGCAGACGTCGCTACCGTTTCGGCGCTCGACACGGTGACCAACTGCCTGTCGCGGGTGCTGGGGCAGGAGCAGCTGCACCGGCCCGGGCGGCAGCACCAGATGGACGACGCCTATTTCGCGCGGGTCGAGGCGATCCAGTTCACCATCGCCCACGACGACGGGCTGCTCTGGGAGGAATGGGAGGAGGCCGACATCCTGCTGGCAGGAGTCTCGCGCACGTCGAAGACGCCGACCTCGATCTATCTCGCCAATCGCGGCTTTCGCGTCGCCAACATTCCCATCGTGCCGCAATCGCCGCCGCCGCAGGCGCTGTTCCGGTTGAAGCGACCGATGGTGGTAGGCCTGACCACCTCGCCCGACCGTCTGGTCCAGGTGCGCCGCAACCGGTTGCTCTCGCTCAACCAGTCGCCGGACACCGACTACGTCGAACGCGACAGCGTCGAGGACGAGGTCCGTTATGCCCGCCGCATCTTTGCCGACAACAACTGGCCGGTCATCGACGTCACCCGACGCTCGATCGAAGAGACGGCCGCGGCGGTGATCAACCTTCACAACGAACGGCGCATAGCGGAAAAGCCGGGCCCGAAGCCCGTCTGATCCGGTTGTGCCCCTCTTTGACGATGACGATGACGATGACGATGACATGCTGATCCTCGCTTCCAAGAGCGCCTCGCGCCAGGCGATGTTGTCCGCTGCCGGTGTCGCTTTCACCGCCGTGCCCGCCGATATCGACGAACGCGCTCTCGAAGCTGCCCTGCCCGACGCCGCGCCCGCCGACATCGCGGCGCAACTGGCCGAGGCCAAAGCACGAACGGTGTCCGCGCAAGATCCCGGCGCGCTGGTTCTCGGCAGCGATTCGCTGGTGGTGGTGGACGGACGCCGCTTCGACAAGCCGGCCGATCGCGAAGAGGCCGGCGCGCATCTGCGCCAGTTCTCGGGCCGGACGATGGAACTCTACAGCGGCGCGGTCCTCGTCCGCGATGGCCTGACCGTGGCGCGCATAGTCGATTGCGCCCGCCTTTCGGTGCGTGAATTGTCCGATCGGTTCATCGAAACCTATCTCGACGCCGAATGGCCCGAAGTCGGCCACTGCGTCGGCGTCTTCCGCATCGAGGCGCGCGGACCGCAGCTCTTTTCGGCGATCGAGGGCGATCAGTTCACCGTGCTCGGCATGCCGCTGCTGGCCGTGCTCGCGGCCTTGCGGGACGAAGGAGTGCTGCCGGCATGACTCGCCCCTACGCCGAGGTGATCGGCGATCCCATTGCCCAGTCAAAGTCACCGGCCATCCACGGCTTCTGGCTGGAGAGAGCCGGAATCGCGGCGGATTATCGCAGCTGCCACGTCCGCCCCGCCGATCTAGCGGACTACATCGCCAGCCGCCGCGGCGACGACGATTGGCGCGGCTGCAACGTGACGATGCCACACAAGCAGGCGATCATGCCGCTGCTCGACCGGATCGAGCCGATTGCCGCCAAGGTGGGCGCGGTGAACACGGTCGTCCCGGTCGATGGCGAGCTCGTCGGCTCCAACACCGATGTTGCGGGCTTTCTAGAGCCGTTGCGCACGGAGCTTGCCAAGCAACACTACTTCCGGATGGCGCGCATCATCGGCACCGGCGGCGCGGCGCGGGCGATCATTGCGGGCCTGGCGGACGAAGGCCTGGTGCTGGTGGTGGCGGGCCGCGACCCGGCCAAGGCCCGCGCCTTGCTGGACGAACTCGATCCCGGCGGCGAACACCACGTCGCACCGCTCGACCATTTCGCGGCCCCGACCGACTTTGCCTTCGACGACCGGGAAGGTTGCCTCGACCTCGTCGTCAACGCGACATCGCTGGGGATGGTGGGGCACGATCCGCTGCACTTCGATTTCGGCCACGTTCCGCCCGGATCGATCTGCTATGACATCGTCACCGCGCCACTGGAAACGCCGTTCCTGGCCGAGGCGAAGGCCCGCGGGTTTCGCACCATCGACGGGCTCAACATGCTGATCGGCCAGGCGGCGGCCGCGTTCGAACGGTTCTTCGCGGTTCCGGCGCCGCGCGACGACGACGACGACGAACTGCGCCGCAGGCTCGGCGCATGAGCCGGGAGATGCCGACACGCGACGGGCCCCGTCCGTTCATCCTCGGCCTGACCGGCTCGATCGGCATGGGCAAGTCGACCGTGGCCGGAATGCTGCGCGATTTGGGCGTGCCGGTGTTCGACGCCGATGCCGAGGTGCACCGCATGCAGGGGCCGGGCGGCGAGTTGCTTCCCGCGATCGAGGCGGCCTTTCCCGGCTCGACCGGGCCGGAGGGCGTCCGGCGCGCGGAACTGGGCGCGCTGGTCTTTGCCGATCCTGCCGCGCTGTCGCGGCTGGAGGCGATCGTCCACCCGGCGGTCGCGGCCGAACGGATCGGCTTCATGGATACGAACTGGCACGCACCGCTGGTCGTCTTCGACATCCCGCTGCTCTACGAACGCACCGGCAGCGCGGGGCTGGATGCGGTGGCGGTCGTCTCGGCCCCCGCCGAAGAGCAGCGCCGACGCGTCCTCGCCCGGCCGGGCATGACCGAGGCCAAGTTCGAGGACATCCTGTCGCGCCAGATGCCCGATGCGGAGAAGCGCCGCCGCGCCGATCACATCATCGATACCGGCCTCTCGCTCGCAGCAACGCGCCGCCAAGTGGCCGACCTGGTCGCGAGACTGAGGCGCTGAAACAGAAAAAGGCGGCCCCGCAGGACCGCCTTTCCCGATTATTGCGAACCAGAAACGAAGCTCACTCGGCCTTGTCGTCGGTCGAGCGCGTCGGCTCGTCCGTCTTCTTGCCCGGGCCCCTCGCCGAACCCTTGACGGTCTTGCCCTTGCGCGACTTGACCACCTTGGGAGCGGCAGGCGTGAGTTCGAAGGCGAGCACCGGCTTGCCGTCTTCCTCGCGGGTCGAGACGTGGACCTCGCCGCCCTGTGCCAGTTTGCCGAACAAGAGCTCTTCGGCCAGCGGCTGCTTGACCTTCTCCTGGATCAGGCGGCTCATCGGCCTTGCGCCATAAAGCTTGTCGTAGCCGCGATCCGCCAGCCACGAACGCGCGTCGCTGTCGAACTGGATGTGCACGTTCTGATCGGCCAGTTGCATCTCGAGCTGGAGGATGAACTTGTCGACCACCCGGCTGACGATTGCCTTGCCGAGATAGGCGAACGGCACGATGGCATCGAGGCGATTGCGGAATTCGGGGGTGAAGAGCTTCTTCACCGCATCGTCGCCCGCATCCGCCTTCGACACGTCGCCGAAGCCGATGCCGCTCTTGGCCATGTCTGCCGCGCCCGCGTTCGTCGTCATGATCAGGACGACGTTGCGGAAATCGACGGTCTTGCCGTGGTGGTCGGTCAGCCGCCCGTTGTCCATCACCTGCAAAAGGATGTTGAACAGATCCGGGTGCGCCTTCTCGATCTCGTCGAGCAGCAGGACGCAGTGCGGCTGCTGATCGATCGCATCGGTGAGCAGGCCGCCCTGATCGAAGCCGACATAACCCGGAGGGGCACCGATCAGGCGGCTCACCGAATGGCGCTCCATGTATTCCGACATGTCGAAGCGTTGCAACGGGATGCCCATGATGTCGGCCAGCTGGCGCGCCACCTCGGTCTTGCCGACGCCGGTCGGGCCGCTGAACAGGAACGAGCCGATCGGCTTGTCCGCATCGCGCAGGCCTGCCCGCGAGAGCTTCATCGCGGTGGAGAGCACCTCGATCGCCTTGTCCTGCCCGAAGACTACCTGCTTCAGGTCGCGCTCGAGATGTTCGAGAACCTTCTTGTCGTCCTTCGACACCGACTTGGGCGGGATGCGCGCCATGGTCGAGATGACCTGCTCGATCTCGCGAGAGGTGATCGTCTTGCGCCGCTTCGATGGCGGCACCAGCATCTGCATCGCGCCAACTTCGTCGATCACGTCGATCGCCTTGTCGGGCAGCTTGCGGTCGTTGATATACCGGGCCGACAATTCGACCGCGGTCTTGATCGCGTCGGGCGTGTACTTGACCTGGTGGTGTTCCTCGAAGGCGGAGCGCAGGCCCTTGAGGATCTTGATCGTGTCCTCGACCGTCGGCTCGTTGACGTCGATCTTCTGGAACCGGCGCAGCAGCGCCCGGTCCTTTTCGAAGTGGTTGCGGAACTCCTTGTAGGTGGTCGAACCGATGCAGCGGATCGCGCCGCTGGACAGCGCGGGCTTCAACAGGTTGGACGCGTCCATCGCGCCGCCGCTGGTCGCGCCCGCCCCGATGACGGTGTGGATCTCGTCGATGAACAGGATCGCCTCCGGCATCTTCTCGAGCTCGTTGACGACCTGCTTCAGGCGCTCCTCGAAATCGCCGCGATAGCGGGTGCCGGCCAGCAGCGCGCCCATGTCGAGCGAGTAGATGACCGCGTCGATCAGGACTTCGGGCACGTCGCCTTCGACGATCTTGCGGGCGAGGCCCTCGGCGATGGCGGTCTTGCCGACGCCCGGATCGCCGACATAGAGCGGGTTGTTCTTCGAGCGGCGGCACAGGATCTGGATGGTGCGATCCACTTCCGGCCCGCGACCGATCAGCGGATCGACCTTACCGGCCAGCGCCTTCTCGTTGAGGTTGACCGTGAACTGGTCGAGCGCGGAATCCTTCTTGCCCTTGCCGCTCTCGGCCTTCTCCTCCTGCTTGGCCTCTTCCTCCTGCGTGCCCTTGGGAGTCCGCTGTTCGACGGCGCGGCCCGACTTGCCGATGCCGTGGCTGATGTAGCTCACCGCGTCGAGGCGGCTCATGTCCTGCTGCTGCAGGAAATAGACGGCATAGGAATCGCGTTCGGAGAACAGGGCGACCAGCACGTTGGCGCCGGTCACGGTGTCCTTGCCGCTCGACTGCACGTGCAGGATCGCGCGCTGGATCACCCGCTGGAACCCGGCGGTGGGCGAGGGGTCGGCCTTGTCCGCAGTCTTCAGCGACTGGTATTCCTGGTCGAGGTACTGCTTCACCACATTGCCCAGTTCGGGCAGGTCGACGCCGCACGCTTCCATCACCTGCGCCGCATCCGGATCGTCGACGAGAGCGAGCAGGAGATGTTCCAGCGTCGCATACTCGTGGCTGCGTTCCGCCGCGTTGGCGAGAGCCGAGTGGAGCGTCTTTTCGAGGCTCTGGGCAAATGATGGCATCGTGAAAGGCCCTTTCTGTGCCTAGGAAGCGGTGCCCATAACCAGTCTACCGGAGTCGTCTGAACGAACGGCAAACGGAATGGTTGCTGCAATGCAGCACGATTGCTGCACCTGCGTAAAGAAAAATGCGACGATTGCAGGTCGACCCGCCGAAGTCCGGCAAGGCGACGTTCCGGTCACGCCGGTGGCTCGACCGGCCTGGTCGCGAAGAGTGCGTCGGCGGCAAGGCGATGCGCGGCGGCCTTTGCGCCGTGCGCCTTGACGCGGGCGATTTCCGCTTCGAGCTGCGCGATGCGAACGTCCATCTCGTCCTGCGAATAGCTGTCCAGGCTTTCGCTGGCGAGGCGGCTGGCGTTGTCGCCGCGGATACGGGGGCGATCGTCGTCGTCCATCTTACGATGCCAATCTTGGGTCTCGATGGCTTGCTGTCAACGGGTGGCGCTAGTAGTCCACCGTTTGGCGCTGGAACGACCGGATGGGGCCGGCCGCTTCGGGGGCGTCGACAAGGGGATGACGCGAGTGCCTGATACGACCGTGCCGGAAACCATGACCGCGATCCTGTGCGACGGGGCCGGGGGGCCCGAAGTGCTGGTCCCGCGCGAGATCGACGTTCCTCGGCCCGGCGCCGGGCAGGTGCTGATCAGGGTGGCGCACGCCGGGGTGAACCGCCCTGACGTGATGCAGCGCAAGGGGCTTTATCCCCCGCCGCCGGGTGCGCCAGAGGTTCCGGGACTGGAGATTGCGGGGACCGTGGCGGCTGTCGGCGAAGGGGTGGGGCCGGAACTGGTCGGCACGCGCCAATGCGCGCTTGTCATCGGCGGCGGGTATGCCGAGTACTGTCTTGCCGAAGCGGGTCACTGTCTCCCGGTTCCCGAAGGGCTTTCGCTGGCCGAGGCAGCGGCGATTCCCGAAACGCTCTTCACCGTCTGGCACAACGTCTTCGAACGCGGGCTGGCGGCAGAGGGCGACTGGCTGCTGGTCCACGGCGGCACCAGCGGCATCGGCACGATGGCGATCAAGCTGGCGGTCCTGTTCGGCATCCGCATCATCGTGACCTGCGGCGATGCGGCCAAGTGCGAGGCCGCCCGCAAACTGGGCGCGCATCACGCGATCGACTACAGGAAGCAGGACTTCGTCGAGGAGGTGAGGCGCATCACCGACGGCCGCGGTGTCGATGTCGTGCTCGACATGATCTCCGGCGATTACGTCGCCCGCAACATCGACTGCATGGCCGAAGACGGCCGCCACGTGACGATCGCGGTGATGGGCGGGGTCAAGGCCTCGATCCCGATGCACAAGGTTCTCACCAGGCGCCTGACCCTGACGGGATCCACGCTGCGCCCGCGCCCGAAAGCGTTCAAGACGGCGGTCGCCGACGAGATCCGCGGCTCGGTCTGGCCCTTCGTCCAGTCAGGCCAGCTCCGCCCCGCGATGGACACGAGCTTCCCCCTGCGCGATGCGGCCAGCGCCCATGCGCGGATGGATGGCGGCGAGCATATCGGCAAGATCGTGCTCGATATCTGAGCGTTGTTGGAAGCGGCGCAGGGACTGCAAAGTGCCGGCCCTGCACTGCGCCCTTGCCGAAAGGGCGCGCTTCCCCTAAATCGGGCAGGCAAGCGGCCGCTCCGGTAAGGGGCGGCCCTTATCGTATCTGCCGCCCGCGCGCATCGCTGATGCCGGTGCCGGGCCCGTACTCGAGAGGTGCTCCCGTGAGCCAGAATCAAGCCACTCCCCTGATGCCGCACGCGACGGCCAGCTGGTTGGTCGACAATACCGGCCTGACCTTCGAACAGATTGCCGATTTCTGCGGCCTCCACATCCTCGAGGTCCAGGCCATGGCCGACGATCTCGCCGGCGCGAAATACACCGGTCGCGATCCGGTGCGTTCGGGCGAACTGACGAACGAGGAGATCGAGAAGGGCCAGGCCGATTCGACCTACAAGCTCCGGATCCACAAGGCGCCGGTGCAGATCTCGCGTACGAAGGGCCCGCGCTACACCCCGGTGTCGAAGCGCCAGGACAAGCCCGACGGCATCGCCTGGATCCTGCGCAACCACCCCGAGATGTCGGACGCGCAGATCGGCAAGCTGATCGGCACGACCCGCAACACCATCGCCGCGATCCGCGAGCGGTCGCACTGGAACATTCAGAACATCAATCCCAAGGATCCGGTGACGCTGGGCCTGTGCTCGCAGCGCGAACTCGACGCCGCTGTCGGCAAGGCCGCAAAGAAGGCCGGGATCGAGGCCGAATCGGTGCCCGATTCGAAGCTGGTCGACGATCGCCAGGCGCTGATCGACGAGCTGAAGAAGGAGCGCGAAGACGCCGCGCGCGCCGCTGTCGTCGCCGCACAGGAGGCCGAGGCCGAAGCCTGGCTCGCCGCGCGCCGCGAGGAAGGAACGTCGGAATAAACATCGACGCCGCGGTGCCGTAACGGCAGCCTCGGCGCCGTCGCCCGCTTCTGCAAAAGACCCGGCCCGCTTCGCTGCGGTGCCGGGTTTTTTGCTGTGCGCGCAAGACGGACGGCTTGCCGCCGGCGGGATAACAGTCCACAATAACTGACATGAATGTAAGTAGCATGGAGAGCGTGCTTCCCGGCGAATGGCCCCGCAGCGGGCCCGGGGAAGGCGAACCGCACAACTATCGGCATCCGATCGCGTGGAGCAGCGCGTTCGAACCCCTGTCGGTCCCCGACCTGTTCGCCCGCGGCGTCGCGCTGGGCGGCACGAAAAAGATCGTCGATTTCTACGGACGGCGCACGAGTTATGCGGAGATGGACGCCGAAGTCGCGCGCGTCGCCCATGCGCTGCAGCGGGCGGGCGTGGGGAAGGGCGACCGTGTCGGCCTGTTCCTGCCCAACGTCCCCGTTTACATCGCGGCCTATTACGGAATACTGCTGGCCGGCGCGACGGCGGTGAATTTTTCCCCGCTCTACACGGTCGAGGAACTGGCCGCGCAGGTCGAGGATTCGGGCGTGACGATGCTGTTCACGATCGATTCGGCGGCGCTGCTGCCGACGGCGCTCAAGGTCATGGATTGCTCGCGGCTGGAAAAGGTCGTCGTCCAGGGGCTGGCCGACATGCTGCCCCGGATGAAGGCGACGCTGCTGCGCATTTTCGGTCGCAAGCAGGTCACCCCGCTTCCCGACGATCCGCGCGTGGTACGCTACGACCGTTTCGTCGCGGGTTGCGACCGGCCGGCGCCTGTCGCCATCGATCCGGTCAGCGACGTGGCCCTGCTGCAGTACACCGGCGGCACCACCGGGCGGCCCAAGGGCGCAATGCTGACGCATCAGAACATTACCGCCAACGCCCGGCAGACCTTGCGCGTCGATGCCCACAGGGGCGAGCGCGACATCATGCTGGGTGTGTTGCCGCTGTTCCACATCTTCGCCAACATCGTGGTGCTCAATCGCACCGTGCTCGACGGCGGGATGATCGTCATGCTGCCGCGTTTCGACGCGCGCCAGACGCTGCAGGCGCAGACGCGGGTGCGCGCAACCTCGATGCCGGGCGTCCCGACGATGTACCAGGCGCTGCTCGACCATCCCGACGTGGCCAAGACCGACTTCGCGTCGCTGCGTGTCTGCATTTCGGGTGGGGCACCTCTGCCCCTGCCGCTGAAGCGCCGGTTCGAGGCGGCGACCGGCGCGCACGTCGTCGAGGGCTATGGCCTCACCGAATCGGGCATCGTCTCGACCAACCCCTTCGATGGGCGCGAGTTCGAGCGGCCCGGCACGATCGGGCAACCCCTGCCCGGCACGCGGGTCCGCCTGCTCGACAAGGAGGATCCGTCGCGCCTCGCTTCGCCTGGCGAACCGGGCGAGCTCGCGATCTGCGGCCCCCAGACGATGCTCGGCTATTGGCGCCGGCAAGATGCGGGCGACGTCTTTGCCGACGGCTACTTGCGCACCGGCGACGTCGCGACGATCGATGCCGACGGTTTCATCACCATTGTCGACCGGATCAAGGACATGATCAGCGTCGGCGGCTTCAAGGTCTTCCCCAGCCAGATCGAGGACGTGATCCTGGCCCGCGACACCATTCGCGAGGCGCTGGTGATCGGCGTTCCCGACGACTACCTGGGCGAAGTGCCCAAGGCCTATGTCACCCTGAACGAAGGTGCCGAGGAAACCGCCGAGGGGCTGCGCAACTGGATCAACGCGCAAGTCGGCAAGCACGAGCGGCTGCGCGCGGTCGAGATCCGCGACGAACTGCCCAAGACGATGATCGGCAAGCTCGACCGCAAGGCCCTTCGCGCCGAGATCGCCGCCGGCTGAGCGGTAGAACGGACGGGGCCCAAACGAACGGGCCCGCCACCTTGCGGCAGCGGGCCCGGTCGGTTCACAGGTCCAGGATCAGTTGGCGAGGCTGAGAACCGGTTCCTCGGTCTTCTTCATGCCGTTCTGAGGGCGCTGGGCAAAGCGCCCTTCGACCATCGCGCCCTGCTCGATGGTCAGCGTGTCGTAGAACACGTCGCCGGTGATCTTCGCGCTCTTCAGCACGACGAGCGTCTTGGCGGTGATTGCCCCCTCGATGGTGCCGGCCAGCCGCGCCGAATCGGCGGTGATCGAACCCTTGATGACGCTCGACTGGCCCTGCACCAGCGAACCGCAGGTGATGTCGCCTTCCACTCCGCCGTCGATGTGCAGGTCCTCGCTGGCGCTGATGTCGCCCTTGATCTTCAGGTCGGCGCCCAGCACCGAGAACGTGGAATTGGTCGCCACGGGATTAGCTGTCCTTTGCGGGCGCGAAGGCTCCGCGCTTCTGTCGTTCCTTGAGAACACGTTTGGCTCCGAGCAGGCTTGCGCCCTTTTCCAGCATGGGACGCGGATTCACCGCGCGATCGTTGATGCGAACTTCGAAATGGAGATGCGGCCCGGTCGAGCGCCCGGTCGAGCCGATCAGGCCGACGACGTCGCCGGCATCGACCGGCTGGCCGACGCGGGCCTTGAACCGGGACATGTGGGCGTAGCGGGTCATCAGACCGTTGCCGTGGCTGATCTCGATGACGTTGCCGTAACCGCCCTTCTGTCCGACGAAGCTGACCTTGCCCTTGGCCGCGGCATGAATCGGCGTGCCGACAGGACCGCGGAAGTCGAGCCCGGCGTGCATCGCCGCGTGGCCATTGAACGGATCGCGGCGATAACCGAAGCCCGAGGAAATCATGTCGATGCTGGCAGGAAGGACATTGGGGATCCCGGCAAGTCCACGCTCCAGCGCGCTCATCCGCGCGAGCGACAGGCCCAGCTTCTCGAATCGGGGGTCGATCGCTTCTGCGCCGGCAAAGGCCTCGAACGGACCGCCCATGGCCGAACGATCGGCGTGGCGCACGATCGCCACCGGGTCCAGGCCGATACCGCGGATCGCCGCGGCCGCCTTGGCCGCGCGCTTGTCGGCCAGTCGGGTCAGGCCTTCGACAAAGGCGACCTGGCGCGCCTCCATCCGGGCGACTCCTGCCGCTTCGGGGATGACCATGCTGACCTTGTCGACGGTGCGAGAGGTTTCGGCCGTGCTGTCCTGCACGCCCTTGACCGTGCCGGCAGCGGGCAGTTCGCCCAGGTGGTTCTCGACCATCTCGTCGATGAAATCCTGTCGGCGCGCCAAATCCTCTACGGTGCCGTCGAGATTGTCGCGATAGGCGGCGACGCGGCTTTCGGCGGTCGCGATGCGGGCTTCGCGCGAGGACAGCTCCTCGGCATTCTGGTGCTGCAGCACCTCGTTGGCGAGCGCCGCGGCCATCGTGCCGGTCCAGACAAGGGTCATCGCGGCAACCGTACCGGCGAGGCGCTTCTGGAATTTCCCGCTGATGCGGACGAAGCGGACCTGGCCTTGCGAGCGCATGATGAACTCGCGATCCGGAAACCAGTTCTGCAGGCGGGTGGATAACCCGCTGGCCGCCTTTTTCACACCAAGATCCCGTAATCCATCAAGCCAGGCTGGGGGTGCCCGGCTTTCCCGTCGGCGCTTTGGCTATCAGGGACGAGGTTAACGTCGAGTTCCGATTTCTTGCGACGGGATGAACCGTTGGGCTGTCGGGACGAGCCGAGACGATTTGCGGCAAAATTGTGGAAACCGCGGGAACAGAACTTGCCCGAACGTGTTTGGCCGAGCTGCTGACACCGATGTCGACAGAATCGACCCGCCCCGATTCTGCCGCAATCGCGAAAGCGACTGACAGCAGCCTGCGGCGGTGGTAACTGCGCGGCCATGACGACCACCGATACCATGACGCCCGAGACACCCGCCGCGGCCACCCTCTCCGCCGGTGCGCCGGACGTGGGCGCGGTCATTGCCGAACTGGCGGCACGCGCGCGCAGTGCGCAGCGTATTCTCGCCGGAATGTCGGATGCGACCAAGGCCGATGCCTTGCGCCGCGCCGCCGCCGCGCTGCGCGCAGATGCCGCCCTGATCCTCGAAGCCAATGCCAAGGACTTGGCCGCGGGGGAGGAGCGGGGGCTTTCGGGGGCGATGCTCGACCGGCTGCGGCTCGACGCGGCGCGGCTGGGCGGCATTGCCGACGCGGTGGAGCAGGTTGCCGGCTTGCCCGATCCGGTTGGCCAAGTCATCGACGCCGCCGAACGCCCCAACGGCCTCAGGCTCTCGCGCGTGCGGGTGCCCATCGGGGTCATCGGCATCATCTACGAAAGCCGCCCCAACGTGACCGCCGATGCAGCCTCGCTCTGCGTGCGGGCGGGCAACGCCACGATCCTGCGCGGGGGGAGCGAGGCGGTGCATTCCAACCGCGCGATCCTCGCCGCATTCCAGCGGGGCCTTGCCGCCGGTGGCGTGCCCGAAGACGCGGTGCAGCTTGTCCCGACACAGGATCGGGCCGCCGTGGGCGCACTGTTGCAGGCCGCCGATGGCGTCGACATGATCGTGCCGCGCGGCGGCAAGAGCCTCGTCGCCAGAGTGCAGGCCGAAGCGCGGGTCCCCGTGCTCGCCCACCTCGACGGCATCTGCCACACCTATGTCCACGCCGCCGCCGCGCCCGACATGGCCGAAGCGCTGGCGCTCAACGCCAAGATGCGCCGCACCGGCATCTGCGGCGCGATGGAGACGCTGCTGATCGACGCGGCCTATCCGGCGGGCGAGGCGCTTGTCGCGCGGCTGATCGACGCGGGCTGCGAATTGCGCGGCGATGGCCGGGCGCAGGCGCTCAACCCCGCCATCCTGCCGGCCAGCGACGAGGACTGGGACACCGAATACCTCGACGCGATCCTGTCGGTCGCGGTGATCGACGGGCTCGAACCCGCGCTGGAACATATCGCGGCGCATTCGTCGGGCCATACCGACGCCATCGTCACCGACGATGCAGCGGTCGCGGAGCGGTTCCTGAACGCGGTCGATTCCGCCATCGTCATGGCCAATGCCAGCAGCCAGTTCGCCGATGGCGGCGAATTCGGGCTGGGCGCGGAGATCGGCATCGCCACCGGCCGGCTGCACGCGCGCGGCCCGGTCGCGCTCGAAGGTCTTACGACCTACAAGTGGCAGGTCCGCGGCAACGGCCAGACCCGGCCCTGAACCGGCCCTCTCGCCAGTGACCGCGCCGATCTACACCGGCCTGCTTGGCGGAAGCTTCAATCCCGCGCATGGCGGTCATCGCCGCATCACCCTTTTCGCCATGGCCGCGCTGGGACTGGACGAGGCGTGGTGGCTGGTGTCCCCCGGCAACCCGCTCAAGCCCAAGGCGGGCATGGCGCCCCTCAACGCCCGCGTGGCGAGCGCCCGCCGCCAAGCGCGCCGCGCGCCGATCCGGGTGACCGCGATCGAGCGCGATCTGGGCACCGTCTATACCGAGGCGACGCTGACCGCGCTCGTCCGACGCTACCCCAAGCGCCGCTTCGTGTGGCTGATGGGCAGCGACAACCTGGCGCAATTCCACCGCTGGAAGAACTGGCGGAGGATAGCGCGGACCATGCCGATTGCGGTGATTGCCCGTCCGGGGTATGATGCGCAGGCCGTGACAAGCCCTGCCACGGCCTGGCTCCGGCCTTACCGGGTACCGGCCGCCAGATTGCGAAACCGGGAAAGTTGGAGCGCACCGGCACTGGTGTTCCTGGCATTCGATCCGGACAAGCGCTCGGCCACGGCCCGGCGCATGGCAGAGCCCGATTGGGCCGACGCCTGGCTTGCGGCCCGGCCCCGCGACGGGGTCACGCGCAGGTCCGTCTCGGGGGACCCGGCTTGAACCGCGCGCATCGCTGCGTGCCTTTCATGGTCCATTTCCGGTATCGTTCATCCTGCATGGTGCAGGAGGGAGTCCCGCGTTTCGCATTGACGTGGGCGCGACTCTCGTTGAAGGGCGCTGTCGAGGAGCCTACATCCATCTTATGAACACGGCCCAAGCCAAGCCGGCCTCGTCCGGCCTCCAGAACCAGACCCCGACGGGTCTGCCCACTTCCGTCAGCGGGATCGCCGACATCGATACCGTGCCCGGATCGCTCCACGCGCTGGTGCTCCAGTCGCTTGACGACGATCAGGCGCAGGACATCGTCTCGATTCCCCTTGCCGGCAAAAGCTCGATCGCGGACCACATGGTCATCGCGAACGGCCGCTCGAGCCGGCAGGTGACCGCGATGGCCCAGAAACTGGCCGAGCGGGTGAAGCACGAGGGTTTCGGCCCCGCGCGGATCGAGGGGCTGCCCGCCGCCGACTGGGTGCTGATCGACGCGGGCGACGTGATCGTCCACTTGTTCCGGCCCGAAGTGCGTTCGTTCTACAACCTGGAACGCATGTGGGGTTTCGGAGAGGGCGGCAGCGCCTGAACCCGCCCTGGCGCCGATGCCCGGACAAACCGCCAAGGTATAACCGGGCCACGCGCTGGACGACATTCGCGCGCGCGGTGTAACAGGCTCGCATGCGCCTGCACGTCATCGCTCGCGGCAAGATCGGCCGTTCGGCAGAGGCCGAGCTCGTCGCCCGCTATGCCAAGCGCGTGACCTGGCCCATGCAGTGGACCGAGCTGCCCGACGTGGGCGGCACCGTCCCGCCCCCGCTGTCTCCATGCCGAACGGTCCTGCTCGACGAACGGGGCAAGCCGATGTCGTCGGAGGATTTCGCCCGGCTCCTCGAACGCTGGCGCGACGACGGGATGCGCGAGGCACGCTTCCTGATCGGCGCGGCCGACGGCCATGGCGATGCCGCGCGGGCGGAGGCGGACCTGCTGCTCGGCTTCGGCCCGATGACCTGGCCGCACCTGATGGTTCGCGCGATGCTGGCCGAACAGCTGTGGCGCGCGACGAGCATCATCGCCGGCCATCCCTACCACCGGGCCGGATAGCGTTGCGGCGCTTGGTCCTGGCCGTGGCGCTTGCTGCCATTCCGGCCGTGGCGCTGGCTGCAACCACCGCCGACCGGCTGCGCGAGGTGGAGGCGGCCCGGCTTGCCGCCGAGCGCCAGGCAGCGCGCTTCGCCGACCAGTCCCGCCTGATCCAGGACCGCGCGTTGCGGCAGGAGGCCGAAGCGCGCCGTTTGACCGCCGAAATCGCGGAAGCCGAAAACCGGCTGGAGGCGGCACGGATTCGCGCCGGCACCGCGGAGGCGCGGCTCGCCGGGCTGCGCGACGGCCTCGCCTTGGGACAGGCACCGCTGACGCGGATGCTGGCGGCCCTGCAACGGCAGGCCCGCCGCCCCACGCTTCTGCTGGTGATGCGGCCCGGTTCGATCCGCGATTTCGTGAGGATGCGCGCCATGGTCGCCGGGTTGCAGCCGCAGATCGCGGCGCGCACCGCCTCGCTTAGGGCCGATCTGGCGCAGGCGCGCACCCTTGCCGCCGACGCCGAACGCGCCCGGGCGACGGGCGAAAAGGCTCGCTCCGACCTCTACGCGCGGCGCGAGGCCTTGGCCGAGAGCGGCGCGCAGGGCCGGATCACCGCGCAGCAACTGGCCCGGCAGGCGAACCGCGCGCGGCGCGACGCCACGCTCGCCGGGGCGCAGGCGCTGTCGATCGGGCAACTCGTCGCGGAAGAAACACAGGGACGGCGTACCCTCGCGCAGCTTTCGGCCCTGCCGGCGCCGAACCTGCTGGCCGGCGGGGACAGTGGGCCTGAGCGCAATGGACCTGAGCGCAAGGGGCCGAAGCCGCAAGTGCCGGTGGCGGGGCGTGTCCTCGCCGGGTTCGGAGAGCGCGACGCGGCTGGCGGACGCAGCAAGGGCATCACCATCGCCCCTGCCCCGAACGCGCCGGTCGGCGCGCCGCTGGCGGGCGAAGTCGCCTTTGCCGGTCCGTTTCGCGGCTATGGCACCGTCGTCATCCTGCGCCACGGCGACGGCCTGATCGGCATGCTCGCGGGCCTTGATCGCGCGGTGGTGGCGACCGGGGAGAAGGTGATGCAAGGCGAAGCCGTCGGCACCGCGCCGGCCCGCGATCCGGCCATCCTCTACGAATTGCGGCGGGGCCGGACGGCGATCCACCCGCTGCTACCCTGAACCGTTTAACGGCCGCCATCTGGCGTTCAGCGTTCACAGACTATACATTGCCTCGCAACAGGTCCCGCCCCGGATCGGCGGGTCACGCACAAGGACGACAATTGCCCATGGCTATCCGCTTCGCGCCTCTCCTGCGTACCGCAGCGCTCGTCACCGCGCTCGCGCTGCTGCCCGCGACGACGGCGGGTCTGGCCGCGGTGGACGCGCGCGGCGCCCCCGAATTTGGCAAGCTGATGGCGATCTACCAGCGGATCCAGGCCAATTACGTCGACCAGGTCGACAACGACAAGCTGCTGCGCGGCGCGATCGACGGCATGCTCGCCAGCCTCGATCCGCATTCGGCCTATCTCGACGCCACCGCCTTCGAAAGCCTGCGCACCCAAACAGAGGGCAGCTACGGCGGGCTCGGCCTGTCGGTGACAATGGAGGACGGGGTGGTCAAGGTGATCGCGCCGACGCGAGGCACCCCGGCCGACAAGGCGGGGGTGAAGGCCGGCGACTTCATCACCCACATCGACGGCAAGCTGATCTACGGCGGCACGCTGGACGAGGCGGTGGAGAGGATGCGCGGCGCGCCGGGCACCGCCATCGGGCTCACCATCTATCGGCCGGGCCGTGACGAACCGTTCGACGTCAAGGTGACCCGCGCCATCATCGATCTCCAGCCGGTCAGCTATACCGTCGACGGCAAGGTCGGTGTCATCACCGTCTCCTCCTTCAGCGCCAATGTCGGGCGCGAGGTCGAGAAGGCCCTGGCCGGCATCCGCAAGGACGTGGGCGGCGCGCCGCAGGGCATCGTCATCGACATGCGCTCCAACCCCGGCGGCCTGCTGGACGAGGCGGTGGCGATGAGCGACCTGTTCCTCGACAGCGGGCAGATCGTGTCGCAGCGCGGCCGTTTCGCGCGGGACAACGAAAGCTACATGGCGCGCAACGGCGACATCGCGCGCGGTGTGCCGATCGTCGTGCTGATCGATGCGGGCTCCGCCTCGGCGTCGGAAATCGTCGCCGGCGCGTTGCAGGATCATCATCGCGCGCTCGTCATGGGCCAGCGCAGCTTCGGCAAGGGCAGCGTCCAGACCCTGCTGCCGCTGACCCGCGACAGCGCGCTGAAGCTGACCACCGCGCGCTACTACACGCCGTCGGGGCGCTCGGTGCAGGAAGGCGGGATCGAGCCGGACATCGCGGTGCCGCAGATTTCCGATCCCGATGCCCGGCTACGCGCCGAACGGGCGATCCGCGAATCCGACTTGCGCGGGCACCTCATCAACGAACTGGACATGGACGACCGCGATCTCGAGCGTGACAAGATCGACGATCCGCGGTTCCAGATCTCGCCCGAGGAACTGGAAAAGCGCGGCATCAAGGATTTCCAGCTGCACTACGCAATCGATACCCTGCGCAACACCCGGCTGGCCCAGACGATGACCAGGCCCGCCGGGGCCAAGCCCGCGTCGCAGCGGCGCTGACCGCCAGAAGACGCTTGCGATGACCGATCGCCTGTCCACCGCGCGGCTGGTCGCGCTGATCGTCCCGGCGGCGCTGCTTGCCGGGGCCTATTTCTTCGAATACGGCATGGGCCTCTACCCGTGCGAGATGTGCTGGTGGCAACGCTATGCCCATTTCGCGGCGCTGGTGCCCGCGGTGCTGGCCTTCGTCGTGCCGTTGGGGCCGCTGCGCATCGGGCTGGTGCGGTTGGCGGCGCTCGGCATCCTCGTCTCGGGTCTGATCGGCGGTTTCCATGCCGGCGTGGAATACGGCTGGTGGGAAGGTTTTACCCAGTGCACCGGGCTGACCATCGCCGAAGGGCAAAGCGCGCTCGACGCCATCATGGGCGCGCCAACGGTGCGCTGCGACGAGGTGCAGTGGAGCCTGTTCGGCATTTCGATGGCCGGCTGGAACTTCCTGATCTCCACCGCCGCGGCCATCGTCATTCTGGCCCTGTCGCGGCGCCGCGCGGCACCGGGCGGCCTTTCGCGCGTTGGATAGGGCATGACCAGACAGCAGATCACGACGGGCGCGGAAACGATCGAGCAGATGATCCGCGTCGACCAGGCCGGCGAATACGGCGCGGCGCGCATCTATGCGGGCCAGATCGCGGTGATGGGCGACCGGGGGCCGGGTGCCGGGCAGATCGCCGCGATGGCCTCGCAGGAGCAGGAACACCTCGACCGCTTCAACGCGCTGATGGTGGAGCGCGGGGTGCGCCCGACGGTGCTCCAGCCGGTTTGGGACGTGGCCGGGTTCGCGCTTGGCGCGGCGACCGCGCTGATCGGGCCGGAAGCGGCCATGGCCTGCACCGCCGCGATCGAGGAAGAGATCGACCGCCACTATTCGCAGCAGCTCGACCAGCTGGGCGAAAGCGATGCGGAGCTGGGCGAGATGATCCGCGAATTCCGCGACGACGAGCGCGAGCACAAGGCGACCGCGCTTGCCGCCGGCGCCGAACGCGCGCCGGGCTATCCGCTGTTGTCGGGCGCGATCCGGCTGGGCTGCCGCGCGGCGATCGCTTTGTCCAAACGTATCTGACGGACGCGGGCGATGCGGCACCGCTTCACCTGTCATTCACGGCCGTTTCGGCTTATCATGCCGCAAGTGAACCGCCGCGCTGAAGGAGGCGCCCGTACGATGACCCGCACGATCCTTTCCGCCGTCGCCGCCCTGTCGGGCATCGCCGGTTTCGGCCTATCCGCCGTGCCTGCCGCTGCGCAGGATGCCGCCGATGACGTGCCGGTGAATCAGGTCATCGTCTACGGTGACCAGGCCTGTCCGCCCTCCACCGCCGAACAGATCGTGGTCTGCGTCCGGCAGGAGGACCCCTACCGCATCCCGAAGAACCTGCGCCCAACGGAAAGTCCCGCGAACGAGGCGTGGGCCTCGAAGGTCGCCGCCAACCGCGAAGTCGGCGCGACCGGCGTGGGTTCGTGCAACACCGTCGGCCCGGAAGGGGCGACCGGCTGCGGCATCAAGGAAATCGAACAGGCCTACGCCGAAAAGGCCAACAGCTCCGACGTCCAGATGGGCAAGCTGGTCGCCGAGGCGCGGGCCGAGCGCCTGTCGACCATCGACGAGGAAGCCCGCCTGCAGCAGGAACGGGTCGAGGCGATCGAGGCGGAATACGAAGCGCGTCGCAAGGCACAGGAAGCCGCCGCTGCCGACGCAGCGACCGATCCTCTCCCCGCGCCCGCCAGCGGCAACTGAGCGCCGGACACACGTTTTCGTCTGCGCGCCGCGTCAGCTCAGCGCGATGTCGGGCGCGTCTTCCTGCTTCATGCCGATGACGTGGTAGCCGCAATCGACGTGGTGCGTCTCGCCCGTCACGCCCGACGACAGTCCCGACAGGAGATAGAGCGCCGAGCCGCCGACATCGTCGATGGTGACGTTGCGGCGCATCGGGCTGTTCAGCTCGTTCCACTTGAGGATGTAGCGGAAATCGCCGATCCCGCTCGCCGCCAGGGTCTTGATCGGGCCGGCGCTGATGGCGTTGACGCGGATGTTCTGCGGGCCGAGATCGTTGGCGAGATACTGCACACTCGTTTCCAGCGCCGCCTTGGCCACGCCCATGACGTTGTAGTGCGGCACGACCTTTTCCGCGCCGTAATAGGTCAGCGTCACGATCGAGCCGCCATCGGGCATCATCGCGGCGGCGCGCCGGGTCACCGCGACCAGGCTGTAGGCCGAGATGTTCATCGTCATCAGGAAGTTGTCGAGGCTGGTGTCGACATACTTGCCGCGCAGTTCGTTCTTGTCCGAAAAGCCGATGGCATGAACGACGAAGTCGATGGTCGGCCAGCGCTCCGCCAGCGTGGCGAAAGCGGTGTCGAGCGCGTCCATGTCCGACACGTCGCATTCGATCAGGAAATCGCTGTCGAGGCTTTCGGCCAGCGGGCGCACGCGCTTGGCCAGCGCCTCGCCCTGGTAGGAGAACGCCAGTTCCGCGCCCTGCGCGCGCAGCGCCCGGGCGATGCCCCAGGCCAGCGACTTGTCGTTGGCAAGGCCCATGATGAGCCCGCGTTTGCCCTGCATCAGAGTGCCGGTCGGAAGTGCCTGTTCGTCCATAGATCCACTCATTGCTGGCCGCCGGAAGTCTCCGCCCCCGTATCCGCGGCCGTGTTGTCGTTCCCCGATGCGGGCGTGGTGGCCAGCGCCGCGTTGAGTTCCGCTCCCACGACGAGCCCTAGCCCGACCAGCCAGAAAAAGAAAAGGGCGATCATCACGCCGGCGAGGCTGCCGTAGGTGAGGTCGTAGGCGAAGACCGTGCGCAGCACCGCCGGCAGGGTGATCGAGACGAGAAGCCACCAGCCGGTCACCAGCACCGCGCCGGGCCACTTGGGATAGCGGCGGCCCCGGTAACGCTTTGGCGTTAGTGTCACGAACAGGAGCCAGAGCGAGAGCAGCAGGCCGCCCGAAGAGCCGAATCGCGACAGGGTCAGCGTGGCCGAGGTGTCGACCGCATCGGGAAACCACGCCTCGATCGCCTGCTGCGCGGCGGAGATGTAGAACTGGGCCGACAGGCTCATCATCAGGATCACGATCGAGCCGATGATCACCCCCGTCGAAAGGAGCCGGTGTTTCCAGAAGTTGACCGATGGCCTTGTGCTGTAGGCGCGGTGCAGGATATCGCGGATCGTCTCGATCAGGCTCCCCACGGTCCACAACCCGAACAGCGCCCCGCCAAACAGAAGCCAGCCGCTGCGCGCCGAAACGACATCCCTCGCGACCGGTTCGACCACTTCGGCGACGACCCTCGGCACGGCGAGCAGGATGGCGTTGATCGCCGCGGTCCGGTCCTCCGCCTCGCCGACCAGCGAGAATATGCCGGCGGCGACGATGAAGAAGGGGAACAGCGACAGGATGGTCATGTAGGCCAGGTTGCCGGCATGGATGAAACCGTCGTTCCATGCGCCGCAGGCAACGCGCTTGACGATCTCGAACGTACGGGTGCCGGGGCCGATTTCGGTGCGGACCCGGTGATAGTGAAACTTGATGTGCCGCTTCACCTTGACCGACCCGCCGTCGGGCGGGCGGTGCCGGTCAGCCGTTGCCAGGCGATGATCACACACCCAGCCGGGCGCGAACGGCCCGCGCATCGCGCCAGCCGTCCAGCCGTGCCTTCAGATCGGCGTCGTTTTCGGGCAGGTCGATCTCGAGCGTCACGAGCTGGTCGCCGCGGCTGCCGTCCTTGCGGGTGAAGCCCTTGCCCTTGAGCCGCAGGACCTTGCCCGACGAGCTGCCCGGCGCGACCGTCAGCATGACCGCGCCGCCGGTCGTCGGCACCTTGACCTTCGCGCCGTTGATTGCCTCGTCCAGCGTGACGGGCAGGTCGATGCGAACATCGTCGCCGTCGCGGCGGAAGAAGGCGTGGGGCTTCTCGACGATGGTGACGATGGCGTCGCCCGCACCGCCGGGGCCGGCCTGGCCCTTGCCGGCAAGGCGCATCTGGAAGCCGTCGTGTGCGCCGTTGGGAAGCTTGAGGTCGATGGTCTTGCCGTCGGACAGGGTGATCCGCTGGGGCGAGAGGTTGGCAATGTCGGTCAGCGGCACGGCGAGGCGGTATTCGACGCTGGCGCCTTTGGGCGGAGCGCGATGCTGGCCGCCACCTGGGCCGCCGCCCATGCCGCCGAACGGACCGCCACCGCCCATTCCCCCACCCATGCCCCCGGCACGTCCGGCGCGGTTGCCGCCGAACAGGCCTTCGAACAGGTCGGACAGATCGACTTCCTCGCCGCCGAAACCGCCGCCCATGCCGCCGGGCCTGCGCCCGCCGAACGGGTCGCCGCCGCGGAAACCGCCGCCGCCACCCATGCCGAAAGGCATCTGGGGATTGCCGTCGATGTCGATCTCGCCGCGGTCGAACTGCGCCCGCTTGTCCTTGTCCGACAGCAGGTCATAGGCCTTCGTCACGTCGGAAAAGCGTTCCGCCGCCTTGGGATTGTCCTGGTTGCGGTCCGGGTGCAGTTCCTTCGCCAGCTTGCGATAGGCGGACTTGATGTCCTTCTCGCTGGCGGTGCGCTGCACGCCGAGGATCGAATAGGGATCGGCCATGCGGTGATAGCTAGGCAGCGTTTGCGCTTTGCGCAACGGGGCGCGCCATCGGCGGTGGACAGGCGGGGCCAGCGCCGCAAGCGGACCGGGGCGTCACCACGGGCTTTGCGCCGCGCTGCCGCTGTGCCTATGCTAGGCCACGGGGCGGAGCCGAATCCGCGCCGTTTGCAAACCAACTTGACCGGACTGGCTGACGTGGAACCCGAACTCCTGGCCGAAGATGCGATCCCGACCGGCGATCCCTTCCGCCTCTTCGACGACTGGATGGCGGAGGCGCGGCAGAGCGAGCCGAACGACGCCAACGCGATGGCGCTCGCCACCGCCAGCGCGGGCGGTGCCCCGTCGGTGCGCATGGTGCTCTTGAAGGGCCACGGCGCGGACCTGGGCGAGGGCGGGGGGTTCGTCTTCTACACCAACCAGCTCAGCCGCAAAGGCAGCGAGATCGCGGCCAATCCGCAGGCCGCCCTGCTGTTCCACTGGAAGAGCCTGCGCCGCCAGATCCGCATCGAAGGCCCGCTCGAACCGGTGAGCGAGGCGATGGCCGACGAATATTTCGCCAGCCGCGCCCGCGATTCGCAGCTGGGCGCGCAGGCGAGCGACCAGTCGGCCCCGATGGCCGACCGGCGCGAATTTCTCGACAGGTTCGAAGACGTGCGCCGCCGCTACGAAGGGCGCGACGTGCCCCGTCCCGGGCACTGGAGCGGTTATCGCCTGATCCCGCAGGCCATCGAATTCTGGCAGGACCGCCCCTTCCGCCTGCACGAGCGGCGTCGCTTCACCCGCAGCGGCAGCGGCTGGGCCAGCACGCTGCTCTACCCCTGATCCGCGAAGCAACGATGGACCAGACCGATACGGGCCAGCGCGGCGTGCTGACGCGCAGCGCGGCGATCGCCAGCATGTCGGTGGCGTTGCTGCTGCTGGCGATGAAGATCTATGCGACGATCCACACCGGGTCCACCGCGATGCTGGGCAGCCTGGCCGACACCGCGCTCGACGTGGTGGCCAGCCTCGTCACCCTGATCGGTGTGTGGGTTGCGGCAATGCCCGCCGACCACGACCATCGCTTCGGCCACGGCAAGGCGGAGGCGCTGGCCGCGCTGGTTCAGGTCGTGCTGATCTCGATCTCCGCCGTCGGCATCGCGGCGCGCGCGATCTCGCGCTGGATCGAGGGCGGCGAGATCGAGGAAGCGGGCACGGGCATCACCGTGTCGGTGATCGCCATGGTCGCCACCATCGCCCTGCTGGCATGGCAGCGCCACGTGATCCGCAAGACCGGCAGCGTCGCGATCCAGACCGACCATGTCCATTACCAGTCCGACATCCTGCTCAACCTCGGTGTCATCGCGGCGCTGGCGCTGGACCAGTACGCGGGGCTGACCGGGGCCGACCCGCTGTTCGCCATCGCCATCGCCGCCTGGCTGGCCTGGAACGCCTGGCAGGCGAGCCAGCACGCGGTCGAACAGCTGATGGACCGAGAATGGCCGCTCGAAAAGCGGCAGCGGCTGCTCGATACGGTGCGTGACAATCCGGACCTGCACGGGCTGCACGACTTGCGCACCCGCACGGCCGGGGTCCGCGATTTCGCGCAGTTCCACATCACCGTCGACCCGCAGATGACCGTGGCCGAGGCGCACGACGTCATGGATGCGATCGAGGCGAAGCTGCTGCGCGAATTTCCCGATACCGAGTTCCTGATCCACACCGATCCCGAAGGCCATGTCGAGACCGATGTCGGCGTGCCGGTCGACCTGCTGTCCGAAGGGGCCGGAGCCGACGTTTCGCAGGACGGCGCGATCCTGCGCTAAGGCTGAGGAGCCAATCATGCCGGCAATACCCTATTGGCACGTCGATGCCTTCGCGTCCGCTCCGTTCACCGGCAACCAGGCGGCGGTGATGGTCTATGCCGATGGCTTTCCAGACGATGCGACGATGCAGCGCATCGGCGAGGAAAACAACTTCGCCGAAACCGCCTTTCTCGTGCCGCACGACGGCGCAGAGGCGGACTGGCACCTGCGGTGGTTCACGCCGGAGCTGGAGATCGGCCTGTGCGGCCACGCGACGCTGGCGGCGGGCCACGCGATGTTGGACGGGGGCGAGGCCGACGAGGTGCGCTTCCTGACCCGCAAGGCCGGCGTGCTGACGGTGCGCCGGGCCGGCACGGGGTACGAAGTCGCGCTGCCCCTCATCGCGACGGCGCCGGGACGCTTCGAGGCGGCCGTCGACGCGCTGGGCGCAGCGCCGCTCGCGGTGCAGACCTCGCCCGATCGCTACAACCTCTTCGTCTACGAGAGCGAGGCGGCGGTCCGCGCGCTGGTGCCCAACTTCAAGGCGCTGGCTGCGCTGGGCGATCACCAGTTCATCTGCACCGCCCCCGGCGCGAAGACCGATGTGATCAGCCGGGTCTTCGTGCCCGGCGCGGGCGTCGACGAGGATGCGGTCACCGGGTCTGCTCACTCCGTCCTGACGCATTACTGGACCGCGCGGCTGGGGCGGGACAGCTTCACCGCGCACCAGGCCTCGCGCCGGGGCGGCGACCTCACCTGCCGACTGGACCGCGATGTCGCCTGGCTGGGCGGCGACTGCGTGACGGTCCTCGAGGGGACGTTCCGCTACTAGCTCTTGGGAAACCGGGCGACGAGATCGCGCATCGCGCCGCGCAGGGCCGCCTGCTCCGCCTCGTTCGACACTCCGAGCCGCACCACGACGAGGTCCTGCGCCGGCGAGACCAGCGTATACTGCCCGTGAAACCCCAGCATCGCAAAGATCCGGTCCGACACCTCGCCCGGAAACAGCACCTCGTTGCGATCGTCGTCGCGCGGGCGGTTGAGCCAGACCTGTGCGCCATAGGCCGGATCGCGGGGCGAGGGCGTGGTCATGAAGCGGACCCACGCCTGCGGCACCACGCGCACCCCGTTCTCGGCCACGCCGCCCCGGCGCAGCATCTCGCCGAAGCGGGCCCAGTCGCGCGCTGTCGCGCTCAGCATCGATCCGCCGACGAAAGTGCCGCGCGCGTCGAATTCGGGCGTCGCGCTCACCATGCCGAGCGGAGCGAACAGCCGGTCGTGCAGGTATCCAGCCATGGCATCGTGGCGGTCCTGCGCCTCGTCGGACGCGGTCAGCGCGCGCGTCGCGATGTCGGCGAGAATCACGCTGCCGGGGGTGGAATATTCGAAGTCCGCGCCCGGGTCGGCATCGAGCGGCTGGGTTTCGGCATAGCGGGCCAGGTCGTCCCGCCCCTCCAGGAACAGCATCCGCGCGTTGTCCGACGCATAGGCCGGGTCCGTCACTTCGGCATGGCGCAGGCCCGACCGCATCTGCAGCAATTGCCGCACGGTGATCGCGGCGCGCGGGTCGCCCGCCCTTTGCCAGCGGGGCAGCGGCGCCGGTTCGTCGAGCGCCAGCGAACCGTCGGCGATCAGCATGCCGATGACGACGCCGGTCACCGTCTTGGTCATCGACCAGCCGAGGTGGCGGGTGGCCGGACCATAACCATCGGCATAGCGTTGGGCGACGATACGACCCTTGTGCATCACCAGCAGGGCGCGGGTCTCGCCGACCTCGTCCGCGAACACCGCGTCGATCGCGCGGGCCAGCCCTTCGCGCGACGCGCCGGCGTTGCCCTTGGCCAGGGCCGCCATCGATTCGGCCGACGGCGGATCGGCGTCGGGCGTCGCGGCACCGCCCGCATCGCAGGCGCTAAGCACTGGCAGCATGACGGCGGCGAGGATAAGGGGAAGGCGGCGGGGCATCACGGCCCGCCTGTTCCGACAGATCCACCCATCAAGGCAAGACGCAAACCACGATGCCCACCGGCAAATCGCAACCCGCTCGCAGGACGGGCACCTTCCAGCCCCGCCGTCACAAGGCGGCGATCGCCGTGGGCGTGCTCGCGCTGCTCGCCGTGTCGCTGTTCTGGGCGTGGGAGCCGCTGACCATGCAGGCGCGGGCGGGCACCGCCTTCGGCGCGCGAGTCGGCTGTTCGTGCCATTTCGTCGGCGGCCGGGCGGTCGGCGATTGCCAGAAGGATTTCGTCGACGGCATGGGCCTGGTGTCGCTGAGCGCGGACGACGAAGCGAAGACCGTTACCGCCAGCGTGCCCTTGCTGTCGAGCACCACCGCGACCTGGCGCGAAGGCTGGGGCTGCGTGCTGGAGCCCTACGAGGGCTGAGGCCGCGGCGCGGGGGCCCAGGCTCCTGCGGGAACCTCTCCTTGCGGCAGGCACATGTCGCCGGGCGCGCGGCCCTGGAAAGGCATCTGCTGCATGTCGATCGGTGGCGGCGGCATCGGCGGTATCGTCCGCGCACAGGTCAGCTCGCTCTTCCCCTGCGCGACGCAGGCGGCGAGCTGCTCGCGGCGTGCCTGCGCCATCCGGTCGGTCACTTCGCGCTGGTTCGCCTTCATCGCCGCCCGGTTCGCCTCCGCCTGTTCGGCGGTCAGGTCGCAGACCGGGGTTCGCGCGACGTTGTCGAGGATGACGGCATCGGGATTGCCGCCGCATTGCAGGCGCAGGGCGTGGACCGCGGTCTCGATTCCGGGGATCGCGGGGAGTGCATCGGTCGCGATGATCCCGGTCTCCCCCACCCGCAGGCTTTCCATTCCGGACAGGCTGCCGACCGTCAGCCAGCCCGCGTCGTCGATGAAGACCGCGTTGGCCCGGGGGCCGAGAACGAGCAGCGGCCCGGCGCCGGTGCCCAGTCGCAGGCAGCCGTTGGTCAGCACGATGCGGTCCTCGCTCGGCCCGCGAAGCGCGTTGTCGGCCGGTTCGGGCAGGTCGATGATCGAGATCCGCTCGTCCGGCAGATTGGCATAGCCGCCGGAAATCACCGCGACGACGCGGACCGCCGGGCCGACTTCGCCGATGAACGCCCCATCGGGCATGCCCATCGCTTCGGTCAGGCTCAGCGGGCCGCCGGTGGCGAAGCTTGATCGCATCAGCTGGTTTTCGGTGCCGTAACGGACCGGCGCGTCGATCACGTTGCCGAATGCGAATCGCGCGCCATGGCCATCGCCCGAAAAGCCGGCGCCGCGGGGCATGACGACGCCGTTGCGGGGCTGGATCAGCGAGACGGTCGGCTCGCGCAAGGGCGGAGCGAACCGATGGCGACCAAGGCCGAACGGGTCGAACCACGCCAGGATCGCCAGCAGCAGCCACGCACCGATCAGCACGCCGAGCCAGGTGCCGCGGCTCTTGCGGTCCGGCTCCAGCCTCAGGCCCCTTCGGTATCCTCGATCCATCCGCCGCCAACGACCCTTTCGCCGGCATAGAACACGGCGGCCTGTCCGGGCGCAACCCCGTATTCCGGCTGGGAAAATCGCACACGAACGGTGCTGTCGGCGCCCATCTCGCCCTCGATCGTGCACGGCACCGGCTTGGCCAGCGAACGCACCTTGACGGTGATCGGGCCATCGGGAAACGGTCCGATGCGATTGGTTTCGATCACGTCCATGGCGCCCACGGCGAGGAGCCGCTTCGGCCCGACCAGCACGGCCTGCCGCTCCGCGTCGATGCCGGTGACATAAAGCGGCTCGGCCTGTCCGCCGATCTCCAGCCCCCGGCGCTGGCCGACGGTGTAGTGGATGATGCCCTTGTGCTCGCCCAGCTGCGCGCCGGTTTCGGCGTGGAGGATCGGGCCGCTCCGGCCGGCAGCAGGGCGCAGCTTCTGGACGAGGCTGGCGTAGTCCCCTTCGGGCACGAAGCAGATGTCCTGGCTGTCGGGCTTCGCCGCGACGCCCAGGCCCAGTTCGGCCGCGATGGCGCGGACCTGCGGCTTGGGCAGGCTGCCCAGCGGAAAGCGCAGGAATTCGAGCTGCGCGTCGGTCGTGCCATAGAGGAAATACGACTGGTCGCGCGCGGGATCGGCGGCGCGGTGTAGTTCGGGGCCGTTTTCGCCCAGCACGCGCTGCACGTAATGCCCGGTGGCAAGGCAATCCGCGCCCAGTTCGCGGGCCATGCGGAACAGGTCGGTGAACTTCACCCCCATGTTGCAGCGGATGCACGGGATCGGCGTGCGCCCGGCCATGTATTCGTCGGCAAACTGGTCGATCACGTCCTCGCGGAAGCGGCTCTCGTGATCGAAGACGTAGTGCGCTATGCCCAGCCGGTCGGCCACGGCGCGGGCGTCGCGGATGTCGTCGCCGGCGCAGCACGCGCCCTTGCGCTTGACCGCCTCGCCATGGTCGTAGAGCTGCAGCGTCACGCCGATCACTTCGGCGCCGCTTTTTGCAGCCAGCGCGGCGACGACCGAGCTGTCCACCCCGCCGGACATCGCCACGACGATGCGCCGCACGGCGAGCGGCGGGTCCAGCTGGAACAGCGCGGCGAGGGCGCGCTCGTCCAGTTGGGTCCCGGGCAGCTCGGCACCCGGCAGCGCAGGACTGTCGGGCACGGCATCGGGCGCGGAACAGGTGGGCCAACGGGTTTCGGACATGGCGCGCGCCTTACACGCAATGGCCACGCGGCAAAAGCCTTCGAGTCCCACGCCTTGCCCGAACACCGCCATCGGTATTCATGCTTAACCAGACGTAACCGTCCCATTTACGGGTTTTTGACCAAGCAGCGGGCATGGTCGTGCCCATGTTCGCCAGATTCCCCCATCTGTCCGAAGTCGATGCTGATCGGCAGGCCGACAAGCCGCGGCGCCTGGACTGGCATTCGCTGCTCGCCAAGCTGGAGGCGGAGCGCGACTTGCGCTCCTCGTTCGGCGCGACGCTGGGGTCGAGCAGCCTCGCCCAGCTGATGGCAGAGGGCAGCTTCGATCCGCGCGCGGCGGAAATGCTCTTTTCGCTCGCCGCCGGAGTGGGGCCGTCCGGCGACATGCCGGAGCGGCGCTTCTCGCCCGATGACCTCGCCCGGATCTCCCACGCGATAACCGACGGGTCGGCGTGTTTACGCAATGCTAAGCCTTCACCGGCTAGGAAAGCCTATGAAGTGACTGCCGGCCCCGCCCGCACCGACGGGCTGGTCGTCGGCTCTGCGCCCCGCAAGGCGCAGCAAGGGAACGTATAGAGGACCAGATGACCGAGGATCGCGGATGATCGAGAACCAGGACATCAAGGCGGCGATGGTGATCGGCCCCCTGGGTGAGCCATTGACGCTGGACGATCTTCCTCCGCCCAGTACGAAGCGCTGGGTTGTGCGTCGCAAGGCCGAAGTGGTCGCGGCCGTCAATGGCGGGCTGCTGACGATCGACGATGCCTGCAAACGCTACGACCTGACCCTCGAGGAGTTTGCCTCGTGGCAGCGTGCGGTCGAGCGTTCGGGCATGAAGGGCCTGCGCGTCACCCGAATCCAGCACTATCGCGACCTCTACGAACGCCAGATGAAATACTGACGCGGCAGTCCCGCCGCGTGTTCCACGTTCTGTCGCAATCCTCTTTCGGCCTGTCCCGGAACTGCGCGTCGCCGCGCACGTTCACATAAGACAGGAACGAAAAAGGAGGAATGCCGTGGACTGGATCATAGCAATCATCGTGGGAGGTATCGCCGGTTGGCTGGCGAGCATGGTGATGGCGCGCGATGCCTCGATGGGCATTCTCATGAACGTCATTGTGGGCGTGGTCGGCGCGATCGTCGGCAAGTTCGTGCTCGGCCTGCTCAACATCGGGGCTGACGGCAACTGGCTGATGTGGTTCATCGCGGCGCTGGTCGGGGCGATCATCCTTCTGGCCATCGCCAACCTGGTGCAGCGAGGCCGCGTCCGCTGACAATAATATCAATGGATACGATCAGACGATTGTGTCCCAACCGATAGCTTGATAGGTCGCGCTCTGGACGGGCCCGTCGTTGTGGCGGGCCCGCAAGAGCGTCCCGGTTCACGGCGGAGCGGGGGCCTCTTGTCGAAGGTGTCTTGCCCGAGTAATACAGCATCGTTACGCGATGCTTGAGCGCGAGAACCGACAGGCTGGGTGGAATGAATTACGACACGCCGTTGATCGACCGCGACAGCGCCGGGGCAGGCCACGCCGCCCACGGGCGCGAAACCGTCGTCAGCGAAACGCACATCATCGACGAGGATGACGAGTTTCAGCGCGCCCGCCGTCGCAAGCAGATCATGATCGGCGGCGGGATCGTCGCGGCGATCATCCTCGCGATCATCCTGTTCATGGTATTCGGCAAGGGCGACGGCGCGGCCGAGGACGGCGCGAACGCCGCCCAGGTTCCGCTCGTCTCGGTGATCGTGCCGGGCAGCGAAAGCGTCAGCAGCGGCATTACCGCCAGTGGCACGTTCGCCGCGCGCAATCCGCTCCCGGTCGGTTCCGTGGGTGAGGGCGGGCAGGTCGTCTCGGTCCGCGTGGACGAGGGCGACTGGGTCTCGCAGGGCCAGGTGCTCGCGGTCATCGATCGGTCGGTGCAGACGCAGCAGGCCGCCGCCCAGGCGGCGCAGGTCCAGGTTGCCCGTGCAGACGCCAACCTCGCCCAAGCCAACCTCGACCGCGCGCTGCAACTGGTCGACCGCGGCTTCATCTCGAAGGCGGATGTCGATCGCCTGCGCTCCACCCGCGATGCCGCCGCCGCCCGCGTCCGCGTTGCAGAAGCGTCGTTGCGCGAACTGAACGCCCGCAATGCCCGGCTCAACATCCTCGCGCCCGCGGGCGGTCTCGTCCTCACCCGCGATGTCGAGGTGGGACAGGTCGTCAGCGGCGGCAGCCAGCCTCTCTTCGTGATTGCCAAGGGCGGCGAAATGGAACTGGCTGCGCTGGTCGGGGAAAGCGACCTGGCGCGGCTGACCGTCGGCGCGCCTGCCGCCGTCAGGCCGGTCGGGACGGACCGCGAATTCACCGGCCAGGTCTGGCAGCTTTCCCCCACGATCGATGAGACTTCACGCCAGGGCGAAGCCCGGGTGGCGCTCGCCTACGACCGCGCGCTGCGTCCGGGCGGCTTTGCCACGGCCACGATCGGCACCGGCGGCGTCAATGCACCGGTGCTGCCCGAATCGGCGATCCAGAACGACGCCAAGGGCAGCTATGTCTTCATCATCGACAAGGACAACAAGGTGCGTCGCCGCGCCGTCAAGACCGGGATCGTCACCGATGCCGGGATCACGGTGGCCGAAGGGCTGACCGGGAACGAGCGCGTGGTCCTGCGCGCCGGCGGCTTCCTGTTCGAAGGCGACACGGTAAAGCCGCAACTGACGAACCGCGCGAACTGACGGGCGCGCGGCGATGAACCTTCGCAACCTGTCCGCCTGGTCGATCCGCAACCCGATCGTCCCCATCGTCATGTTCGCCGGGCTGCTGCTGGCGGGCCTGTTCTCGTTCATGGACCTGGACGTGAACGACATGCCCGACATCGATTTCCCGGCGGTGACGGTCACCGTCGTCCAGCCGGGCGCCGCGCCGAGCGAGATCAACACCCAGATCACCCAGAAGGTCGAGGCGGCGGTCCGGTCGATCAACGGCGTCGACGAGATCCAGTCCACCGCCAGCGAGGGGTCGACCACCACTTTCGTGCAATTCGAGCTCGGCATCGATTCCAACGATGCGACCAACGAGGTGCGCAACACGATCGACCAGATCCGTAGCGATCTGCCCGACGGCATCCTCGATCCGCAGGTGACGAAGGTCGACATCGGCGGCGGCGGGGCGATCGCCTATTTCGCGATCTATGCCGACGACATGACGATGGAGGAACTGAGCTGGTTCGTCGATGACACGGTCGCCAAACAGCTGCTTTCGATCGAGGGCGTGGCGGCGGTCGATCGCAGCGGCGGCGTCGACCGGGAAATCCGCGTCGTGCTCGATCCGCAGAAGATGCAGTCGCTCGGCGTCACCGCCGCGCAGGTCAACCAGGTGCTGCGCCAGATCAACGTCGATGCCGCCGGCGGCCAAGCCGAGATCGCCGGCTCGCGCCAGTCGGTCCGCGTGCTGGGCAATGCCGCCGATGCCTACGACCTCGGCGAAACGCGCATCAACCTTTCGGGCGGGCGCATCATCCGCCTGAAGGACGTCGCCACCGTTAGCGACGGCTATGGCGAGCAGGACCGGATCGCCAAGTTGCGCGGACGCCAGGTCGTGACGTTCGGCATCTCGCGCGCCAAAGGTGCCTCGGATGTCACGGTCTACGACAATTCGGTGGAGATGATCGACAGGATCGTTGCCGAAAACCCGGGCGTCCACATCTACCCGCTCTACACCGGCGTCCCCTACACCAAGGGCCAGTACAAGAGCTCGATCGAGGCGCTGGTCGAGGGTGCGTTGCTGGCGATCGTCGTGGTCTTCTTCTTCCTGCGCGACTGGCGCGCGACGATCATCAGCGCCATCGCCATCCCGCTCTCGGCCATCCCGACCTTCTGGTTCATGGACCTGATGGGCTTTTCGCTGAACACGCTTTCGCTGCTGGCGCTCAGCCTTGTCGCGGGGGTGCTGGTCGACGACGCCATCGTCGAGATCGAGAACATCGTGCGCCACATGCGCATGGGCAAGAGCGCCTACCAGGCATCGATCGACGCTGCCGACGAGATCGGTCTTGCCGTCGTGGCAACGACGATGTCGATCGTCGCCGTCTTCCTGCCGGTCGGCCTGATGCCGGGCATTTCCGGCCAATTCTTCAAGAATTTCGGCCTTACCGTCGTAGCCGCCGTGCTGATGAGCCTTGCCGTGGCGCGCATGATCACGCCAATGGTCGCGGCCTACTTCCTGCGCGCCAAGGGTCATGCCGAGCATGGCGAAGGCAAGCTGATGGACATCTACATGAAGGTCCTGCCCTTCATGCTGGACGAGCGGAAGGCCGATGCGCGACGTGCTCAGCCTGCTCGGCGGGTGGAGATGTTCGTTCCCACGCTCGTGATGGGGGCTTTCGTGCTCGCCATTGCCGGCCCGGTCGGGCTGGCCGGGGCCGATTATGGCCTGACGACCGAATCGGCGATCAGCGCTGCGCTTGCTTCGATCCTCAAAAGCCTGACCGTCGCCGCGATCGCGGCCGGTCTCACCTTCGGGGTGGCGTGGCTGGTCGGCGCTGCCATGCGGATGAGCGGCCGCTCGAAAGTCGGCCCGTTCGAGCGGATGGTCGCATTCGGCCACAGGGCATGGGCCCGGCTGGGCGACCACCGCTTCTGGGCTTTTGGCGGCGGTGTCTCGGCGCTGGTCCTCACCATCGTCCTGTTCATGGTCTTGCCGCAACAGTTCCAGCCGACGATCGACCAGGACACGAGCCAGGTGCGCATCGAAATGGTGCCGGGCACGACGCTGGAACAGACCGAGAAGGTCGCCGATGCCGTTGCCGACCTGCTGTACCGGCAACCCGAAGTCGAACGCGCCCTCGAAAGTATCAACGAGGGGTCTGCACGCATCTATGTCGGCCTGAAGGAAGACCGCGAAGTCACGAGCAACGAATTTGAGCGCCGGATCGCGCCGCAGTTGCAGAACTTCCCCGACGCACGGATCAGTTTCGCCTCGCAATCCGGCGGCTTCGGGACCGGACGCGACATCTCGGTCATGCTCGCCGGGTCCGACCCGGTGCTGCTGGAAGCGACCGCCAACAAGATCGTCGATGAAATGCGGGGCCTGCCCACGGTGGTCGCACCGCGTATCGAGGCCGATCTGCAACGGCCCGAGCTGCTGGTGACCCCGCGCCCCGATCTCGCCGCACAGCTCGGCGTCACGACCCAGGCCCTGAGCCAGGCGGTGCGCATCGCGACGATCGGCGAAATCGACCAGAACGCCGCCAAGTTCTCGCTGGCGGACCGGCAGATCCCGATCCGCGTCATTCTCGCGAAGTCGTCGCGCCAGGATATCGCGACGATCGAGAACCTGCCCGTGCCGACCGCGAACGGAGGATCGGTGCCGCTCGGCCGGGTTGCGGACATTTCCTTCGGCGCCGGGCCGACCAAGATCGAGCGTTTCAACATGTCGCGCCGGGTCCTGATCGGTGCCGACCTTGCCGAAGGGGCGATCAAGGGTCCGGTGATGGAGCGGATCAACAAGCTGCCCACGATGGAGAACCTGCCCTCTGGTGTGACCACCCCTGTAGTGGGCGAGGACGAGTGGCAGGCCGAGATGATCCAGAACTTCATCATCGCGGTCATCACCGGCATCTTCCTCGTCTTTGCGGTGCTGGTCCTGCTCTACAAGCGGCTGGTCTCGCCGCTGGTCAACATGACCTCGCTGCTGCTCGCGCCACTGGGCGGATTGCTCGCGCTGATCCTCATTGGCCAACCCATTTCGATGCCGGTCTACATCGGCGTGCTGATGCTGCTGGGCATCGTCGCCAAGAACTCGATCCTGCTGATCGACTTCGCGATTGAGGAAATGGAAGGCGGCGTCGCCAAGAAGCCGGCCATCATCGATGCGGGACACAAGCGTGCCCAGCCGATCGTCATGACGACGGTCGCCATGGCCGCGGGCATGGTGCCGACGGCCCTGTCGCTGGGCGGCGACGGGGCGTGGCGCGCGCCGATGGGCACGGTCGTGATCGGCGGGCTGCTGCTCTCGACGCTGCTGACGCTGGTGATCGTGCCCGCGGGCTTCAGCCTTGCCGACGGTTTCGAGAAGCGCATCGGGCCCAAGCTGCGCAACATGTTCCTGACGTATCGTCCGGGCGATGCCGCGGCTGCGGACGCCCGCCCCGTCCCGGCGGAATAGGCGAAAGGTTCGCACCGTCCCGAAGCCGGTCATCCCCGCCATGCCCGATCGCGCCCGCACCATGCGGCGGATCGCGACCGGGCTGCTGGTGCTGATGGCGACCGTCTTCCTTGTCGCCCACCGGTACCAGGGGCTTCATCCCGCGGTCGGCTACGTCATGGCCTTTGCCGAGGCGGCGATGGTCGGCGCGCTGGCCGACTGGTTCGCGGTGACCGCGCTGTTCCGCCGCCCGCTCGGCCTGCCGATCCCGCACACCGCGATCATCCCCACTAACAAGGACCGCATCGCCGACACCATGGCGGCCTTCCTGCGCGCCCATTTCCTGACGCCGCAGGTGGTGGCGCGGCGCATGGGGCAGATGAACGTGGCCCGCGCCGCGGGTGACTTCCTGGCCAATCCGGACCGGCGCGGCACGCTGGGGGTGCGCGCGGGCGCGGCAGAGCTGCTGGCCGAAGTGCTTGAATCGCTCGATCCCGAACGCATGGGCGAGCAGGTCCGCGCCGGGCTGAAGGCGCAGGCCGATCGGCTGGAGGTCTCGCCGCTCATCGGCCAGGTGCTGCAGGCCGCAATCGCCGATCGCAAGCATCTGCCGCTGATCGACGCCGCGATCCGCTGGGCCGGCATCACGCTGGAGGCAAACGAGCCGATGGTCCGGGCGATGATCCACGAGCGGGCCAATGCTCTGCTGCGCTGGACCGGGCTCGACGAACGGCTCGCCAATTCGGTGCTGGACGGGCTCTATCGCCTGCTCGCCGAAATGCTGGTCGATCCCGACCACCCCGTTCGCGGCAAGGTGCAGGAGGGCCTGGAGAAGCTGGCCCACGATCTCGTGCACGATCCCGCGATGCGTGCGAGGGTGGAAGGCATCAAGCACGAGATCCTCAACAGCCCGGCCGTCGGGGCATGGTGGCAGGGCGTCTGGGAGCGGCTGCGTCGGCACCTGATCGACACCGCGCGACGGCCCGACGGGGTGCTGGCCGGGCAGCTGGGCGGGGCGATCGCCGAATTGGGGCAGGCCCTGCAGAACGATCCGCGCCTGCAGTGGCAGATCAACCGCTTCGTCCGGCGCAGCACCGTCGGCATCGCCAACCGCTATGGCGACCAGCTGGTCCGGCTCGTTTCCGAAACCGTCAAGCGGTGGGACGCTGTGACGATTACCGAACGGGTCGAAAGCGCGGTCGGGCGCGATCTCCAGTTCATCCGCATCAACGGCACGATCGTCGGCGGCCTCGTCGGCCTGGCCATCCATGCGATCGATCTCGGGCTGCGCTGATCGCGCGCGTCCCTAGGGGTAAACCCCTAGCGACGCCGAACCGGCCCATTGAGGGGCGCCCGTTAACCCCGATCCCTGCCGGTCCGCCCAAGGACCGCCGCGCGATGCAGGGATTGCTCCGATGTCCGCCATTTCCGATGCGCTGGAAAGCGAGGTCGCCGCGATCCGCGCCTTGCCCGACGGGTCCAGCCCGCGTCAGCGCCGCCTGCACGACCTGCATTTCGCGCGCATCATGCGGCTGATCGCGCCGCGCGTGCGCCATTTCACCCGCACCTACGGCCTCGTCGACATGGCCGAGGACGCGCAGCAGGCCTGCGCGATCGGGGTCCACCGCGCGATCGGGGAATACGATCCTTCGCGCGCCAAATTCACCACGTTCGTCAACTGGCAGCTGCGTTGCGAGCTCCAGGCGCTGCGCCATCGGGTGCGGCTCGATTCGCGCGGGGGTGCAAGGAAGGTCGGTGCCCGCACCGTCTCGCTCGACGCGATCGCCGCCGACGATGGCGGGCACGGTCCGATGGAGATCGAGGACGCATCGGCCCTCACGCGAGTGGAGGCGGCAACTGCGGACCGTCTGGCCATCGCCGCCTTGGCCACGCTGCTCGACCGATACGAATGCAACATGCGCGAGCGTGCGTTGCGCGACTTTGCGCGCCGCGCGGTCATCCGGAGAGCGACGCTGCCCGGCACCGTCCATCCGTCGGAGCTCGCGGCGGTGGAGCGCGATCTCGCCATGGAGCGGACCATCGTCACCCGCTATGTCTTTGCCGACAGCGACCGGGCCAAGTTCGATCCCGATCACCCGCTGGACAAGGAAAAGCAGCGGCAGATATCGCGGCGCGTGCTGCGCAATCTGCGCGCCCGGATGGACCAGGCGACGATCAACTGACCTATTGCGCGGTCAGTCCGCCATCGACGACGAATTCGCCGCCCGTCACGTACTTGGCACGGTCCGACAGCAGGAAGGCGACCATGTTGGCGATGTCGTCCGGCTCGCCCATCCGCTTCATCGGGATCGACGCGTTGATCGCGTCGTAGCCATCGGGGTTGTCGGCCAAGGCGACCTTCTGCATGTCGGTCCAGATGACGCCCGGATGGACGGAATTGACACGGATGTTGCTAGCCGCGACTTCCATCGCCAGCGCCTTCGAATAAAGCCGGACCCCGCCCTTGCTGGCGGCATAGGCGGTGCAGGCCGGGATGCCGACCAGCCCTGCGACCGAAGACAGGTTGACGATCGACCCGGCACCCTGCGCCTGCATCGTCGGCAGCGCGGCGCGGCAGCCGAGATAGACGCTCGTCATGTTGACCGCGATCTGCTTGTCCCAGCTTTCGTGGGTAAGTTCGGCGGTCATGCGCAGAACCGCGATCCCGGCATTGTTCACCAGTCCGTCTATCCGGCCGGTGTCGGCCAGCACGCGCTCGACCAGCGCGGTCCAGCCCGCTTCCTCGGTCACGTCCTGGGTGAGGCCCGTGGCGACATGCCCGGCCTCGCGCAGTTCGGCGGCGCGCTTTTCGACTTCGCCGCCATCGAGATCGGTCAGGTAAACGCGCGCGCCTTCTGCGGCGATCATCCTTGCGGTGGCAAAGCCCAGGCCGGCGGCGGACGCGGCGCCGGTGACGATGACGGTACGATCGGTCAAGGCAGTCTCTCCGTGATCTAGGGGGGCAATCAGGCGGTACGCAGCCATTCGCGGCGGTAGGAGCGGTCTTCCATCGAATGAAAGCCCGGCAGCGCGTCGGCAAGGTCGGTGGCGAGGAAAGCGTCCGCGGCGGGTTCCTTCCGGGCCCAGTCGTTGACTTCGCTGCGATGGGCGAAGCGCCACTCGCCCTCGCGCCGTTCGTAACGGTCGATGTAGCGACCGCAGATGGTCATGTCGAAGGGCGCGCCATCCTCAAGGATGCGGTGAAAGGCATAGAAGTAGACTTCGCCATAGGCGATGTCGGCATTGTCCTCGTCGAATTCGATCAGGTGCTGGCCGATCAGGTGCTGGTTGGCGAGATGCTCGGTCAGCAGGTCCTGCGCAAAGGCGACGAAGTCCGGGCCGGAGCCGGCGAATATCCCGTAATCGGTCGTCGAATCAGGCCAGAAGGTGCCCATCTGGAGCTCGCGGTCCAGGCGGTCCTGCCCGCGCATGTAGCGGGCGGCGAGGTCCCGGATCGCGTCCTTGGCAATCAGCTTTTCGATGGCGTCCACGTCGTTCTCTCCCGCTCGGCCCTGCCGGCGTGCGGCGGGTCTCGTTGCAGGACAGGGTGTGTCACGGCCCGCTTTCGCAGTGGACTGCAATATTGGACAGGTCGGGCGCTTGCTAGCCCATCGACGAGACGCATTCGCGCGCGAGATCGCGGGCCCAGTCGAACAGCGCGCCTTCGGCATGGGGCAACAGGATTTGGGCGACCGCGAGCTGCATGTGTCGTTCCAGATGCTCGGACGTGATCGTCCCGCTGGCCCAGTGCTCGATCGTGGCCACGATGTTCATCGAGAAGATCAGTGGCAGGGCATCGGGAACCTCGGCGGGCAGCAGCCCCCGATCGGCCAAATGGCGCAGGGATCGCCCGACATGGACCCGGTAGACCTCGTGCAAGCCGATGAGATCGGCATGTTGGATCAGCACCGGCGCATAGGACCGCGCCATGTCGGGATCGGCGAGCGTGTACCGCGCCAGCGTCGCGCACATCGTCAGGAGGAAACCGGTGCCCGGATCGGTTGCCGCTTCCCATGCCTCGCCGATGATGTCGTCGCTACGCTCGCGCGCGCTGGCGGCGATCAGCGCGGCCTTGCCGCTGTGGATATTGAACAGCGTGCGTTCGGCAACGCCGGCCTCCGCGGCGATCATCCGCATCGACACACCATCGTAGCCGTGGCGGGCGAGCATCGTCTGCGCAGCGGTCAGGATCTTGCGCCGCCGCTCCGACTGGCGGGGGGAAAGCCGGCGGGGGCCGGCCTCGGATCCTGGCGAAGTGCTCATGCCCGCATTGTTAGGCGCAAGCGGCGCCGCCTTTCAACGCGAATTGCAACCCGCTGCATTCCGGCGGCGCGTGAAGATGTCGGGAAGGTGGATGCCCCGCGAGGATTCGAACCTCGATTGACGGAGTCAGAGTCCGTAGTCTTACCTTTAGACGACGGGGCAATGCCGCGCGTGGGAACAGCGCCGCGGTCGGTGCCTCTATGCGCCAAAACGGCATAGGTCAAGCATTGTCCGGCCCGTTTCGGGCAGTCCGGTTGCCACATCGCATTGCTATCGTTAGCATGGCGTTCAGGTTCGCCGCGGCTCGCAATCGAAGGGCCGTGGTTCACAGACGTTTTTGAAAGTTTCAGCATGGCGGATCTTGAGCCGCCGGCATCGCAAGTCGACGATCGGAAGGTCCCGGAATCGGGCGCCGGTCAGGGAACGGACAGGGCTCATCCCCCGTCCGCGCAGGGCGCGCCGGACAACAGGGCACAGGCACAGGGAGCGGAGGACGAGGCAGCCGATCCGGCCAGCCCGGTTCGTGCCGTGGGCCAGGCGCCCGCGACCCCGCGCCAAGCCTATGCCGCGATCGACCTTGGCACCAACAACTGCCGCCTGCTGATCGCGCGGCCTTCGGGCGAGCATTTCGTGGTCATCGACGCCTTCAGCCGGGTCGTGCGGCTGGGCGAAGGGCTGGCGCAGACGGGAAGACTGTCCGACGCGGCGATGGACCGTGCGCTGGGCGCGCTGCGGGTCTGTGCCGACAAGCTGCGCCGCCGCAACGTCCACCTCGCCCGCTCGGTCGCGACCGAGGCCTGCCGCCGCGCGTCGAACGGCGAGGCCTTTATCGAACGCGTGCGCGAGGAGACGGGAATAGTCCTCGACGTCATCAGCGCGCAGGAGGAAGCGCGGCTTGCCGTGCTGGGCTGCCACGTCCTGCTGGAACAGGGCGAAGGCCCGGCGATGATCTTCGACATCGGCGGCGGTTCGACCGAACTGGTCCTGATCGAGACCGGCGACGCGGTGCCGCGCATCATGGACTGGCAGTCGGTGCCGTGGGGGGTCGTTTCCCTGACGGAAAGCTTTCCTGCCGCGGCGGACGAGACCGACACCGACCGGCTGCACCGCTACCGCCGGATGCGGGCCGCGGTGTCCGGCGCGTTCCGCGACTTTTCAGCCCGGCTCGAACCGTTCCGCGATGCGCCGATGGCGACCGGCCCGCGGCTGCTGGGCACCAGCGGTACGGTGACGACGCTGGCCAGCCTGCACCTTGGCCTGCCGCAATACGACCGGCGCGCGGTCGACGGATTGATCGTGGAGGCGACGGCGATGCGCGACATCGCCAAGCAGCTTTCGACTCTTTCGCCCGCCGAGCGGCAGGAGCTTCCCTGCATCGGGCGCGACCGCGCGGAACTGGTCGTCGCGGGCTGCGCGATACTCGAAACCATTCTCGACCTGTGGCCGGCCGCACGCCTGGGCGTCGCCGATCGCGGCATCCGCGAAGGCATCCTGCGCAGCCTGATGGCGGGCGCGCGCCTCAGCGAACAGAACCGGGCTCTGGCCCGCCGCATGAAGGCGCTTTGACATGGGATTTCGGGCATGAGCCGTTCGGGCGAGGACCGCCAGCGCCTCAAGAGCAACAAGAAGCGCACCGCATCGTCGGCGCGCTGGCTGTCGCGCCAGCTGAACGACCCTTACGTCGTCAAGGCCAAGGCCGACGGTTATCGTAGCCGCGCCGCCTACAAACTCGCCGAACTCGACGACAAGTTCGGCCTGCTGAAAGGGGTGCAGGCGGTCGTCGACCTCGGCATTGCGCCGGGCGGATGGAGCCAGGTGGTGGCGGAGCGCCGGCCGCAGGCGAAGATCGTCGGCATCGACCTGCTCGACGTCGATCCGCTGCCGGGCGTGACCATCTTCAAGATGGACTTCATGGACGATGCCGCGCCCGGCGCGCTGATGGAGGCGCTGGGCCAGGCACCCGATCTCGTGCTGTCCGACATGGCGGCCAACACGGTGGGCCACAAGCAGACCGATCACTTGCGGACGATGGGTCTTGTTGAAACGGCGGTCGATTTCGCGATCCAGACGCTTGCGCCCGGCGGCGATTTCGTCGCCAAGGTCTTTGCCGGCGGGACCGACACCGCGCTGCTCAACCTGCTGAAACAGAACTTCCGCGCGGTGAAGCACGCCAAGCCGCCCGCCAGCCGCAAGGACAGTTCGGAATGGTACGTCATTGCGCAGGGCTTCAAGGGGCGCGAATAGGTTCCGCTCCGCCTTCGCCGGCGCCGTCTTTCTTGCCCAGTACCCGGTCCAGCGTGACGCCCGCGGTAAAGCCGTGGACCAGCGTCGACAGCAGGATGGTGAAGACGACCGTCGCCCACAGTGTCCCCTCGTTGATCAGCTCGATCTGGCCGCCTGCGTAGGCGAGGTAGTAGATCGACCCCAGCCCGCGCACGCCGAAGAAGGCGATCACGCCCCGCTGCCGCCAGCCCAGATCGGTGCCCAGCAGAGCGACGAGGCCCGACAGTGGCCGGATCAGGAAGACGAGCGCCACGCCGATCAATGCGTGCGGCCAGTCGAAATAGGGCACCAGCGCAGGGATCGCCCCGCCCAGCATGACCAGCAGGATCGCGGTGACGGCATGCTCCAGCGCTTCGGAAAAGCCGTGCAGCCGGACATGATATTCGTGATCCGATTCGATCCGCCGCAAGGTCGCGCCCATGACGAAGGCGGCGATGAAGCCGTAGCCTTCGATCAGTTCGGTGAGGCCGTAGGTGAGCAGCACGCCCGCCAGCGCGATGACGCCGGTGCCCCCTTCGGCCAGCGGGTTGCCGCGGGGGAAAACGAAAAGCAGCTTGCCGAGCACCCACCCGGCACCCAGGCCGCAGAGAAGGCCGACCACGATCTTGTAGACGAGATATAGGCCGATCCATTCGCCGATCCACTCGCCGATGCCGCCCGATGCGGCCATGAAGATCGCGAGATAGACAAAGGGAAAGGCCAGCCCGTCGTTGAGCCCCGCTTCCGTCGTCAGCGCGAAGCGGACCGGGTGTTCCCCGCCTTCGAGCGGGGCGCCGACCTGGACATCGCCGGCCAACACCGGATCGGTGGGCGCGAGGACCGCGGCCAATAGCACCGCGCCGGCCACTGTCATCCCGGCCAGCGTTCCGGCAAAGGTGACAAACACGATGCACAAGGGCATGGCGACGATCAGCAGCCGGATCGTCGGTGTCCACAGCCGCCGCCCCAGGATCCGGTCGATGCGGATGCCGGTTCCGAAGAGCGCGATGATCACTGCGAATTCGGAGGCCAGTTCCCACACCGCAGGCCGGTCCACCGGATCGAGCGCCTGCGGCATCCCCGGCATCAGGCCGAAGACGGCCAGCCCGCCCAGCATCAGCAGGCCCGAAGCCGAAGGCTCCCGCTTGGCGAGGAATTGCGGCAACCAGTAAGCCGCGACGATGACCAGTCCGCAACCGACCAGAAGGATGTGATAGCCCGCAAGGCCGAAGAAGACGCCGTCCATGGGTCGACAACGCGCCGGGCGCGCGGTGGCTCCCGACACGGAGGGGCGGTCAGCCGCCATGAATCAGCACATCGACGACGACGTAGGTCTCGGGCCCGAAAGGGATGGTCACGCGGTCACCGTCGCGCTTCGTCTTGAAATCCCAACCGGCCGAACCGTCGCCGAACGCGGCGATGGAGGCGGAGAGGAGCGGCGCCGCCGATCCGGCCAGCACGGCGTTCCGCTTTGTGGCCGCACCCATCACTTGCAACTTGGAGGGGAGCCGATGTCGCGGACAGGGTCGTGATGGCGCAGTAGGGAAATATCGGGAGATGGCGTAGCAAAGGCTGCCAGGCGGTCATCCGCGATGGGGCGATACGGCACCAACGAAAAAGGGCGGCCCCGCAGGACCGCCCTTTCGTTTTCCGGGTGAACGGAAGAAGCTGTTGCCAGCCGTGCCCCGATCAGCGCTTGCTGAACTGGAACGAACGGCGGGCCTTGGCGCGGCCGTACTTCTTGCGCTCGACCACGCGGCTGTCGCGGGTCAGGAAGCCGGCGGCCTTGACCGTGCCGCGCAGGGCAGGCTCGAACTTCGACAGCGCTTGGGCGATGCCGTGCTTGACCGCGCCGGCCTGGCCCGAAAGCCCGCCGCCCTTGACGGTGGCGACGACGTCGTACTGGCCCTGGCGATCGGTGATCGTGAAGGGCTGGTCGATGACGAGGCGCAGCGTCGGACGCGCGAAATAGACTTCCTGGTCGCGGCCGTTGACGGTGACCTTGCCCGAACCGGGCTTGATCCACACGCGGGCGACGGCGTCCTTGCGGCGGCCGGTCGCATAGGCGCGGCCCTGCTTGTCCAGCTGCTGTTCGCGCAGCGGCGTGGTTGGCGCCTTCACTTCGTTGCTGGCGATTTCGGTGCCTTCGGTGAGGTTGGCGAGATCGGCGAGGGTGCCAGTCTCAGCAGTGTTCGATTCGTCAGCCATCATGCACCAACCTTGTTCTTGCGATTGCGGGCAGCAACGTCGAGCACTTCGGGCTTCTGGCCGTCATGCGGGTGCTCGGTGCCGGCGTAGAGGTGCAGCGCCTTCATCTGCTGGCGACCCAGCGGGCCGCGCGGAACCATGCGCTCGACCGCTTTTTCAAGGACGCGCTCGGGGAAACGGCCGGCGAGCACCTTGGCCGGGCTGGTTTCCTTGATGCCGCCGGCATAGCCGGTGTGCTTGTAATAGCGCTTGTCCTGCGTCTTGTTGCCGGTGAACTTCACCTTGTCGGCGTTGATGACGACGACGTGGTCGCCGCAATCGACGTGGGGGGTGAAGCTCGGCTTGTGCTTGCCGCGCAGATGGTTGGCGATAATCACCGCCAGGCGGCCTACGACGAGGCCATCGGCATCGATCAGGTGCCATTTCTTTTCGACCTCGGCCGGCTTGATTGACCGGGTCTGGGTGCTGAGCGCCTTCATGGCCGTCAGTTCCTTACGTTAGATGCGAGAATCGCCCCGGAAGGCCGAGGCGAAGTGGCGCGCTTTTGTCCGCAAGGGCCGCGCAAGTCAAGCAATACCGGGCGTTTCCGGCGCGGTAAAATAATACCGCAGCGTCGCCGAGCGCCTCGTTACGCCTGGCGCAGCATGCTTCCGGGCATGCGATCGCGATAGCCGAGCGCGTGAGCACCCCATACCGTGCTGACCAGCACCAGCGCGCCCGTCACCTGGTGCGCGACCGCGACCCACAGCGCCATGCCGGTCCAGATCGTGGCGATGCCGAGCAGGATCTGCGTGCCGAAGGCGATGTGGATGGCGACCGAGATGCCGCGATCCTTCACCCGCAGCCTGCGCGCCATCAGCACCAGCGCGGCGACCGCGACAAAGGCCCACCAGCGATGGATGAAGTGGACGAGGAACGGGTCGGCGGTAAAGGCATGGAGCGGCCCGTGCGACCAGTCGATCCCCGCGGGAAACAGCGAGCCCTGCATCAGCGGCCACGACTGCAGCAAGCCGCCGCCCGCAACATAACCGGCGTTGAGCCCGGCCATCCACGCACCGTAGAGCAGCTGGATCGCCAGCACCGCCAGCACCGCGACGGTAAAGCCCCTGAGCCGCGCGGTCGGATGGCCTTGCGCGTGATTGCGCAAGTCGAGCGCGGTCCACACCAGTCCGCCCAGCGTGAACAGTGCGGTCATCAGGTGGATGGAAAGCCAGTAATGCGACACGTCGGTCCGCATGTCCGACATCGCGGCCGTCCCGACGCCCGACTTCACCATCAGCCAGCCGAACACCCCCTGCAACCCGCCGAGCGCCAGCAGCGCCAGCAAGCGGGGCTTGTAGCCTGCCGGAATCGACCGGCGCACCCAGAACCACGCGAGCGGCAGGGCAAAGGCCAGGCCGATCAAACGGCCGAGCAGGCGGTGGAACCATTCCCAGAAATAGATGAACTTGTAGTCGGCCAGCGTCATGCCCGCGGGGCCATTGACCTCGATATATTCGGGGATCCGCTTGTAGGCCTCGAACTCGGCCTGCCATTGCGCTTCGCTCAACGGCGGCAGCGCGCCGGTCACCGGCTTCCACTCGGTGATCGACAGGCCCGATTCGGTCAGCCGGGTGATCCCGCCCACCGCGATCATCAGGATGACGAGCGCGGCGACGAAAAGCAGCCAGCGGGCCAGCGCGATGGGCCGTGCCGCGGCCTGGCGGGCGGCACCTTGCGAGGAGAGGATTGCCGTAGTCATGTCCGGCCCCGCCTCTGCTGCGATTCGTCGCAAAGCGCAAGGGGAAGCGGCGATCGCCCTTGCCAGATGATATGTTGTTACATATCTCGGCGGGCATGGACCGCCCCTCCCCCCTGTCCCGCATCAAGCTGGACCGATTCGGCATCGCCCTTTCGGGACTGTGCGCGGTGCATTGCGTCGGCTCGATCCTGCTGGTCGGCATCATTGGCCTCGGCGGCGAATGGCTGCTGGCCCCGGCCATCCACGAATACGGCCTGGCGCTTGCGGTCGTCATCGGTGCGCTGACCATCGGCATCGGTGTCCGGCGCCACGGGCGGATCGCGCCGCTCGTCCTCGGCGGTTTCGGCATTGCGCTGATGACCCTTGCGCTGATCGGACCGCACGGCGTGGGAGAAGCGCTGCTGACCATCGCCGGCGTGCTGTGCGTCGCGGTCGCGCATGTGCTCAACCTGCGGTTCCATTCGTTCTGATCCTTGTCGCAGGTCCGGCGCGCCTCTGCCGGCCTTGAACATGGCGGCGAAGCGGCTATGTCCGCCGTCATGGCTGAACATATCGCGATCACCGTCAACGGCGAGAGCCGCCGCGCCCCCGCCGGCAGCAGCATCGCCGACCTCGCCCGTCTGCTGGAACTGGACCCGGCCAAGGTCGCGGTGGAGCGCAATGGCGACATCGTCCCGCGCTCGACTCTGGAAACGGTCGGCCTTGGCGACGGCGATGTGCTCGAAATCGTGCATTTCGTCGGTGGCGGCGACCTGGGCGCTGGCCTTGGCGACGACAGCTGGACCGTGGCGGGCCGCACCTTCCGTTCGCGGCTCATCGTCGGCACCGGCAAGTACAGGGACTTTGCCCAGAACGCCGCCGCGTTAGAGGCGAGCGGGGCCGAAATCGTCACCGTCGCGGTGCGCCGGGTCAATATTTCCGACCCCAAGGCACCGATGCTGACCGACTTCATCGACCCGAAGCGCATTACCTACCTGCCGAATACCGCCGGCTGCTTTACGGCAGAGGACGCGATCCGCACCCTGCGCCTTGCGCGCGAGGCGGGCGGCTGGGATCTCATCAAGCTGGAGGTGCTGGGCGAGGCGAAGACGCTCTATCCCGACATGCGCGAAACGCTGAAGGCGACCGAGGTGCTGGCCAAGGAAGGGTTCCTGCCGATGGTCTACTGCGTCGACGATCCGATCGCGGCCAAGCAGCTTGAAAGCGCGGGCGCCGTCGCGGTCATGCCGCTCGGCGCGCCGATCGGCTCCGGCCTCGGCATCCAGAACCGGGTGACGATCCGCCTGATCGTCGAGGGCGCGAACGTGCCGGTGCTCGTCGATGCCGGTGTCGGCACTGCCAGCGACGCGGCGGTGGCGATGGAACTGGGCTGCGACGGCGTGCTGATGAATACCGCCATCGCCGAGGCGAAGGACCCGGTCCTGATGGCCCGCGCGATGAAGCTCTCGGTCGAGGCAGGCCGCGCGGCCTATCGCGCCGGGCGGATGGGAACGCGCAAGTACGCCGATCCGTCGAGCCCGCTGGCAGGCCTTATCTAAGGCGCCGTGGAAACCCCGCAGGAGGCGGCGCAGGACACCTTGCGGCAGACTGCCGCGGCCTTGTCCGACCTCGGCTTCACCGCGAAACCCGGTCTCCGCCTTGCGCGGGTGCGCGCCGATCTCGGCGACGAGATCCAGCTGCACCTCGACCACGCGAACCGGGCCGGAGAGGTGGTGCGGGTGCGGTTTTCCCTCGCGCTCCATTCCCGGGCCGTCCGTCGCTGGCGCCGGATGCAGACGCATCCCGAACTGCACGCCGACGGTCCGCTGGCCGGTATCGTATCCGCCACCCAGCTTGCGTTTGCGGCGGGCATCGCGGGGCGGGATTTCGACGTAGTCGAACCCGACGATCGCCCGCTCGTGGCGCAGATCGTCGCCGCCAGGGTGCGCGAGGTGGCGATCTCGTGGTTCGAGGAAACGGGAGACCCGCTGCGTGCGCTGGGCACGCTCGGCCGCCCGCTGACACAGGGCGGACCGGTCAATGCCAAATGGATCTACACGCTGGCGCTCGCCCACGGCCACGATGCGGAGGCGCGCGATGCGCTGGCCCTGCAATGCGTGCGTCATCCGGCCTTTGCCGTGGAATTCGCCCGCGACGTCGCCCGGATCCGCGCCGAGGGCCTCACCGGCGGCTATCGGGACACGACCGAGGAACTCGCCGCCTTTGCCGTGGCGGCGGGGATTGCGCCCTGAACTGTCGGCCAGGTTTACGAAATTGCTGTTCGCCTTAACCCGATTCTAACCGTGTCGGCTGCATGGTCGGAACACGCTCCGGACCGCTCCCGGCCCGCCGCGCGGAAGGAGGATTTGGTTTTGGCCCAGCTCGACACCCCGTCACTTGCCATCGCGGAACTGCGCGAATTCGCCGAGTTCGATCCGGCGGAACAGCGCTATATCCGCCGCAGTCTCGACATCGGGCTGGCCCGCGCCGACGCGCTCGACCGGTGGGCTCGCAACGCCGACGAGGCAGCCTCGATCCGCAGCCAGATCCGCGCCTACCACCAGCTGAAGGCGCTGCGCGGCTCGCTCCCGGCCATGCGTTCGGGCGAGCGGATGGACGAGTTCCTCGGCCAGCTCATCAAGCTGACCGTCTTCGACCTGGCACAAGGGTGCATCAACGGTTTTGCCGCCTATCGCTTCCTCTACGAACGACTGCTCGGGCCGGAGGCGCGGCCGTGGCTGCCCGCCGCGTTCTGCGCCGCATCGGCGCTGCCGCAGATCGTGCCCGAACGGCGCAAGCTGCTGCTCCATTCGATCAGCGAAGCGGCCGCATGCGCGCCCGGCTGGTCGAAGCGCCGCCCCGGTTTCTATCCCGACTGGATCGAGGACCAATCGGCGGAAATCCACTGAGGCGGCGCGAAAGACCGGCGGGCTAGCTCTTGTACATCGCGGCGATCCGCGCGGCATAGCGGTCGCGGATCTTGTGGCGGCGGATCTTGAGCGAGGGGGTCATCTCCTCGTTCTCGATGCCGAACGGTTCGTCGGCGAAGTCGATCTTGCGCACCTTCTCGATTACCGAGAGATCGGCATTCACCCTGTCGACCGCCGCGCGCACCGCCGCGCGGAATTCGCCGCTGGCCGACAGCGTCGCCCAGTCCGGCGCGACGCTGTTCGCCTTTGCCCATTCGCGCGACCATTCGGCATCGGGCACGATCAGGCCGACGATGTAGGGCTTGCGGTCGCCGCTCACCATCGCCTGCGCGATCTCGGGCTGCAGCGTCAGCATCCCCTCCACCCGCTGCGGCGCGATGTTGTCCCCCTTGTCGTTGACGATCATGTCTTTCTTGCGATCGGTGATGACGATCCGTCCGCGCTCGTCGAAATGGCCGATGTCGCCGGTATGCAGCCAGCCGTCCTTGAGCGCCTTGGCCGTCTCGCTCTCGTTGCGCCAATAGCCGTGCATGACTAGTTCGCCGCGGGTGAGGATCTCGCCATCCTCGGCGATGCGCACGTCCACACCGTGAAGCGGCGGGCCGACGGTATCCATCTTGATCCCGGCGGCAGGGCGGTTGCAGGCGATGACGGGTCCGGCTTCGGTCTGGCCATAGCCCTGCATCAGCGGCAGGCCGAGACCGTCGAAGAAATAGCCAAGGCCGGGATTGAGCGGCGCGCCGCCCGAAACCATCGCCTTGATCCGCCCGCCGAACTTCGCCCGCACCTTGGGGCGCAGCACCTTTTCGATGAGCGCGTCCTCCAGAGCGTCGAGCAGGGGTCGGGAACGCCCGGTCGCGCGCCGCTCGGCCAAGGCCGTGGCGCGGTCGGCCAGCATCTGGGCCGGCTTGCCCTGCTTGGCCAGCTGCTTGACGATGCGCGCCCGCAACACTTCGAACAGGCGCGGCACGACGACCATGATCGTCGGGCGTACCTCCTCGATATTGCTGGCCAGCTTGTCCAGCCCTTCCGAATAATGGATCGTCGCGCCCAGGCAGATGGGCATGAACTGCCCGCCGGTGTGCTCGTAGGAATGCGAAAGCGGGAGGAACGACAGGAAGCTCTCCCGCCCCCAGCCGAAATCCTCGGCGATGACCCGCGCTGCGCCCGAACAGTTCATCATGATCGCGCCGTGGTGCTGGCGCACGCCGCGCGGTGCGCCGCCGGTGCCGCTGGTGTAGATGATGCAGGCAAGATCGCCGCGCCCCACGCCGGCCATGCGTTCGTCGACCGCCGCGCGCGCGGCATCGGCATCGCCGGTGAGCAGGTCGGCCAGCGCGTGGAACCGCACCGTCCCGGCCTGTTCCTGCCGGATCGGCTCGAAGGCGACGACGTGTTCGACAGACGGGCTGTTGATCACCGCCGGAAGCAGCGGCTTTGCGAGTTTTGCGCCGGAGACGATCACCGCGCGCGCGCCGCTGTTTTCCAGCACGTGGAGATGATCGGGCGTGGTGTTGGTGGTGTAGGCCGGCACCGTCACCAGCCCGGCCGCCATGATGGCGAGATCGGCGATGCACCATTCGGGCCGGTTTTCGCTGACCAGCACGACGCGATCGCCGTCGCTCAGGCCAAGCTCGCGCAGACCTTGCGCCAGCACCACGACCCTGCGCGCGACCTCAGCCCAGCTCAGTGCTTGCCATGCGCCGTCGATCCGCGCGTGGAGAAAGGGCTGCGCGCCGCGCGCGTCGGCGCGGTCGAGGAACAGCGACACGAGATTGGGGGCATCGTCGATATCGGCGATGGTGGCGCCGTCCGGCCCCTTGTGGCTGTCTCCCACAGCGGTTTTCGCCATAGGGCGACCTCTCCTGATGCAATCCTCGTTTCCGAACGGCGTGATAGGCTGCGCGTTCCGCTGCGGCAAGTTACTCGGAAGCGCTTGCGCCTTCGCTGCGATGGTCGGCGGCGCCGCGCAATTGCCCGCCGACGCGTTCGATCGCATTGGCCTTGAAACCCGGTTCGCGGACGCGGACATCGGCATGGCCCAGCGCGCGAAGCGCCGGTGCCATGGCTTCGAGCGAAGTGCCCCTTTCCAGCCAGACGGTGTCGCCCGGCGCGAAGATCACCGGAAGGTCGATCGCGGCCTGCGCCGTCAGGCCCCAGTCGATGACGCCGACGATCGCCTTGGCGACCTGCGCGATGATCGTCGCGCCCCCCGCGGCGCCGATGGCCAGCCGCATCGTCCCGTCGGGGCCGTAGACGATGGTGGGCGACATCGAGGAGCGGGGCCGCTTGCCGCCCTCGACCCGGTTGGCGACGGGTCGGCCAGCCTTGTCGACCGGCGCAAAGTCGAAATCGGTCAGCTCGTTGTTGAGGTAGTAGCCGTTGACCATCAGCCCCGAACCGAAGGCACCCTCGACGGTCGAGGTGTAGCTGGCGACGCCGCCTTTGCCGTCGACCGTGACGAAATGGCTGGTGCCGTGTTCGGGCTGCGGCGCGGAATGGCCGAGCGCGACGGGCAAAGGGATGTCGCCCGGCTCGGCCTTCGCCATCGTGCTGCCGGGAGAGATCAACCGGCCGCGTTCACGAAGGTACGCGCCGTCCATCAGCGCGGTCACGTTCACCGGCACGAAATCGCTGTCGGCGAGGTACCGGCCCCTGTCGGCATAGGCGAGGCGCATCGATTCGGCGATGAGGTGCCAGGCGACGGGATCCTGTGGCCCGTGCGACGCCATGTCGAACCGTTCGAGCTGCTTGACGATCGCATAGACGGTGGTGGCGCCCGACGAGGGCGGACCCATGCCGCAGATCAGGTAGACGCGATATGTGCCGCAGGGGCTGGGCCGCTCTTTCGCGGAATATCCCGCGACATCGTCCGTCGTCATCGCGGTCGGCATGCGGATCAGCGGGACGTTCGTTGCGGCTGGCGGGACTGCCCGTGCCGGCATGTCGCCCTCGACCGCGCGGACGATGGCGACCGCGTTTTCGCCGGTCTGGAACGCTTGCGGCCCCTCGGCGGCAAGACGGCGCAGGAACCGGCCCAGCGCCGCATTGCGGACGAGGGTCCCCACCGGCACCGGCTCTCCGTCCGCGCCATAGAACAGCGCGCGGGACGCATCGGTCCGGCCGCCCGTCGACCGGTTTTCACGCAACGAGGCGTGCAGGCGCGGCGTGACGGCAAAACCCTGTTCGGCAAGGGCGATGGCCGGCGTGAACAGGCTCTCCCACGGGAGCGCGCCGTGATCGGCGTGGGCCTTGGCGGCCAGCATGATATTGCCGGGCACGCCGACGCTGAGACTGCTTTCGACCGCGGTGCGAAACCCGATCGGTTGTCCCTGCGCGTCGAGAAACCAGTCCGGCCCCGCAGCGGCGGGCGCGGTTTCGCGACCGTCGTAACTGGTCGGGTCGCCGTCGCCTTCGGGGTCGAGGACAAGGAAACCGCCGCCGCCGATACCGCTCGATTGCGGCTCCACCACGCTGAGCGCCAGCATCGTCGCGATGGCCGCGTCGGTCGCGTTGCCGCCGCTGCGCAGCATCGCCGCCCCCGCCTCTGCCGCGCGCGGATCGGCGGCGCTGACCATTCCGGGCGACGACTTGGCATCGCTCGAAGTGGCCGGATGAGTGGCGGGAACCGTCGCGCAGGCGCCCATGGCGAGGGGGGCGAGAACGGCAAGGAAACGCTTCATCATGGGCGGCACGCTATTCGCTGCCAACCGCCTCCGCAATCGAGGAAAACCCGTCGCGCACCATCAGTGCCGGCAACCCGCGCACAATCTTCGCGGCGATGCCCGGCCCTTCGTAGACCATCGCCGAATAGAGCTGGACGAGGCTCGCCCCGGCGCGGATCCGTTCCCAGGCATGCTCCGCCGTGGCGATCCCGCCCACGCCCACCAGCGGCAGGGTGCCGCCGGTCGCCTTGCGGAAATCGCGCAGCCGTTGCAGCGCCAGCGCCCGGATCGGCGCGCCCGACAGGCCGCCGCCCTCGTCGCGGCGGCTCGATGCCAGCGCGGGGCGGGTGATCGTGGTGTTCGACACGATCAGCGCGCCCAGCCGCTTGTCGATCGCGATGCGGGCGATGGCGTCGATGTCGGCAGGCTCCAGATCGGGCGCAACCTTCAGGAAGACCGGCGGCCCCGCATCGCCGCGCGCGTCGAGCACCGCGTCGAGCAGGCCGGTCAGCGCGCTTTCGTCCTGCAGCGCGCGCAGGCCCGGCGTGTTGGGGCTGGAGATGTTGACCGCGAGATAGCTGGCGTAAGGCGCCATGATCCGCGTCATCGTCGCATAATCGGCGACCCGATCCGCGCTGTCCTTGTTGGCGCCGATGTTGATGCCGACCACGCCGGGTTTGCCGGCACGCCGCTTCATCCGCGCCTCCACCGCCTCGGCCCCTTCGTTGTTGAAGCCCATGCGGTTGATGACGGCGGCGTCCTCGGCCAGGCGGAACAGGCGGGGCCTCGGATTGCCCTCTTGCGGGCGCGGGGTGACGCTGCCCAGTTCGGTAAAGCCGAACCCGCAGCGCAGCAGCGCGTCGGGCACTTCGCCGTTCTTGTCGAAACCGGCTGCCATGCCGACCGGGTTGGCAAAGGCGATCCCCGCCACCGTCGTCGCCAGCGCCGGATCGGGCCGCGGCGGGCTGGCCAGGAGCGAGGACGGCATCGACTTCAGCGCATCGAGCGCGAGGCCGTGCGCCTCCTCGGCGTCAAGGCGGAAGATCAGCGGGCGTAGCAGCGAGTAGATCATGCGGGCCCAGCGCCTATGCGAAGGCGATCGACCTGTCGACCTCTCGCAAGCATCTTGCCCGCGCGGCGCAAAGGCGCGATACCGGCGCCCGATTTCAGATGAAACCAAAGAGGCTTCCTGTCATGTCGCGTGTGTTTCCGGTTTCCTTGCGTTCGCTCGTTCTTGCCGGTGTCGCGGGGTTCGCCCTGTCGGGTTGTGCCGCGCCGACGTCCGGGGTTGCACAAGCGCCTGCCCCCGCGCCTGCCCCGGCCGCCGCTGTCGCCAATTCGACCGAGCTTGCCGCGTTGTTCGCCGCCGACGATGCCGCCGAACTTGCCCTTTCGCCCGAATGGAAAGCCTATCGCGGCATTCGCGACGCCGATTACGGCAAGTGGAGCGACCACACCTCTGCCATCAAGGACGCCTCTTTCGCGCTGCACCAGGACACGGCGGCCAAGTTGCGCGCCCGGTTCGACCCGGCAAACCTCTCGCCGCAGGACGCGCTGAGCTATCGCCTTTACCAGTACATGGCCAAGCAGGAGCTCGCCGCGCGACCCTATCGCGACTACGCCTATCCGTTCGAACAGATGTCGGGTCTGCAGAGCGAACCCGCCTCGTTCCTGATCAACACCCATTCGATCGCGGACCTGGCGCAGGCCGAAGCCTATATCGACCGGATCGGGGGCATCGCGGCGATGTTCGCGCCCGCCGTGGCGCAATCAGCGGCGAATGCCGACAAGGGGCTGATGCCGCCGAAATGGGTCTACGACCGGGTGGTGTCCGACATCGACAACCAGATCGCGGCGAAGGGCCCGGATTTCGCCGGCAACGCCATCATCGACGACTTTGCCGCGAAGATCGCCGCGATCGACATCACCGAAGCCCAGCGCGCCGACCTGATGACGCGGGCGCGGCAGGCGTGGGGCTCTTCGGCTCGTCCCGCCTTCGTCGCGCTGCGCGCCGAGATGCTGCGCCAGAAGGCGATGGCCGGAACCGACGATGGCATCTGGCACGTGCCCAATGGCGATGCGTACTACGACGTGAAGCTGGCCGAATACACGACGACCAACCTCAACGCCGACCAGATCCATCAGCTCGGCCTCGAGCAGGTGGCAAGGATCCACGCGGAGATGGAGGCGATCAAGGACAAGGTCGGGTTCAAGGGCACGCTCAAGGAATTCTTCGCCTTCACCCGCGACGACCCGCGCTTCTATTACACCTCGCGCGAAGCCTATCTGGCCGACACCCAGAAGCTGATCGACGCGATGGAGGCGGAGCTGCTCAAGTGGTTCGGCATCCTGCCCAAGGACCCGTTGAAGGTGAAGCCGGTCGAACCGTTCCGCGAGGCGGTGGCCGGCAAGGCGTTCTACCAAGGACCGGCAGAAGACGGTTCGCGCCCCGGCACCTATTACGTCAACCTCTACAACCTCAAGGCGATGAGCGCGAACGAGATGGAGGCGCTGGTCTACCACGAGGGCCTGCCGGGCCACCACATGCAGATCTCGATCCAGACCGGGTTGACCGGTCTGCCAGCCTCCCGCCGGTTCGGCGGCTACACCGCCTATACCGAGGGATGGGGCCTCTATTCGGAGGCGCTCGCCAAGGACATGGGCTTCTACACCGATCCCTATCAGGATTTCGGGCGGCTTCAGCTCGAACTCTGGCGTGCGGCGCGGCTGGTCGTCGACACCGGCATCCACCGCAAGCGCTGGAGCAAGGAGGACGCGGTCGCCTACCTGCTGGCCGAGACACCAAACCCCGAGCCGGACATCCGCCGCGAAGTGGAACGTTACGTCGTCTATCCCGGCCAGGCGACCGCCTACATGATCGGCAAGATGAAGATCCTCGAGCTGCGCGAGCGGGCACGGGCCGAACTGGGCAACAGGTTCGACGTGCGCGCCTTCCACGACGAGGTGCTCAAGTCCGGATCGGTGCCGCTCGGCATTCTGGAAGAAAATGTCGACGCGTGGATCGCCCGGCAGAAGGGCTGATCTTCGCTCCTCCGCCGCAGATGCTAACGACTCGCAACAATCGGGTTTTCGTTGAAAGGCCGTGACCTCGCTCCTAGGTGAAACCGGACCGGATCGCTCCGATTAGCGGGGCGGTCCGCCAATGGGCACCGACAGAGCGGGATTTCGATGCGGCTTTCGAGCATGGCCGACTATGCCGTCGTGGCAATGCGCGCCGCCGCCCTTCATTGCGGCGGCGACCGGACCAATGCGTCCGAAATCGCCGAGGAAACAGGCCTGCCGCTGCCCACGGTGCAGAAGCTGGTCAGCCGACTCGGCGGTGCGGGCCTGCTGCGTTCGGTGCGCGGCGCCGGCGGCGGTTTCCGCCTCGCCCGCCCGGCGGCCGCGATCACCGTGGCCGACATCGTCGAGGCGATCGAGGGGCCTATCGCGCTGACCCAGTGCTGCGACGAGGACGGCGACTGCGCCATCGAGCAGCGCTGCGGCACGCGTGCCCACTGGCCGCAGGTCAACCGAGCCATCCGCGGCGCGCTTGAACAGATCACGCTGGCCGATCTGGCCCACCAGGCGGTTCGCCCCGAAGACATGAAGGCGCAAATCCCGGCATGACCGACAACGTTGCACAGCAGGACGACATCGAGGACCCGATCCAGGACCGGGCGGCGCGCGACGCCGCCAAGGCGCTGGAGACCTACGAGTACGGCTTCTCCTCCGACATCGAGCAGGAGTTCGCGGAAAAAGGCCTGTCCGAAGACACCGTCCGCTTCATTTCGGCCAAGAAGAACGAGCCGGAATGGATGCTGGAATGGCGGCTGAAGGCCTATCGCCACTGGCTGACCATGCCGATGCCGGACTGGGCGAAGCTCAAGATCCCGCCGATCGACTATCAGGACGCGTATTACTACGCCGCGCCCAAGAAGAAGGCGACGCTCGCCTCGCTCGACGAGCTCGATCCCGACATCAAGGCGGTCTACGACAAGCTGGGCATCCCCATCGCCGAGCAGGAAGTGCTCGCGGGCGTTGAGGGCGCGCGCAAGGTCGCAGTGGACGCGGTGTTCGATTCCGTGTCGGTCGCCACCACCTTCCGCAAGGAGCTGGAGGAGGCGGGCGTCATCTTCCGCTCGATCTCCGAGGCGATCCGCGAATACCCTGACCTTGTGAGGAAGTGGCTCGGCAAGGTCGTGCCGATGCGCGACAACTTCTTCGCCACGCTCAACTGTGCGGTCTTTTCCGACGGCACGTTCGTTTATGTGCCCAAGGGCGTGCGCTGCCCGATGGAGCTGTCGACCTATTTCCGCATCAATGCCGAGAACACCGGGCAGTTCGAACGCACCCTGATCGTCGCCGACGAGGGCAGCTACGTCAGCTACCTCGAAGGTTGCACCGCGCCGATGCGCGACGAGAACCAGCTCCACGCCGCCGTGGTCGAGCTGGTCGCGCTGGACGATGCCGAGATCAAGTATTCGACCGTCCAGAACTGGTATCCCGGCGATGCCGAGGGCAAGGGCGGCATCTACAACTTCGTCACCAAGCGCGCGCTGTGCCAGGGCCGGAACAGCAAGGTTTCCTGGACGCAGGTGGAAACCGGTTCCGCCGTCACTTGGAAGTACCCCTCCTGCGTGCTGAACGGCGAAGGTTCGGTGGGCGAATTCTACTCGGTCGCGGTCACCAACAATTACCAGCAGGCCGACACCGGCACGAAGATGATTCACAACGGGAAGAACACCCGTTCCACGATCATCTCCAAGGGCATCAGCGCCGGGCATTCGAACAACACCTATCGCGGCCTCGTCCGCGTCGGCCCGAATGCCGAGGCGTCGCGCAACTTCACCCAGTGCGACAGCCTGCTGCTGGGCAGCGCATGCGGCGCGCACACCGTGCCCTATATCGAGGTGAAAAACCCCAGCGCCCAGATCGAGCACGAAGCGACGACCAGCAAGATCAGCGACGACCAGTTGTTCTACGCGATGCAGCGCGGGCTGGACGCCGAGCAGGCCGTGGCCCTGATCGTCAACGGCTTTGCCAAGGAAGTGCTCAAGGAATTGCCGATGGAATTCGCGGTCGAGGCGCAGAAGCTGCTCGCGATCTCGCTAGAGGGAAGCGTGGGATGACCGAGATGGAGGAAAAGAAGACGCTCAGGCTGCGCGAGGGCGCGGACGACGCCGCGCCCGCGATCAAGAAGAAGGGGCGCGGCTGGGAAATTTCCGAATCGCGGCTCGACGCCCTTCACGATCGTGCGCGCGAAATGAAGCGGCACCCGAGCGAGGCGCACAAGGCGCTGGCCGACAAGTTCGCCACCGCCAACCTCGGCCGGCACACCTTCAAGCGCCACGCCGTGGTCGGCAGCGCGATCGTCGACTTCAACTGCCACAGCCTCGGCATGGCGATCGACATCGACGAGGAGGGCGAGGACCCGGCCATCGCCACCCGCCGCGACAAGAGCCTCGAGGCGGTCGGCATCCGCGTCATGCGGATCAAGGCCGAGGACATCCTGACCAACATGGACGAGGTGCTGGCCCGCATCACCGCCGGGATGCGCCTGCGCATCGCCGACCGGCAGGAAGCGCGCCGCCAGCATTTCGACGCCAAGAAAACCAGCGGCCAGGGCTACAAGCCCCGCGTTCAGCGCGGCCCAAGAAGAGAAGACTGATGCTGAAAATCGAAAACCTCCACGCCGAAGTCGAGACGGCAGACGGGCCGAAGGCAATCCTCAACGGCCTGACGCTCGAAGTCGGCGCGGGCGAGGTCCACGCGATCATGGGGCCGAACGGCGCGGGCAAGTCGACGCTGGCCTATGCGCTGGGCGGGCGTCCAGGCTACGAGATCACCCAGGGCTCGGTGACCTTCGACGGCCAGGATCTCTTGGCGATGGAACCGCACGAGCGGGCGGCGGCGGGGTTCTTCCTCGGGTTCCAGTACCCGGTCGAGATCCCCGGCGTTTCCAACGTGCAGTTCCTGCGCGAGGCGGCCAACGCGCAGCGCAAGACGCGGGGGCAGGAGCCGCTGTCGGGCGGCGAGTTTCTCAAGCTGGCCCGCGAAAAGGCGGCGCTGCTGCGCATGGACATGGACATGCTGAAGCGCCCGGTTAACGTCGGTTTCTCGGGCGGCGAGAAGAAGCGGAACGAGATGGTCCAGATGGGCATCCTCGACCCGAAGTTCGCGGTTCTCGACGAGACCGACAGCGGCCTCGACATCGACGCGCTGCGCATTGTGGGCGAGGGCATCAATGCGATCATGCGCGGCGCGGACAAGGGCGTGCTGCTGATCACGCACTACCAGCGCCTCCTCGATTACGTGAAGCCGGACAAGGTGCACATCCTCGCCAAGGGACGCATCGTGAAGACCGGCGGCCCCGAACTCGCGCTCGAGCTCGAGCGCGAGGGCTATGCCGACGTGGAGGCTGCGTGAGCGAGGCCGCGACCCTTCTGCCGACCACCCGTGACGAGGACTGGCGCTATGCCGAGCCCGCTGCGCTGGCGACGCTGGCTGCGCCCGACCTGGCGGCGTGGGACGAGATGGTCGTCGCGCCGGGCGAAAGCCTGACGCGCGAATGCGTGCTCGATGCCGGCCATTCGGGCGTGCGGCGGCTCCGTCTGACGCTGGGCGCGGGGGCGAAAGCCGCGATCTTCGCCCTTGCTTCTGCCGACAGCTATACCCGGCTCGAAGTCGAGGTGACGCTGGGCGACGGGGCGCATTTCGAATTCGGCGGCGTGACCATCGGCGGCGGCGAGCATGTCCGCGAATTCGTCACCCGCTGCATCCATGCTGCGCCCAACGCGACCAGCAACCAGGTCGTGCGCGCGGTCCACTGGGGCCGGGCGACCGGCAATTTCCTCGGCCGCATCGAAGTGGCACGCGATGCGCAGAAGACCGACGCGGGCCAGAACTTCCGCGCGATCCTGCTGGAAAAGGGCGCGAGCGCGAACACCAAGCCGGAGCTCGAAATCTTTGCCGATGACGTGAAGTGCGCCCACGGCGCGGCGATCGGCGCGCTGGACCGGACCGCCGGCTTCTACATGGCCGCGCGCGGCCTTCCGCCCGAAATCGTCCGCAAGCTCCAGGTGCAGGCCTTCATCGCCGACGCCTTCGAGAATGCCGAGCCGGAGATGGGCGAGGCGCTGCTGGATCGTGCGCTCGGCGTGCTGGAAGGGGCGGCGCTGTGACCACGGCCGTGATCAGCCGGAAAGCGGATTTTCCCGGCCTGCTCAATGCCGACGGGGGGCTGTGGCACTACCTCGACACCGCGGCCACCGCGCAGAAGCCGCAGGCCGTCGTCGACGCCATGACCTGCGCCCTGGGCCGCGATTACGCCACCGTGCATCGGGGCGTCTATTCGCGCAGCGCGGAGATGACGCTGGGCTACGAGGCGGCGCGGCGCAAGGTCGCCGGCTTCATCGGCGGGCGCGAGGACGAGATCGTCTTCACCCGCGGCGCGACCGAGGCGATCAACCTCGTTGCTGCAACATGGGGTGCAGCAAACCTCAAGGCCGGCGACCGCGTCCTGCTCTCGATGCTGGAGCATCATTCGAACATCGTGCCGTGGCAATTGCTGCGCGAGCGGGTCGGTATCGAGATAGACGTCTGCCCGCTGACGCCCGATGGCCGCATCGATCTCGATGCTGCGCAGCAAATGCTTACGCCGCAACACAAACTGGTCGCGCTGGGGCATGTCTCCAACGTGCTCGGCTCGCGCCTCGATGCCGTGCGGGCGGCGGACATCGCCCATGCGGTCGGCGCGAAACTGCTGCTCGACGGGTGCCAGGCCGTGCCACGGATGCGGGTCGACGTGGCGGCTCTGGGCTGCGACTTCTACGTCTTTTCCGCGCACAAGCTCTACGGGCCGACCGGCATCGGCGCCCTCTGGGCGAGGCAGGAAATCCTCGACGCCATGCCCCCCTACCAGGGCGGCGGCGCGATGATCGACCGGGTGACGTTCGAGAAGACCACCTGGGCCGATGCGCCGCAGCGGTTCGAGGCCGGCACGCCCGCCATTACCGAGGCGATCGCACTGGCCGCGGCCATCGACTATGTCGAGGCGATCGGCATGGAGGCGATTGCCGCGCACGAGGACGACCTGGTCCGCAAGGCGCGCACCGAACTGGCGAAGATCAACTCGCTTCGCCTGTTCGGGCCGGAGGACAGCGCCGGCATCGTCAGCTTCCAGCTCGGCGATATCCACCCGCACGATCTCGGCACCATCCTCGACGAGGAGAACGTTGCGATCCGCGCCGGGCACCATTGTGCCCAGCCGCTGATGGACCACCTCGGCGTGGCCGCCACGGCCCGGGCGAGTTTCGGGCTCTATTCCGATGAAGACGACATCGCCGCGCTGATCCGCGGCATCGAACGGACAGTAAGGATTTTCGGCTGATGACCGACGAACCCACCAATCCCCCCTTGTCTGGCGCGCCCTTGGCCGAAGAGGTCGACAGCGTCACCCCGCCCCGCCGCGCGCGGGTCGAGGACGTGATCGAGGACAACGAGAGCCCGGCCGAAAAGCTGGAGCGCAAGAAGGACTACCTCGACGGTTTCCTGAAGGAACGGCCGCAGGCGGTTTCCGGCAACGAACCGGGCGGCGAACTGTACGAGAGCGTGATCGCCGCGCTGAAGGAGATCTTCGATCCCGAGATCCCGGTCAACATCTATGATCTCGGCCTGATCTACGGCGTGGACATCGACGACAACGGGCGGGCGGTGGTCACCATGACCTTGACGACGCCGCATTGCCCGGTCGCCGAATCGATGCCCGGCGAAGTCGAACTGCGCGTCGGCGCCGTGCCCGGCGTCGGCGATGCCGAGGTGAACCTCATCTGGGACCCGCCGTGGGACCCCGGCAAGATGAGCGACGAGGCGAAGCTCGAGCTGGGGATGCTGTGAGCCGCCCGCCCGCCAATCCCGCCGAAGCGATCGCGATGCTCGCCGATGCGTCGTGCGACCTGTTCGACCGTGACGTGGCGATGCGGATGATCGACGACGATCCGGCTGCGCTGCCGGCCTTGGTGCGTATCGCGTCGGACCCGGCCGAGCCGGAGATGCTGCAGCAGAGCGCGGCCAGCGCGATCGGCTGCATCTGGCAGAATCAGGACCGGATCGACACGGGTGACGACAGCGGCTTCACGCCGGTCGCGCGCGAAGAGATCGCGTTGTTCCGCAAACGACCGTCGGCCCAGGAGGTAGCCCAGCGCCTGACGGTGCGGCTTGCCGACTATCGCGACCCGTTCGATGCGGGCGCGGTTTTCATGCTGCTGAACAGCTACGCCAAGAGCGTGCAGGGCGGCGGCAAGGCGCTCGATCCTTCCTTGCGCGACCGCCTCGCTCCGGCCCTGGCCGAGGTGCCGGGCGCCTTCACGCTTCTGGCCCTGGAAGGTGGAACGCCGATCGGCCTCGCCAACTGTTTTACCGGCTTTTCGACCTTTGCCTGCGCGCCGCTGGTCAACATCCACGACATGGCCGTCGTCGCGGCACGCCGCGGCTGCGGAGTGGGCCGGGCGCTGATGCGTGCGGTAGAGGCGGAGGCCAGGAAGCGCGGCGCCTGCAAGATCACGCTCGAGGTTCTGGCCGGCAACGAGGGGGCCAAGTCGCTCTACGCCAGCGAGGGCTATGCGACTTATGCCCTTGATCCGGCGATGGGCAGTGCCCAGTTCTGGGAAAAGAAACTATGACCGAAACCAAGACCCGCCCCGCCCCCAAGGCCGCCGTCACGCTGACCCCCAGCGCCGAGCAGCGCATCGCCGACCTGATGGCGAAGGCGCCCGAAGGCACGATCGGCGTCAAGCTGTCGACCCCGCGGCGGGGCTGTTCGGGGCTTGCCTATTCGGTCGATTACGTCAGCGAAGCCAACTCGTTCGACGAGCGGATCGAGACGCCCGGCGGCCTGTTCTTCATCGACGGGGCGAGCGTGCTCTACCTGATCGGCAGCGTGATGGACTGGCGCGAAGACGATTTTCAGGCAGGCTTCGTCTTCGAAAACCCCAACGCCACCGGCAGTTGCGGCTGCGGAGAGAGCTTTACCGTTTGAGCGCGGCGACACAGGCCGCGCGGTCCACGTCCTTGCCGTCGGTCTGACGGCGCGCTTCCACCCAGGTCGCCGTTTCCGTGCGTCCGGGCGCGGGCGGGTAGAGAAAGACGTCGAGCACGCAGGCGGTGCCGGCGAACTGCAGCTTGCGCGCATCCGCTTCCCACACGTCGAGCCGCGGTGTCCCGAACTGGCGGACGAGGCCGTTCGCATCCGATCCGATCACGCCTTCCAATCCCGGCGCGCTCATCACGCGGGCGGTGCGGAAGCTGACTTCGGGTTCAACCGAAACGGGCGGTCCGGGAATGGGATGGCCGATGACGACCGGCCCCTTGGCAGGCTGCGGAACGGCCGTCGCGCAGGCGGCGACCAGCGGCACGAGGGCGAGGGGAACGAGCTTACGCATGACGTGCCCCCTGCCTTAGCGCGGCGCGATGAACCAGATGTGTCGCCGCCGCGGCCCCCAGAAAGGGGGCGAGCAGGTTCACCACCGGGATGGCCAGAAGCCCGGCGACCGAAAGCCCGAGCAGGAAGCGGCTGGAAAAACCGAGCGGCGCGGCACTCCCGTCCTTCTGGTGGCGGATCCAGACCATGTCCTGCAATTCGCGGCCGAGCAGGAAGCCGTTGACGACGAGGAAGACAATCGCCGGCCCGATCGCAGTGAACACCAGCGCGAGCGCAACGGGCAGGGCGACGAGGTTGGCGACGAGCGCCCGAACCCCTCCGCGCAGCGCGATGCCGACCTGCTCGCGCATCGGCAGATCCCGCGCGGCAAGGCCGGGATAGTGCCTTGCCTCTACCATCGCGACGACATCGTCGGCATAGAATTGCAGCACCGCGATGGCCACGATGCGCCACGCCAGCCATGCCGCGATCAGGCCGACGAGGCCGATGAGCGCGACCATCGCCATGCCGACGCCGGGCACCTGCTGTTCGTATTCGATCCCGAAGATCGCTGCCGCGCCCCAGGTCAGCAACGCGACCAGCGCTGCGCCGAGCAGCAGGGCGAGCACGATCGATATGGCGATGGACTTGGCCAGCAGGCCGATGACCTTGCGGTCGCCGACCTGGGCCAGGGCGAGAGCGAAGGCCTGCGGGATCGACAGGGCGGAGCGAGCATCGTTCATGGCCGCCAGATAGATGCGAGCCGCCGCTTGCTGTCAACGCAGCACTCGCCTAACCCCCGGCGCTTGTTCAGATAACGGCCCGGAACCCGAAGAAACCATGACCCAACCCCGCTTTGACGTTCTGGCCATCGGCAACGCCATCGTCGACGTGCTTGCCCCCTGCGACGATGCCTTCCTTGCCGGCGAGGGGCTCGACAAGGGCGCGATGGCGCTGATCGACACCGACCGGGCGGAGGCGCTCTACGCCCACATGGGTCCGGCGCGCGAGATTTCCGGCGGCAGCGCGGCGAATACCTGCGCGGGCCTTGCGGCACTGGGCAGCAGGGCAGCCTTCATCGGGCAGGTGGCGAAGGACCAGCTCGGCGACGTCTTCGCCCACGACATCCGCGCTGCCGGCATCCATTTCGATGTCGCCCCGCGCGAAGGCCATCCGCCGACGGCGCGGTGCCTGATCCTCGTCACCCCCGACGGGCAGCGGACGATGAACACCTTCCTCGGCGCATCGCAGCACCTTTCGGCCACCGCCATCGACGCCGACCTGATCGCCAGCGCGGCGGTGCTCTACCTCGAAGGCTACCTGTGGGATCCGAACGATCCGCGCGCCGCGATGCAAGGCGCGATCGACGCGGCGCGCGCGGCGGGGCGGAAGGTCGCCTTCACGCTGTCCGATGCCTTCCTGCTCGACCGGCACGGCGACGATTTCCGGGCGCTGATCGACGCGGGCCGAATCGACGTGCTCTTCGCCAACGAGGTCGAGCTGATGGGCCTGACCGGCGAGGCGGATTTCGAGGCGGGTGTCGCGATGCTCGCGCCGAAACTGCCGGTGCTGGTCGTCACGCGCAGCGAAAAGGGCGCCATCGCCGTCGCGGGCGGGCAACGGGCCGAAGTCCCGGCCGAGCCGGTCGCGAAGGTGGTCGATACCACCGGCGCGGGCGACAGCTTCGCGGCGGGTTTCCTGCACGGTCACGTGCGCGGCGCATCGCTGCGCGATTGCCTGACGATGGGCGCGGTCGCCGCCGCCGAAGTCATCAGCCACTACGGCGCCCGGCCCGAGGCGGACCTCAAGACGCTGTTAGCGCAGCGGCTGGGCTGAGGATCAGCCCTCCGCCTCGCGCGCAACCTCGCGCCAGCCGATGTCGCGGCGGCAGAACCCGGTAGCGAAATCGAGCGCGTCGACCATGCGATAGGCGGCGGCCTGCGCCTCGGTGACGTTGGCACCGGTCGCCGTCACGTTGAGGACGCGGCCTCCATTGGCGACCAACGCGCCGTCCTTCATCGCCGTGCCCGCGTGGAACACCTTGCCGCCCAGCGCCTCGGCCTCGTCGAGCCCGCCGATCGCGCCGCCCTTTTCGGGCGTGCCGGGATAGCCGTCCGCCGCCATCACCACGGTCAGCGCCGTGTCGGGCGAGAACTTCGGCGCAGGCATGCGGCCCAAGGCATTGTCGGCGCAGGCATAGAGATACTCGCCAAGGTCGTCCTGCAGCCGCATCATCAGCACCTGGCATTCGGGATCGCCGAAGCGGCAGTTGTATTCGATGAGCCTGGGCCCATCCTCGGTCAGCATCAGCCCGGCATAGAGCACGCCGGAATAGGGCGTCCCCTCCACCGCCATCTGCCGCACCGTGGGCACGATGATCTTTTCGAGCACCTGCCCGCGCAGCACTGGCGTCAGCACCGGGGCCGGACTGTAGGCGCCCATGCCGCCGGTGTTCGGCCCGGTATCGCCGTCGCCGACGCGCTTGTGATCCTGCGCGCTGCCAAAGGGCACGACCGTCGCGCCGTCGGTAAGGGCGAAAAAGCTCGCTTCCTCGCCGGTCATGAATTCCTCGATCACCACGCTCGCCCCGGCGGTGCCGAACATTCCGCCGAAGATGTCGCGGATGGCGTCCTCCGCTTCCTCGCGCGTCTCCGCGACGATCACGCCCTTGCCTGCGGCGAGGCCGTCGGCCTTGACGACCACGGGGATCGCGAAGTCGTCGAGCGCGGCCAGCGCGCTGGCGGCATCGTCGGCGCGGGCATAGGCGGCGGTGGGGATGCCGGCGCGGTCGCACAGCGCCTTGGTGAAGCCCTTCGATCCTTCGAGCTGCGCGGCGGCCTTGCTGGGGCCGAAGACCGGAAAGCCGTCCGCCCGCAAGGAGTCGCCCAGCCCGTCGACCAGCGGCGCTTCCGGGCCGACGACGACGAGGCCGATGTGATTCGCCTCGCAGAAGGCGATGACCGCTCCATGGTCGGTCACGTCGAGCGCGACGCATTCGGCCAGCGCGGCGACCCCCGGATTACCCGGCGCGGCATAGAGTTTTCCCGGCTCGCGCCCTTCGGGCCGCAGCAGGCGGGATTGCGCCAGCTTCCACGCCAGCGCATGTTCGCGCCCGCCCGATCCGATCAAAAGGAAGTTCATTGGCCAACCGCCCCACAGGTTTCGAGGATGAAGATGATGCGCGGCTCCTAGCGCCGGAACGGCGGGGGGACAACGCCGCGCCGTGGTCGGTGTCCGAAATCTCGAACATGCTGAAACGCACGGTGGAGGAACGCTTTGCCCACGTGCGCCTGCGCGGCGAGCTTTCGGGCGTGAAGCGGGCCGCCTCGGGCCACCTCTACTGCGCGCTGAAGGACGAGAACGCCGTCATCGACGGGGTAATGTGGCGCGGCAACGCGCAGCGCCTCGCCTTCCGGCCCGAGGACGGGGTCGAGGTCGTCGCCACCGGCAAGCTGACCACCTATCCGGGCCGCTCGAAGTACCAGATCGTGATCGAATCGATGGAGATCGCGGGCGAAGGGGCGCTGCTGGCGCTGCTCGCCCGGCTCAAGGCAAAGCTGGAGGGCGAAGGCCTGTTCGCCGCCGAGAGGAAGCGGCGGCTGCCGTTCCTGCCGCGCGTGATCGGCGTCGTCACCAGCCCGACCGGCGCGGTGATCCGCGACATCCTGCACCGGCTGAACGACCGATTCCCCAGCCACGTCGTGGTCTGGCCGGTCATGGTGCAGGGGCAGGGCAGCGCCGAACAGGTCGCCCGCGCGGTCGAGGGCTTTTCGCGCCTGCCCGCCGGTGGCCCGGTGCCCCGCCCCGACCTGCTGATCGTCGCGCGCGGCGGCGGTTCGATCGAGGACTTGTGGGGGTTCAACGAGGAAGTGGTCGTCCGCGCCATTGCGGCGAGTACCATTCCGGTCATTTCCGCTGTCGGTCACGAAACCGATACGACACTTTCGGATTTCGCCGCCGATTTGCGCGCGCCGACGCCCACCGCCGCGGCGGAGATCGCGGTGCCGGTGCGCCACGAACTTCGCGCGATGCTGGACGAATACGCGGCCCGGAAGCGTCGCGGGGTGATCCGCCCGGTCACGCTGGCGCGCGAACGGCTGGCGGGTTGGGCCGAACGTCTGCCCGACCCCTGTGCGATGGTTGCCGCCCAGGCCCAGCGGTTGGACGATTTTGCCGACCGCAACCGCCGCGGCCTTGCGCAGGTCGCCAGCCATGCGCGCACCGATCTGGCCGAACAGGCCGCGCGCCTGCGCCCCGGCGTCCTGACTCAGCGAATCGCACGCGATCGCCTCGCCATCGACCAGGCCGGCCAGCGCACCGCCGCCGCGCTCACCCGCGCCGCCGCGCCGATGCGGCGCGACCTTGCCGCCATGACCGCCCGCCTCCACGCCGCCAGTCCGCAGCGCCGGCTCGACACGGCGCGCCGCGATCTGGCCCGCGTCCCGCAACCGCACGCGCTCGTCGCCAAGCGGTACCGCGATGCCGTGCAAGCGCTGGGCACGCTCGCCCGCGTGCTGCCGCAGCTCAATCCCTACGCCCCGCTGGAGCGCGGCTATGCCGTCGTCACCGATCCGTCGGGCCATGCGGTGACCAGCCGCGACGTTGCCGCCAGTCACCCGGCGCTGACCTTGCGGTTCAAGGACGGCACGCTCGATGTCGCGACCGGTCAGCCGCCGGCTCCCGCCCCGGCTCCGGCGCGTCCCGCACGCAAGCCGTCGCGCGATCCGGGCGACACGGGGCAGCAGTCATTGTTTTGACAGGTCGCCGACGCTATCTGGATACCATGCTGATGAGTTCCCAAGGCCCCGCCCGCCTGATCTACGGCCCCAACGGCTTCCGCCAGCTGACCGCCGGCGACCATGTCCTGTGCGCCGTGTCGGGTCAGCCGATCCCGCTCGAACTGCTCCGCTACTGGAGCGTCGAGAAGCAGGAAGCCTATGCCAGCTGCGAAATCGCGACCGAACGACTCGCTCCGAACAGATGAGGGCGGCTGAATTGCCCCTGGTCCTGGCCGGGGTCGTCGGCGCGGTCGGCTGCACTGCCGTTCCCGCTCCCGAAGCTCCGGCCCCGGGGCCCCGTGCGGAGGTGACCGTGCCCACGAACGCTGCGCCCCGAGCGCTTCCTCCCGGTTCGTTCACCACGGCTGGCGAACCGACGCAGGGCGGCTGGCTGCGCGGCACGGCGCCTGTCGGCACGGTGCAGCTTGCGCTGGACGGCAAGCCTGTCCCGCTCGGAGCGAACGGCAGCTTCCTGATCGCCTTCGACCGCGACGCCGGCCCGGTCGCCACGCTGGTTGCGACCCGCAACGACGGCAGCCGGGTGACCCAGCCGCTCCAGGTCAGCAAGCGCGCATGGCGGATCGAGCACATCAACGCGCCCCGCAGGCCGGGTGGCGCGACCGAGGATTTCATGGCGATCCGCCAGCCCGAACTCGACGCGATCGCGGCCGCGCGGGCCGAAGACACCGGTGCGCAGGGCTGGCGACAGAAGTTCGTCTGGCCGGTCAAGGCGCGGATATCCGGCCTGTTCGGATCGCAGCGCATCTATCGCGGCGAACCGGGCGCATACCATTCGGGCATCGACCTCGCGCCGGGGGCCGGTGCGACTTACGTGTCGCCCGCGGACGGCGTCGTGGTGCTGGCGGTGCAGGGCTACTCGCTCGAAGGCAACCTCCTGATCATCGATCACGGCATGGGCCTCAACAGCGCCTTCCTCCACTCGCAGACGCTGCTGGTGAAAAAGGGCGACCGCGTCACGCAAGGCCAGCCGATCGGCCTTGTCGGCATGAGCGGGCGCGCGACCGGCCCGCACTTGCACTGGAGCCTCAAGTGGCAGGACGCGCGGCTCGACCCGCTCCTGTTCACCGGCCCGCAGGACTGACCGCGTGCCTTCGGCCGACGGCGCGGGCCAGGGATCTCGCCTGCGCCGGCTGGCCGCCGCCTTGCTGATCGGCGCGATGGCCTATGCCGCAACCGGCTCAAGCGCCGCGCCGCCGGACTACGATCCCCGCATCGACCTGACGATCACGCCGCTTCCGGTTGGTTCGGTGGGCGATATCGGCCCGTTCGCGATCAGCGGCGCTTGGCATCTTACCTCGCCCAATCCGCGTCTGCACGGCCTGTCCGGTCTCGATGTCCTGCCCGGTCATCGGCTGCTGGCGGCGATGGATGGCGGCGACTGGATGACGATTTCCGAACCGCGTCTTGGCAAGGCGGCGGAATGGCCCGACGTCCCGAACGGACAGGTCGCGGGCGCGTCCAGGCAGAAGGGCCTGATCTACGATGCCGAGGCTGCCATCGCTGGCGCGCATGGCGAGCGGTGGTTCGCGCTCGAAAACGTGAACGGCTTCACTCGGTTCGATCGTGATAACGAGAAGACCGCATCTAGGCTGGTTCGCCCCCTGGCCATGGCCCGATGGCCCACCAATCGGGGGCCGGAAGCGGCGGCGCAGCTGCGCGACGGGCGCATTGTTGCCATTGCCGAAACGCTGGAAGACGGCGGATGGCAACCGGCCTTGCTGTTTCCCGGAGATCCGGTCGACGGAGGCGATCCGGTGCGATTCCACGTCGCCATGCCCGACGATACCCGCGCGGTCGGTCTGGCGGCACTGCCCGACGGGCGTCTGCTCTTGCTGGGCCGCGCCTTCGTCCCGCCGCTCGGTTTCGCCACCAGCATTGCGGCGATCGACCCGGCGAAGGCGGTCGCGGGCGTGAGATTGCGCGCGGTGCTTCTGGCCCGGCTGGACCTCGGCGACTTGCAGGACAATTTCGAAGGCATCGCGGTGCGGCCCGAAGTAGGCGGCCGGCTGGCGATCTGGCTGGTGTCCGATTCGAATCGCGCAGCATTTCTGCAGCGCTCGCTTCTGCTCAAGCTGGAAACGGAAACGGGCGCCCTGCGGCTGGCCGCGGACGCCCGGAAACCGGAATAACCCGAAAGGATCAGGCCGCGGCGGCGGCCTTCTTCAGCTCGCGCTTCACCTTGAGGGCGCGCGACGAAAGCTTGGTGTCGGTGGTCTTCAGCAGCCAGTTGTCGAGCCCGCCGTTGTGTTCGACCGAACGCAGGCCCTGCGTCGAGACGCGGAACTTGAAGCTCTTTTCCAGCTTCTCGCTCAGCAGCGTGACGTTCTGCAGGTTGGGCAGAAACACGCGCTTGGTCTTGTTGTTGGCGTGGCTCACGTTGTGGCCGATCTGGCGACCCTTGCCGGTCAGTTCGCAGATGCGCGACATGGCTTTAAACTCGCTTGTAGAAACAGTGAATCCGTTAGGAAAGCGGCGCGCATAGCGGCGGTAAGCCGCGCCGTCAAGCAGACGGGCGCTGATCCGTTTCCGGTGCGCGGCCCCATTGCCGCAATTGTGCGATTCGGGCAAGGCCCGCAACGAACATGGATCGAACCGCCAAACGATGGCCGCTGCCCAGGGCGATGCAGGCCGCGCTGGAACAGGCGCAAATGGCCGGAGCCGCAGGCGAGGTGCCGGTCGGCGCCGTGGTCGTGAAGGACGGCGAGATCATCGCCCGCGCCCACAACGCACCCCGCGAATCGTGCGATCCGACCGCCCATGCCGAGATGCTGGCGATCCGCCGGGCCGCGGCGGCGCTCGGCGCGGAACGGCTGACCGGCTGCGACCTCTACGTCACGCTCGAACCCTGCCCGATGTGCGCCGGGGCCATCGCCCACGCCCGGATCGCGCGAATCTATTACGGTGCCTCCGACCCGAAGGGCGGCGCCGTCGAACACGGTTGCCGCACGTTCGAGCAGCCGACCTGCCTGCACCGGCCCGAAGTCTATGCGGGTATCGGCGAGGAAGAGGCCGCATCCCTCCTCCGATCCTTCTTTCAGGATCGGCGAGCGTGACGCTGAAGCACCCGCGCTACGCCCTGTTCCTGGCGGTGGCGGCGCTCGCCTTTGCGGTCCTGCGCCCGGCCCTGCCGCTCGTGGAGGCGATCGTCGCGGCGTTCGATGCCGGGGTGGCGGTATTCGTGCTGAGCTGCGTTCCGCTCTGGCGACACGGCGGTCCGGACGCGATGCGGGCGGAGGCGCGACGCGACGACGCCGGGGCGGTGCTGCTTCTTTTCCTGACCGCGTTGGTCAGCGCCGTGATCCTCGTGGCGATCACGCAGCTCGCGCTCGACAAGCAGCGGCTGGGACCGGGCGATGTCGCGCTCCTGGTGGGGACGCTGCTGGCCAGCTGGATCTATGCCAACCTCATCTACGCGCTGCACTACGCCCGGCTCTATTACGCGCCCGCGGGCGAGCGAAAGGCGGCCGAGGGCGGGCTCGACTTTCCAGGTGACGAGCCGCCGGGATTCGCCGATTTCGTCAATTTCGCCTTCGTTATCGGCATGACCTGCCAGACCGCCGATATCGACATCACCCGGAGCGGCATGCGCCGGGTGGCGACCTTCCACGGCCTGTTCGCCTTCGTCTTCAACCTCGGCGTCCTGGCGCTGACCGTGAACGTGCTGGCGAGCTAGAGAAGTTGGAAATCGAGCCCGATGTCGGCGGCCGGCGCGCTTTGCGTCAGGCGGCCGACCGAAACATAGTCCACGCCCGTGGCCGCGATCGCGCCGATGGTGTCGAGGTTGACCCCGCCCGAGGCTTCGCACGGCACCCGGCGCGCGACGAGGGCGACCGCCTCGCGCAGCATCGCGGGGCCCATGTTGTCGAGCAGCAGATGCGTGGCCCCTGCCCGCAGCGCCGGTTCGATCTGGTCGATGCGGTCGACCTCGCAGATGATGTCGCGCACGCCTGCCCGCACGGCGCGGCCCACCGCCTCGTCCACCGAACCGGCGACGGCGACGTGGTTGTCCTTGATCATCGCCGCATCCCACAGGCCCATGCGGTGGTTTTGCGCGCCGCCCATCCGGGTCGCGTACTTTTCCAGGTGGCGCAGGCCCGGAATGGTCTTGCGCGTATCGAGCAGGGCCGCGTGGCCATGCATCGCGGCGACGTAACGGGCGGTCATCGTGGCGATGCCGGAAAGGTGCTGCACGGTGTTGAGGGCGCTCCTCTCCGCCGTAAGCAGCGCGCGGGCAAGGCCCGACAGGCGCATCAGGTCGGTGCCCGCGGCGACCACCTCGCCCTCGCCGACAAGCACCTCGACCTCGCATGCCGGATCGAGCGCACGGAAGAAAGCGGCAGCGATGGGGAGGCCCGCGACAGTGATCGCGTCGCGGCTGTCCATGACGCCCGAAAAACGCGCGTCGGCGGGAATCACGCTATCACTGGTCACGTCGCGCCCGCCGCCCGGCAACCCCTTGCCCAGATCCTCGGCAAGCGTGTCGCGGACAAAGCGGTCGAGGTCGAAGCCGGTGAGGGAGAATGTCATGAGAAGGCAGTGCTACCGGAAAGCGAAGAACTCAAGAGCAACCGCAAGGCCGAACCGCCGCCCGCGCTTGTGAGAAGAAGCCAAGCCGGGCGGATGCTCGGCCCCCGGACCGTGAGAATGCCCGGCCAAAAAGCCGGGCCGACACGTCAATGCACGAACCGTGCGACGACGTCGCGGTAGCTGCGGCTGACCTTCACCTCGGCCCCCGATCCCAGCACCAGGAAGCATTCGCCGTTGGTGTGCGGCTTGACCTGGCGAACCTGGTTCAGGTTGACGATGGTCGAGCGGTGGACGCGCTGAAAGGCGCGCGGGTCGAGCCTGCGCTCGAGATCCTTCATCGTTTCGCGCAGGACCAGCGAGTTGTCGCCGGTGGAGATCACCATGTAATCCCCGGCCGCCTCGATATGTTCGATGGAATCGACGTCTACGCGGAAGATCTGGCCGCGATCCTTCACGTTGAGCATCTTTTCGTAGCGGGTATCGGCGAGGCCCTCGTCGTCGGGCATCTGGTCCATGGCGTCGGGCGCGACTTCGGCCAGCACGTTCTTCAGCTTCTCGGCTTCTTCCAGCCCCTTGCGCTCCGTCAGGCGGGTTCGCGTGCGCTCGATCGCGTCGGCGAGGCGGTCTTCCTCCACCGGCTTCATCAGGTAGTCGACGGCATTGGCCTCGAACGCCTTGAGCGCGTGTTCGGAATAGGCGGTCACGAAGATGAACAGCGGCGGATCGACGTCCATCACGCCCTTGACCACGGAAAACCCGTCGAAACCGGGCATCTGGATGTCGAGGAAGACGAGGTCGGGCTTTTCCGTCTTGATTGCGCGGATCGCCTCGCGCCCGTTGGAGCAGGTCGCGATCACCTCGATGTCGCTGAACGGCTCCAGCCGAAGCTGCAGCCCCTGGATGGCGAGCTTCTCGTCGTCGACGAGGATGGTGCGGATAGTCATGAGATCGGGTCCTGTGACGGTTTTCAGGTGGAACGGGTGGCGGGCGACATGGTTTCAGCCAGCCGCCGGATGCCCTCGCGGGCGGCATTCCCGATGGGCGTGGAAGCGGGCTCGTCCTCGTCGCCGAGTTCGGTTTCGTAGGGTATCTCGATGATCACCGCGAAGCCGTCCTGCGGGCGGGAGCGGATCTCGAAATGCTGCTGGTCGCCATAGGCCTGGGCAAGGCGTTCGGAGATGTTGGCAAGGCCCACGCCGGTGGAGCGGTGCCCGTCGCCGTGGACGGTGCCGATGACGTCGTCCGGGGTGCGCCCGCGCGGGATGCCGGGCCCGGTGTCGGACACGGTGATGCGCAGCCGATCGCCGATGCGTTCGGCGCGCACCTTGATCTCCGCCCCGCTTTCCTGCGTGCTCACCGCATACTTGATCGCGTTCTCGACCAGCGGCTGGAGGAGCAGGGAGGGAAGCAGTGCGCGCGCGGCTTCGGGCGCGATGTCGAAGCGGGTCCTCAGCCGCTCCTCGAACCGCATCCGCTCGATATCGAGGTAGAGCTTCAGCGTGTCGATTTCCTGCGCGATGGTAACCCGCGCGGTCGGCTGGTTGATCAGGGTGTAGCGCAGGAAGCTCGACAGGCGCGACAGCATCGCGTTGGCCGGTTCGGTCTGCTTCAGCAGGACCAGCGTGCTGATCGAATTGAGCGTGTTGAACAGGAAGTGCGGATTGAGCTGATAGCGCAGCATGGCGAGCTGCGCGCTGGTCGCCTGGTTTTCCAGCGCCAGCAGGCGGTCGTTCGCCTCTTCGACCTGAAGGTAGAAGTTGATCGCGTAATAGAGCGCCGACCAGGCGCCGAGCAGCGTCAGGTCGAGATAGAGCACGCCGAGGAACAGCTGCGCGAAACCCGAATCCGCCTGCGGGCGATAGAGAGTGATGACCCACGAATCGATGAACGCATAGACGCCGACCGCCGCCGCCAGCACGACCGCGGTGCCCGCCCAGGTGACGATGGCGCGGCGATACAGCAGCTGGCGATAGACGACCGAGAGGATCAGGCTCAGGGAGAAGCCGGTGACCGTGGCGATCGCCACGAGGACGAGAAAGGAGAGCGGCTGCGCGTTGGCGAGGCTGGACATCGCACGAAGGATCATCGCCCCGCCCCAGCCCAGGGCCTGCAGGCGCCAGAAGGCGCGGTTCTTGTCGGCGAAAAAGGGGACGGGTTTGACGGGCAGTACGGACATGCCCAACGAATAGCCCATTCCGCGCCCGCGCGACAGCGTGCGCACAGGACCGAGCGCCGCGCTCCAGATCGAAGGGAATTTGCGCGCCGCGCGGATCATCGACCCGACTTGGGGCTCTTTCCTTCCGGCGGGAAGCGGCGCGACCAGTCATATCCGCCGACACGGCCCGGTTCTGCGGCGAGCAGAGCGATCTCCGCCTCGACCCCGGCCAGCCGTTCGTCCCACGCATCGTGCGTCGGGTCGAGGAAGCCGACGTCGTTGGCTCGCGCCCAGCCCTTCATGAAGGCGGCCGCGCCCCGCGTGTCATAACCTGCGTTGGCCATCAGCCAGACCGCCAGCCGGTCGGCCTGCCGTTCGCGGGCGCGCACCTTGCTCCAGCCGCGCCCGTCCCGCAGCGCCAGACGGACGTGACCGAGCAGGTTGTGCGCCAGTTCGTGCGCGACGACGAAGGCGAACTGGTTCTCGTCGGCCAGGTCCAGCGCCATGCGCGCGCTGACCAGCACGCGCCGCCCGTCGGCCCTGGCCGCCTCTCCGCCGGTCTGGATCTCGAAGCGGCTGGCGCAGGCGGGCTTGCCGGGGATCCTGACCAAGCGTCCGCCGCCGTCCGCATCGTCCACCCCGATGACAACCCAGCCATTGCGGGCGAGCGAGGTGTCGACGAGGTCGAAAAGCGCGGTCTGCCGCGCGAAGCTGCCCGGCGCGGCGGGGGGCAGGTCGCTGTCGGTCACGGTGTCGACGATGGTGCGGACCGGCTCTCCGGCTTTCAGCCCCGCCTGCTGAGCCGGGGAACCGGCGGCGACGGCTCCGACGATGACTTGCGTCGAGGGCGATACGCCGAACGCGGCGCGCGCCAGGTCGGGCCGTTTCCAGCCCTGCAGGTCCTGCAGAAGCACCCCGGTCGCGGGTGCGACCTCGGGGCAGAATTCGCGATTGCCGTGCGCGAGCCGCCAGCCCGCGGTCTGCACCCGCTCGTCCAGACGGGTCACGACATGGAAGGGATCGTCCGTCTGGTCGGCCTGCGCGAACGCGGGCGGCGACGAAAGCGCCGCAAGCAGCGCCGCGAGCATCGATGCGGCGCGGCGCGGCAGGCGATCAGCCGCCCTGGCCGCTCTTTTCAAGGGCTTCGGCAAGCTGCGACTTGGCCAGGGCGCCTTGCAGCGTCGTATTGCCGACCACCCAGGCGGGCGTTCCGTCGAACTGCAACTGGCTGGCATAGGCGCGATTGGCCTCGATCTCGGCGCGGACCGCGTCGCTGGCGATCGCCTTCTGCGCCGCGGCGATGTCGAGACCGATGGCTTTCCCAACCTTGGCGATGGCATCCGCGGTCGGACGGCCTTCGTCGTACATGGCGCGGTGGAAGGCTTCGTACTTGCCCTGTTCGGCCGCGGCGAGCGCCCACTTGGCCGCCTCCACGCTGTCCTGCGACAGGATCGGGAATTCGCGAATAACGACCTTGAGATCGGGGTTTTCGGCGATCAGCGCATCGACCGCGGCGACCGACTGGCGACAGTAGCCGCAGGCATAGTCGCTGAATTCCACCAGCACGGTCTTTCCGTTCGGATTGCCGAGCACGGCACCCTTGAAGGGCGTGGCGACCTGCTCCTGGATGCCGTCCATCGCCGCGAGGGTTTCCTTCTCGCGCAGCTTTTCGACGATCTCGGGCAGGATTTCGGGGTGCTTGAGCAGGTAGTCGCGGACCACCGCCTCGATCGCGACGCGTTCCTTGGCATCGAAACCGGCATCGCGCACCGCGCTGTCGGCCGCGTTTTCCGGCTCCGCCCCGCGGGCCGATACGATCCACGCCGCGCCAAGCGCCAGCACCACGAGAAAAACGACGGCTGCGGCGATGCGCAGCGGTTTTGCGGCATAGGTCATGACGCCATCCTACTTGCGCTTCTTGTTTCGTTCAATCTGTGCCCGCGCTTCGAGCTTGATGTCCTGCGCGCGCAGCCAGTCGACGCTTTCGGCGGGCAGGCCGGCTTCGGCGGCGGCGGCATTCTGCATCGCCGCGGTGGCCTGGCCGGTCATCATCAGCTGTTCGGCGCTGGCAAGGCGGGCGCGGGGCGTGTCGCCGCGATCGGCGTAGATCCGGCCGAGGAGATACCATGCCGTGGGATTTTCCCGGTCGCGGGCGACGGCGTTGCGCAGGACCCGTTCCGCCTCCTCGCCATGGCTGCGATCCTCTGTCGCCAGCAGCGCATGGCCCAGCATCGTCGCGATGAGCGGCTGGTTGTTCGACAGCTCGACCGCGCGGCGCAGCGGGGCCAGGGCTTCGGCCGGTTTGCCCGATTCGAGCAGGACCTGCCCCTTCAGTTCGAGGAAATAGGGATTGTCGGGCTCGACCAGCAGCAGCGCGTCGATTTCCGTCACCGAGCGCCCGATCAGCGATTCCTTGTTGTAGGCGAAGGCGCGGGCGTAATGCGCCGCGACCGACTGGTCGGTCGTGGGATAGGCGTTCAGCGTGTCCTTCGGCTCGGCCTGATAGCCGTAGAGCTTGGCCTTGATGCGGCGAAAACGGTCTTCCAGCTTCGCGTCCGGGCTCTTCTGCCACGCCGGGTCCTTCTCGTACACGGCGGTCAGCGTCTCGATACGGTCGCGGCTGAGCGGGTGGGTGCGGAAGAAGGTGTCTTCCTGGCTCGCGTAGTAGCCCGCGCGGTGTTCGAGCGCCTGGAGCTTCTTGAAGAATTCGAGCGAACCGCGCCCCGACAGGCCCGCGCCCGAAAGGTACTGCGCGCCGGCAAGGTCGGCCGCCGATTCCTGGCCGCGGGTAAAGGCGAGGAACTTGCCCATCGCAGCCTGCTGTCCGGCGGCGAGGACGCCCATCGCCGCCTCTCCCGCCCCGGCAACGGCGGCGGCGGCGCCGAGCAGCAGCGAGAGGATCGAGATGTTGCTCGCTGCCTTCGCCCCGTCGGAAAAGCCGATCACGTGGCCGCCGGTGATGTGGCCCAGTTCGTGCGCGATGACGCCCTGGACCTGCAGCGCGCTGTCCGCCTCATTGATAAGGCCCGAATGGATGTAGACCGCCTGGCCGCCCGCGACAAAGGCGTTCACGGTGGGATCGTTGATCAGGATGATGTCGACGTTGCCCGGTTCCAGCCCGGCCGCCTTGATGAGGGGCGCGGCCATGTCGTCGAGCAGGGCCTCGGTCTCCGCATCGCGCAGGATCGACTGCGCCAACGCCGGGCGCGCGCCCAGGAGACAGAGCGCGAGCAGGGCGGCGACGAGCGCCAGTGGGCGGAAAAGGATCTTGTGCATGGACCTTGTCGCTTCCCGGACTGGTGCCGGGGCGCTGAACAAGGGCTTAAGGACAAAGCGCCGCGACCTCAAGCCGGGGCTGCGCGACGGTCACCCCGCGTCCGGGCCGGGCGTTGTGATCGCCTCGACGATGTGGGCGGTGTCGCCGCTTGCCGAAAGACCAATGCGGGCGAGGAAATCCTCGCCCACGTCGAAGGTCTCGCCCAGCCACAGCGGCACGCCTGCCGCCTCGATCCGGGCGACGGCCGCCAGTTCCTCCGCGGTGTGGGGATCGCCCGTCTTGCGGATGAAGATGGCGGCAATCCGCCCCGGATGGTCGTGGGCGAGGTGGGAGTAGGCGACCAGGTCGCCTTGCGTGTCGTCCCCGATCAGTGCGAAGCGCATCGTCGGATAGGTTGCCAGCAGCCCGTCGGCGGCGAGCCGCTTGTGCGCCCCGTGCCCGGCCGAGCCCATCGTCGCCCTGTCGAAATCCCAGTCGCGCAGATGTATCGGGCCGACGGGAAGCCCCCGCGCCTGCATGAAGGCGACGAGATAGGAGAACAGGTTCCATGGGCTCGAAGAGATGTAGAAGAACGGCCGCCACGGCGCGGCCAGCTGCTGCCCCGGTCGCTCGGCGGGGTCGGCGAGCGGCGCGCCGGTGCCGGCCAGTCGCCCGTAGAGCGTTCCGGCGTGGGGAACTTCGGTGCGATCGCCTGGCATCGTCGCCAGCAGCCGGCGCCAGTTGCGCATGACCTTCGCGGGGCCGCCGGTGATGCCGGTCTCGATGATCGTGTCGTCGATGTCCGAGATCACCCCCAGATCGCATTCGCGTCCGGGGGCGAGCACATAGCCGTCCGCGCTCTGCGGGCCGTGGCGGTTAACCCATTCGAAGCGCACCGTTTCCCACGCGGTCGACGCGGGCCGGGGCCAGCCGGGCAGGTCGACCGCGATGTGGGCATAGCCTTCGTCATCCGCGACGACGGCGTGGCGGTATTCCCGGCCGTCAGGTCCGCCCAGCACCAGCGTCATCGGCAGTTCGGGATGCTCGCGAGAGGCGAATTGCGACCACAGGGCGCGGAACTTCGCGAAGTCGCTCCGGTGGTCCCAGCTGGGCGCGCGGGCGAGAAGGGCGCGGGCGCTGATCGTCAGGCGGGTCTCGTTGCGATAGCCGAAAAAGGGAAAGACGTGCGGGGGATGGACAAGCATGGATTGGCAACGTTGCGGGCGGCGTTTGGTGCCGGCGGCCATGCCGAAGGGCCGGTCAACCCTCGCCCCGTTCCTCCAGCCGGTCGAAGGCGCGCTTCATCAGCTTGTTGTCGAACGGGATCTCGCCGAGCAGCACGACATTGCCCGAAGTCATGCGGCGGGCCATCAGCAGGGTGAACTCCGGCCCTTCGTCACCGATCGTGTCGAAGGTGCGCGGCGCGATCGCCCGCAGCCTGCGGGCCAGCGGCGCGGGCAGCGGCTCGATCTCGCGCGTCAGCTGAGCGCGGGTGGCGGCCTTGGCCAGGTCGGCGGCGATCTGTTCCGACAGCTGCGTTTCGGCAACCTCTTTCCAGTTGAGCACCCCGTAGATGTGATCGATCGTCACGTCGTCGCTCGAAAACGGCAGCAGGATGCCGCGATAGACGATCAGTTTGCCCTGCCGGTTCACGAACTCCGCCTCGAACCCGATGGGCGACTGGCGGGCGAGAATCTGGACGTAGTGTTCGGTAATGCGCGAGATCAGCGATCCGGCCGGAACGTCGGACAGCTGGCCGACAAAGCCATGGCCCGCGATGCCGCATTCATCGGCCAGCCGCGCGCCGAGGTGAAGGACCACCGGGTCGTCGATTCCCGCCGCGAAGTTCAGCAGCACCGCGTGGTCGCCGAAATCGCCGGCCCGCGAAGGATCGAAGGCACGGATGTCGGGAAAGCAGCGATCGGCCAGCAGGTCCGCCCACAGGTTGTAGGCGCGCACCTGCATGCGGCGTTCGTCCCGTCCGATGGCGGGCGGCGGAGCCTCGACTTCGCAGCGCGGGGCTGGCCGGCTCAGCCGCGGGGCGGCCAGCACGCCGGTTTCGCCATCGCCCGGCAGGTCGATCGCTCCATAGCCCTGCCGCCGCCAGCTTTCGGCCAGCGCGCGGAACCCACCGCGTGGCGTATCCATACGAGTCCCCAATCGAGTCCGGCAGTCGATGCCGAACCAAGCCGGGACTATGCGGCGAGGAGGGTAAACGCCCCGTTAAATTCCTGTCATTTGTTTAGCCGACCATCAGGCCGCGGCCGCGATCGCCCGGGCGCGGGCGAGACAACGCTCCGCCTCTTTCAGGTGCAGCCGTTCGACCATACGACCATCCATTCGAATAGCGCCGACGGTCGCGTTGGCGGGATCGGCGATGGCGGCCACGACCGCCCGTGCGTCGGCCACCTCGGCCTCGGTCGGGGCGAAGACGCGGTTGGCCACATCGACCTGCCTGGGATGGATCAGGGTCTTGCCGTCGAACCCGTTGTCGCGGGCCTGGGCGCATTCGGCGGCCAGCCGGGCCTCGTCCTCGATCGCGTTGCACACGCCGTCGAGCACGGCCAGCCCATGGGCGCGGGCGGCAATCACCGCCTGGGTCAGCACCGGCTGGAACGCGGCGCGACCGGGCAGCTGTGCGATGCCTGTGTCCTTGGCGAGGTCGTTGAGGCCCAGCACGAGGCCGGCCAGCGGCGTCGCCTTCGCGGCGGCCGCGATTTCGGCGAGGTTGAGAATCGACAGCGGCGTTTCGATCATGATCCACAGCGCGACATCGTCGCCGATCGCGGCATTGCGCATGGCCGCGGCAATCGCGGCGACATCGGCGGCGCTGTCCACCTTGGGCACGAGAATCGCGTCGAGCGGAACCCCCTGCATCGCGGCGAGGTCGTCATGCCCCCACGGCGTGCCGAGCGCGTTGGTGCGCACGACCCGGTTACGCGAACCGAAGCCGCCCTCGCGCAGCGCGGCGGCCACGGCCGCGCGGGCCGCCGCCTTCATGTCGGGCGCGACCGAATCCTCGAGGTCGAGGACGATCGCATCGGCGGGCAGGGTGCGGACCTTGGCAATCGCGCGATCGTTCGATCCGGGCATGTAGAGGACCGAGCGAAGCAGCAGGGGAGTGGTCACCGTGACAGGCCCTTGATACGAAAGCGGTTCACAGGATGTAGCGCATCCGGATCGGCTGGCTGACGTCGCGCTCCGCAACCTCGAAGGCCGCGGCGGAAAACGGCGGCGGGCCCATGCGGACCGGCGCATCGCGCGAGAAGCCGAAGCCTTCGGTCGGGATCATCAGCGCCTTGTCGATCTTGCCGTTGGCGTTTTCGTCATGGAGCAAGGCGATGGCGTAGCGCCCGGGGGCAACATTGCGAAAGGCGAAGCGTCCCGCCTTGTCGGCTGGGACGGACAGGTCTTGCCCGCCGGGACCGCGACAGTCTGGGAAATCGGCCTTGAGATGCGCCATGCAGGCCGAAACCAGCCCCTTGTCCGACCGCATGTTGCTGACCGTCACGAAAACGTCGACGCCCTGCGGCGGGGTTGCGCCCAGCAGGGGCGCAGCGGCGAACGGCAGCAGCCAGCGGCTGTCCAGGCGTAACTTCGATCTCATCGTCCATCCCATCCTGGCCGCGCCAGTCCCGCATCGGTCCTACAGACCCGATCCCAGAAGCGGAAGTACAGGCCGTAGTTGCACCGGTACTTTTCGTGGTGCAGCTGGTGATGGCTCGCCGTTATCAGCCCTTTTCCTAAGCGGGAATGAACAAGCGAACGCGGAAAGATCTCCCACCCCATGTGGTTGGTGACGCCCATCACGGTCATCACCGTCAGCACCAGCCCCAGCATCGCGACATGGATCGGGATCAGGAACACGAGCGCCGGGATCACCACCGCGCCGGTTAGCGCCTCCCACGGATGGAAGGCCATCGCGGCCCACGCGGTCGGGGGGCGGCTGGCGTGGTGGACGGCATGGGCGACGCGGAACGGGCCGGGACGGTGCATCCAGCGATGGGTCCAGTAGAACCAGGTGTCGTGGACGAAGAGATAAGCCAGCACCGAAAGCGGCAGTTGCCACAGCGGATAATCGCCCCAGTCGGAGTAGATCAGGGTCCAGCCCCGCTCGCGCCAGCCCCACGCGACGATCCCGGCAGGGATGCCGTAGATCGCGGCGGAGATCAGCGACCAGCGAAACTCGCTGCCCATCTGCGGGCCGAGCCCGTCATAAAGTCCCGGACGCACGCGCCGCGTGGCCCAGGCGAACCCTCCGCTGGCCAGCACGTATCGCACCGCGACGATGACGGTCATCGCCACGGCGGAAACAGCTGCGGCCACGATCGCGGCGCCGGCGGTCGTGAGGGATGCGGGGTCGGCGGACATCACCACGCCCCTTACCCCGTGGCGCCGGCTTCGCAAAGCCCGCCCCCGCTCCGTTCAACCGGCGAATTCGCCGCCCCACGGCGAACAGTGCGGGTCAAGCTCGACCTGTCGGCGACGCAGGGCGCAGCGGGCCAGTCGCTCGATCTCCACCTTCCTGCGCGCGGGCGCCAGTTTCAGCAACGGGGCCGGACGCAGGATTTCCGCGTCGTAGCCATCGGCGACGATCACGCCGCAACGATCGGGATGGAAGTCGGCCGTTTCGAGGCATTGCCGGTCGAGTTGCGGCGAAAGACCCCAGTAGAACCGGTCGCAATGGTCGAGATAATCGGTCCACTTGCCGTCACCCAAGAGGTCGGCGCGGCTGACCTTGATCTCGACGATCACGACCTGCCCGCGCGAATCGATGCCCATAAGATCCGCGCGCCGGCCGCCGATCAGCGGCATTTCGGCAATCGACCATATGTCGTTGCGAGCCATCAGCCGGCCGATGCCGCGCGCCACGGCGGCGGCACCGGCAAGGACGGGCGAATCGGCATGGGAACCGGGAAGCGGGAGGGCATGAACAGAATCGGCCATGCCCGCGACAATACGGAACGAAATGGGAACAGCGCAAGCCCGTCAAACGACCTGCGGACAATTCAGGCGGCGAGCTCCTCCGGCGAATCGTGCGCCGCCAGCAATTCGCGCCGCTTCGTCTCGAACCGGTTCAGCAGGGCCTTGGCCGCCACTTTCGCCTCTGCCCCGTGTTCGCGGGCGCGCAGGATCGCGAAGAGGCCTTGCGCCATCATCGCGCCCAGATCCTCCGTCTCCGAAAGGACGTGGGCGACATCGGCATCGGGCATGCCGACCGGATAGAGGGCGAAACTGCGCTCTGCCCCCGAACCGTCCTTGCCCAGCATCTTGGCGATGGCGTCGGCCGCCCGGTGCATCGCCGCCCAGCGCGCGGCGAGGACATCTTCCTCGCAGCCGGCGGGCGTCCCATCGTCATAGCTCGGAAAGTCATGCATCGCGCTCATGAAGACGAATGTCGCACGCGCTCGTTGAAAAAGCCCTAACGTGCGCATGCGGGCGGCGAAAAAGGCTGGCAAGCGACAAAACCCCCTGCTAGTTGCCGCAACCGTTCCACCAAGGAACCGCGCACCCGTAGCTCAGCTGGATAGAGCGCTGCCCTCCGAAGGCAGAGGTCACAGGTTCGAATCCTGTCGGGTGCGCCAATCAACGGCAGACGTGCGCGCAAGCGCCCGTTTCGCTACCCAGCCGTTCAGTCCGCCCGCTGGACGGCGCTTAAACGGCGACCGCCCTTGTCCGGATTCTCGCGACGGTTCGATGCGCTCACGTCGCCGCGAGAAGGGCGAGCAAGTCGGCATCGTCGGACGTGGTGTGCGGCTGGCTGTCGAACACCATGGTCTGCGATCCGTCAGGCGTCACCGGCGACCAGCGGGGCAGGCCCGCTGCGTTGGGATTCCCGCTCCGCGCGAACGCAACCCACGCACCGGACATGGTGCTGGCAAGGCGCAGTGCGTCCGCGCCGCCGCCCGTGGCCTGGCTGGCCAAGGCCGCGTTGTCGAACACGAAGGGAATCTCCGAGCAGTGGTAGGCGCCCGGCAGGCCGTCGAACACCGGGGTTTCCCAATCGAAGCGGTAGCCATAGGCGGCAGCCGCACCGTCGCGGGTCCGTGCCCGGAGGCATTCCAGCGCCGTCTGGCGCATGGATGCCGACACCACGATGGCATGCAGCTCGACCGGCGTGGCCTCCGGAAAGGAGCGCGCCGCAGCTTCGTAGAGCACGGCCATGCGGTCCGGCTTGCCCAGAAACGCGGCAAGCCCGTCGATCGCCTGTTCGCGGGTCATGAACTGGGCCGCCGGATTGAACAGGGCCATGTTGAATTCGTGCAGCGTCGTGCCCGCCATCGTCGCGACCTGACCGGAAAGCTTGGCCGCCTCCGGCGAGAAGGGTTCGAGCGGGATCGAGCCCGGTTCGAGGCGGGGGGCGAACCCGAGCGAGGCGTCGATGTCGCCCTTGGGCGCTTCCCCGCGCCATTTCGTCTGGGCCGTGTCGATCGCCTTGGCCAAGAGGGGCATCGGCACCGACTGCAACTTGGCCAGGTCACCCTTGGCGATGCCGAGATCGTCGAGCACGAGGTTCGCGACGCGGGCGGTCATCTCCGGGCTGTAGAGCTTGGCGGCTATGCCGCTTTGCATGATGGCTTTGTGGAACAGGCCTTTTGCCGCGGGCATTCCCAGCAGGGTCGCGATCTTCATGCCGCCGCCCGATTGCCCGAACACCGTGACGCTGGCCGGATCGCCACCGAACTGGGCGATATTGTCGCGCACCCACGCCAGCGCGGCGACGATGTCGAGGATGCCCGCGTTGACCGCGCCTGCCAGTTCCGGCCTGGCCGCAGCGCCGTCCCATGCCGCACCGAGATCGAGGTGGCCGAGGCCGTTGAGCCGGTGGTTGATCGACACCACGACCACGTCGCCGCGTTCGGCGAGCGCCGCCCCGTCATATGCGGCGATCTCGTAGCTGGAGCCGGCGGTAAAGCTGCCGCCGTGGATCCACACCATGACCGGCCGGGGGCGCGAGCCTGCGTCCGGCGTCGCCCAGATGTTGAGGTTGAGGCAATCCTCGCTTTGCCAGCCATAGCGGTGGTTGAGGAGAAAACCCATCCGCCCGCCCGGCCCGGCCGCCGCCTGCGGGCAGGCCGCGCCATAGGCAAAGGCATCGCGAACCCCGGTCCACGGCTTGGCGGGGCGGGGCGCCATGAAGCGGTTGGCTCCGCCCGTATCGTCGCCATAGGGAATGCCCAGCCAACGCTGGACCGTGCCGATCTGGACCCCGCGAACCTTGCCCTGCTGACCGGTACGGATGGCGCTTTCCGGCATGGTCACGCTTTTCGCCGTTCTGGCCGACCCTCTCGCGTGGGCGATGCCGCCAAGGACCGCCGTCGATACGATGGGAAGTGCCGCGGCGGCTGCGATCACGTTCCGGCGGCTCAGGCCCGTTGCGTTGCTCGGCATTGTCATCTGGTCCCCATATCGTTCGATCAGCCATGACGACTGCGGCAGGATCGCGCTTGCGGGCGCGATGGACGCGACATTTGATCGCTGTGCGGACAATGCCGGATTTCGGTCTCGCTCGGCGCGCTCCCTTTTCAAGATGGCCTGCATTCGCGCGGCAAGGGGGCTGCGGCGGATGCTCACAAGAAAACATGGCCGGATACGGCCTCAGACAGGGAAGTTCACGATGGGATCGAAGCTGGTGGTTACCAATGCTGCGCTTCATACGCGCATTTCGCGACACATGGCGGCCGGCCTTTCGATAGCCGCACTCGCCTGCGCCCTGGCCGTTCCGGCGCAGGCTCAGGATGCCGGTGCGCAGGCAGAGCAGGAAGGCACGAAGGACGGCGAAATCGTCGTCACCGCGCGAAAGTTCCAGGAATCGATCCTCGAAGTTCCGCTGTCGGTGTCGGCCGTGACCGGAACCGGGCTCGAGAAGCGCGGCATCACGCAGGCTCGCGATCTCGAAGACGCGGTTGCGGGGCTTGAAGTCAGCGAGAACAACTCGGGCAAGTCCGACCGTTCGGTCCAGACCTTCACCCTGCGCGGCTTTACCCCGGCCAGCGGCGTCGAAAGCACGGTCAGCGTATTCATCGACGGGGTTCCGGTTTCCTCGACCACCGCTCTCCAGTCGATCGCCAGCCCGGCCCGCATCGAGGTCCTGCGCGGACCGCAGGCGGCCTATTTCGGGCGCAACACCTTTGCCGGCGCGGTCAACGTCGTCACCAGGGACGCATCGAATTCGTGGACGGGCCTTGCCGAAGCCACTTTCGGCACGTTCGACACGCAGCGGCTTCGCGCCGAGATCAGCGGGCCGATCGTCACCGACATCCTCTCCTTCCGCTCGAGCGCGGAATACTATCACACCGGCGGCCAGTACGTGAACGAGGCCGACGGCCAGCGCCTCGGCAAGCAGGAGAGCCAGGTCTACACCCTGCAACTCGACCTGACCCCGTCCGACGCCCTGCGCGTCAAGGCGTTCGGCATGCGCTCGCTCGACGATGACGGGCCGTCGGCGTCCGCCCTGATTTCGGCGTACGACATCGAGGACTTCGTCGGCAACGTCCTGGTGCAGGGGCAGCCGAACTGCGTGCAGAACGGCAATCCCTACTTCTGCGGCAGCATCCCGACGAAGATCGACCCGCTCGCCTACAATTCCGCCCTGACCCCGGCGATGGAAGCCCTGCTGGCCAATCCGACCAACCGGCTGAACGGCGTCGACCTCATCGACGGATACGGCATGGGCCGCGAATACGATCATGCCCACCTGACGATCGACTACGATCTCGGCGGCGGACTCTCGCTCGCGTCGCTGACCGGGTTCAACGAGGAACGCTGGACCATCCTCAACGACATCGACCACTACTTCTCGTCGACCTTCAACTACGGCTTCATGGTCGAGCGGATGCACCGGGACTGGTCGCAGGAACTGCGCGCCCGTTTCGACAACGGCGGTGCGCTGTCGGGCACGATCGGCGGCAGCTATCTCGACGCCAAGACCTTCGGCACGCTGACTGGAATCGCGTTCTCCACGCCTGCCGCGGTGACGCCCGCCGGCATGAGCGAGGCCGAAACCTACGGCATCTTCGGCGGGATCAGCTACAAGCTCAGCGATGCCCTCGAACTGAGCTTCGAAGGGCGGTACCAGGTCGACGAGATTTCCTCGTTCGATCCGGCCGGCAACCTCCAGGTTCGCGGCAAGTTCGAGAATTTCCTGCCCCGCGCCATCCTCGACTACCAGTTCACCGACGACCTGATGTTCTACGCCTCCTATGCCAAGGGCGTGAACCCTTCGACCTTCAACACCGGGCTGCTCCAGTATTCGCCCGAGGTCTACGAGGCTGCCGTCGCCGCCGGACTGACGCTCACCACCGAGCCGGAAACGGTCGACAGCTTCGATGCCGGCATCAAGGGTTCGCTGTTCGACGGAGCGATGAGCTTCGCTCTCGGCGGCTATTTCGCGGCGTGGAAGAAGCAGATCAACCGCATCAACCTCGTCGTCGACGTACCCAGCGAGCCCGATCCGGTTCCGGTTTCCGGTGTCGCCAACACGGGCCGCGCCGACCTTTACGGCGTGGAGTTCGAGGCTGTCGTCAAGCCGGTGCAGGGAATCACCATGAACCTGTCGGGCGCCTACACCGCTTCGGACATCAAGGCCTACAGCAACCTGCTCGTCACCTCGCTGACCGGCGTCAGCGATTTCAGCGGCAAGGAGATGCCGGGCGTCGCGAAGTTCACCGGCAACATCGGCGTGCAGTATGACGGCAGGCTGGGCGCAGGCGAACTGCCCTTTTTCGTCCGCGCCGATTTCTCGCATCGTTCGGGTCAGTGGGTGAACCAGGCAAACCTGCTCAAGACCGACCCGATCGACAAGGTGAACCTGCGCGCGGGCATCACGTTCGACGCAATCTCGCTGCAGGCGTTCGTGAACAACCTGTTCGAGGACAAGTCGTACACCGCCGCGAGCGACTACTTCGCCTTCACTTACAATTTTGCCTACTTCGGAAACAACTCGGCACTCCTCGCCTCGCTGCCGCAGAAGCGGACTGCGGGCGTGACCGCCAAGGTCAGTTTCTAATCGAATCCGGCCGGGCAGCTTAGCCTGCCCGGCCGGATCCGCGGCCGCCGACCGCGCCGCCCGTCTCCCTCCCTCTACGAACGTGCCCCGAAGCCGGCCCGACAAGGAACTGACGATGAAGTTCACCTCCGTTTGCAAGCCTGGGCTGGGTGCGTTGCCGGCGATCGCCCTTGCCGCGACATTTGCGGCGTCGGTTTCGGCCGAGGGGGACGAGAATGCCGCCTGGGATCGCGCTGAGCGCCGTGCGGAGGCGACGGTGCGGGCGATGACCCCTGCGGAAAAGACGATCCTCACCCATGGCGTGATGGCCATGCCGCCGACGACCACGCCGCCCGACGCGGTGCCGGGTGCCGGATATATTCCGGGGATACCGCGCCTCGGCGTTCCGGCGCTGAAGGAAACCGACGCCAGCCTGGGTGTGGCCTATGCCGCCGGGCTGCGAAACGACAACGCCACCGCGCTGCCGTCCGGGTTGGCGATGGCGTCGACATGGGACGCGGATCTGGTCGAGACGGCCGGGCGGATGATCGGCGGCGAGGCCCGCGCCAAGGGCTACAACGTGATGCTGGCCGGCGGCGTCAACCTGATGCGCGATCCCCGCAACGGTCGCAATTTCGAATACTTCGGCGAAGATCCGCTTCTCGCCGGGACGCTGGTCGGCCACGCCATCCGCGGGGTGCAATCGAACAGGATCATCGCCACCATCAAGCACCTAGCACTGAATGGCCAGGAAAACGGACGCCATTTCGCCGACGTGCAGATCAGCGAGGGCAACGCGCGCGAAAGCGACCTCCTCGCCTTCCAGATCGGGATAGAGATCGGCCAGCCCGGTTCGGTGATGTGCGCCTACAATCGCGTCAACGGCCACCAGGCCTGTTCCAGCGACTGGCTGCTCAACCGGGTCCTGAAGCAGGACTGGGGCTACAAGGGCTTCGTCATGTCCGACTGGGGCGCGGTGCCCGATCTGCAGGCGGCGATGAACGGTCTCGACCAGCAGTCGGGCGAGCAGCTCGACACGGAGGTGTTCTTCGCAGACAAGCTGGCCGCCGCCGCCGCGAACAGCCCTGCCTGGGCGCGCCGGCTGGACGACATGAACAAGCGGATCCTGACCGCGATCTACGCCAATGGGCTCGAGAGCCATCCCGCCCAACCGGGCGGCGCGATCGATTACGAGGCGAACGCCGCCATAGCCGAGGACGCCGCGCGCCAGGGCATCGTGCTGCTGCGCAACCGCGACAACATCCTTCCGCTGGCGAAGAGTGCCCGCACCATCCTCGTCGTCGGCGGCCTTGCCTCCACCGGTGTGCTGTCCGGCGGCGGGTCGAGCCAGGTCATCGGCGAGGGTGGGCCTGCCGCCGCGATACCCTTGGGCGGCACCGGGCCGTTCGCGGCCTTCGCGCGCATGAACTACCACCGCTCCTCGCCGCTCGCGGCCATCCAGGCCATGGCCCCGCAGGCGACCGTTCGCTTCCGCAACGGCCGTTCTGTCGCCGAAGCGGCGGCCGCGGCGGGCAAGGCCGACATCGTCATCGTCTTCGCCAACCAGTGGTCGGGCGAAGGGTTCGATCACGCCGACCTGACGCTTCCCGAAGGGCAGGACGCGCTGATAGCGGCGGTGGCCGGGGCCAACCCGAACACCGTCGTGGTGCTGCAGACCGGCGGTCCCGTGGCGATGCCGTGGCTGGACCGGACCGCCGCAGTCATTCAGGCTTGGTATCCCGGCATCCGCGGGGGTCAGGCAATCGCGTCGGTCCTGTTCGGCGAAACCAATCCGTCGGGCCGGCTGCCGATCACCTTTCCGGCTGGCGAGGCGCAACTGCCGCGCGTGAAGCTGGACGGGTTCGACCGGCTGGAGCCGGACTTCATCGGGCGCAAGCCGGAAGGGGCCGGACCCCTGCCGGTCGATTACGACATAGAAGGGTCCGACATCGGCTACCGCTGGAATGCGCGGCAGGGACACAAGGCGCTGTTTCCGTTCGGCTTCGGCCTTTCCTACACCACTTTCGAGACCGGCGGACTGCGGGTCGACGGGAAGACGGCCTCGTTCACGGTCCGCAACACCGGAAACCGCGACGGCACGACCGTGGTGCAAGTCTACCTGACACAGACGCCGCGCGGGCGCCAGCAACGCCTCGTCGGCTTTGCCCGCGTCGCCCTGAAGGCCGGGGAGGTTCGCAGCCTCTCCGTCCCGATCGAACCGCGCACCATCGCGGAGTTCGAAGGTGGACGCTGGCAGATCGACAAGGGGCGCCACGCCTTCGCCTTGGGCGCAAGTGCCGAAGATCTCTCGGCCGAGGTTCCGGTCGACCTGGCGGCAAGGCGCTGGAAATAGCGGCGTTACCGGGTTTGCGATTCGAACGTTTCGGCGGACCGCTGCGCCCTTCGCCCAGGTTCAGGTCTCGAGCCTGCCGATCAGTTGCCGCATGCGGTGACGGCTCGTCTCGCGGCAGGCGGGGAAGCGGGCGAACAGGTCGCGATCGGCTTCCCAATTGTGCAGGGCCAGCCAGGCCGCCCTTTCCACGCCTCTTGCGTTGATTCCGGGCGGGGGCGGCATGTCCCAGCCAGCACCGTGCCAGTCTTCATTGCCCAGGGCGCGTCCCAGCGCCGCGGCAAGCTGCGTGTCGATCGATCGCATGGTTCGAGAGATGCGCCGCCAATATGACAGTTTGGCGTCAGTAGCGCGCCGAAGAGGTCAGACCAGGCCGAGCCGTTCCGAATAGATGAGCCGCCCGCCGGAGATGTTCCAGAGCGCCTCGTTGAAGTCGTCGGGGCTCATCGCGAAACAGCCGTTCGAGCGGCCCAGCCTGCCATAAGTGGCGACATGTTCGGCCCGCGCATATTCGGCCGGATGGGCGACGATGGCACGCGGCAGGGCGTTGGAGTTCTCCGGGTCCAGCCCGCCCAGCCGGATCGATGTGCCGTAGCGGCCATGATACCACTCGTAAGTGATGAAAGAGCCACGGCTGGTCGCGTTCGAGCCTTCGACGTTCGAGAAGGTCTTGAGCCAGCCGTCATGCTCGGGGTCCGAACCCATGCCATGGGCGACGAGGAAGCTGCGGACGGTCCCCGCCTCGAGATTGGCGAAATGGAAGCGGGGCTGGGCCGAATGGACGCCGAAGTCGGCGATGGCAGCCCGGTCCCGGTGCCACAGCGTCGCGCCAACCCGCTCGATCTGGATGCGCGCGACATCGAGCACCGCGCGGTCGCGCGGCGTCAGCGCGCTGGCCTGCGCGAAGACGCGGGTCGGTGCGGCAAGTGCCGCCCCCGCGACGAGCGCACCCTTGAGCAGGCCGCGTCGATTTGTCGCCGTTTTCATGCCCATGACATAGCATATAATGTCTTGCGATGCACTGAACCAGAGGCACGGGACGTCGCTGCGCAATCTCGGCACGGCCTGCTTTCCGAGCGTTGCGCGATCAGTATTGGGAGAGGTTCATCTGCCCGTCGGCGATGGCGACGCGGGGAATGCGCGACAGGAAGCTCTGGCCCAGAAGCGTGATCGGCAGGCCTTCGGGCACGATCATCGCCGGCACGTCGTGAACCTCGAACCCGCCCAGTTGCACCGTGTCCAGGCGCACCTCCACGCCGCGGATCGGGCCGCTCGCCCCTTGCGCGACGATGCCGAGATCGTCTTCGTTCCAGCTGAGGCCAAGCGCCTGCGCGTCGCTGCCGGTCAGCGCGACGACGCTGGCACCGGTATCGACGAGGGTCTGCACCTCGACGCCGTTGATCGAGGGGGTGGCATAGAAATGACCGTCGGGCTGGCGCTGCAGCATCATCTCGCCGGTCAGGTAGTCGGGTCGCTCGTCCTGCGCGGTATCGGCTGCCACCTGCGCCGCCTTGCCGTCACCGGCAGCCGGCAGGTCCGGACTGTCGGGCATCAGCGCGCCGATGGTGCAGGCCAGGGCCCCGGCCAGGAGGATGCCGCCCAGTTTCATCCCCACCGACTGCCATGTTGCCGGTGAAGATCGGGTAAATGCGTCAGGCCGGAACCTCGTCCGCCTGTCCCGCGTCGGTCATCCCGGCCTCGATCTCGGCCGCCTTCGCTTCCACCAGCGAGACGATGTGGTCGAGCATGTCCGCGCTTTGCACATGGTGGTCGGTCACCCCGGAGAGGTAGACCATGTGCTTGCCGTTGCCGCCGCCGGTGACGCCGATGTCGGTTTCGCGCGCCTCTCCCGGGCCGTTGACGACGCAGCCGAGCACCGAGAGCGAGAGCGGCACCTTGATGTGCTGCAGCCGGTCTTCCAGCGCCTGCACCGTGCGGATGACATCGAAGCCCTGCCGTGCGCAGGACGGGCACGACACGACGCGCACGCCGCGGGTCCTGAGGCCGAGGCCCTTGAGGATCTCGAACCCGACGCGCACTTCCTGCTCCGGCTCTGCCGATAGCGAGACGCGGATGGTGTCGCCGATGCCGGCCCAAAGCAGGTTGCCGATGCCGATGGACGACTTGACCGTCCCGCCGATCAGCCCGCCGGCCTCGGTAATGCCGAGATGCAGCGGGCAGTCGACCGCCTCGGCGAGCCCCTGGTAGGCGGCGACGGCGAGAAACACGTCGCTGGCCTTCACCGCGACCTTGAATTCGTGGAAGTCATGGTCCTGCAGCAGCTTGATGTGATCGAGCGCCGATTCGACCAGCGCCTCGGGGCAGGGCTCGCCGTACTTTTCGAGGAGATCCTTCTCGAGGCTGCCGGCATTGACGCCGATGCGGATGGCGCAGCCGTTGGCCTTCGCGGCGCGCACCACTTCGGCGACCCGCTCGCTCGACCCGATGTTGCCCGGATTGATCCGCAGGCAGGCCGCGCCCTTGTCGGCGGCTTCGAGCGCACGTTTGTAGTGGAAATGGATGTCGGCGACGATCGGCACCTGCGCGGCGCGGGTGATCTGGTCGAAATGCGCGGTCGATTCCTCGGTCGGGCAGGACACGCGGATGATGTCGGCCCCCGCCTCCTCGCAGCGGCGGATCTGGTCGATCGTGGCGGCGACATCCTCGGTCGGGGTGTTGGTCATCGTCTGCACGGTGATCGGCGCATCGCCGCCCACCGGCACCTTGCCAACCATGATCTGGCGGCTCTTGCGACGCTCTATCGTGCGCCACGGACGGATAGCATTCATCGGTCAATCCATGTTCGGGCGGGGTCCGGCCCCGGCCGTTTGCGCACCCATAGGAAATTCAGCCTGAATAGGCCATATCGCGTCGCACCAGTTGCGGGAGAGTTTGATGACGCCGGACCAACTTGACGACGAGGCCGACGGAGCCGGGGACCGGGCGTGCGAAACGCCGCTGCTCTACGGCCGCGTGCTCGACGGCAAGGGGGGCGGACGCCGTATCGACTGGGCCGAGGCGCAGGGCTGGACGCCGAAGGACGAAGAAGAAGTGCTCTGGCTGCACCTGTGCCGGAGCCGTCCGGGCGTTCAGGACTGGCTGGAGAGCGATCTCGGCATCCCCGAACCGACCGCTGAACTGCTGGTGTCGGACCTGACCCGGCCGCGCGCCTTTCGCGAGGGCGACACGCTGATCGCCACGCTGCGCGGGATCAACTTCAATCCGGGGTCGGAGCCGGAGGACATGGTCTCCATGCAGTTGTGGAGCGACGGGCGCCGTGTGGTCACCCTGCGCCGCCTGCCGCTGCAGACCCCGCGCGATACCCTCGCCGAGATCGACGCCGGCCACGGCCCGACAGACGCGGGCGCACTGATCACGTCGCTGACGGAACACATGATCGCGCACATGAACACCGCGATCATCGACATGAACCAGTCGATCGACGAGATGGAGGACGCCGGACCCGATGGCGGCACCGAGGAGGTGCTGGAGGAGATCGCGCGCATCCGCCGCGAGTCGCTGGCGCTCAAGCGGCACATGAGCCCGCAGCACGAGGCGCTGGAATTCATCAGCCGCGGTGCCCCCGACTGGTTCGAGCCGCACGACCGACGCGAGATCGCGGAAACGATCGCCCGCCTGTCGCGCTTTCTCGACGACATCGACATCTCCAAGGAAAGCGCGCTGGTGCTGCAGGACGATATCCGCGCGCGATCGGCGGCACGGGCCGAACGGACCAATTCGCTGCTGACCATCGTCGCCACCCTGTTCATGCCGCTGACCTTCCTGACCGGTCTGCTCGGCATGAACGTCGCGGGCATCCCGCGCGCCGATCACCCGCTCGCCTTTGCGGCGGTTGTGCTTCTGTGCGCGGTGATCCTCGTGATCCAGCTGGCGCTGTTCAAGCGGTGGCGCTGGTTCTGATCCGGGCGCCGACAAGCGGCAGGGCGCGGATCCTAGGGGCCATTACCTAGCGACCGCTTCCCCGCATCTTCACGGCGCCTGGCCGATCCTTGCCTGCAAAGGCACAAGGATTCGGTTGCATCAAGGAGCTGCTCGCCATTCCGGTGGTCGTGCTCGTCGTTGCGCTGGTTCCGACGACCGGTTTCGGAAGCGACGGTGGCGAGAAGGTCACCGAACGCACCACGACGTCGTCGATGGAATCGGTCTTCGTCGAAATCGGGAACACCGACACGACCCGGCGCACGATCCGGGTCACTGCGCTCGGCGTCGCATCCGAGACGCCTGCCGCGCAGGTGCGCCTTTTGCCGACCGACAGCGCCGATCTCGACGGGGGGGAAGCGAAGCGCGTGCTGGCGGTGTTCGAACACCTGCAACCGGGAGAGCGGCGCGAGGCGCGCATCTGCCACGCCCCAGTCAACATGCCCGCCGAGCGCACGTGCGAACGGGTGACGATCGAGCGGACCTGACCTCCGCCGCCCCGCCTCAGAGCGGGCGTTCGAGCAGCCACTCCTCGTCGCGGTGGTTGCCGACCCAGAATTCGATGTCGGCGATCTTGGCGAAACCGTGCCGCGCGTAGAACCGCTGCGCCGCGTGATTTTCCGCCCAGACCGAAAGCTGCAACGCATCGCCGCGCCGCGACTTCGCCTCCTTCACCGCCCATTCCAGTAGCTGGCTGCCGATGCCCTGCCCGGTTGCGGCAGGGTCGGTGTAGAGCTGCGAGAGCGCGACGGGGCGCCTGGCCGCCGAATGATCGCCGAACTGCGCACCCTCCACGATCTTGCAGTAACCGACGAGTTTCCGGCCGCGAAACGCGAGGCGGTAGGCCACCGAACGATCGGCTAGCTGGCGCTCGACGGCTTCGGGCGAGTGCGCGGAATGGAGGAAGGCGGACAGGTCTTCCTCGGCATAGAGATGGCCGAAGGCGGCGTCGAAGCTCTTGCGACCCAGCACGACGAGCGCGTCGCGGTCTTCGGGTGTTCCGTCGCGGAAGACGATGTCTTCCCTTGCCGCCAAGGAAGTGGTGCCCCCGGTCTGCGCGTCCGTCACTCTCGATCTCCATGCCAAGCGGCGCCGTTGCCATGCCCGCTGCGCGCGATGGGCGCAAGCGGGCAGTGCGGCGGGGCCGACAGCGATGTCAGTTGCCGGCGCTTTCGATACGCCCGGCGGGAGCGGGCCGCTACAACAGGGCCTCAGCCCCGGTCCAGCGCCTTTCGCAGATCGGCCGGGGAAATCGGCTTGATCAGGACGTGATGCGGGGAATCGCTGGCGATCCGCTCCAGCGACTTGGGCTCGTTGGAGCCGGTGACATAGACGAACTTGGTGTCGGGGATCCGCCGCTGTACCGCCTCGGCCACGTCGACCCCGTCGCGCGGACCGCCAAGGCGCAGGTCCATCAGGACGAACTCGGGTTCGGCATCGATGATGACGTCTTCGGCCGCGTCGGCGTCGTGCGCCATGCCGACCACCTCCACGCCATAGAACTGGCACAGGTCCTGAAGATATTCGCAGATCAGGACATCGTCATCGACGATGACGACCCGCTTGGCGCTGCTGTCCGGTCTCTCGGGCACTGTCACTCCGCTCTGTCGCCGTTCGGGGCCGTCGCCGGCGGGATGCCGCCGCCCTGCCCCGAAAGCGCGTCCGGCCATAGACCGGGGCCGCACACGGTGTCGACCCCGCGCCGCCCGCCATCGTTCAACCGCGCGATCCGTCGGGCGAGGCGAGTCCCTAAAGAGGCTGTCCGTCGCGGTCGCGGTAGATCTCGCGCCGGCCGACATGATTGGCGGGGCCGACGAGGCCGTCCTTTTCCATCCGCTCGATCCATTTCGACGCGGTGTTGTAGCCGACGCCCATCTGCCGCTGGATCCAGCTGGCCGACGCCTTCTGGTTTTCGAACACCATCTGGCAGACCTGCACGTACTTGCGGTGTTCGGGATCGTCCGAGGCGTTGTCGATGTCGTCGAAGCCGAAGCCGCCGTCCTCCGGTTCCTCGGTAACCGAATCGACGTAGGCGGGGGCGCCCTGGCCGCGCCAGTGGTTGGCGACTTCCTCGACCTCCTCATCCGAAACAAACGGCCCGTGGACACGGGTCAGCGGCTGGCTCGACGCCTTGTAAAGCATGTCGCCCTTGCCCAGCAGCTGTTCCGCACCCTCCTGGCCGAGGATGGTGCGGGAATCGATGCGGCTGGTGACGTGGAAGGAAATGCGCGTCGGCATGTTCGCCTTGATGACGCCGGTGATGACGTCGACCGACGGGCGCTGCGTCGCCATGATCAGGTGGATGCCCGCCGCGCGCGACTTCTGCGACAGGCGCTGGATCAGGACCTCGATCTCCTTGCCGACGGTGATCATCAGGTCGGCCAGTTCGTCGACGATCAGCACGATCTGGGGCAGCACCTCGTAGTCGAGCTGCTCTTCCTCGAAGATCTCCTCGCCCGTCTCCCGGTCGAACCCGGTCTGGACGCGGCGGCCCAGCGGCTTCCCCTTGGCCGCCGCGGTGCGGACGCGTTCGTTGAAGCCCGACAGGTTGCGCGCGCCGATCGAGCTCATCATGCGGTAGCGCCGCTCCATCTCCTCGACCGCCCACTTCAGCGCGCGGACCGCCTTGGGCGGCTCGGTCACCACCGGCGAAAGGAGATGCGGGATGTCGTCGTAGCTCTTGAGTTCGAGCACCTTGGGATCGATCAGGATCAATCGGCACTCGGCGGGCGTCAGGCGGTAGAGCAGCGAGAGCAGGATGGCGTTGAGGCCGACCGACTTGCCCGAACCGGTGGTGCCCGCAACGAGCAGGTGGGGCATGGCGGCGAGGTCGGCAACGATCGGTTCGCCCGCGATGTCCTTGCCCAGGATGATCGGCAGCATCCCCTTGTGGTCGCCGAAGGCCGCGGATTCGATCAGTTCGCGGAAGGACACGGTCTGGCGGTCGGCGTTGGGCAGTTCGATGCCCATCACCGTCTTGCCGGGAATGGCGGAAACGCGGGCCGAGATCGCGCTCATGTTGCGGGCGATATCGTCGGCAAGGCCCATGACGCGGGCGGATTTCACGCCGGGGGCCGGTTCCAGCTCGTACATGGTGACCACGGGGCCGGTCCGCACGGCGGTGATCTCGCCCTGCACCTTGAAGTCCTCGAGCACGTTCTCGAGCAGGCGGGCGTTCCTTTCCAGCGCCATCTTGTCGACCTTCACGCCCGACAGGTCGGGGATTGGCGCGAGCAGTTCGGGGCTCGGCAAGGCATAAGCGGCGTTGAAGAAGTCGCCCTGTTGCGGCTTCGCCTTCGCGGCGGGGCGGGGCGGTGCCATCGGGTCGGCGATCTCGGGCGCGCGGCGCGGCACCTCGACCCGCTCCGGCTCGTCGTCGACCACGGTTTCGACCTGCGCGGACTTCTTCCGGCCCTTGCGCGGCAGGGGGACGATGTCGGCATCTTCCTCGGCACGCTCTCGCCGCAGGCCGAGGGGGAGGGTGAGGAGGCCCGCCCAATCGAGCGCGAAGACCCGTCCGATGCAATAGGCCCCGCCCGCCAGCGCCAGCACCGCCAGCGCGAGGATCACCCAGCCGCCATAGGGCGAAGGCGCAAGGCCCGAGAACGCATAGATGAGCTTCGAGCCGGCCAGCCCGGCCATGCCGCCCATCCCGGCAGGCAGGCCCCAGACCGGTCCGTCGACGAGCAGCGCCATCACCGTCGCGATGAGCACCATCGCCAGCGCCAGCATGCCGAGCGGGCGCGCCCAGTGTGGCCGTTCCACCTCCTCGTGATCAGCCAGTTGCCACAGGCGCCGCGCAAAAACCCAGAGCAGGGGCAGGATCAGCACCGCGACCGGCCCGAAAACGAGGAACAGCCCATCGGCGGCATAGGCGCCGGGCACGCCCATCCAGTTTGCCGTACCGCTGTTCGCCGCGGTGGAGAACGAACCGTCGGTCTGGTTGTAGCTGACCATGGCCAGCGCCAGGAACAGCGCGAGCAGCACCAGCGCGCCGCCGGCCAGCAGCTCGCTCGTGCGGCTGAAGCTGCGGCGCAGGGCAGCGCGCCAATCGGGCGCGGATCGGGCGGCGCGGGTAGCCATCGTCAGAAATATCCCGTTTGTCTGTGGCCGCCGAAAATACGCGCCGCGCGCAGGCACGGTCAATGAAGCAGGCGCGGCCCTGTGGGTATCAGGCCGGGAACATCGGGCCTTGGGACATCAGGATAGTCCGTCGATCGCGGCCCAGCCGTGCGGCGCCAGACGGCGCGCCCGGGCACAGGTCATGCCGCCGAGAAAGATCACCGGGACGCAGGCTGCGCGGGCGAGCAGCCGCGCCCGCACCTCGCCCAGCACCTGTGCGCCGGGGTGCGACCGGGTGGCGAAGACCGGCGAGATCAGCACCAGCGAAGCGCCCGTCCGGTGCGCCGCGCCCAGTTCGCGCCAGGAATGCACGGTGGCCAGCCGGGGCAGCCCGCCCGGTGCGAGCGGCGGCCCGTAGCTGGCATCCGCGTCGGCCCGCCGCGCATCCCGCGGCAAACCGGCCCAGGCGATTACGATCCCGCGCTTGCGGGCGAGGCGTGCGAGCCGCCTGAACCGGGCCAGCCGCTGCGCGGGCGGCTGGTGATAATGGCGATAGATCAAGCCGCTGCCGCGCGGCATGCGGGCCAGCGCCGTTTCCAGCCGGGCATCGTTGCGCGCATCGCTGATCAGCCACATCCGCGGCAGACGCGGGGATGCGGGCGTTTGCGCAGCAAAGGTCTGGCCTGTCTTCACCGCATCGCTATAGCAGCCCGCCATGACCGAGCCAGCGCAAGCCCTCTGCGAAATTCGCGACGACATCGCCCACGCCGCCCGCATCGCCCGCCGCAAGGGTGAGGATGTGACGCTGATCGCCGTATCGAAAACCCGGACGCCCGCAGAAATCGAACCGCTGCTCGAAGCGGGGCAACGCGTCTTCGGCGAGAACCGGGTTCAGGAGGCCCAGGCGAAATGGCCCGACCTGAAGGCCAGGTACCCGGACGTCCGGCTGCATCTTGTGGGGCAGCTCCAGTCGAACAAGGCCGAGGATGCGGCGCTGCTGTTCGACGCGATCCACTCGCTCGACCGGCCGAGCCTGGTAACCGCACTGGCCAGGGCCTTCGAGAAGACGGGGCGAAGCGTGCCGTGCTTCGTCCAGGTCAATATCGGCGACGAAGAGCAGAAGGGCGGCTGTGCCATCGCCGACCTGCCCGCGCTTCTGGCCGAGGCGAAGGCGGCGGGTCTGCCGATCGCGGGCCTGATGTGCGTGCCGCCGGCCGATGTCGAACCCTCGCCCTATTTCGCGCTGCTCGCCAAGCTGGCGGCAGACAATGGCCTTTCCAGGTTGTCGATGGGAATGAGCGGCGACTTCGAGGCGGCGGTAAGGCTTGGCGCGACGCATGTCCGCGTCGGCACCGCGCTGTTCGGACCGCGCGACTGACCGGGGCGCCCGCGCCGGAACGTCGCCGCCCGCGGCCCGTTGTGTCTGCAAAGGAGACGACATGGACGACGTGACCATCACCCGCGAAGACGGCGAACGCCGTGGAGCCTATCGCGCCGAAGTCGAAGGCCACGCGGAGGCCGGCGAACTCACCTATCAGAAATCGGGCGACGTGCTGGTCGCCGACCATACCTACGTGCCGGACGAGCTGCGCGGGAAAGGCGTGGCGGCAAAGCTGGTCGATGCCCTGATCGCCGACGCGCGCGAGGAAGGCACGAAGATCAGACCGCTGTGCAGTTATGTCGTCGCGGCCTTTCGCCGCCATCCGGAGTGGAAGGACGTGCTCGCCTGACGATCGCGCCGAACCAACGCAGCCAACTTCAGCGGCAGGCGGTCATTTCTTCGGTCCGCCGCCGTTGTTTCCACCGTTGTTTCCGCCGCTGTTCCCGGCGCCGCCGCTGTTGCCCGGCGTCGATGTCGGCGTGGGGGTCGGTGTCGGGCTCGGCGTAGCTGTCGGCGCGGGGGTCGGTGTGGGCGTCGGTGCGGGCGTGGCGGTAGGTGCGGGCGTCGGCGTCGGCGTCGAGGTATTGCCCCCGCCGTTTCCATTGCCCGTGCCGGCCGGAGCCGTGGCGTTGGTCGCGGCGAGGTCGCTTTCCATCTTGCTGCCGGACTCACCCGCATTCGCGCCCAGCACCAGCGCAGCCGCGCCCAGAGCCGGCCCGACCACCGCGATGATCAGCGCATATTCCGATGCGGACCCGCCGCGTTCATCAGTCCAGAAACGACAAGCCATCTGCCAAAGCCCCTTGGTCCGGGCAAGCGGGCCGCACTGGCCGCACGTCACCGGAAATTCGCCGATACTCCAGCCGGTCGCGGCGACGAAGCGGCGTCATGGTTATGACGGCACTCTTCATCAACCTGACAACCGGCAGATTGTCGCGCAGATGCTAAGGCAAAGCGGTTAACGCCCCGCAAACGCGGCAAAACCTGCAATGCGTACGAAGTACGGAGATCTGCCGATGGTGCTGCTGGGGAGGATTGAACTCCCGTATCCAGCCCATTGAACTTTGAAAAACAAGGATGTTTTAGCGCCGGTGTTGTGGCGAAGTAATGCCCGAATGTAACAGTTGGTGCAAGTGGGGGCGTGGCTCCGCTTCCCAAGTTGCGTTTCAGGATGGGGCAGACCATCATCGGGCCATGTCCGATACATGCTGTTCATCGAAAGCTACCGAGATCGAGCGGTTAGCCGCTCAGGCTGACCAGAGGCGCGTGCTGATTGTCGTCCTTCTCATTAATGCGGTGATGTTCGTGCTTGAGTTCGGCGCAGGGGTCGTAGCGGGGTCGGCGGCTCTGATGGCCGATGCGACAGACATGTTGGGTGACGCTTTAGTCTATGCCGTCAGCATCTATGCGCTGTCCCGAAGCGACCGCTGGAAGGCCGGAGCGGCTATGTTCAAAGGTATCTTCATTCTTGCCCTAGGGGCGGGCATCGCCGTGACCGTAGTGGCGAAAATCCAGAGTGGTGTACCGCCTTCTTCGGCTTTGATGCTGGCATTCGGGGGGCTGGCTCTGGTCGCCAACGTGGCCTGCCTCCGCCTGCTGTGGAGGTTTCGTGCGCAGGACGTAAACATGGCCAGTACTTTCGAATGCTCACGCAATGACGTTATCTCCAATGTGGGCGTGCTGGTTGCGGCAGGACTGGTTGCCCTGTTCGCCTCGCCTTGGCCCGACATCGTAATAGGGTCGGCCATGGCCATCCTCTTCGTCCGCTCTGCGATCCGCGTGATGGCCGACGCCGCACCGCAACTGAGAGCCGCTTGACAGCCATCACTTATGCCGGTGCCGCATTGGCGGAGATTGCAGGCTGCTTTGCCTTTTGGGCGTGGCTCCGCCTCGACAAGTCGCCGTTGTGGCTCATCCCCGGCATCGCATCCTTATGCATGTTCGCTTACTTGCTGACGCTAGTGGACGCTGAGCACGCAGGGAGGACCTATGCAGCGTATGGTGGCGTGTACATCTGCTCGGCGCTCGTGTGGCTTTGGGCAGTAGAAGGTGTGCGGCCTGACAGATGGGACACGCTAGGTACGGCGTTGTGTCTTGTCGGCGCGGCGATCATCCTTTGGGGTCCAAGAGCCGCAGCATAGGGAAAGATAGGTTCTTGGCACTCTAGGGCCTGAAACGGGTGTCGCTACGCGCGACGGCACATGCGACAATGTATGTGCAGTTTTACCCCCATGGGGCCTGTGGCCAACGTAAATGGCCACCAAGGCGGGATTGAACCTCGAGAATGGTACCCTATCTTCGACGATAGCTCATAAGGTGTGCCTAGAAAGCTAGGCTCATAAGATAGGTTGACAGGATCAATGAGCTGGCGATATGAGCCAGCGGACTGCCAACCCTAACTTGTGAGCCCCTCATGCCGCACCGCATTGCCTACTATCGCGTCTCCACCGCAGACCAATCCATCGAAGCCCAGCGCAACGCCATGGGCGGGGACTTCGATCAGGAGTTTACGGACGAAGGGGTGAGCGGCGGGGTGATGGCTGCCGACCGTCCCGGCTTCGCCGCCATGCTCGACAAGGTGCGGGCGGGCGACACGGTGCATGTCTATGCCGTGGATCGGCTGGGCCGCGATGCGCTCGACATACAGGGCACCGTGCGCCGCCTGATCGACGCCGGGGTGGTCGTGGACGTTCATGGCCTCGGCCCCATCGGCAGGGGCGTGGGCGAACTGATCTTGGCTGTGCTCGCCCAAGTGGCCGAGATCGAACGCCGCCGCATTGCGGAGCGGACAGAAGCGGGCCGTGAGGCCGCCAGAGCGTCCCTCAGGGCCACGGGAAAGACCCACCGGGGCAAGGAAAGCTTGGGCCGTCCGTTCGCCGCTGACGCCGCCGCTGTGGCCTCATGGCGCAAGGCGAACGAAGCCAGCATCAACGCCACCGCCGCCCACTTCGCCATCTCCCCCGCCACCGTAAAGCGGTACTGCCAGTCGGCCCGCTGACAGAAACCACCACCATAACCGGCTGGTGGCGGCTTTATCTATGCCCTCCAGCCGCTAAGACATCACCATGACGCCCCAACAGTTTATCTCGAAATGGCGCAACGCCGAGTTGAATGAGCGCGCTGCATCGCAGAGCCACTTCAATGACCTGTGCGCGCTACTTGGGGTGGATGATCCCATCACTGCCGACCCCAAGGGGGAATGGTACGCCTTCGAGAAGGGGGCGACCAAGACCAGCGGAGGCGAAGGCTGGGCCGACGTATGGCGCAAGGGCAGCTTTGCGTGGGAGTACAAGGGCAAGAAGAAAGACCTGAACAAGGCGTTCGCCCAGCTCCAGCAATACGCCATCGCGCTGGAGAACCCGCCCCTCCTCATCGTGTCCGACATGGACCGCTTCCGCATCCACACCAACTGGACCAACACGGTGCAGCAGGTGCACGAGTTCGCACTCGACGACCTGATGGACGCGACCACGCGCGACCTCCTGCGAAATGCCTTCGAGAACCCAGAACGCCTCCGCCCCGCCAAGACCCGGCAGATGCTCACCGAGGAGGCGGCGCGGGAGTTCGCCCTGCTCGCCCAGCGGCTGCGGGATCGCGGCCATGCGGGGCAGGATGTCGCCCACTTCGTCAACCGGCTGGTGTTCTGCATGTTCGCAGAGGATGTCGGCCTCCTCCCGAACCATATGTTCACGGAGATGCTCAAGGCCAGCCGCCCGCAGCCGGACGCCTTCGCGGACCACGCCTGCACCCTGTTCGCGGCCATGAAATCGGGCGGGCTGGTCGGGTTTACTAAGGTGGACTGGTTCAACGGCGGCCTGTTCGATGACGACAGCGCCCTCCCGCTCGACCGTGACGACATCGACAACCTGATCACCGCCGCCGCGCTGGACTGGTCGGAGATTGACCCCTCCATTCTCGGCACCCTGTTCGAGCGTGGGCTGGACCCGGACAAGCGCAGCCAGCTTGGCGCGCACTACACCGACCGGGACAAGATCATGCAGATCGTGGAGCCGGTCATCATCCGGCCCCTGTCAGCCGAGTGGGCGGCAATCCGGGACCAGATCGAAACCCTGATCGCCAGCGCCCCACAACAGACCGCTGAGAAGCTCCTCAAGGGCGCAGAGAGGACGAAACGGGACCGAGCCTATGCCAAAAGGCCCAGGAACTGCTCAGGGGCTTTACGGAGCGCCTGAGGACATTCCGCGTGCTCGACCCAGCGTGCGGCTCGGGCAACTTCCTGTATCTGTCCCTGCTCGCCCTCAAGGACTTGGAGCATCGCGCCAATCTGGAGGCCGAGGCGCTGGGCTGCTCGCGCGAGTTTCCGGCAGTCGGCCCCGAGTGCGTGCTTGGGATCGAACTGAACCCCTACGCAGCCGAACTGGCCCGCGTGTCGGTGTGGATCGGGGAAATCCAGTGGATGCGCCGGAATGGCTTTGAGGCGTCCCGCAACCCCATCCTCCGCAGCCTCGGTAACATCGAGTGCCGGGACGCCGTGCTGGATGTCGAGACTGGCCGGCGGGCAGCGTGGCCGGAGGCGAATGTCGTGGTTGGTAACCCGCCCTTCCTCGGCGGCAGCAAGAAGCGCAGCGAACTTGGACTGGAATACACCGAAACACTGAAGGCCGCTTGGCCCCATGTACCCGGTGGAGTTGACTTGGTTTGCTATTGGTTCGCGGGCGCTTGGGACCGGATGGTAGCGTGCAAACTCGAACGAGCCGGGCTAGTCTCAACAAACTCCATACGGGGCGGAGCCAACCGCGAAGTCATCAAACCAATAGTGGCACATGGTCGCATCTTCGAGGCTTGGGGGGATGAGGCATGGACGGTTGATGGAGCGGCAGTCCGCGTCTCATTGATCTGCTTTGAGCGTGAAAGAGGCGACGAGACACCATCCCTAAACGGGTTGCCAGTGGACAAGATCAACAGCGACCTAACAGACTTCCCCTTTGACCTGACCTCCGCGCTTCGACTTTCGGAAAACAAGTCCACATGCTTTGAGGGCGGCCAGAAACATGGACCCTTCGAGGTCGACGATGACACTGCAAGAGCGTGGCTCCAAGCGCCCAGGAACCCTAACGGTCGGCCAAACTCTGATGTTTTGCGCAGGTTCGTCAATGCCACCGACATTGTCCGTCGGATGTCCGACGCATGGGTGGTGGATTTTGGTGCCGTCATGTCTGAACACGAAGCCGCCTTTTTCGAGCAGCCCTTCGAGCACATCCATGAGCATGTGAAGCCTGTAAGGATGAAGAGTTCGCTGGCCGCGCACCGGGACTACTGGTGGCGACACCACCGCACTAGGCCCGAACTACGCAAGGCGCTGGGGGGAAAGTCTCGATACCTCGTCACACCTGTGGTGGCGAAGCATCGCGTATTCACGTGGCTCACCATGAACTATTGGCCGACCAATCTTGTCGATGCCATCGCCCGCGACGACGACACCACCTTCGGCATCCTGCATAGCCGGTTCCACGAGCTGTGGGCACTCGGCATGGGCACATCGCTGGAGGATCGCCCACGCTACACGCCTTCCACGACCTTTGAGACATTCCCATTCCCGGAAGGTCTGACCCCGGCCACGCCAGCCGCCGACTACGCCGAGGACCCGCGCGCCCAAGCCATTTCCACCGCAGCGGCCCGCCTCAACGAACTGCGCGAGAACTGGCTGAACCCGCCCGACCTGATCGAGCGCGTCCCCGAGGTCGTCCCCGGCTACCCTGACCGCATCCTGCCCAAGGACGAGGCCGCCGCCCAGGTGCTCAAGAAGCGGACCCTGACCAACCTCTACAACCAGCGCCCCGCATGGCTAGACCACGCCCACCGCGCCTTGGACGAGGCTGTGGCCGACGCCTACGGCTGGGGCGACGACTTCCGCGCTGGGACCCTGACCGACGACGAAATCCTCGCCCGCCTGTTCCACCTCAATCAGGAACGGGCCGCCCGCCAGTGAGCGACACGCTGGCCGAAATGGTTCCCGCTCGCCACCCGCCGCTACATCATCCGCGCCTTGGACTTCGCCTTGCCTCGCGGCGACTACATGGCGCGCTGGCCGACCAGCTTCTTCGACCTCCACACCAACCACACCCGCGCGAAAGTCTATTCCGGCATCCCCCGCGTCCGCCCCTTGCCCAAGGTCTCCGGTCCGCTACCGCTCGGCGTCAAAGCCCTGCTCGACAGATGCGCCGCCTACGACCTCCAGCACGCCGAAATGCAAGACTTCGTGGCCTTCGAGTTCCTCTATGCCCGCCTGTTCGGAGCCGCCGTGCGCCCCTTCCTGCCAGCCGCCTACATGGCTGCCGCGTCATCAGCTCGCCTCCCCCTGACAACGCAACGCGCCGCCATGGGCGGCATTGCCATGCACGAACAGATCGCCGACACCTTCGACCCCGAGGAACCTTCGTTCTTCCCCGAGTGGGACGGTGACTAGTCGGCGGCTGCGCATCTGTACGCCCGGCGTATCTGTCTCGTTTTCGGCTGCCTCACGGGTTTCGCTATTCCGATACCGTAACAGACAAGACGCACTCCTTGCGCCTTTCGGTCCGGCGGGACCCTAATCACGATAGCGCCCGTGCCGTAGAAATACGGAAGTTAACAGCGGGGATGGATCATGCGGACAGCACCGGCCTTTTGGCCTAGCCGCAGGTCTGGGCGCACCGGGGTGCACTCCAAAAGCGACCGACAAACCTCAAGGTGATGTCAGCGCCGACGCCATTGCGGTGTCGCTGGAACGTCCATCAGGTGAGGACGCAAAGCCTAGCCATGAAACCAGCGGTTGCTGCATCACTCGGATGCCGTGGTAGACGCTCCTCCAAGTTCGATCCGTCTTTGGGTCGTACACGGCGGTCTCGAAACTCGCGGAAAACTGCGACTTTTCGGGATGGAAGGGGGGTAGGGGGGATGGCCGGGGTGATCCAAAGCTCACTCCAAGTTGCCTAAGGTGATGTAGGATAATGATATCCTGATTACTTCTAGGGTAACCTTTGGGGTGACCCAGTAGGGTCTGACAGCTAACTGGCAGTTTATCCCCCCAACCCACCGCATGTGTTTTGCTTAGGGGCTAAACCTCGAAGCGAGGCAACTTCGCGATTGCTTCTCGCAGGGTACCCAGTGGAACTGTCCCATACCTCCTCCCCTGATTGGGAGAGGCGTGACCCTGTAGCTTGTCCATGATGTGCTCTTGTATTTCGGCCACCCTGCACAAGGTTTTGAACTTGTGCCTCCATCCGTGGTTCGGCTGGGGTGTCTCTACGCCGAGCGTCCTGACCCACTTGGCGAGGGCACTGGCTCTCATCTTGGAAGCGGGGTTGAGGGCGGTGCCGGTACCCTCTGCGTAGAACAGAGGTGTCGGATCACCCGACCGGGCTAGGTCAATGAACCCTTGATCAATGAGGTGTGGGTGAAGGGGGACCTTGCGTGCCTCCCCGGTTTTCACACCTCCGTCTGCCTCGGGCGAAATCAGGACGAACCAGATGCCGCCCTCCTGCTGGACATCCATGGCTCGCAACTGGGTCATCTCGCCCACCCGCGCTCCGGTATAGGCGCGGAGCCATGGCACCCAACGCCGTGCGCGTGCGTGATGGTCGGCAAGACCGGCTGGCTGTGGCCCGAGAGCCGCCCGCAGGATTGTTGCTGCCTCGTCATCGGAATGCTCACGCTCTCGCGCCCTGATCGTCTTGGGCCCCCGCACCTTGATCCCCGCAGCGGGATTGGTCGGGATGGCACCATCCTCGTAAGCGATAGAGAAGGCGGCGCTGACAGCCGGAAGATACCCGTCCTTTACGGTCTTAACAGATAGCCCGCTGGCTACGAGCGCGCCCGTCCAAGCGTTTATATCCGCCCGCTCCACGCGGATGGCGTCATCATGGCCAAGATGTTCAATCAGGCTGGTCACCCGGCTGCGCCACTTCTGGACGGTCTTGGGGTTGGCCGTCCCTGATTGCGCGAAGCGTTCGTAGAGCGCCGAGAGGGACAAGCCCGGTTGCGGACTGTGGGCCGCAGGGTCCCGCGCCGCTCGAGGAATACCTAGCGCGTCGTTCCCCGCCTCCATGATGGTGATTGCGCGCCGCAGCTCTTCAATCTCGGCGTCCCGCTCCTTGATCAGATCAACAGCGGCAGCCTGCTCAGGCTCAAGCATGGCGGTGCTGGTCATCCGCCGCTGTCGCCAAAGAGTACGCAGCTCCCGCCGCGCAATCCTGCGCTCTTGACTGGCATCATCCAAGGCCACTTGCGCCGAACGCTCCTCCTGCTCCCGTGTGCTCAGTGCACTCGCAGGGCTGTTCTCACGCGCATCTTGGTCAGACCGATGGGAACCTCCCGGTTGATCAAGATTGACGCTGGAGGCCTCCTGAGAGGCGACTGAGGCTATAGCTTGACGTGCCTCATCGATGAGCGCGTCGGTTTTGACCTCATGGGGCCGCAAAAGCCGCTTCGCTGTCTCCCGGTCCTTAGTTCCGAGACTGAACTTCCACTCAGTCCGAGGTCTGCCTGAGTTGGTCCTGAAATGCCCCTTGAGGTCGTCGGGCACGGGTCGCCGGAAGTAGTAGGTTGCGCCGGTCTTGTTGAGGTAGGTGCACATGAGGTCGCCTCCGTTACGAATGTAACAGCCGACTGTCAAAAACCCTTGTTTTCCGGTGATTTCCTAGGGTTCCCTAGGTGCCGATGGTGCTGCTGGGGAGGATTGAACTCCCGACCTCACCCTTACCAAGGGTGCGCTCTACCACTGAGCTACAGCAGCGTGACCATCGTGCCAGGCGAATCCCGCGCCGACTGCCTTGCGGGCCGGGCGGTTCGCAGGGGCGCGCTATTGGCCGGGGGCCGGGTGGTTGTCAAGCGCGCTTTGCCGCTCTTGCTAGGGCTTTGCCGCGATGCCATCACCGGCCGATGGACAAAGGCGACGACAAGCAGGCCGCAGCCCCCCTTTCCGACCGTTCGGGCGGCAAGCCTGCCGTAGCGGAAACGCGCGAGGAGCGTCTGGCCCGGCAACTGCGCGAGAACCTGCGGCGCCGCAAGGCCCAGGCCCGCGCCCTGCGCACACTGCCGGATGGCGGCCAGAGCGGCTGACGAAGAGCCCGACTGCGCCGGTTTTGAACATGCTGAAACTGCCGGGTTGAGCCTGCGGCGGATTCGGTTAATCTTGAAACAATGACATCCGTGCTATGCGTGGAGCCATCATGGGACTGAACATTCGCACTTTCCGCCGCGCGGGCCTTGCCGCGCTCGCCCTGCCCGCGATGCTGCTGGGCACCACAGCCGCGCAGGCGCAGGCGCAATCCGCCGCGAGCGCCACGGCCCCTGCCGAGACGTTCGAGCAGTTCATCAACGGCCCCAATGGCTCGGTTCTCGACGGTCGACAGGCCGACACGACGGTCGGCACCGGCCTCAAGCAGAACCTGTTTGCCGTCGCCCGCCCCGACAAGGGCCGAATCGGCGTCGCCGCGCTCGACCTGTCGACCGGGCAGAGCGTTTCGATCATGGGCGACCAGGCCTTTCCGATGGCCAGCACGTCCAAAATCGCCATCGCCGCGACTTATCTCGCCGGCGTCGACAAGGGCATTTATTCGCTGACCAACACCTATCCGCTGATGGTGCCGGTCGCGTCCCGTCCGTTCTCCAGCAAGGTCGCGCCGGTCGCGCCGGGGATGCAGATGTCGGCCAGCACGCTGATCGAACGGATGATCACTCGCAGCGACAATGCGGCGACCGACGCGCTGCTGAAGGCAGTCGGCGGTCCGGCGCAAGTCACCAAGTGGCTGCGCGCCCACGGCTTCCAGAAGACCCGCATCGACCGCGACATCGCGACCTTGGTGCGGGACGACGGCGAATTCGATCCGGCGACCACGGTCGACGTGCGCGATTCGACCCCGCCGGAGGAGATGGTCCGTCTCGTCGCCGGGATCTACAAGGGCGACTGGCTGTCGCGCGGCAGCACCGACGTGCTCGTCGGCGCGATGACCCGCACCATCACCGGGCGCAACCGGATCAAGGCGGGCCTGCCCACCGGCACCGATTTCGGGCACAAGACGGGCACGCTGAACAACACCGCAAGCGACGTCGGCTTCATCAAGATGCCCGACGGTCGTGTCGTCGCGGTCGCGATCTATGTCACCGGGCAGGGCGGCAAGCCGCAGCGCGATGCGCGGATCGCCGAAATCACCCGCACGCTCTACAACGGCTTTGCCAATCCGCGGCTGGCGGTCGGCGGGGCAAACGACAACACCCGCTCGCAGTAGTTCGGTGAGCCGGGCGCCGCCGCAACGGCCCGCCCGTTCAATCTTGCGCGAACAGGTCGGCGTAGCGTTCGCGCAGGACCTTCTTCTGGATCTTGCCCATCGTGTTGCGGGGAAGCTCGTCCACCGCGATGATCCGCCGCGGCACCTTGAAGCCGGCAAGGTCGCGGCGCAGGTCGGCGCGCACCGCGTCCTCGTCAAGACGGCCTGACGGACGGACCACGGCGACGACCGCTTCGCCGAAGTCGGGGTGGGGCACGCCGATCACCGCCGCTTCGGCCACGTCGTCCCGGTCGTCGAGAAGCGCCTCCACTTCCGCCGGATAGACGTTGAGCCCTCCGGAAATGATGAGATCCTTTTCCCGCCCGACGAGCTGGACATAGCCGTCGGCGTCGATCAGTCCCATGTCGCCGGTGATGAACCAGCCGCCGGGGCGGAACTCGCTCGCGGTCTTTTCCGGCATCTGCCAGTATCCGGCGAAGACATTGGGGCCGTTCACTTCGACGATGCCGACCTCGCCGTCGGGAAGCGGCGCGCCGTCCTCGCCCGCGATGCGGACCGACACGCCGGGCAGCGGCGGGCCGACGAAACCTGCCTTGCGCGCGCCTTCGTACGGATTGCTGGTGATCATCCCGGTTTCGGTCATGCCGTATCGTTCGAGCACGCGGTGGCCGGTGCGGGCTTCGAAAGCGCGATGGATGTCGGCCGACAGCGGGGCCGATCCGGAAACGAACAGGCGCATCGCGCTCGCCGCTTCTCGCGTGAAGGCGGGGTCGTTCAGTAGACGGATGTAGAAGGTCGGCACGCCCATCAGAACCTTGGCCCTGGGCATGGCGGCGATCACGGCCTGCGGATCGAAGCGAGGCTGGAAGATCACCGCCGCGCCAGAAAAGAACGCGCAGTGCAGCGCGACGAACAGGCCGTGGACGTGAAAGATCGGCAAGGCGTGGATCAGGCGGTCGTCCGGCGTGAAGCGCCAGAAATCGATCAGCGTCTCGCCGTTGGACACCAGGTTGCGATGGGTCAGCATCGCGCCCTTGGGCTTGCCGGTGGTGCCGGAGGTATAAAGGATCGCCGCCACGTCGCCGGGCTGGCGCGCGAAAACCGACGCATCTGCATCGGTCAGGTCGGCGAAGAGGTCGTCCAGCGTCGCAATGGCCAGCGCGTTGCCGCCTATGCGACGAAACAGATCGCGCGACGCGTTGCGACACACCGCGAGGACCGGCGTCGCGTCGGCGACGAAATAAGCCAGTTCGCTTTCGGTATAGTCGATGTTGAGCGGCAGGTAGATCGCGCCGAGCCGCAGCGTCGCCAGGTAGAGCACGACCGCCTCGACCGACTTGTCGGTCTGCGCCAGCACGCGTTCGCCGGGCGTCACGCCGCGATTGCGGAGCACCGCTGCAAGCCGCGCGGCGGCGCTTTCGAGATCGCGGTAGGTCCAGTCCCGATCCGCCGTCTCGATCGCCACCTTGTCGGCGAAGCGCGCCATGCTGGCCGCCAGGCGCGCGTAGAGGTCGGGTTCGGACATGCAGCGGCTACTCCCTGGTTCGGGGAGCACCCCTGCCCTTGGCACCATGCTGGTGCAAGCCCCTCCGCGGCAGGGACGTGGGCGGCGCAGGCAAAGAAAAGGGGCGCGGGAACCGATGTTCCCGCGCCCCCATCCTGTTCAGCGTGATGCCGAGATCAGTCGACCTGCGCTTCGGCGGTCGACTCGTCCTGCACGTCGGCTTCGACTTCGGCAGCGGCACCGTCAACGGCGGCAGCGGCGTCGGTCGCGGCGTCTTCAACGGCGGCGCCGGCGGCGTCCATGTTCTCGGTGGTGTCTTCGGCGGCGGCGTCAACCGTCGTTTCAGCGGCTTCTTCAGTCTTTTCCGAGCAAGCGGCGAGCGAGAGAGCGGCGCCGGCAGCGGCGGCGGCGAGAATGATCTTGCGCATGAATATGCATCCTTGTTCCGTGTCCGCACGACGGGTGGTCCCGATCGTGCGAGGCAGGACCAGCTGGTCAGCCTCTTGCGCAGAGATAAGGAGGAAGGGCCCGCGATGCAAGCACTTCGCGCAATAACCCAGTCTTCATATCGCAGGAGATATGGGCGAGACTATGACGCAATGCGGCAAGATTGCGGCATTTCGGAAAATTTTCGGCCCTCCGCTCGGTGGCCGAATTCCGCGGCTGACCTTGCGGCCAAGCACTGCTAATCCACCGCCCATGAGCGATGCCGAACACCCCGCCCGCAAGCCCCATCTCTATCTCGTCGACGGTTCCGCCTACATCTTTCGCGCCTATCACCGGCTGCCGCCGCTGACCAATCCGCAAGGGACGCCGGTCGGCGCGGTCTACGGCTACACGACGATGCTGTGGAAGCTGGCGCAGGACCTCGACGAGGCGGACGGGCCGACACATCTCGCCGTCATCCTCGACAAGGCGTCGCAGTCATTCCGCCACGACCTCTACGCCGACTACAAGGCGAATCGTCCCCCTCCGCCCGAAGACCTCGTGCCGCAGTTCCCGCTAATTCGGGACGCGACCCGCGCGTTCAGCCTGCCCTGCATCGAGGAAGAGATGCTGGAGGCCGACGACCTCATCGCCAGCTACGCCCGCGCGGCGACCCGGCAGGGCTGGGACGTGACGATCGTGTCGTCGGACAAGGACCTGATGCAGCTGGTCGGCAAGTGCAGCGAACCGCACGACGGCGTGCCGGGCGGCTGCATCGACATGCTCGACACGATGAAGAACGCGCGGATCGACGTGGCCGAAGTGATCGAGAAGTTCGGCGTGCGGCCCGAGCAGCTGGGCGACGTGCTGGCGCTGATGGGCGACAGCGTCGATAACGTGCCCGGCGTGCGCGGGATCGGCCCCAAGACCGCGTCGAAGCTGATCAACGAATTCGGCACGCTCGAAGCGGTGCTGGAAGCCGCGCCTTCGATGAAGAAATCGAAGATGCAGGAAAACCTGATCGAGCACGCCGACATGGCCCGGCTTTCGCGCGAGCTGGTGCAGTTGAAGGAAGACTGCGCCCTACCGATCCCGCTCGAGGATTTCGCGCTCGACGGCATACCGACCGAACCGCTGGCCGAATTCCTTTCCGCTCACGGCTTCACCTCGTTGCTGAAGCGGCTGGGCGCGGGGGCGGGCAGCCCGTCGCGCAAGACCGAGCTGCACCCGGCCAAGCCCGTCAACGGTGCGGCAGAGACGGTGGGCAAGGGCGCGACGCGCCAGCCCCTGCCGGAATGGCCGGCCATCGATCTCGACAGCTACGAATGCGTGCAGACGCTCGAAAGGCTCGATGCCTGGATCGCGCGCGCCTTTGCGGCCCATGCCGTCGCGGTCGATACCGAGACGTCGTCGCTCGACGCGATGCGCGCCGAGCTGGCCGGGGTCAGCCTTGCGCTTGGCCCCAACGATGCCTGCTACATCCCGCTGGCGCACGGCAGCGACGACATGTTCGCCGAGCGGCCCGAGCAGGTCCCGATGGACGTTGCGCTGGCCAGGCTGAAACCGCTGCTGGAAAGCGACGCGGTGCTGAAGGTCGGGCAGAACATCAAGTACGACATCAACGTGCTGGCCCGTCACGACATCCATGTCGCGCCGGTGGAGGACACGATGATCCTGTCCTTCGACCTCGACGCCGGGCGCGGCGGGGGCGGCATCGGCAATGCCCACGGCATGGATTCGCTGGCCGAAACCCATCTTGGCCACACCACCCTGACCTTCAAGGACATCTGCGGCACCGGCAAGAAGCAGATCCCCTTCAGCGCCGTGCCGCTGGACAAGGCGACGCGCTACGCGGCGGAGGATGCCGACGTGACCTGGCGGCTCTGGCAGGTGCTGCGCCAGCGCCTCGCCGACGAAGGCGCGACCCGCATCTACGAGCAGGTTGATCGCCCGCTGATACCCGTGGTCGCCGCCATGGAACGGCACGGCATCAAGGTCGACCGCGAGGTGCTGGCCGCGATGTCCGCCGAGTTCGCGGGCCAGTGCGACACCCTCGAAAAGCAGATCCACGAACTGGCGGGCGAGCCCTTTACAGTCGGCAGCCCCAAGCAGCTCGGCGACATCCTGTTCGACAAGATGGGCTACAAGGGGGGCAAGAAGGGGAAGAGCGGCCAGTATTCGACCGACCAGTCGGTGCTGGAGGCGCTCGCCGCGCAGGGGGTCGACATGGCGGCCCGCGTTCTCGACTGGCGGCAGCTGTCGAAGCTGCGCTCGACGTATACCGAGGCCTTGCAGGAGGCGATCAACCCGCGCACCGGGCGGGTCCACACCAGCTACAGCCTCGTCGGCGCGCAGACCGGGCGGCTTTCGTCCACCGATCCCAACCTCCAGAACATCCCGATCCGCACCGAGACCGGCCGCCGCATCCGCGAAGCGTTCGTGGCCGAGCCGGGCAGCGTCCTGCTCGCCGCCGACTATTCGCAGATCGAACTGCGCCTCGCCGCGCACATGGCCGACGTTCCGCCACTCAAGGAGGCTTTCGCCAATGGCGAGGACATCCACGCCCGCACCGCGCTGGAGATGTATGGCGAGGTGACCCGCGATACCCGCGCCAAGGCCAAGACGATCAACTTCGCGATCCTCTACGGCATTTCCCGCTGGGGTCTGGCGGGACGGCTGGGGACCGAGGCGGACGAGGCGCAGGCGGTGATCGACCGCTATTTCGAGCGTTTTCCCGGCATCCAGCGCTACATCGTGTCCACGCTCGAGAAAGTGCGAGAGTGCGGCTATTCGGAAACCCTGTTCGGTCGCAAGACCCACTTCCGCAACATCAATTCGAAGAACCAGGCCGAGCGGCAGGGCAGCGAGCGGGCTGCGATCAACGCGCCGATCCAGGGGACCAGCGCCGACATCATCAAGCGGGCCATGGTGCGCATGATGCCCGCGCTGACCGATGCCGGGCTGGGGCACGTCAGGATGCTGCTGCAGGTGCACGACGAGCTGGTCTTCGAGCTGCCCGAAGGCGACGTCGCCGCCGCCAGCCCGATCATCGGGCGGGTGATGGCCGAAGCGGCGCTGCCTTCGGTCACGCTCGACGTGCCGCTGGGCATCGACATCGGCACCGGCCGATCGTGGGGCGAGGCGCACTGACCGGGCCGACGACTCGAGCCGACCGCCCTGTAATGACCGAAGTTTTCGACAGACAGGGCAGGTCGTGACAGGTATCACCGGCCCCGCACATCAATCGACTGGCCCCGCGTTGTCCGAAAGCTCTCCTCCCGCCCTCAGTGGTCGCACCGTGATCCGCCGTCGGCGGGTCTCGGCGCTGCTCGTCTTCCTGCTGACCGCGGCGGGCCTGATCGGCAGCCTGCTCCTCGTCTGGTCGACGATCTCCAGCGAGCGGGCAGAGCGCGAGCAGATGCGCCGCACGGCAGAGATCATGGCGGCGCTGCGCGACATCGACCGGGCCGCGATCAATGCCGAAACAGGGCAGCGCGGCTATTTCATCACTCTGGACCGCCGCTATCTCGCCAGTTACGAGTTTGGCCGCTCGCTCTACCCCCGCGCGCTGGAGCGGCTGGAGGAGCGGCTGACGGAGATGGACCCGTCGGGCGAACAGAAGCAGTTGCTCCAGTCCATACGCGAGCATGGCGACGCCAAGTTCGACGAGCTTGCCGCCACCGTCGCGCTCACCCAGCAGGGCAACGTGCGCGAGGCGCAGCTGCGGATCCTGTCGAGCGACGGGCGCATCGCGATGGAGCGGTTGCGCGGCGCGCTGTCCCGGATGGAGGCGGCCGAGCAGGAGATCCTCGCGCAAGCGAGCGGGCAAGCCTTTGTCGCCGAGCAGCGCGTCCTGCCGCTCCTGGCCCTTACCTTGCTGCTGACGCTCGGCTCGCTGACACTGGGCCTGTGGCAGACGGTGCGCGCCGCGCATGGCGAGGCACAGGCCGAGCAGGCGCGCTTCCTGGCCGAGGCGCGCGACCGGGCGGACCTGCTCGCGCACGAGCTCAATCACCGGGTCAAGAACCTCTTCGCCGTCGTGCTGGCCATCGTGCGGATGAGCGCGCGCGACGCGCCGGAGGCCCGGCCCGTGACCGAAAGCATCGCGGCGCGCATCCACGCCCTGGTCGATGCCCACGACGCCACGCAGGGAAAGGACGCCGAGGGCGGCGCGAGCTTGCGCGTGCTGATCGACAAGGTGCTCGCGCCCTATCTTTCCGACGGCAACCCGGTGGAGGTGGCCGGGCCGGAGGTCACGCTGACGGTCAAGCAGGCAACCCCGCTCGGCCTGGTGCTGCACGAACTGGCGACGAACGCGGTCAAGTACGGCGCCTGGTCGCAGGGTGACGGCCAGGAGGGCGGACGCATCGCCATCGACTGGCATCTGGAGGGTGATGGCGAAAGCCGCGAGGTCGTCTTCCACTGGCGCGAACGATCGGATCGTCCTGCCGCTCCGTCCGAGCGCGAGGGTTTCGGCTCGCTCCTGATGAAAAGCAGCGCCCGGCAGCTTGGCGGTACCATCGAACGCACTTTCGGGCCCGATGGCATGACCGTCGCGATGCGCCTGCCGCATCCCATTGCCTGACCAGGCCCGAAACGTGGCTTCCGCGCGATACGCCCCTTGCTTGCGGTCACCGGCCAGGCCATTCCGCGTTGCCGACCGCTTCGATCAAAAATAAGGGAGCGGGATGAGCGGACTTCAGGGCTTTGCCGAACACGGCATCATCCGGGACTTGGCCTTTGCCATCCTTGCCGGGGCGTTGGCGATCATCGCCGCGCTCGTCGTGCATCACCTCCTGTTCCGCCTGCTGCATCGGATCGCGGTGCGGAGCGAAGGGGCGGTCGATGACATGCTCGTCGACACGCTGGCCCGCCCGTCGCGCTGGGCCTTTGCGGCGCTTGCGCTGGTGCTGACCGCGCGCGAGATTCCGGCGCTCGACGATATCTGGGAGAGGGTGGCCGGTTTCGCGATGCCGGCGCTCGTCGGCTGGATGGCGCTGGCGGTGTTTCACGCCTTCATCCGCGCGATGACCGAGCGGACCGACATCTCCGATGCCGACAATCGGCGCGCCCGGCGGCGGCGCACCCGCCTCGCCATATTCTCGCGGATCGGTACGGGCCTCATCGTCTTCGTCACCGTCGGCCTCATGCTTCTGTCTGTGCCCGGCGTGCGCGACATCGGCGTGACGCTGATGGCATCGGCGGGCCTCGTCACGCTGGCGGTGGGCGCGGCGGCACAACCGGCGCTGAAATCGCTGATCGCCGGGCTGCAGATGGCGCTGACCGAACCGATCGCCATCGACGACATCGTCGTGATCGAGGGGGAAACCGGGCGGGTCGAGGATATCAAGAGCACCCACGTGGTGATCCGGACCTGGGATGAGCGGCGTCTGATCGTGCCGACAATCAAGTTCCTCGACACCAGTTTCCAGAACTGGTCCCGCTCCGGCACCGGCCTGACCGGCACGGTGATGCTCTATCTCGACCCGATGACCGAGATCGCGCCGCTGCGCGAAGAGTTCGCCCGGATGGTGAAGGCCAGTCCGCTGTTCGACGGGCGCGTCAGCCACCTGCAGGTGACCAACATGACGCACGAGGCGATCGAGGTGCGCCTGACGATGAGCGCGGCCCATCTTGGCGCTCTGGGCGAATTGCGCGCCAGCGTGCGCGAAGGCATGCTCGACTGGTTGCGCCGCCGCTCCCTGCAAGACGAGGGTGCGGCCGAGGGGGCTTGAAACGGGATCGGCCCGCCCTCCGCGTGGAAGACGGGCCGATCGGTCAAGCGAAGAGAATCAGTGCTTCTTCTCGCGGGTCGGCGTGACCATGCCCGGCGCGATGAACCCGATCGGCGGGTTCACCTCTGCCGCGCGTCGCTTCAGTTCGCCGCGCATCTTGGCATATTCCTCGGCCATCTGGTCGGTCACCGTGGGGCGCGAATCCTCCAGCGCGTCCTCGAAGTCCGCCTTGGTGACCTGGGTCACGCCCGCCCCTTCGCGCCGGATGGCGTTGAGGCCCGCGCGCCGGACTACGTCCTCCAGGTCCGCGCCGGTGTAGCGTTCGGTCCGCTTGGCGATGGCGGCCAAGTCGACATCGCCGGCCAGCGGCATCGTGCCGGTGTGGATCTTGAGGATGTGCAGCCGGCCCGGCTCGCTCGGCGCGCCGACATAGACCAGCTCGTCGAAACGGCCCGGCCGCAACAGCGCCGGATCGACCAGCGTGGGCCGGTTGGTCGCGCCGATGACGACGACGGACTGGAGCTCCTCCAGCCCGTCCATCTCGGCCAGGATGGTGTTGACCACCCGCGCCGTCACTTGCGGTTCGCCGGCACCCGTGCCCCGCGCGGGGACGAGGCTGTCGATCTCGTCGATGAAGACGACACAGGGCGCGACCTGGCGGGCGCGGGCGAACAGCTTGGAAATCTGCTGCTCGCTTTCGCCGTACCACTTCGAAAGCAGGTCCGATGACTTCATCGAGATGAAGTTCGCCTCCGCTTCCTTCGCCACGGCCTTGGCCAGAAGCGTCTTGCCGGTGCCCGGCGGGCCATAGAGCAGGAAGCCCTTGGCCGGACGGATGCCGAGCCGCTTGAACGCATCCGGGTTCTTCAGCGGCAGCTCGACGCCCTCGCGCAGCATCTCCGTCGCGTCGTCCAGCCCGCCGATGTCGGCCCAGCCGACGGTCGGCGCCTGCACCATCACCTCGCGCATGGCGCTGGGCTGAATGCGCTTGGAGGCGGACAGGAAATCGTCGCGCACCACTTTCAGGTTGTCGAGCACCTCGGGCGGGATCGTCCGCGCGTCGAGATCGATCAATGGCATGATCCGGCGCACCGCGTCGATCGCCGCCTCGCGCGCCAGGGCGGCAAGGTCGGCCCCGACGAACCCGTGTGTGGTGCGGGCCAGTTCCTGCAGGTCGACATCCTCGGCCAGCGGCATGCCGCGTGTGTGGATGGCGAGGATCTCGCGCCGGCCCTTCTCGTCCGGCACGCCGACGATGATCTCGCGGTCGAACCGGCCGGGGCGGCGCAGCGCCTCGTCAATGGCGTCGGGACGGTTGGTCGCGGCGATGACGACGATGTTGGAGCGGGCCTGAAGCCCGTCCATCAGCGTCAGAAGCTGCGCAACAAGGCGCTTTTCCGCCTCGCCCTGCACGTTCGAACGCTTGGGCGCGATCGAATCGATCTCGTCGATGAAGACGATGGCGGGGCTGTTCTTCTCCGCTTCCTCGAAAACCTCGCGCAGGCGCTTTTCGGATTCGCCATAGGCGCTGCCCATGATCTCCGGCCCGTTGATCAGGAAGAAGCTGGCATCGCTTTCGTTGGCGACCGCCTGGGCGAGCCGCGTCTTGCCGGTGCCCGGCGGGCCATGCAGCAACACGCCCTTCGGCGGATCGACGCCGAGCCGGGTGAACAGCTCAGGATAGCGCAGCGGCAGTTCCACCATCTCGCGCAGTTGCTGGATGGTGTCGCTCATCCCGCCGACGTCGTCGTAGTTGACCCCGGCGCGCGCATCGCGCGGTTCCTCGTACTCGGCCTTCAGTTCGACTTCGGTGTTCTCGTCGATGTGGACGATGCCCTTGGGCGTCGTCGACACGACCGACAGGCGAATCTGGGTCAGGGCATAGGCGGGCGCGTTGAACATGCGCGCGACTTCGGGCGGCATGTCCTGCACGCGCTGCTGGCCGCGTGTCGCGACGAGGTCGCCGGACACGATCGGCCGGCCGAAGAAGTTGCGCCGCAGCGCCTCTGCCGGGCCCTGGAGGCGCATCTCGCGCTGCGCAGGTGCGAAGACGACGCGGGTTGCCGGGCGCGATTCGGCCTTGCGCACGACGACGTGTTCGCCCGATCCGACTTCGGCGTTGCCGCGTTCGAGCCCGTCGAGCCGGATGACGTCGAGGCCCTCGTCCTCCGGGTAGGGGAGCAGGGCGCGGGCCGGGGTGATCCGCTTGCCCTCGATCTCGATCACGTCGCCTTCGGTCAGGCCCAGCGTCGCCATGGCGGTGCGGGGGATGCGGGCGATGCCGTGTCCGGATTCTTCCTGTTTCGAAGCGGCGACCTGCAGCTTCACTTCGCGCGTGATCGACGCATTGGCATCGGCCATGTGGTGTGGTGTCCTCGTCTCTGTGCGATCCCGCCGTGTGGCGATGAACTCAAAGGACAAGATGGGAACTGGTTCCCCGGTTGCAAACCGCCAGGCGATCTTTCGGGGAGGGCGCCTGCGCGCGGATCGCAGACAAAAAAAGGCCCGGGCGAACAAGCCGACCGGGCCGTGTAAGTTTGGGAGAGGATGCCTGTAAGGCCCCACCGAGATGGGCGTCCGGCTGCCATCTCGCAAGTGCGAAAAGAGGAAAATAACTTGCAAAAAATGCAATGTTCACACGAGTAGAGAAAAAACAATAACTTATAGAATCATGAAGTTGCGATGCGAATGCCAACTTCAATCGCAAACGATCGACAATGCTGCATCGCAAAATCTCAGGGCTCGATCGGTCGTCCGCAACCCTTGCGGATTTCGTCGCCTATGCGCAGTTCGACGGTGAAGGGATACTCGCGATCCGACATGCCGTCCGAACACTCCGCGATCCGTCCGGTGAGGACGAGCGCTTTGCCATCCAGTTCAGCCTTGAGCATGACTTCGCGATCAGCAGCAATCTCGCGGGTGAAGGGTATCGACTGGCCTTCCTGGTCCTCCGGCGTCGAATAGCGCATCCTCTCGTCGCTGACGTGGAGTGCCCAGAACGGTTCGGTGCCCAGCGCGCGAAAGCTCGTCGGGAAGCCCGCGTTTTCCTCGACCGGATCGGCAACGAAAGGGTTGAGGCCGTCGGTTTCGGTGGCCGCGGGCGGAGCGCCGGTGGCGTCGCTGGCCTGCGCGCTGGGGGCGGGAGCGGGGACGTCCTGCGTGTCGCAGGCCGACAGCAGCAACAGGGCAGGGACGAAAGCGACGAGCGAGCGCGGGAAAAGGAACGGCATCGTCAATCGGTAGCACGCCCGGGCTCACTGCGCGAGGTCGCGGGCAACCGCTCGCCGCTTGCCCCTGGCGCCACGCTCTGGCACCGGGCGCAATCCCAGCAACCGGAACCGACGATGATGACCGCGACGAAATGGACGATGCCCCCCGAATGGCACCGGCAGGACTGGATCTGGATCGGTTTTCCGCATGACGGCGACGAATGGCCCGGCGTACTCGGGCAGGCGCAGGAGGAGATCGCCGCCTTTGCCAACGCGGTAGCCGAAAGCGGGCAGGAGGTCCGGCTGATCGTTCGCGATGCCGCCAACGAGGTGCGCGCGCGCCAGTTGAGCAGCGCGGCGGTCACGCTCGAGCGGCGTACATATGGCGACATCTGGCTGCGCGACACCGGCCCTCTGGTGCTGAGAGACGGAGAGGGCCGCCGGAGGGCGCAGCGCTTCGGCTTCAACGGCTGGGGCGGCAAATACCGGATGGAGGGCGACCAGACGATCGGGGCCGAGCTGGCCCGCGATGCCGGGCTGGCGGTTAACGAGGCGGACTGGATCCTCGAGGGCGGGGCGATCGACGGCGACGGCACCGGGCTGGTCGTGACGACCGCGCAATGCCTGCTCAACCCCAATCGCAATCCGTCCATGTCGCAGGCCGAGATCGAAGCGGCGCTGGCCCGCGACCTCGGCTTCGACCGGGTCTTGTGGCTCGGCGACGGGCTGCTCAACGATCACACCGACGGCCATGTCGACAACCTCGCCCGCTTCGTCGCGCCGGGCACGCTGGCCGTTCCGGTGGCGAGCGGCGCCGACGATGCCAATCGCACGATCTACGACGATGCGCGCAGCCGGGCGCTGGATTTCGGCCTGACGGTCAGGGAGGTCCCTTCGCCGGGCCTCGTCACCTCGGGCGACTTCGTCGAACCGGCGAGCTACATGAACTTCGCCGTGACCACCCACCTGGTCGTCGTGCCGACATACGGCAGCGTTCACGATGAGGACGGGGTCGCCGCGGTCGCCGCGCTGTTTCCCGACCGGCAGACGATCGGCATTCGTGCCGATGCCGTGCTCGCCGGCGGCGGCAGCTTCCACTGCGCCAGCCAGCAGATGCCCGCGGCCTGACCGATTGCCTACTCGCCGCCCAGCCTGGCGGCGAGCTCGGCGAGAGCCTGCTGCATCTGCTGGGTGCCATAGGGCTTCACGATCATCGGCACGTCGGCGAAACGATCGGGGATCGTGCCTTCGCCGCCGTACCCGGACGCGAACACGAACGGAATGCCGGCGGCTTGGAGCCGGTCCGCCGTCGGAGTCGACGTTTCGCGCCCGAGATTGAAATCGAGCACCGCGAGGTCGATGCCGCCTGCGTCGAGCGCCCGCGCGGCATTGCCGTTGTTGGCCGCAAGCACGACATCGGCCGCACCCAGTTCGCGCAGGGAATCCTCGGCATCGAGCGCGATGAGCGCGCTGTCTTCGACCAGCAGCACCTTCCTGTCGCGGACGATATCGCCCCCGCCGACGTAATCGGCCTTGACTGCGATGACCTCCTGCTCGCGATCCCTGGTGCTGGCAATGTAGCGCGCCGGAATGACGAAACGCGCCTCGAAGCCGGGCATCTTGTAGAACGTCTGCGCTTCGCCGCCGAGCTCATGCGGTATCGAGTTCTCGATGACGGTCGTGCCGAACCCGCGCCGCTTTGGCGGCTGCACGGCGGGGCCGCCCACCTCGCGCCAGTCGATGACGAGTGCGCCGTCAGCGCCGATGGTCCAGTCGACACACACCGTGCCGCTGTCGCTCAACGCGCCGTACTTGGCCGCATTGGTGACCAGCTCGTGCACGACGAGCGCCATGACGGTGAAGGCGTCGGGCGTGATCGACACTTCCGGACCGGTGATCTTGATCGACTGGCGTTCCGGCTCGAAATAGGCGCGTGCCTCGGTGGCGATCAGGTCCTCCAGCCGGGCCGGGCCCCACTGGTCGGCGGTGAGCTGGTCGTGAGCGCGGGCCAGCGCTTGGATCCGCGAATCGAGCGTGGCGATGAAGGTGCCGACGTCGTCGGCCTCCCGCCTGGTCTGGCCCATCAGGGCGCGGATCAGGGCGAGGATGTTGCGCACCCGGTGGTTGAGTTCGCTGATCAGCAGCTTCTGCTGTTCGGCGAAACGGCGGCGCTCTTCGCTCGCCTGTTCGGTCAGGCGCAGGACGACTTCGAGCAGCGTCGAGCGCAGCGCTTCGGCGACGCGCAGCTCGCTATCCTGGAACGGCACCGCTTCGCCCCGCACCAGTTCGGACCACTCCTCGAAGCTCTGGCGGGGCGTGAGGCGGGGGCCGTTCGGGCCGTATTCGATGTTCTTGTCCTGGCTCCCGGCCCAGCGGACCGAACGCAGTCGTTCCGCGCGGAACAGGACGACGTAATCGCGCGGGCGGCGCGAGATGGGGATGGCCATCAGGCCCGCCGCCTTGCTGCTGTAGGCTTTTGCCTCCGGCACGATCTGCGAAATGCGGCTGGTGGTGAAGATCTGCCCCGCCTCGCGCCGGTTGAGCGCGGCGAGAAGCTCGTGGAACTGCTTTTCGTCGGGCGTGAGGCCGGTCAGCGACAGCGCGCCGTCGACGAACACGCCCACTCCGTCGGCGGGAATGGCGTCGAGCACGAGGTCGCCCATCCATTGCGCATCGTTCAGCTTCTCGCTGTCCCGCGCGGCGGCGGCCATCAGCCGGTCGGCCACGCGGCGCGCGCGATCCTCATAGGCGGCGACTTCGGCATGGAGCCGGCTCTCGATGACCAGCGAGAACATCTGACCGAACAGTTCGGCGGCGCTGCGTTCGGCAAAGCTCGGCAGGCGCGGGCTGTAATGATGGCAGGCGAACAGCCCCCAGAGCTTCCCCCCGATGATGATGGAGATCGACAGCGAGGCGCGCACACCCATGTTCTTGAGATACTCGACGTGGATCGGCGAGACTGCGCGGAACAAGGCCATCGACAGGTCGAGCGGTTCGGACTCGCCCGTCGGTTCGATCGGGCATGGCACATCCTCGACATCGGCGATGATGCGGAACACGTTGCGAATGTAGAGGGCGCGGGCCTGCTGGGGAATGTCGGTGGCCGGGAAATTGAGCCCGAGAAAGCTGTCGATCCCGGTATCCAGCGCCTCTGCCACGACCTCTCCCGAGCCGCCCGGTGCGAAGCGATAGACCATGACCCGGTCGAACCCGGTGAGCAGTCGGACCTGGCGCGCGCCTTCGCGCAGGATGGTCTGGATCGAATCGGCGCTCTGGATACGGGCCACCATCGACCGGACGAGCGAGGACACCTCGATCTCGTCGCCGCGGGCCGGTTCGCACTCGATCACGATCGCGCGCGCGGAGAAATGGAGCGCGATGTCTAAGGGCTTGCCGCCTTCCACCAGCGTGACGGCGAAGATGCGTTCGACGGCGTCCTCTGCCCGCAGGTGTGCGGCGCGCTCGCGCAGCGAACGCATCGCATGGGGCGTGAAGACCGCATTGAGCGGACGCCCGAGCAGGCCTGTCGCCTCGATACCCAGATATGGCTCGGTGTTGGCGGCGCGCTGGATGATCCAGTCGGCCCCCACGCTGAGCAGGAAGCCGAAAGGCTGGATCGAGCCGGGAATGTGGATCGGCTCGCGGTCGCAGTTGGTCAGGTTGACCGCGGCCGGGCCCAAGGTAACGTCGTTCAAGGAAGGTCCCCGGCTAGCGCCAACGCGGCGCGGCGGAAGGTCTGGAAAGTTTCGGTAGCGGCGTCAACGACCTCCTCGATCCAGTCCGTGGTCTGGTGGTGGGCGTCGAGCGCGGCGCAGAAGGCCTGCCAGCGGGCGGACATGTCGGGTTGAGCCGACAGGTAGCTGGTGGGCATGCCGTCAGGCACCCGCTGCGCCAGCATTCGCCCGCCGAGGCGGGATCCTTCGAGCACGTATTGCACGCCCCAGGCGGCAACGGGCGAGATTTGCGGGGCGAGCATGGGGACGGGCAGCGGCATCGAAAGCGCGGCCAGATCGTCGACGAGACGCGGCAGGCGCGGCTGCCAGTCGGCCCACCCCTTGCCGGTCACGCCCAGTTCGAGCCGCGGGAGGGCCGAGGCGTGGGCGACGAGAAAGCAGCGGTAGTGTTCCGGACGGGTCAGATCGTATGAGGCAAACGCCTCTTCTGTCGCATCGTGCATCGCACGGGTCCGTTCGCGCAGCACGAAGCGGGCCGAGACGGCGCGAACCGTTCGTCCGGTATCGTTGCATGCAGGAGGGGGCGTTTGCGGGCCCGTATCTGTCATTACCGCGTGATGCGGCCCCTTCAACACCGTCGCCTGCCTCCTGACGATCCGGGATATCCTGCCCTCGCATGCGATACGGCGTTGGCGCGCCGCGGTCATGCGAAAGAGGCCATCCCCCCGTTTTCGTGAAAATTCCGTCAGCCCGCCCAACGATTGGCGCGGCAAAAGGTGCCCGGGCAAAGGGCCTTGACCCCGCATTTCTCGGCAGAACGCGAAAGCCGTGCCCACCACGGGTCCGGGACATGATGGGCTGCGCAACGAAAAAGGGGCCGCCGGACGAACCGGCGACCCCTCTTTTTCGAGCCGTTCGGCGCTGGGCTCAGAAGCCCATGCCGCCCATGCCGCCCATGTCGGGCATTGCCGGCATGGCAGGCTTGTCTTCGGGCACGTCGCTGATCGCGGCTTCGGTCGTGATCAGCAGGCCGGCGACCGAGGCCGCGTCCTGCAGCGCGGTGCGAACGACCTTGGTCGGGTCGATCACGCCGGCGGCGACGAGGTTCTCGTACGTGTCGGTCGCGGCGTTGAAGCCCTGGGTCTCGTCACCTTCGCGCAGCAGGTTGCCCGAGACGACCGCGCCGTCGAAGCCGGCGTTGGCCGCGATCTGGCGAACCGGGGCCATGATGGCCTGGCGGATGATGTCGACGCCGCGGGTCTGGTCGTCGTTCGCGCCCTTCAGGCCCTCGAGAGCCTTGGTGGCGTAGAGCAGCGCGGTACCGCCGCCCGGGACGATGCCCTCCTCGACGGCGGCGCGGGTCGCGTGCAGCGCGTCGTCGACGCGGTCCTTGCGCTCCTTCACCTCGACCTCCGAGGCGCCGCCGACCTTGATCACGGCAACACCGCCGGCCAGCTTGGCCAGGCGTTCCTGCAGCTTTTCGCGGTCGTAGTCCGACGTGGTCGTCTCGATCTGCGCGCGGATCTGCTCGACGCGGGCCTTGATCGCCTCGGCATCACCGGCACCGTCGACGATGGTGGTGTTGTCCTTGTCGATCGAGACGCGCTTGGCGCGGCCCAGCATGTTCAGCGTCACGTTCTCGAGCTTGATGCCGAGGTCTTCGCTGATCATCTCGCCGTTGGTGAGGATCGAGATGTCCTGCAGCATCGCCTTGCGACGATCGCCGAAGCCCGGCGCCTTCACGGCGGCGATCTTCAGGCCGCCACGCAGCTTGTTGACGACGAGCGTAGCAAGAGCCTCGCCCTCGATGTCCTCGGCGATGATGAGGAGCGGACGGCCCGACTGGACGACGGCTTCCAGGATCGGGAGCATCGACTGAAGGTTCGACAGCTTCTTCTCGTGGATGAGGATGTAGGGATCCTCGAGCTCCACGGTCATCTTCTCGGCGTTGGTCACGAAGTAGGGCGACAGGTAGCCGCGGTCGAACTGCATGCCTTCGACGACGTCGAGCTCGAATTCGAGACCCTTCGCTTCCTCGACGGTGATCACGCCTTCCTTGCCGACCTTTTCCATCGCTTCGGCGATCTTCTCGCCGACTTCACGGTCGCCGTTGGCCGAGATGATGCCGACTTGGGCGATCTCGTTCGAGCCCGAGACGTCCTTCGAACGCGACTTCAGGTTCTCGACCACGGTGTTCACCGCGAGGTCGATGCCGCGCTTCAGGTCCATCGGGTTCATGCCGGCGGCCACCGACTTCATGCCTTCGCGCACGATGGCCTGGGCCAGCACGGTGGCGGTGGTGGTGCCGTCACCGGCGGCGTCGTTGGCGCGGCTGGCGACTTCGCGCAGCATCTGGGCGCCCATGTTCTCGAACTTGTCCTTCAGTTCGATTTCCTTGGCGACAGTGACGCCGTCCTTGGTGATGCGGGGGGCGCCGAAGCTCTTGTCGATCACCACGTTGCGGCCCTTGGGGCCCAGCGTGACCTTCACGGCGTTGGCGAGGGTGTCGACACCCTTCAGGATGCGTTCGCGTGCGTCGCGCGAAAACTTCACGTCCTTGGCAGCCATTGTCTTTTCTCCTCTTGGGATTTCAGGTGTTCAGGTGCGAAACAGGCTCAGGCGATCACGCCGAGCAGGTCGCTTTCCTTCATGATGAGCAGGTCTTCGCCTTCGACCTTGACCTCGGTGCCCGACCACTTGCCGAACAGCACGCGGTCGCCGGCCTTGACGTCCAGCGGGGTCACGGTGCCATTCTCGGCGCGGGCGCCCGAACCGACGGCGACGATCTCGCCCTCGCTCGGCTTTTCCTTGGCGCTGTCGGGGATGATGATGCCGCCGGCGGTCTTTTCCTCGGCTTCGATGCGACGGACCAGAACGCGGTCGTGCAGCGGACGGAATGCCATGATATGACCTCTTCCAATAAAGTGACTGTGATGCTTTTGGCACTCCCGGGTTGAGAGTGCCAGCGGCGCGGATATGGTTGGGATGGACCTGAGCGTCAAGCGCCATTCATCAAGTTTTTTTGCGTCCCCCCGTGCGTGACGGCGCGCGAGCCGAGACGCGCGACGATTACGCCGCGGGCATGACAAGCCCGAGACGCTCGCGCCGGTGCCAGCGATGCGCGAGCAGCACCGAGGTTATGACGAGACCGACGGCAAGGCCGATCCAGACACCCAGGCCGCCGAGCGTGGTGTGGAAGCCTAGATACCAGGCCGTGCCGAACCCGAAGATCCAGTAGCCGACGACCGCGAGGACGAACGGCATCCGGGTGTCCGACAGCCCGCGCAGGAGACCGGCCAGGACCGCCTGCGCGCCGTCGAAAAGCTGGAACGCCGCCCCGACGACGAGATAGCCGGTCGCGGTCGCCACCAGCAGCGTGTTGGCGGGCGCGTCGACGTCGATGTAGATCGACAGCAGCCAGTCCGGGCGGAACAGCATCAGTGAGGCGAAGATCACCGCGAAGCCGGCGGTCAGGATGAAGGTCGCCAGCCCCGCGCGGCGGATCGCGTCGGGATCGCCGGCACCGTTGTGCAGGCCGACGCGGATCGTCGCCGCCTGGGCCACGCCGAACGGCACCTGGAAGGCGAGCGCGCCGAGGCCCAGTGCGACGGTATGGCTGGCCAGTTCGAGCGTGCCGATCGCCCCCATCAGGTAGGCGGCGCTGGAAAAGAGGCCGCCCTCGGCCGCGGTGATCGCCGCAATCGGCAGGCCGACCCGCCACAGTTCGCGCAGGCGCTGCCAGTCGGGCCGCCACAGCCGCCCGAACAGGTAGTGCCGCCGCATCCGTCGGTCCGACTGGATGATCGCGACATAGGCCGCCAGCACGACCAGCGAGGTGATCACGCTGGCCACCGCCGCGCCTTTCAGCCCCCAGGCCGGAAAGCCCCAGTTGCCAAAGATCAGCAGCCAGTTGCAGCCGGCGTTGACGAAGACCGCCAGCACCGTGACCCAGGTCGCGACGATGGCCCGGTCCATCGTCGAGACGAAGATGCGCAGCACGTTCGCGGCCACCACGGGGATCGCCGCCGGGGCGAGCCAGAACAGGTAGATCCCCGCCAGCTCGGCGATGCGCGGCGTCTGCCCGGTGAGCAGCATGAGGTCTTCGGCGAGGTAGCAGACGCCCATGACCGCGATTCCCGCGAAGAGCGACATCCACAGCGCCATGCGGAACGAACGGCGCACTTCGCGCACCGCGTGCCGCCCGCGCCCCAGCGCCGTCGCCGCCATCGGCGCGACCGCGCCGATCAGGCCGAGCATCATCCACAGCGACAGGCCATAGGTCGAGGTTGCCAGCGTGCTCGCGGCCAGTTCATCGGTGCCCAGGCGCGCGATGAAGATCACGTCCACGGCATAGACCGCCATCTGCAACAGGTTCGCGGCGGCGAGCGGCACGGCAAGGCGCGCCATTGCGCCGAATTCGGCGCGAAGCGTCGGCTCGGCATGGTGCGAGCGGGTCGGAAGGGCGTGCGTGTCGTGCATAAAGCCGGCCCGGTTAGGCGCGGGCGCGATCAAGGCCAAGACCTGTTTCAATCGTAACCGAACAATCGCTTAAGGCTGGAGCAAGCGGGCAACAGTCAGACGACCGCGAGGAACCAGTCCAGCGAATCGGAATTGCCCCTAGATGTCATCGCCCTGCCCACGCGCCCGCCCGGCCGCCCGCCTCCTGACAGGGCTGATTGTTGCCTGCGCCGCTACGCTGTTGGCCGCCCCCGCGCAGGCGGGGGAGGTCTTCGCCGGGGCCTATGCGCACGAGGTGGAAACGCCCTTCACGCTGGAAACGGGCGAGGGCGGCTTCGATGTCGCGCTCGGCTACCGGTTCGATGGCATCGAGGCGCTGTCGGCCATCGGCAAGCCTGCGCCCTACCTGGTCGGTTCGCTCAACACGCGCGGCGATACCAGTTTCGTTGCGGCGGGCCTGTCGTGGACCATCGGCAAGGGGCCGGTCTATGTCCGGCCCGGTATCGGCCTTGCGGTCCACGATGGCCCGAAATCCCGCTTCGGTGAAGACGGCACCCGCTACGAACTTGGGAGCCGGGTGGTGTTCGAGCCAGAGATCGCGATCGGCGCCCGCCTGTCGGACCGCGTCTCGCTGGAGGCGAGCTGGATGCACCTGAGCCATGCGCGGCTGTTCAATTCGGAGCAGAATCCCGGCATCGACATGATCGGCGCCCGGGTGAACCTCGCGCTATAGGGCGGGCGATGCTAGGGCGGCGCGGATGAGCCGCCTGATCCTGTTCAACAAGCCGTTCGACGTGCTGAGCCAGTTCACTGACGCGGGGAGCGAAGGTTCGCCACGGCGCACGCTCTCGGACTTCGTGCCCGTGCCGGGGGTTTACCCGGCGGGGCGGCTGGACCGCGACAGCGAGGGTCTGATGCTGCTGACCGACGACGGGCGGCTGCAGGCGCGGATCTCCGATCCCAGGCACAAGCTTCCCAAGACCTACCTCGTGCAGGTCGAAGGTGAGATCACCGACGAGGCGCTGGATCGGCTGCGCCGCGGCGTCCGGTTGAAGGACGGCTTGACCCGGCCGGCCCGGGCCACGGCGATCGACCCGCCCGCACTGTGGCCGCGCGATCCGCCGGTGCGGTTCCGCAAGACCGTGCCCGACGGCTGGCTTTCGCTGACGATCACGGAGGGGCGCAACCGACAGGTCAGGCGCATGACCGCCGCGGTCGGATTGCCTACGTTGCGGCTGGTACGCTGGCGGATCGGGGACTGGGCGCTCGGCGGGCTGCCACCCGGAGAATGGCGCGAGGCCTGAGCAGCTTTCAACAGGCAGATCGCGACCCGGCATGCCATGGTTACCAAGCTTAAACGCATCTGTTAATATACCGGCGGGACGATGCGACCTATCGTCGTGTCGGTTTCGGACTTGGCCGTTGGGGGCGGCATTATGGACAGCGCACAGGGCACGGCCGACTATTATACCGTTCTGAAGGTGAACCCGGATTGCGACGGCCGCATCCTGGAGCTCGCCTACCACTACTTCGCCAAGATGTACCATCCGGACAATGCCGAAACGGCAAACCCGGAAAAGTTCAACGAGGTGGTCGAGGCCTACCGCGCGCTGCGCGACCCGGAACGCCGCGCGGAATACGACCGGCTGCACGGCATCATCGCAGGCAGCGCGACACCCCACTTCCACGTGCCGAACGACGGGGATACCGCGCTCGACGAACGGGCGGCCCTGTCGGACGCGGAATCGCACGCCAAGATCCTGCTCTACCTCTACAAGCGGCGGCGCGAGCATGCCTCTGACGCCGGGGTGATCGGCTGGTACGTGCAGGAGATGCTCGGCTGCAGCGACGAGCATTTCGAGTTCCACGTCTGGTACCTGAAGTCGAAGGGCTTCATCGAGGTGACCGAGCAGGGAACGATCGCAGCGACGATCGCCGGGGTCGACCATGTCATCGCCACTTCGCGCGCGTCGGCGGCGGAACCCCTGCGCATCCAGCAGACGCTGACTCCGCACTGACAGGCGTCGGGCTTCGGTGGACGGCTTTCAGCCGCGCCGCAGCATGCGGAAAAGCTGACTTGCGATCGCGCGGTGGCCGCAGCATTGGGGTGCCAAGGCGCGCCTTGCGACGCGTCGTGGTCGGCCGGCAATCCGATGGAGCGGTCTTTGCGCCGCCGCAACTTCGATCATCGAGGTCTAGGCGAAGTTCCTGCGCAAGCAGGCTGGCATAGTGGTTGGTGGTGCGCCCGCAGCGTTCCGGCAAATCCGGCTGGAGCGGGCCAATGCCCCCGCCCGCCGCGAAAGACGAGCCGAGGGCGACATATCTCGCACTGGCCGGTATGGCCGCGTCGCGCGCTGGCCCGATCAATGCGCAAATTGCCAGCGTCAGCGGGAGTAGGGCGGCCAACAGTCCGGGGCCTCAATTCCCCCCGCATGGCATGCGCGGGCGGTCAGGCCAAGTTCCGGGCCTGGGGGGGTCATGCTTGCGCTGTCCCCATGGTCTTGCCAAATGGAAAGGGCGGCCCTTGCGAGCCGCCCTCCCGGTGATCTCTCGAGAGAGATCGAGCGTAAGCGTCGGCCCGAGGGCCGGTCGATTACTTCAGCTCGACGGTGCCGCCGGCTTCCTCGATCTTCTTCTTGATCTCTTCGGCTTCCGCCTTGTTCACGCCTTCCTTGACGGCCTTCGGCGCGCCTTCGACGAGAGCCTTGGCTTCGGCGAGGCCCAGGCCGGTGATGGCGCGGACTTCCTTGATGACCTGGATCTTCTTGCCACCGTCGCCGGTGAGAACCACGTCGAACTCGGTCTTTTCTTCCACCGCGGCACCGGCATCGCCACCAGCGGCGGGGGCGGCAACGGCGACGGCAGCAGCGGCCGAAACGCCCCACGCTTCTTCAAGCGCCTTGGCGAGGTCGGCGGCTTCGAGAACGGTCAGCGACGACAGTTCTTCGACGATCTTCTGGATATCAGCCATTTCAATTCACTCCTAAGTTCATGCCCGGCGTGGCGAGAGCCCTTGCGCCGGAAAATCGCTTGAATCGTCTTATGCGGCATCCTTGGCGGCGTATGCGCCAAAGACACGGGCAAGCTTTGCGGCCGGCGCCGTCGACAGCTGGGCGATCTTGGTCGCCGGGGCATTGACGAGACCGATCAGCTTGGCGCGCAGTTCGTCGAGCGACGGCATCGAGGCGAGCGCCTTGACCCCATCGGCATCCAGAACCTGCGACCCCATCGAACCGCCGACCACTTCCAGCTTGGGATTGGTTTTGGCGAAATCGATGACGACCTTGGCCGCCGCAACCGGGTCGACCGAAGTCGCCAGCGCGGTCGGGCCGGTCAGGTAACCGTCGATACCGGTGTAGTCGGTGTCGGCGATCGCCAGCTTGGCAAGACGGTTCTTCGCAACCTTGTAGGACGCACCAGCGGCACGCATCTTCGAGCGCAGATCGGTCGACTGCGCGACCGAAAGGCCGAGGTTGCGGGTGACGACCACCACGCCCGCCTCGTTGAAGATCGCGTTGAGCCCGGCGACCGATTCGGCTTTTTGCGAACGATCCATGTTTGCTCCTTCACGTTTGGCCGCCCGCTTTGGGGCAGGGCGACCGGCTCATTGTGTCCGCATCACGCAGCCTTGCGGCTCCGTCACGCGGGCGAGTCCGTTCGATAGGGAAGGAGGAGCGCCTGAAAGGACGCAAACGGCCCGGTACCCTGCGGCAGGGGCCGAAAAATCTCGTTTCCCCGTCTAGGCTGGAGATTAAGACCGGCATATCCCGGTCGCCAACTGTCTCGGACGGATGACCCCGATGCACCGAAAAGGCCCACCGACATCGCGGCGGGCCTCTATACGGTCCGGCAGGAAAGTCAAGCCGGACGGGGTGGTGCATAGGGGGCTAGGCGGTCGGTCCCGGCTGGTAGGCGAGCAGATCGCCCGGCTGGCAATCGAGCGCCTCGCAGATCGCCTCCAGCGTCGAGAAGCGGATCGCCTTGGCCTTGCCGGTCTTCAGGATCGACAGGTTGGCGAGGGTGATGTCGACGCGTTCGGCCAGTTCGGTCAGCGTCATGCGGCGCTCGTAGAGCAGGTCGTCCAGCTTCACGGCAATCCTCCCTTCGGTCTCTGCGGCCATCACACGGTGCCTTCGAGGTCGGCGCGCATGTCGGATCCCTTGCGGAACACGCGGGCGAGGATGAACAGGGTGAGGACGAGCGCGAGGCTGGTGCCGTCATCGCCGACGCCGATGTGGACCGAGCTGCCTTCGGTCACCGATTCGACCCAGTCGCCCAGGACCTGGATCGGGATGTTGACGGCCCATGCGCCCAGCGAGAGCCACGCCATCGCCTGCAGCCGGTCGGCATTGTCCGGCACGAAGGGGTCGCCCTCGGCCACGGTGTCGACGATGCGGCGCAAGTGGCGCAGGAAGAAGAAGACAAGCACCAGCATCGCGCCGACGAGGGCGAGCAGGCCGAGAATGCCCCAGAAGGCGGCGGCCGGCGCGCCGTCGGCGGCCAGTTCGGCGATCACCGGGCGCTGGAAGACCAGCAGCAGCGGCAGGCCCACGACGATCGCCGCGCCGCCGATGCAGACCACCGTGATGAAGAAGGACAGGACGATGCGGGCAAAGCCCAGCAGCGGATCGTGACGAAGACGGTTCATGGTTTGCGTTTCCCTGTTGATGACGGGTTTCAGGCCAGCACGGGTGCGGCGATCGCGGTCGCTTGGACGTAGTGTGTCGGCGGTGCGACCGAAGGTGCCCAGAGCGCGACGGCGACGAGAGCGGCCAGCGAGGCTGCGGCGGAACGGGTGAGAATGGCAGACATTTGATGTTCTCCGATATGCTCCATATCGAAAAGCAATAATCCCGAACGAACATATCGTCAATCGATAAATATCGAAAAACGATAATGACCTCATCGGAAAGCGGAAAATGACAGGTCACGCGGCTTCGCAGGCCATCTGCACGCGTCGCAGGCCTTTGACAGGTGCGCGCCCGCACCCTATATGCGGCCCCGTTCGAAGGCTTCGAGCAAGGCGGCCCTGGCGCGGGGGCCGGCCACGGAAGGAAGCCAGAGATTCTTGCAGAAGACGCGACGGCTGTGGGCCGGGAAGCCTCGAAAGGGGCGGATTCCCGTTTGTCCCGCGGCCTTTTGTCGTTTCTGCAGCATCGCACGCGTGCGACGAATTTCCCTGCCGGGGCGGCCGCATCGTCGGTCCGAATCGGCGCAACACGAAGCAAGAGGCTCCACACCCTCATGGCCACCCAGCCCACCGAGGCGGCTCTCCGCCCCACCGCGAAGAAGCGCATCCGCAAGATTTTCGGCGACATCCACGAAGTCGTCGAGATGCCGAACCTGATCGAGGTGCAGCGCGAGAGCTACGAACAGTTCCTGCGGTCCGACCCCTCGACGGGTTACGTCTCGGGTCTGGAAAAGACGCTGCGCTCGGTCTTTCCGATCCGCGACTTCGCCGGCACCGCCGAGCTGGACTTCGTGCACTACGAGCTGGAAGACCCCAAGTACGACGTGACGGAATGCCGCCAGCGCGGCATCACCTACGCCGCTCCGATGAAGGTCACGCTGCGCCTGATCGTGTTCGAGATCGATCCCGATACCGAGGCCCGTTCGGTCCTCGATATCAAGGAGCAGGACGTCTACATGGGCGACATGCCGCTCATGACCGAGAACGGCACCTTCATCGTCAACGGCACCGAGCGTGTCATCGTGTCGCAGATGCATCGTTCGCCGGGCGTCCTGTTCGACCATGACCGCGGCAAGACCCACTCGTCGGGCAAGTATCTCTTCGCTGCCCGCGTGATCCCGTACCGCGGTTCGTGGCTCGACTTCGAGTTCGACGCCAAGGACATCATCAACGTCCGCATCGACCGCAAGCGCAAGCTGCCGGTGACGGCGCTGCTCTATGCGCTCGGCCTCGACGGCGAGCAGATCCTCGACCACTTCTACAACACCGTCGTGTGGCAGCGGGCCGAGAACGGGTGGAAGATTCCCTTCACCGTGGAAGCCTGGCGCGGCCAGAAGCCCGCGTTCGACATCGTCGATGCGGCCAGCGGCGAAGTCGTGTTCCCCGCCGGCACCAAGATCAGCCCGCGCGCCGCCAACAAGGCCGGCAAGGACGGCCTCGCCGAACTGCTGATCCCGACCGAGGAGATCTTCGGCCGGTATGCCGCCAAGGACATGATCGACGAATCGACCGGCCGTATCTGGATCGAGGCCGGTGACGAAGTGTCGCCCGACAACCTCGAGGCGCTAGACAAGGCGGGCGTCGACCGGCTCGAACTGCTCGACATCGACCACGTCAACACCGGCCCGTGGATCCGCAACACCATGCAGGCGGACAAGGCCGAGAACCGCGACATGGGCCTTGAAGCGATTTACAAGGTCATGCGCCCGGGCGAACCGCCGACGAAGGAAACCGCCGAAGCGCTGTTCGAAGGCCTGTTCTTCGACGGCGAGCGTTACGACCTGTCGGCCGTGGGCCGCGTCAAGCTCAACATGCGCCTCGGCCTCGACGCGGCGGACACGATCACCACGCTGCGCACCGAGGATATCCTCGCGGTCGTCAAGGAACTGGTCGACCTCAAGGACGGCAAGGGCGAAGTCGACGACATCGACAACCTCGCCAACCGCCGCGTCCGTTCGGTGGGCGAGCTGCTGGAGAACCAGTACCGCGTCGGCCTGCTGCGCATGGAGCGCGCGGTGAAGGAGCGCATGAGCAGCGTCGACGTGTCGACGGTAATGCCGAACGACCTCATCAACGCGAAGCCCGCCGTGGCCGCCGTTCGGGAATTCTTCGGTTCCTCGCAGCTGTCGCAGTTCATGGACCAGACCAACCCGCTGTCGGAAGTCACCCACAAGCGCCGCGTCTCGGCGCTCGGCCCCGGCGGTCTGACCCGTGAGCGCGCCGGCTTCGAAGTCCGCGACGTCCATCCGACCCATTACGGCCGCATCTGCCCGATCGAGACGCCGGAAGGCCCGAACATCGGCCTGATCAACTCGCTGTCGACTTTCGCCCGCGTCAATAAGTACGGCTTCATCGAGACGCCGTACCGCAAGGTGATCGACGGCAAGGTGACCGGCGAGGTCCAGTACCTGTCGGCCATGGAAGAACAGAAGAACACCGTCGCGCAGGCGTCGGCCGACCTCACCGAGGAAGGCACTTTCGTCGAGGATCTCGTCTCGGCCCGCCAGAACGGCGAATTCGTGATGAGCCCGTCCGAGCAGGTGACGCTGATGGACGTGTCGCCCAAGCAGCTCGTCTCGGTCGCGGCCTCGCTGATCCCGTTCCTGGAAAACGACGACGCCAACCGCGCGCTGATGGGCTCGAACATGCAACGCCAGGCGGTGCCGCTGGTCAAGGCTGAGGCACCGTGGGTCGGCACCGGCATGGAAGAGACCGTGGCGCGCGATTCGGGCGCGGCGATCTCGGCCCGCCGTGGCGGCGTCGTCGACCAGGTCGATGCGACGCGTATCGTCATCCGCGCGATCGGCGACGTCGAACCCGGCCAGTCGGGCGTCGACATCTATCGCCTTCAGAAGTTCGAGCGTTCGAACCAGTCGACCTGCATCAACCAGCGTCCGCTTGTGAAGGTGGGCGAAGTGGTGCAGGCCGGCGACATCATCGCCGACGGTCCGTCGACCGACCTTGGCGAACTCGCACTGGGCCGCAACAGCCTCGTCGCGTTCATGCCCTGGAACGGCTACAACTACGAGGACTCGATCCTGATCAGCGAGCGCATCGTCAAGGACGACGTGTTCACCTCGATCCACATCGACGAGTTCGAAGTCATGGCTCGCGACACCAAGCTCGGGCCCGAGGACATCACCCGCGACATCCCCAACGTCGGCGAGGAAGCGCTTCGCAACCTCGACGAGGCGGGCATCGTCTACATCGGTGCCGAAGTGCACCCGGGCGACATCCTTGTCGGCAAGATCACGCCGAAGGGCGAGAGCCCGATGACGCCGGAGGAAAAGCTCCTGCGCGCCATCTTCGGCGAGAAGGCCAGCGACGTGCGCGACACCTCGCTCCGCCTGCCGCCGGGCGTTTCGGGCACGATCGTCGACGTGCGCGTCTTCAACCGCCACGGCATCGAGGTGGACGACCGTACCCGCGCCATCCAGAACGAGGAAATCGAACGCCTCGCCAAGGACCGCGAGGACGAGCGCGCAATTCTCAATCGCGCGACCTACAACCGCCTGCGCGACATGCTGATCGGCCAGACCGCCAGCGCCGCGCCCAAGCCCGCCAAGAAGGGCGACGAGATCACCGACGAGGTGCTCGACGGCATCGACCGGCACGAGTGGTTCAAGTTCGCGGTGGCGGACGACAACCGCCAGTCGCAGATCGAGGCAGTGAAGGAGCAGTACGACGAGGCCGTGAAGGCCATCAACGCCAAGTTCGAGGACCGCAAGGAGAAGCTCGAGCGTGGTGACGAACTGGCTCCGGGCGTGCTCAAGATGGTCAAGGTGTTTGTCGCGGTGAAGCGCAAGCTGCAGCCGGGCGACAAGATGGCCGGCCGTCACGGCAACAAGGGCGTCATCAGCCGGATCCTTCCGGCCGAGGACATGCCCTTCCTCGAGGACGGCACCCCGGTCGACCTCGTGCTGAACCCGCTCGGCGTGCCGTCGCGCATGAACGTCGGCCAGATCTTCGAAACGCACCTCGGCTTCGCCGCGCGCGGGCTCGGCATGCAGATTGGCGACATGCTCGACGAGTGGCGTGCCGAGAACCCCGATCCGCAGGCGGGCCCGCCGCCGGCGGCGCTGGTCGATAAGCTGAAGGACGTCTACGGCGACAACTACGTCGAGGACATCGAGGGTCGCACCTCGGCCGAGATCTACGAGCTGGCGCACAACGTGCGTCGCGGCGTTCCGATGGGCACCCCGGTGTTCGACGGCGCGCGCGAAAGCGACGTCACCGACATGCTGCTGAAGGCGGGCTACGCGTCGTCGGGCCAGTCGACGCTGTACGACGGCCGCACCGGCGAGGCGTTCGACCGCAAGGTGACCGTGGGCATCATCTACATGCTGAAGCTTCACCACCTCGTCGACGACAAGATCCACGCGCGCTCGATCGGCCCCTACTCGCTCGTCACCCAGCAGCCGCTGGGCGGCAAGGCGCAGTTCGGCGGCCAGCGTTTCGGCGAAATGGAGGTCTGGGCGCTCCAGGCCTACGGCGCCGCCTACACGCTGCAGGAAATGCTGACGGTGAAGTCGGACGACGTCGTCGGCCGCACCAAGGTTTACGAGGCGATCGTCAAGGGCGACGACACCTTCGAGGCCGGCATTCCCGAAAGCTTCAACGTGCTGGTGAAGGAAATGCGCTCGCTGGGCCTCAACGTCGAACTGTCCTCGCTGACCGACGACAGCGACGAGGACGGCCTGGCCGAAGCGGCGGAATAAGGGGGCGCGGGTGGCATTTTTGCGTGCCGCCCCGCCGACCGGCCTCCCGCCTGCCCCAGAGCATGAATTTTCCCTCCTGGTGAGGAACGAGAAATGAACGAACTGACCAAATTCGCCAACCCGGTCGCCAAGGCCGAGACGTTCGACCAGATCCAGATCGGCCTTGCCTCGCCCGAGCGCATCCGTTCGTGGTCGTTCGGCGAGATCAAGAAGCCCGAGACGATCAACTACCGCACGTTCAAGCCCGAACGTGACGGCCTGTTCTGCGCGCGCATCTTCGGCCCCGTGAAGGACTACGAGTGCCTGTGCGGCAAGTACAAGCGCATGAAGTACAAGGGCGTCGTGTGCGAGAAGTGCGGTGTGGAAGTCACCGTCACCAAGGTGCGCCGCGAGCGCATGGGCCACATCGAGCTGGCCGCGCCGGTCGCGCACATCTGGTTCCTGAAGTCGCTGCCTTCGCGCATCGGCCTGCTGCTCGACATGCAGCTCAAGCAGCTCGAGCGCGTGCTCTATTTCGAGAGCTACGTCGTGATCGAGCCGGGCCTCACCGCGATGGAAAAGTACCAGCTCCTGACCGAGGACGAGCTGCTCGACGCGCAGGACGAGTACGGCGAGGACGCGTTCAGCGCCGGCATCGGCGCCGAGGCGGTGAAGACCATGCTCATGGAACTCGACCTCGAGGCAGAGCGTGACGCCCTGCTCGAGGAACTGGCGACGACCAAGTCCGAGCTGAAGCCCAAGAAGATCATCAAGCGCCTCAAGGTCGTGGAAAGCTTCATCGATTCCGGCAACCGCCCGGAATGGATGATCCTCGACGTCGTGCCGGTCATCCCGCCCGAACTGCGCCCGCTGGTGCCGCTCGATGGCGGCCGCTTCGCGACGTCGGACCTCAATGATCTCTACCGCCGCGTCATCAACCGCAACAACCGCCTGAAGCGGCTGATGGAACTGCGCGCGCCGGACATCATCGTCCGCAACGAAAAGCGCATGCTGCAAGAAGCGGTCGACGCCCTGTTCGACAACGGCCGCCGCGGCCGCGTCATCACCGGCGCCAACAAGCGTCCGCTGAAGTCGCTGTCTGACATGCTGAAGGGCAAGCAGGGCCGGTTCCGCCAGAACCTGCTCGGCAAGCGCGTCGACTATTCGGGCCGTTCGGTCATCGTGACCGGCCCGGAATTGAAGCTGCACCAGTGCGGCCTGCCCAAGAAGATGGCGCTCGAACTGTTCAAGCCGTTCATCTACGCGCGTCTGGACGCCAAGGGTCTGTCGATGACCCTGAAGCAGGCCAAGAAGTGGGTCGAGAAGGAGCGCAAGGAAGTCTGGGACATCCTCGATGAGGTGATCCGCGAACACCCCGTGCTGCTCAACCGCGCGCCCACGCTGCACCGCCTCGGCATCCAGGCGTTCGAGCCGGTGCTGATCGAGGGCAAGGCGATCCAGCTGCACCCGCTCGTCTGCTCGGCCTTCAACGCCGACTTCGACGGTGACCAGATGGCCGTCCACGTGCCGCTCTCGCTGGAAGCCCAGCTCGAAGCGCGCGTGCTGATGATGAGCACCAACAACATCCTGTCGCCCGCCAACGGCAAGCCGATCATCGTGCCTTCGCAGGACATGGTGCTGGGCCTCTACTACCTGTCGATGGAGCTGGAGAACGAGCCGGGCCAGGGCATGGCGTTTGCCGACATGGCCGAAGTGCACCAGGCGCTGCAGATCGGCGCGGTCACGCTGCACTCGAAGATCACGGCCCGCGTGCCGCAGACCGACGAGAACGGCAACGAGTACACCGCCCGCGTCGAAACGACGCCGGGCCGGATGCTGATCGCTGAATGCCTGCCCAAGAGCCACAAGGTGCCCTTCGCGGTGGTCAACCGCCTTCTCACCAAGAAGGACATCGGCGACGTCATCGACGAAGTCTATCGCCACACCGGCCAGAAGGACACGGTCCTGTTCGCCGACGCGATCATGGTGCTCGGCTTCCGCCACGCCTGCCGCGCCGGCATCTCGTTCGGCAAGGACGACATGATCATCCCCGACAGCAAGGAAGGGATGATCGCCGAGACCAAGGCCCAGGTCGCCGAGTACGAACAGCAGTACCAGGAAGGCCTGATCACCTGGCAGGAGAAGTACAACAAGGCGATCGACGCCTGGAGCCGTTGCGGCGACCAGGTCGCGGCCGCCATGATGGACGAGATCAAGGCGCAGCCGGTGGACGAGGAGACCGGCCGGATGAAGCCGATCAACTCGATCTACATGATGAGCCATTCGGGCGCGCGTGGTTCGCCGGCGCAGATGAAGCAGCTCGCCGGCATGCGCGGCTTGATGGCCAAGCCTTCGGGCGAGATCATCGAGACGCCGATCATCTCGAATTTCAAGGAAGGCCTGACCGTCCTCGAATACTTCAACTCGACCCACGGTGCCCGCAAGGGTCTCGCGGACACCGCGCTGAAGACCGCGAACTCGGGCTACCTGACCCGCCGCCTGGTCGACGTGTCACAGGACTGCGTCATCGTCGAGGAGGACTGCGGCACGCAGAACGCGCTCGAAATGCGCGCGATCGTGCAGGGCGGCTCGACCATCGCGTCGCTGGGCGAGCGCATCCTGGGCCGCACCCTGGCTGAGGACCTGGTCCACGCCAAGACGGGCGAAGTGCTGGCCAAGGCCGGCGACCTGCTCGACGAAGCGGCGATCAAGGTGATCGAGGAAGCCGAATCGCAGGTGGCGAAGATCCGTTCGCCGCTGGTCTGCGAAGCGCAGCAGGGCGTCTGCGGCAAGTGCTACGGGCGTGACCTTGCCCGCGGTACGCCGGTGAACATCGGCGAAGCCGTCGGTGTCATCGCGGCGCAGTCGATCGGCGAGCCCGGCACCCAGCTGACGATGCGGACCTTCCACATCGGCGGCGCGGCGCAGCTCAACGAAACCTCGCACCTCGAGGCGGTTTCGGACGGCAAGATCGTCTATCGCGACATGCCGACCATCGTCGACAAGCGCGGTCGTCGCCTGTCGATGGCCCGCAGCGGCGAGATCCTCGTCATCGACGCCGAAGGGCGCGAGCGCGAGATGCACCGCGTCCCCTACGGCACCGTCATCATGTTCGAGGATGGCGCTCAGGTGAAGCAGGGCGACCGCATGGCCGAATGGGATCCGTTCACCCTGCCGATCATCACCGAGCAGTCGGGCGTCGTGAAGTACCAGGACCTTGCCGAGAACAAGACCCTGGAAGAGCGCGTCGACGAGGCCACCGGCATCGCCCAGCGCGTCGTCATCGAGTATCGCTCGGCGGGCCGTTCGAAGAAGGAGGACCTGCGTCCGCGCATCACCCTTCTCGGCCAGGCCGGCGATGAGACCGAGGCTGCGCGCTACATGCTGGCGCCGGGCACGACCCTGTCGGTCGACGACGGTCAGGAAGTGCAGGCGGGCGACATCCTTGCCCGTGCCTCGCGCGAAGCGGCCAAGACCCGCGACATCACCGGCGGTCTGCCGCGTGTCGCCGAGCTGTTCGAGGCCCGCAAGCCGAAGGACAACGCGGTCATCGCCAAGGTCTCGGGCCGGGTCGAGTTCGTTCGCGACTACAAGGCCAAGCGCAAGATCGCGATCATCCCGGAAGAGGGCGATCCGGTGGAATACCTGATCCCCAAGTCGAAGGTGATCGACGTCCAGGAAGGCGACTTCGTCAAGAAGGGCGACAACCTGATCTCGGGTAGCCCCGATCCGCACGACATCCTCGAGGTGCTCGGCGTCGAGGCGCTGGCCGAATATCTCGTCAACGAGATCCAGGAAGTTTATCGCTTGCAGGGCGTGAAGATCAACGACAAGCACATCGAGGTGATCGTTCGCCAGATGCTGCAGAAGGTCGAGATCACCAACGGCGGCGACACCACGCTGCTGCCCGGTGAGCAGGTCGATTACGAAGAGATGATGGAGTACAACGCCAAGCTGAAGCCGAACCAGACCCCGGCCGAAGGCAAGCCGGTGCTGCTCGGCATCACCAAGGCGTCGCTCCAGACCCGCTCGTTCATCTCGGCCGCCTCGTTCCAGGAAACCACGCGCGTGCTCACGCAGGCCGCGGTCGAGGGCAAGCGCGATTCGCTGATCGGCCTGAAGGAAAACGTGATCGTCGGTCGTCTCATCCCCGCCGGCACCGGCGCGGGCATGAACCGCGTCCGCGTCGCCGCCTCCAGCCGCGATGCCGCGCTGCGCGCCCAGTATCGCAAGATGCAGGAAGCGCTGATCGCAGCGGACAGTGCCGAGGAAGAGCATGCCGCCGAACTGGCCCAGGGCCCGGAAGCGGCGATCGGCGACGATCCGCTGGCCGCGGTCGAGGGTGAGACCCACGGCCTTGATGCCGATGCCGGCGACTACCTGAACCCCGAAGCCGCCGACCATGACGGCAGCCTCGAGGAAACCGACGAGGACTGAGCCGCAAGCTCGATCCATCCGACGACGAGAGACCCCGCCGGATCGCTTCCGGCGGGGTTTTTCGTTGCTCGCCAGGCCGCGCAGAAAGGCCGCTGTCCCAAACTGGCACTCGTGGGGCGATGATTCACCTTAGATTTACGACTGCCCGGTAGCGTCTGGCCCCATGGTTATGGTGAAAGGGGTGGCATAAGCGCATGGGAGGTAGGCAGGCCGCCCTTTTCGCACGCAGCGACTATCTGTTGATGCGGCGCTTGCAGGACTATGCGGAGCGCGGCCAGCTCGCGGCGGCGACCTCTGCGTTCGGCGCGTTCGTGACCTGCGTCATCCGGTTGGGCGGGGCGGGCGTGCTGCTGCAGTTCGCCTGGCTGGGCTACATGCTGTTGGTCAGCCTGCTGCGGGTCGAAGTGGTGCGCCGCTTCACGCCCGACACCATCGACCTCGACTATTTCCGCCGCCAGCGTTTCCGCATGGTCGCGCTCGGCGTGGCCGACAGCCTCGGCTGGGGCGTCGGCCTGTTCATGTTCGCGATGTTCGCGCAAGGCACCGAACTCTACCTCCTCAGCGTGATGGCCGCAGGCGTCATCACCGCGTCGCTGATCTACTACCGCGCGCTCCCGCAGCTCTGCGCGGTCTTCGTCGCGACGATGGCGCTGACCGGCGCCGCCATCAGCTTCGCGATCCTCGGCCATGTCGAGATCGTCTCGTTCAGTCTGATCGGCGCGTTGTCGCTGGTCCTGTTCCGCGGCATCGCCGACGATGCGCGCCTCTATCGCCGCAAGTTCGAGGGCGAGGCCGAACTGGCCGAGAGCGCGGAAACGATCCAGCTCCTGCTTCACGACTACGAAGCGCAGAGCGCCGACTGGCTGTGGCAGGTCGACCGGGGCGCCTGCCTCGTCGAGGTCTGCGACCGCTTCGGCGAGGCGGCGGGCGTCGACCCGCGCGAGCTGGAGGGCCGCGAGTTCGTCACCCTCTTCGAACCCGGCCCGGCGCGCGAGCTGCTGGCTCACCGGCTGCTGGTGCGCCAGCCGTTCCGCGACCTGTCGATCAGCCTCGTCGCCAACGGCGAGACGCGCTGGTGGTCGCTGTCGGCCAATTGCTGGGACGACGGCACCATGCACGGCGTGGCCCGCGACACCACTGACACGCGCCAGGCGGTCGAGCGCATGAACTTCATGGCGCACCACGACATGCTGACCGGCATCGCCAACCGCTTCCTGTTCGGCGAGACCCTGCGCGAGGTGCTGGAACGCAAGCAGGCGAAGGGTCGCCTCGCCCTGCTCTACCTCGATCTCGACCACTTCAAGCAGATCAACGACACTTGGGGCCATTCCACCGGCGATCGGCTGCTCACCGAAACGGCGATGCGCCTGTCGTCCTCGGTCAAGGCGCACGATCTCGTCGCGCGCCTGGGGGGTGACGAGTTCGCGATCCTGCTGACCCGGCTTGGCGACCCGTCCGATGCGGTGGCCATCGCCCAGCGCATCATCGATGCGATGGAAAAGCCGTTCATGATCGATGACCAGAAGCTGCAGACCGGAACCAGCATCGGCATCGCCCATGTCCAGCCGCCGCGCGACGGGCAGAAGATCGGGCCCGACGACCTGCTGCGCCAGGCCGATCTCGCGCTCTACGCCGCCAAGGCGCTGGGCCGCGGCACCCATGCCGAGTTCGAACCCTGGCTCGAGGAGCGCGACCGCGAGCGCGCCCAGCTCGAAGCGGACCTCAAGACCGCGATCCAGAACGACGAGTTCACGCTGCACTACCAGCCGCTTTACGATCTGGCACAAAGGAAGACAGTGGGCTTCGAGACGCTGGTCCGCTGGCAGAGCCCGATCTGGGGCGTGGTCATGCCCGGCGAATTCATCCCCCTTGCCGAAGACAGCGGGCTCATCGTCGCGCTCGGCGAATGGATCATCCGCAACGCGATCCACGAAGCGGCCGGCTGGCCGGAGGGAGAGCGGGTGGCGATCAACCTCTCGCCGCTGCAGATGCGTTCGCCCCGCCTGCTGCCCACGATCACGGAAGCGATCCGCAGCACCGGGATCGCTCCGGACCGGATCGAACTCGAGATCACCGAGAACATGCTGATGCACGACAGCGCGCGCAACGTCGCCATGCTGCACGAACTGCGCAGCATGGGCATCCGCATCGCGCTCGACGATTTCGGCACGGGCTATTCCTCGCTCAACTACCTGCGCAGCTTTCCCTTCGACAAGATCAAGATCGACAAGTGCTTCGTCGAAGATATCGAGGAGCGGGAAGACTGCCAGGCGATCGTGCGCGCCGTCACCCAGCTGGCCGGCGCGCTCGGCATGTCGACCGTGGCCGAAGGGGTGGAACGCGAAAGCCAGCTCGACTGGCTGCGTAGCGAAGGAATCACCCAGATCCAGGGCTACCTGATCTCCTACCCCGTCAATGCCGAGGAATTGAGCGACGGGCGCCCGTTCAACGAAGATCGCCACAAGTGGTTCAGGCCGCCCGAGGACCGCTCCGCGAGCGACCGGCTGACAGGCTGGCCACCGGCGGCGGAAGCGGCAGCCAGGCGCCGTTCGACCGGTTCGCTGTCGGACGCGGCGTGAACGCATTTATGACAATGTCCGTAACGGTTGCGAAAGGGTTTCCCCTTGCTTGCTTGCCGGCAAGGCTGCCGATAGCCTTGGCCGATGCACTTGACGTTCCTCCTGCTCGGGATCGTGTTCGCCACCATCGGCCTCTACGTGATCCTCATGGGCGTGGATGGCCTGCGTCGCGCCGAGGGCGGTCGGCACAAGACGTTGATTGCAAGCGGTTTGATACTGGCGGTGCTCGGCATCGTCCTCGCGGTTTCATGACGGTTCAAACTTAGGGAAGACAAGGCAGGCACAGACGAATTTGCAGCGTACGGCCTCCTGCTCCACGCCGTGGGGCGGTGGCCACAATCCAGTCGGGCAGCATCCTGATCTGTCCATCAATCGCCACAGACATGCTCTTCGGGAGGCAATCCCGTGTGCATATCTTGGAATTTTGTTTGACCGAATGGCCCCTGTGGATCATTTAGGTCGAGCATAACGCCAATTTGGGGGAACAAATGGCAATGAATAAGCGCATGTTGGTGCTTGGTGCATCGACTCTCGCCATCGGTATCGCGGCACCTGGCCTTGCCCAGGTTGTCCCCGGACCGCTCGACGGCATCCTGGTTGATGCAGTCACCATCGACGACACTCTCGTCCTGACCGATCTCGACGACACGACCGAGACCATTCTGGATGCCGGTTCGTCCGGTGTCGAGGACACCGATGGCGGCAATGCCAGCGCGGTAGTGAGCAGCCAAGCCACTGGCTGGGTGCAGCAGTCGGCTAACGCCACGGCTGGCGACCTCGATCTCAGCCTCGTCAACGAAGGCGACTACGAGGTTTACGCGATCGCGACCGCAGACGCGCCGGGCAGCAACGTCGCGCAAATCCAGAACGGTTTCGCCCAGTTTGGCAGCGCCACCGGTGATGCGACGCAGAGCATCGAGAATACTGGATCGATGGCGGTTACCGCCAGCATCGATGCGGTAGGCACGGTAGGTGAAGCGGCCAATGGTAGTGCCGGTATCTACTTCGGCGTCTATCAGGAAACCAACGCCGATGGCGACGCGACGGGCACTCTCTCCAACGCGGGTGATATCGCGCTCAGCACTTCGGCGACGGCGACCGGTTCGACCGGCTACGCAATGTCTGGCGTTTTTGCTGGTGTCGTTCAGCTTGCCGAATCGTCGACTGAGGTGCTCGACGCCCTGAGCGGGAATGCTTCGGTCGACCTGACCAATGCCGAAGATGCGACGATCTCGATCGACGGTATGGCCACGGCAACAGCCACGGCCGCCGCTGGTGGCGCGAGCGCGTTGAATTACACCTACTACGGTGTCGTTCAGGCCGTCGGCAGCGAAGACGGCGAAGCCAGCGCGACGATCACCAACGATGGTTCGATTGCGATCTCATCGACCGCGACTGCAACCGCGACAAACGAAGCTGGTGATGCCGGGTCGGCTTCTGCCGGTGCCTACATTGGCATCGAAGGTGGCGCGGGCATCGCCCAGTTTGCAGAGGGCGACTTTGCGGACATTGCGAGCGTGTCCCTCGTGAACAATGGTTCCGTCGACATGACCGCGAGCGCTTCGGCTCTTGCCGACAGCTACGCGTCGGCCAACGCTTCTGTCTTCGGTGTCGAGCAGAGCGCTTCAGGCTCGTCGGCTTTGGTTTCGCTTTCGAACAGCGGCACGATGGCCTTCGCGGCCGACGCTATGGCCGAAGGCGATGCGGCTGGTGCAAGCGCTGGCGTAATCGGCGTGGGTCAGTATGCGGAAGCCGGTGAAGGTGCGGCCAGCGTTTCGTTCTACAATGGCGGCGACTTCTCGGCTGACGCGGTGGCGACTGCCATGGGCGGTTTGGACAACAGCGAAGTCGGTGCCTACGCCTACGCGACTGGCGTGGACCAGGAAGCAGACGGCATTGATCCTTCGTTCACCTTTGCCAACGATGGTTCGTTCACGGTAAGTGCGTCTGCGGCGGCGAGCTTCATGACCTCGGAGACGGCGGTCGTTACTACCACGACGAGCGGCGGCACTTCGGTCGTGACCACCACCGGCACTGCGCCGGGTTATGCTAACGCCGAAGCGCTGGGCTACTCGCTCGACGCAGGCGGCAACAACGGCATGATCGACGTATCGAACACGGGTGACTTCACCGTCACGGCCGATGTCGACGGGAATGGCGATGCCTATGCGTTGGGCATGGAGATTGACGGCGGCTTCGGCTCGACGGTCGAAGGCTTCCAGACCGCCGGCGTGCTGTCGGGCGAGATCGTCAACGACGGCTCGCTGACGGTTTCGGCGACCGCGCTCGGCGGCGACCTGACGGTCTACACGACCGGCACGGGCACGGCTGAAACGGTTGTTTCGACGACCGCCAACAACGCCGCAACGGCTACCGGCATCCTGATCGAAGCGGCGGTGGCCGACGTCACGCTGACCAACACCGGCTCGATCGAGGTTTCGGCCACGACCGACATGGGTGAATCGTCGGCCTACGGCATCGTCGTGACCGATGCCGG